>NZ_AUNE01000009.1 GCF_000447755.1 Bacteriovorax sp. BSW11_IV | reverse complement strand
GTACATTTTTTCAATCCAGACTATTTACGACCCCATCTATCAAACATAAATCGCATCGAAATAAGAAGGCAAACCACCGCCGGCGATATAAAGGCCATAAACTCATAGCTGACAAAAAGATATGATCCAACGATACCACCAAGGCAAAATGAGAAGATCAATTCCATTTTTAGCTTCACGTTGCGCTTAATTTCTGGTGTCGCTTGGCCAGAGATCATTTGTGAGATATTAAGGCCTAGATCTGTCATAAGGCCTGTCATATGAGTGGTGCGAACAACGGCACCAGAAAACGAAGTGAAAAGAGCGTTTTGTATTCCGCATGAAAAGCTTAGGATAACGGCCGTTATAAAATCGACGTAGTTTTCGAAAGGCTCTCCAAAAATTCCAAGCAGTCCTTTTGTTCCAGCAATGACGACAAAGAAATAGAGAAAAGAATTTATAAGTGGCAAATGATAATATATGGGTGCTTTATTCACATGCCTGCGCACATCTGTGAATAACCCCGTAAATATCGCTCCTAATAAAAATGAAAACGGGACGAGCAAGGCCATAATCGCTTGCGGAATTTTTCCTTGGCCTGCATAGACGCCAAAATGTCCCAGTAGTCCTGTGACATGAGAGACGAATTGATGGACAGCGAAGAATCCTCCAACATTCACATAGGCCGCGACAAAAGTGAGCACAAACCAAATGAAGCGATTTCTTGGAAGATAAATAAGATCTTTGTTTTGATTAAACATAATCTAATATTAAGTTTTGGTTTTTTTTAACTCAAGTAGAACTTTTCGATTATTCTATTAGGGCATTAAAATATTCAACAAGGGGAAATAAAATGCTCAGGTATTTATCATTATTATCACTACTTTTTCTTTTTTCATGTGCTCATGGAAAAAAAGAAGTGAGCTATAGAATTGGAGAAAAAGAATTCAAAGGCTACATTGCTCACGCTAAAAATGTAGAAGGCAAGCGTCCAGGTATTATCGTTGTCCATGAATGGTGGGGCCAAAATGAATTTGCCCGCGCTCAAGCTGATAAACTCGCCGAGATGGGTTACACGGCAATGGCCATAGATATGTACGGGGAAGGAAAAACAACAACTCACCCAAGTGAAGCGGGAGAATTTGCGAAGTCTGTTTATACGAATATGGATGAGGCCACGAAAAGATTTGATAAAGCACTTGAAGTCCTAAAGTCACAACCAGATGTTGATGCAGATAAAATTGGTGCAGTCGGCTTTTGTTTTGGTGGCTCGGTAGTTCTTTCAATGGCAAGACTTGGAAAAGATCTTGATGCCGTAGTAAGTCTTCATGGAGGTCTTCAATTACCAGTAAAAGCAAAGCGTGGCGTATTCAATGGTAAGGTTCTCGTATTAACTGGAGATGCAGATCCTATGGTGCCAGCAAAAGATGTAAAACAATTTAAAAGAGATATGAGAAGAGCAAAAATTGACACTGAAGTTGTTGGCTACGAAGGAGCTCTACACGCCTACTCTAATCCAAATGCCGATAAAGTCGCTAAGGAGTACAAGCTGCCACTTGGCTATGATGCAAAAGCGACAGCTGATTCTTGGGAGAGAATGACAAAACTTTTCAAAGAAGTTTTCTAGAAAATATACGATAGTCCTAAAGGGAGCTTGTAGTTAATACCAATAACTTGCTCGGCTCCCTTTCTTGCTCCAATTAAGAATCCAAACTCTCCTAATCTCGATCTTAAAAATGCTGGATACAAGTTCATACGAATTTTATAATCTTCAGAGCCATTCATAAATACAGACCAATTAAGATCGTCTTCCTTGTCATAGAATAGCCCAGTTACGAATCTTCCTTTTTGCAACAATGGATCAGTAAGGGCCATCCCCGCTGCAAATGAGAAGAATTCTTTTTCTCTAAACTCGTAACTTCCACCGGCCAGTGTTTGCATTCCTAGATATAAAAATGGACGAACTTTCGATTTAAACACATCGGGTCTGAAAATATAATTTAAACCAGCATTTGTAATGTCGAACTTTTTTGATTCAACCATCGGTTGCATATGCCAATGCCTCATTCCAAGATCATCTCTAAAGAACTTAACGACATTGTCATTTTGAAAAAGAACGACAGCGGCCACATCAAAGATAAATAAATCAGCAATATGATCGTGACTAGAAATATTACTATTTGTAAGCTCTAAGGCCTCATTTCCAAAGTGCGCAAGATACGAAACAGTGACGGCATAAAGAAGAGGAAATGATGCTCCCTTATCTTTAAAATACTCTTGCAAGAGTCTTGTATCATATCCGCCCCCAATAAGATGAAGTCCTATATTGGGAACAACCCTTGTCGTCAGAAATTCATCTTTAAAGAATTTTCCATAACCACCATCTCTTTTAATCGAGTGATTGGGTGAACCTATTCTTCTAAATAGCTCTTTATGTTTTTTCCAGAAATTTTCTTGGGAAAAATAGTAAGGGTTTTGAATGACATCAAAGGCCCCGTTAAAATAATAACTAACGGGTTCCACATTTTTTCGTTCAGGACTGTAGAGAAGATATTCCGCACTTGCCGAAAGATTAAACAAATAACTTAAAACAACAATTAACCTTAACAACTAAAACTCCATAGCAAATGTCACACCGGCCCCACCATCAAGAGGGATGGCCGTTAGAAAGTAAGGCGCTCCATTCTTGTAATTATTATAAATTCCCCATCCGTAGGCCGCTCCAATAGTCATTCCAAAAAGAACATCGTGCAGATAGTGAAAATCATCGTTGATTCGACTTAAGGCCACAAAAGTTGCAGTTCCGTAAGCGAGCCCACCCCAGTACCAACCATGTCTTGCGGCAATAACTGAAGCAAAAGCAAATGAAGCAGATGAGTGACCAGAAGGAAATGAATTTGAATCGTCTGGATAACCAGGTCTTCTTTCATTAATGGCCGTTTTCAAAACAAGAGTAAGGCCAGATGAATATAGCGATGCTTTCGCCATATGCTCGGCCGCTTGAAAGTATTTTTCCTCTCCCGTTTGCGTCCCATAATAATACGCAGTGAGAGTATATACTGCATTTAAAAAACCATAGCCTAAATATTCACCAATAAAGCCATAGTTTCCAAAAGGTCTAGCATCATCAAAAGACTCTCTCTTTCTATAAGTACGAAAGTCTTTATTAGCAAAGACCATGGCCGTTGCAGTGAGGCCACCTAGTGTTATATATTTGGCATCTGTTGTTACAGGACTTGTAAAGTCGCTCCAAATATTTAGATCTCTAGCTTGAGCAAAACTCGAAATAAAAATTGCAATTGATAAAATAATTCTTTTCATTATCTAAGCCTCCATAGGAAGTTCAGACTTATTTCTCTATTTTCAAATTCAAAGTCCACATCGCGAGCCATATCTTCATCGATGGAATTAAAAACATAAGATGATGCAATGAATGTAAGATTGGCCGCAAAGTCCTCATTGTCATACTCAAGGCTTCCTCCTCCGTAGACAGAAAAACCTTTGTCACTCTTTCTTTCAATTTGATCGTTCTTGGTATTGTAGTCAGTTGTATTACCTGTTCCACCAATGGCACGAATGGCGAATTCATTATAAATAAAAGCGGGCATCAATTCGATTCCGACTTCTGAATAAGGACTACTTCTTTCGCTTCCCATGTCTGAGAGCTCAATTTTTTTCTCTGTGAAGTAGCGTGAATATAATTGCCCTGCCATTTCGTAGTTCTTTCTGCGGTAAGAGAACCAATAATTAATCTCTAACTCATGATGACCGCGCATGAAATTTGTTTGCTTTGCCATATTAAATGATGGTGAATAAGCAATTTTAAGTCCATGATTATAATGATGATCATCAACTGTGTTGAACTTTCTAAGATAAGTAATCACCGGCTCTCTTACTCCGAAAACCTTATTATCTCTATTTCCAAGATAGGCCAGTTCGTGTGAGTAAACTTCTTCATACTTTCCAGCGAGAGCACTGATAGAAATTTCGAGATAATCTTTTTCGGATAAATAATGACCGTAGAGAAAATTGAGCCCAGTTCCACTCAAGGTGAGATTTTCAATAATATCTTCACCTTTTTCGAATTCTCGTTCATTTTCTAAATTGAAGGCACCAATTCCAACGACCTTAGTTCCTTTAGGATAAAACTTAAAAAGATATGGGGATGCAAATGATTGCCCAATAAAAATCATTAAGAAGATTATAATTTTCATTTGGCTTAAGTAGCTATTTCAAATCCAACTGGCAAGAAAAATACTAGAGACCCAAAACTCTTGTTACAACACTATTTAAGTTAACAAAACGAACAGGTTTTTTAACAACTTCAACAACGTTTGTTGGGATATCAATTCCCTCGCAATCAAGGTAGCCAGTAACAAAAATAACGGGCAATTTTGTACCAAATTTTTCGAAAAGATTATTCGCCAATTCAAGGCCATCACCGTCGGCCATTCTAATGTCAGAAATCACAATATCGAATTCTTGTTTAGAACAAAGCTCAAAGGCCTCTTGTCCGCTACTGGCGCACTGTGCCTCATAACCATTGGAGTTAAAAAGATCGGTCATGGCCTCTCTGATAAACTCTTCATCATCAACAACGAGAATTTTTTTACTCATAACTTACAGTTTCACCTTATTTCAAAAGACAAATTTATTTTTATTGATGATAATATTTTATTCTATATGCCCTGTATGACAACTTTTATCGGAATAATTACGCAAAGGGCTATGCGAATCCTATATTATTTTGATATGACTTTAATTCACACTGCAGAACTGATAACGCAAAGCAAGGTAACATTAAATTATGGCAGAATCATTACTAAGTATTAGAAATCTATGTGTAGACTTCAAATCTGAAGGAAGAACAGTTCAGGCCGTTAAAAGTCTTAATCTTGAAATTCCAAAAGGAAAAACAGTAGGTCTAGTTGGAGAATCTGGTTCAGGTAAATCAGTAACATCTCTAGCAATCATGGGACTAATCCCTAACCCTCCTGGAAAAATTTCTAGTGGTGAAATTATTTTCGAAGGAAAAGATCTTACTAAACTATCAATTGATGAAATGAGAAAGATTCGTGGAAATAAAATCGCAATGATTTTCCAAGAGCCAATGACTTCTCTAAACCCAGTATATACGGTTGGAAATCAAATTGATGAAGTTCTTATTCTTCACCAAGGAATGAATAAGCACGAAGCTAGAAAGCGCACAATTGAGCTTTTTGAAGAAGTTGGTATTCCAACTCCTCTTGAAAGTGTTGAGAAGTATCCTCACCAAATGTCTGGTGGTCAAAAACAACGTGTAATGATCGCAATGGCAATGGCGTGTGAACCAGATCTTCTAATCTGTGATGAGCCTACAACTGCTCTTGATGTTACAATTCAAAAACAAGTTCTTGATCTAATGCTAGACCTTCAAAAGAAGCACGGAATGAGTATGCTATTCATTACTCACGACCTTGCAGTTATCGCTGACATTGCTGACGAAGTTGCAGTTATGTTCAGAGGTGATCTTGTTGAGCAAAATGAAACAAGAAAAATCTTTGAAGATCCTAAGCACCCATATACAAAAGGTCTTCTAGCTTGTCGTCCAAGCTTAGACAAAAACCCAAGAAGACTTCTTACTGTAGAAGACTTCCTTCAAGATGATGGAAATGTTTCTGATCCTCTTAAAAAAGAAGAAAAGAAATGGCGTCCAATTGATGAAGCCAAGAACCCTGTTCTTCTTGAAATCCAAAACTTCAAAAAGCACTTCCCTATTAAAGGTGGTCTATTTGGTAGAACTGTTAACTGGTTCAAGGCCGTTGACGGTGTAGATATTCAAGTTAGAAAAGGTAGAACTCTAGGTCTAGTAGGTGAATCAGGTTGTGGTAAAACAACTCTTGGTCGCTCTATCCTAAGACTTATTGAGCCAACTGAAGGTAAAATCATTTATAACGGAAAAGATATCACTCACATTAGCTCTGATGAAATGAGACTAATGAGAGAGAAAATGCAAATCATTTTCCAAGATCCATATTCTTCACTTAACCCACGTATGACTATCGGTGATATTATCACTGAGCCAATGGTTATCCATGGAATTGGTAAAGATAAGAGAGAAAGATACGCAATGGCAGCTGACCTTCTTGAAAAAGTTGGTCTAAGCGGTGACCACCTAAACCGTTACCCACACGAATTCTCAGGTGGACAAAGACAGCGTATTTGTATCGCAAGAGCACTAGGACTTAAGCCAGAATTCATCATTTGTGATGAGTCAGTTTCTGCACTAGATGTTTCTGTACAAGCACAAGTTCTAAATCTTCTTCAAGATCTACAAGATGAGTTTAACTTAACTTACATCTTTATTTCTCACGACCTTTCAGTTGTTAAGTACATCGCAGATGAAATCGGTGTAATGAACAAAGGGAAAATTGTTGAGTTTGCAAGCTCTGAAGAAATTTATAAAAACCCTAAAGACGATTATACTAAGAAGCTTCTTAGTGCGATCCCTAAAGGTGTTCCAAAAGACATGCTTCAACAGCAATAATATTAAGGCCCCTTCATTGAAGGGGCTTTTTTTTACCTATGCTAGTATTTTCGTCAGATTAGTTTAAAATGAAAAATTGTAAAATGTAGCTAAGGTTTAATATGCCCGTTATTAGTGATTCTTCCTACAAGGCCCCACCATTATTTTCTAATGGTCACGTTCAGACTCTTTATCCATACCTATTTAGAAAAGTAAAAGATATCGATTATAGAAGGGTTCGAATCAATACCAATGACAACGATTTCATCGATCTCGACTTTTCTGAAGTTGGTTCGAATAAACTTTTAATCTTGTCTCATGGTCTTGAGGGTTCATCAAATTCACCCTACGTAAAAGGGATGGCAAGACACTTTAATATGCTAGGAGTGGATGCTCTTGCATGGAACATGAGAAGCTGTAGTGGTGAGATGAATCTGGCCTCTCGCTTTTATCATGGTGGAGACTCAGAAGAGCTTCATTCCATTATAGAATATGCTCTTACCCTAGAAAAATATGATGAAATTTATCTTATGGGATTTAGCTTAGGTGCGAATCTTACTGCAAAATATTTAGGAGATATGGGAGAGGCGCTTAATCCTAAAATCAAAAAATCGGTCATCTTCTCGGCCCCATGTGATTTAAAATCTTCGGCAGAAGTTTTAGCGAAGCCTGTTCAAAAAATATATTTAAATGATTTCATGACGACTATGAAAAGAAAAATTCAGCAAAAGCATGATCTCATTGGACTTGATCATATTGATCTAACTAAACTTAACGAAGTAAAATCTTTCTTTGATTTCGATACGTATTTCACAGCACCTCTGCACAACTTTGAAAATGCCTTTGATTACTATGAAAAAGCTAGCTGTATTCATGTCCTCCATAGAATTAAAATTCCAATTCTCATCATCAATGCAAAGAATGACCCCTTTCTTGGTAAAGAGTGTTATCCAATGCAAGTAGCACAAAAAAATAAGAATATCTGCTTAGAGATACCTCATTCAGGTGGACATGTTGGTTTTGTTTCTTTTAATTCTGATCAGTTTTACTGGAGTGAAATGAGGGCCTCATCGTTTATTTTAGAGAAGGCCCATCAGTTAGTTGATGAAAAAAGCGCTTAAAAAATTTCTACGACAGAAACTTTCCCACCCTTTGGGGTTTTAATTGAATCAGGGAGGTTTGCAATAATCTCCTGCTCTATAGCATCAATAATTCTTTCTTTTAAAAATGATCTTCCATGTACTAAAGAGACCTCTCTCGTTGGTACAGGTGCTTGAAATTCACGAAGCATTTTCCTCTCATTGGGAGAAAGGTTTTTTGTGGCAAGCTGCGGAAGTAAAGTATAACCACGCCCACCCGAAACAATATTCTTTAACGTTTCAAGACTTCCCCCTTCAAAATGAAGGTTCTTTCCTTTACCAGCGCCTTCTTTCTCTTTCTTACAAAGATTTAAAACTTGAGTTCGCATACAGTGCCCTTCATTCAATAGCCAAATACCATCGAGATCAAGATCACTAGCTTTGATTTTATCTTTTTGAAAAAGAATATTTTGATTAGAAGCGAATACATAAAATGGTTCATAAAATAGAACTCTTTCAATGAGTTTTTCTTCATGAAGTGGTGTAACAAGAAGACCTGCATCTATTTCATCTTTGTCTATTAGTTCGATAATATCTTCAGTCTTCGCTTCTTCAACAATCAAGTTTACTTGCGGATACTTTGATGAAAATTGCTCTAAAAATAATGGTAGTACATACGGAGATAAAGTTGGAATGACGGCCAATCTAAAATCGCCTTGAATAACATCTCCGTTATTTTTAACAACGTCAAAAATCTTTTTATATTCTCGAAGAACAACTCTTGCCTGCTCAATAAGCTTCACTCCCTCTAATGTCGGCAAGGTTGGGCTTTTTGAACGATCAAAAATGATCACACCAAGTTCTTCTTCTAGCTTTTGGAGCTGCATACTAAGAGTTGGTTGGGTTACATGACAGGCCTTTGATGCCTTACCAAAGTGCCTATATTTGTCGACAGCGATTACATACTCTAATTGGGTGATGGTCATTTTTGTGAAATCCTATAAAATCTTTTGACGCGAGATGGTGATTTTGTTTAAAAATTATAGCTCAAATCACTCAAAAGTACCAAAAAATGCCAATAACTCTAAGGAGATATTATTTATCACCTAAATTATAACGACAAGAATGAGTAAAATTCTTTGACCCATTAATATCGCACCGAATCAACCGAATAGAGTTAAGATTTATTAAGAATCTTTAGACAGGTGGTTGAGTATCAAATTTCTTAATAAAATTTTACTGCCCTTATTTGCAATTGTGACTGTAGGGATCTTTTTAACTTTAAAAAAAGATCCTGAAACTACAATTGTTAAAGACCCATCATATAATTACTCTCTCAAACTAAATAATAGAGAGCTCTCTAGCTACAGATCACCAGCTTCAAAAAAGCGAGAAGAAAAAGCAAACAAAGAAGCTACTCAACAAATATCAACAAACTTAATTAAGAATTCACAAAATGAATCACTCGACTCATTTGAGGATGAAGACACTTACTCTGAAGATTCAAAACCTTCAAAATTAAAGCCAAGCAATTCTTTTTCACAACTACCACAGTCGCAAGGATCCTATTCTGCAAATGATTTAAGCTATGAATCATCTAGTTCAAGTAGCGTAAGCACACCAGGAAGTTCATACACTGAGGCCTCGAAAACAACTTCTAAAACAGATGGCCCAACTTACCTAGGTGCCCCAACAGAAGAGTCAGCTTCAAGCAATGGATCAAGTTCGACAACAACTTCTTCATCAAGTAGCAGTGGCTCATTTTCAGGAGACACAACACCTCCGGCCCTTTCAAATCCTCCAATGATTAAAGGGAAGATCATCTCAGATAGTCCACTTGTCTTTAATAAGAACTATGAGCTCATTCAAAGTGCATATGCAGCGTCTTCATGTGTAGATCCAAGAATTCTTCTTGTGGATTTAAAAAACTATTCTGTTCTTATGGATAATCCAATATCAGAACAGGATATTGATAGCTCGACGGCCTTCTCTTTTGATCCGCTAACTCTATCACTAGATTTGAACACTCCAAGCCGATACATGCTCCAAACTCTTGGATGTGAAGTCAATTTTCAAAGAATCATTACAAGTTTCTATGCTGATCAAGATCTTGATCCAGTAACAACTCTTATCTCTAAAGTTCTAAACACTAAAGTAGTGACAAATTTAGAGTCTGTGAACCCTGAGGCCATTCAAGATATTTACAATAAGGTAGGATCAGAGGCCAAGAATGAAAGTAATTTAGAAACGATTTATGGAGTAATTGAAAGTAATACTTCAATCAATCAAAGTTTTAGCTCGGCCTTCTCTGGAAGTAATGCAAACCAACTAGAAAACGCGGCTCCAGATATCAACAATATTCAATACCAAGTTAAATTAAAAGAGAAAGATACATTTATCTATAACGTAAACGCATACCACTGGAACACATCATACACTATTGGATACGAATGGCGCGTTGATGGTGTTGTTAAATCTAATTCTAAAACTTGGACATATATACCAAGGGCCAATTCAAAAAGGACTGAAATTGTTACTTTAATAGTAGGGAAGAAAAACTCTTCAGATGATAATGTAGATACAACAAACTTCCCATACCATGAATTAAATTTCGACACAGAAATTGAGAATGTTCTTAATCCAATAGCACCAGCAATTGCACTAGGAGGTTTTTCAACTAATCCTAGTAGTACTAGAAATATTACTATCACTTTCAATACAGGTAATTCTATTGGTGGAGATTACTTTGAAAATTGTGAGACCTTTGACAAAATGGCCATCACAGAAAACAATGAAACACCTGCAGATGCTGATTTTATCTATTCGTGTCTCAATGGTCCAAATGATAATATCAATTATACAATCCAAGAGCCTAGTGAAGGTACTGTTACTCTGAAATTATGGACTAAAGACTTATCTGAAGCTGTTTCAGAAACTCCTTCAGAGCTCCCTATCTTTATTGATACATCGGCTCCAGTTCTTGCATTTTCAAATCTACTCTCTTCGTATAGAGCTGATGAGACATTCACTATCGCATGGACTGCTACTGAATCAAATTCAAGTAGCGCCTCAACTTTTCAAGTTGAATTTTACAATGGTTCAAGTTGGTCAACCATTGCAAATATCAACTCACTAGATGGTGAACTTAATAACACAACATTTAGTACAGACTTTCTTTTCCCGAATCAAAATATAATTGGGGCAAAATTTAAAGTTACTTTCACTGATACCCTTGGACAATCTACAATTCTAGAATCAAATACTTTTGCAGTTGAAAGACCGATTCTAGGGATTAGTCCTTCAACATTGAGTATGGGTAATGTTGCCAACAACTCCACTTCATCTGACTTTACAATTACTGTCTCAAACACAGGTAATGTATCAACAAAAAATTGTACAACTTCAATAACTGGTACAAATGCTGTTGAATTTAATTTTGCAAGTAATTCATGTGATAGTTCACAGGTATCAGCAAATGGAACTTGTACAGTAGATATAAATGCTACTCCAACAGATAAAGGTGTGAGAACAGCAACTTTCAATCTTATATGTGGTCTTGATACCATTTCCGCAAATATTGATTTAACAGCTACGAATAATTCACCTACAAATGCAGCAGATCAAAACTTCGCGACAAACGAAGATACAAATACATCTTTTACAGTATCTGCCTTCACTGACAGTGACGGTGATCCACTTACTTATGAGATTGTAGGAACAACTTCAAATGGTGTTCTTTCAAATTGTTTGCAGTCTAATACAGATCTCATCTGTGACTATGCACCAAATCCAAACTATTTCGGCCAAGATTCTTTTACTTATAGAGCTTACGATGGAAACACATACTCTGCAGTATCGACTGTAACAATTGACGTTAATGCCGTGAATGATGCTCCTACTCTAGCGGCATCGCAGTCTGTTTCGACATCAGAAGACACTCCTCTTACATTTGCTCTAACGACAGGTGCAGACATTGAAGGATCACCCCTAACATATATAAAAGTTAGTGACACGGCCGATGGAACGATCTCTTGTGTGGGTGGAACGAGTAATTCTTGTACTTATACACCTAACCCAAATTTTAACGGTACTGACTCGTTCACATATAAAGTAAACGACGGAAGTCTAGATTCAACAATCGCAACAGTAACGATTACAATTTCTCCCGTAAATGATGCCCCTGTAATGCCTGCAGATCAGACGGCTTCAACAAATGAAGATAATGCAGTTAATTTCACGCTCTCAAATGCAACAGATATTGATATACCTGCTCAGACTATATCTTACAAAATCATTTCAGCTCCCACTAATGGAGTGCTTTCAAATTGTATTACAACAGGCGCCTATGGTTCTGACCTAACTTGTACTTACTCTCCAAACTCTAATTTCAATGGAACTGATTCATTTACCTATATTGCAAATGACACTGTAACGGATGCCGCTTCAGTGGCAACAATGACAATTACAATAAATGCCGTAAATGATGCTCCAACACTTATAGCAACACAAACTGTTTCAACGAATGAAGACACTCTTGTGAATTTTTCATTAAATGCTGGAACTGATATAGAAGGAGATTCGCTAACTTACATTATCGAATCAAATCCGGCCACAGGAACATTAAATTGTGCAGGAGGAACGAGTACCTCTTGTAGCTACATGCCTGGTACAAACGAAACAGCAAGTGTGACATTCACATATAAAGTATTTGATGGTGCCCTTAACTCTAATACTGCAACTGTAACAATTAATATTACTGCAGAAAATGATCCCCCTGTTGTTGGTGCAAATCAAAATCTTTCGACACCAGAAGATACAGCTCTAAACTTCACTATTAATAGTGGTAGTGATGTTGATTTACCGGCCCAAACTTTAAGCTATAAAGTTGTAACAGCTCCAACTCATGGAACACTTACAAATTGTATAACAACAGGTTCTTACTCAACTGATTTAACCTGTACATATACACCGTCTGCTAATTACAACGGTTCTGACTCATTTACTTATAGAGTTAATGATGGCCTTGCAGACTCTTCTGCAGTTGCCAGCGTTTCTTTTACAATTACTGCAGTAAATGACATCCCAACAGTGGCCGCGACTCAATCAGTAAGTACTGATGAGGATGTAGCGCTAAATTTCTCACTTAATGCTGGAAGTGATATTGAAGGCTCTACTCTAAGCTATATCATTGTTTCGAATCCAACAAATGGAGCATTAAGTTGTACAGGTGGAACAAGTAGAGCTTGTACATATTCTCCTAACGCAAACTATAACGGAAGTGACTCATTCACATATAAAGTTAATGATGGGACGGCTGATTCGAGTGTTGCGACTGTTACAGTTACAATCAATCCAACAAACGATGCTCCAACTCTTGGTGCTAATCAAACTTTGGCCACCAACGAAGACACGGTGCTAAATTTCACAATTAACAATGGTGCAGACATTGATCTTCCATCGCAAACTTTAAGCTACAAGGTTGTGAGTGGCCCGACAAAAGGTGTTCTTAGTAATTGTATCTCTACGGGGTCATACTCGACAGATCTCACTTGTACATACACTCCAAATCCTAATTTAAATGGAAGTGATTCTTTTACATATTTAGTTAACGATGGGCTTGTTGACTCAGTTGCTGTAGCGACAGTTACGATCAATATTACAGCAGTTAATGATGCTCCAACTTTAGCATCAACTCAAAGCGTATCAACAAATGAAGATACTCCGGTAACATTTGACCTTCAAGCGGGCTCTGATATTGAATCTGATCCATTAACATACATAAAAGTCACAAATACAGCGAATGGTACTATTTCATGCACAGGCGGTTCAAGCCGTTCTTGTACTTACACACCAAATCCAGACTTTAACGGTTCTAATTCTTTTACTTACAAAGTTAATGATGGGGCCCTCGATTCATCTATCGCAACAGTTACAATTACAGTAAACCCTGTTAATGACAGACCAGTAATGGGAGCAAACCAATCATTTACAACAGATGATATAACTCCAATTAATTTCACTATTAATAATGCGACAGATATCGACTCAGGTAGTTTGAGCTACAAAATAGTAACGGCTCCAACTCATGGAGCAATTTCAAATTGTATTACAACAGGTAGTTATGGTACGGACCTTACTTGTACATTCACACCAACTCTTAACTATAATGGTAGTGATAGCTTTACTTACATTGCAAACGACGGCTCACTTGATGCGGCCGCAGTGGCAACAATTTCATTCACAATAAATGATAAAACACCTGCCCCTGCTCCAGCTATTGCACTGTCTTCTGCTGTATATACAAATTCAACGGCAATTACATTTACGGCCTCGAGCTGTACAGACACTCCTTTTTTACTAGTAAATGAATCGTCTGCTCCTCTCGCTGGGGATAGTGGATGGCAAGCATGCTCAACTTCAGCCAATGCCATCACTTATACAACATCGACATCACAAGGAAGTCACACTTTAAAAGTCTGGTCTAAAGACACTTATGGCAACGTTTCAACAACTTCGACAAATGCATCAATTGTATATGATACAGTTGCACCAACTTTTGCCTTAACAAATCCACCACCTGTTCGCGGTGGACAAACTTATTCTTTAGCATGGACAGCGACTGAACTTAATACAACAACATCGCTTAACTTCACAGTAGATTTCTATAACGGAAGTGCATGGTCAACGATAGGAACAACAGCATCAACTACTGGACCTTTAAGTAATACGGCCTTCACAAAATCATGGACAGTTCCATCGTTAAATATTTCTAACGCTAAATTTAGAGTATCTTTCACAGATCGTGCAGGAAATTCAAATACTGTTACATCAGCAGATTTCACAATTGATTCAATTGCACCGGCATTAGCGATTTCATCGCCGGCCAATAATAGTTATCACCGATCAAGTGCAACTTTAATAGGTACATGTGAAACTGGTTTAAATATTACGTTTAGTGGTGATATTCAAGCGACATTCAATATTGCTTGTTCTGGTGGTTCATTTAATCAGCTCGTTAACTTTTCAGACAATGATGGTACAAAGACTATTAACCTATCTCAAACAGATGCCGCAGGTAATATTACGACAGTATCGCGAGACCTTATTAGAGATGAGGTTGCTCCTGTAATGACTAAGACAGGTGGAATTTCTCCAGACTTTACAAAAAACAACACTCCAAATGCTTGGTCAGGTGTGTGTGAAGGGAACTATACAATTTCTGTATCAGGAAGTCAGACGACAACATTTAATTGTACTTCTGGTTCTTGGTCTTGGACACCGTCAAGTAAAACTGTCGATGGTGTTTATTCTTATGACCTCGTTCAAACTGATGCTGCAGGAAATACATCGGCTCCTCCACTAACTTTATCATGGGAGCGTGATGCAACTCCTCCAGCATTTGCGGTGACAGCACCATTTGCCCTTTCTAGCGGTGGTACAAAAAATCTTTTAAATAATGCAAGCTCTGTTTCATTAACAGGAAGCTGTGAAGGGACAAATACTATTCAAGTAACTGGAGATGCAACGAATACATTCTCATGTTCTTCATCGAGCTGGACTTGGAACTCTCCAACATTCACAACAGATGCGACGAGATCGTTTGTATTTAATCAAACAGACTCAGCAGGAAATATTTCTACACTAACTTTAAATTGGACAAGAGACACAACAGGTCCTGCACTTACAATCGCTAAGACACTTGTTAAATCGAATACTGACACAGAAACTTTCACAGGTAACTGCGAAGACGGTCTAACAATTACTGTTTCAGGAGCGCAGTCGACAACCACAACTTGTACTTCAGGGACATGGTCATTCACAACAGCTTCGAATACTACAGATGCGACAAGAACTTATTCATTTGCTCAAACAAATGCCACTTCTAATACGACGACAGTGTCTGTCGATTGGATTAGAGAAACAAATATTCCAACAGTCTCATCTTTCTCAACGACTGCCCCTGACCCAACAACTTCAAGTTTCATCCCAGTGAACTTAAGTGCAACTTCTGCCAATTCAGAAGTTAATATCTCCCATATGTGTATTAAGTCTAATAACTCGACTAAACCACTTTCTGATGATGGATGCTTTATCGCAGTCAACTCTCCTTCTGTGGGGCAAGCTCTTTCTCCAAGCTTGAGCTTAACTAATTATTCTTATCTCCTAGGCTGGTCACCTGTTACCTATAATGTTTTTGTATGGGTAATGGATGAAGCAAAAAATATTTCTGATCTTTCTGCTGCCGGAGCAGGTACAGATGGAATAGATACTCTTTCAAGAACATATGACCCTGGTCAGCCTCCAACAATCTGGGACGTTGTGGCCGGGAATGATCCAAATATGACAAACCCTCCAACAAGAGCGCAATCTTCAGTTCCTGCAGGTAGTGATGTTTATGTTCGTTGGAAGACTTCTGATAATACGGCCATTCCAACAAACGGAATCACTCTATACTATACTGCCGATGAAATTAGCTTCACAGAAATCGTATCTGGACTTAGTTTAGCAAATCATGGCTGTACAGGTTATTCTCTACAAGCTGATGAAGGTTGTTATAAGTGGACAGGGGGATCTCCTCTAAATACTTCATACAAAATTCGTGTAAAAGTCACTGACGCTGATGGAACAAGTACACAACTTGTTTCAAATCCAATGAACTCTGACACTATTAAAATCATTGCTGGTAACACTGAATCAGGACTTGGTGGTTCTGCTCAAACTGCACTCTTTTTTACACGTAAAAACGGTAGTGAAGCAGACCCTCACTCTCTAGTCGTAACAAACAATGGTCGATTTTTTGTGGCCGACTATAAACGAGGAATTCTCACAATTGATCCAACAGATGGAAAGCAAAAAGTTTTCATCCCAACGACGGGTACGTCATCTGGTGACGGTGGTCCAGCAGAAAGTGCGACTCTAAGATATCCGACAAAGATAGCGCTAGACTATCAAGGTCGTCTACTTATCATGGATACAAATAGAATTAGACGAGTGGATTTAAATCAATCAACACCAACAATTGAAACGATAATTGGTGGAGGTTCTGACACTGGTGACACCGTGGCAAACCCACTTGATGTTTCAATCTATACTCACTCATCAAACTCTTGGACGACAAGAGGGATGGTTTTCTTTGCTACTCCGAATGGTGATATCTATTTCCATTCCGACTATGCTCTTAAAGATTACAATAAAACGTTTTACAGAATTAGAATTTACAAGGCCTCAACTGGTCAAGTTATCAGTAAGTACTTCACAGGTAATGGGGATAACTACGACGCCACGACAGATCTTATGAAGTGTCGTCTTCACAATCCAGGGCTTCGCTTTGATATTTCAACTTCAGAATTAACAGGAGTTAGAACAAATAATTATCGTCACTATAACTATCCTGATTGTGATAATGACAATAATCCTGCAACAACAAGCGGTGATCGCTATGTTGTAAGTTACTACGATCCTGCAACTTTCACTGCAATCTCTGCCTACGATGGACATATGAGTTACTACATAAGTTTTGTGGCCACTGGTATGGACGGAAATGTTTACGCTTTTGGCGATAGAAGTTACCTAAATAGAATCAACTTTGACGGAACGGCCACTCGTATCCTAGGTTCAGGAACACGAGGAGTTTGTGCAGATGGAACGAATGCGACATCTTGTAATATGGACCTTCAAGACTTCTTTATTAGTACAAGTGGTAAGATCTACATGCTTGAAGGTGGTCAGATCAGAACTGTTGATGAAAATGGACAAGTGGTGACATTATTTGGTCAAAGACGTTCTTACGGAGATGGTGTAAACGCTCTCAATGCAAGATTTGATAATATCAATAATGTTGTTCGCTTAAATAATGGAAAAATCCTCGTTGGTGATAATACTTCTTACTATATTAAAGAATTTGAAATTGAAGGAAATATCAATATCGTTGCGGGTAATGGTAATTACCAAACAGAACCAAATAAAACGAGTCAGGCCACAACTTTAGGATTCTATGACGGTAGCTGGTGGGCGGCCAACAAAGCAAATGGTGATGTTTATATGCGCGAAAACTACCATGGCCCAGTTATGAGACTAAATAGATCTACGGGCACTTATGAAAGGGTCATTGGCTGTGGAAGTAATTACTATTGGGATAACGATGGACAAACTGGTGTATCGAAAAGATGTAATGGTAACCAGACATATACTTTAGTTCTTGGTTTTGATGGAACTAATCTTCTGACATCAAATATGAAGTACAATGGTACAGAGCTTCACTATGAAGACTTCATGTATAAACTGTACGACACGACTGATTCTTACAGACAGTCTCACCTTGCTGGAACTAACGGAACTGAAACCTATACTGGTGGATACAATGGTCTTTGCGCCTCTGGTTCTACTGCGGCGACATGTAAAATGCCTTACTATAGTTATCTAGGGCTTCCATTTTGGGATGGAGCAAACTCTCGTTGGATTTTTACTCGTAACAGAGAAAGTACATCGGCAGGTCGTGAGATTTATTCAATGACTCAAGGTGGAACTATTGATCAAATTGCATACCTTGCAAGAAGAGCGATATATGGTTACCAATATTTGAAAGTAGGCTCTACTGAGTACTTATACTATTGCCATGACAACGGTATTATCTATCAACACAATATTACGACCAACACTGATATGGGTGCCTTACCTTGGCAAATTTCAAATCTAAGTTGTCGTGGACTTGGTATGGATTACAATCCAACAAACAACTCATTGATTTTCCCATTTGAACAAAATGGGCTCTATGGAGTTGCAGAATACTTCTTGCCGTAGGCATTCTTTAAGAATGGTGCGATTTCGCACAGATGGGATTGGTATTGATTTTCACGAAAAGTGATATAATTAAAGTACCCTAATCCCTTTCGAAGGAGATTGCCTATGTCATCATTTAAAGACACAAGTTACTTTGATCTAGGCTCAGTAGACGGTGACGACATCAAAGTCGGCAGCCGTGTTATTGGTCATGTCGTAAATAACAAAGTAACAAATTCTGACAACGAAACACTCGGCTACATCGCAGGCAACACTATTGTAAATCTCAGAGATAGCGTGATGGCCTATTTTGGAGATGGAGAAATTTTTGATAGTCACCACAACATCATAGGACACTATGAGGGTGGAAATCACACAGGTGCAGGTGGCGCAGCTTATATGATATTTTTTACAAAGAAAAAAGCCGCTTAATTGTTCACAGGGCCTCAAATGAGGCCCTTTTTTTTATTCTCTTTTCACCACAGTCATTAATTGATAAAGTCATTGCAGTCAAATCAGGGGTGCCATACGCGATGGCCGAGAAGAAGGACGCGCCTTCTACTCTTACAACTTGATACAGTTAATACTGTCGAAAGGAGATTTCATGCCGACAATCCAAGAATCCATCAACATTTACGAAACGATCACACCCCTAGACTGGACAGTGTTTTTTATTGTTATTCTCATTACTGTAGCAAGTGTTCTCTATGGGAATAGACTCAAGGCCAATGTAAATTCTGAAGAAGACAATTTTCTAGACCTTCTTCTTATGGGAAGAAAATTAACTCTCCCAATGTTTACCGCAACACTTGTTGCAACTTGGTATGGTGGAATTTTTGGTGTCACCGAGATCGCATTTAATAATGGGATATACAATTTTGTTACCCAAGGTGCTTTCTGGTATGTCTCATACATTATCTTTGCTCTTTTTATGGTAAACAAAGTCAATTCTTATAAAGCGATGACTTTACCTGATTTGATAGAAAAAATGTTCGGACCAAAATCGGCAAAACTTAGTGCTGTTTTTAACTTCTTCAATGTCCTACCTATCGCCTATACGATTTCATTGGGAATTTTTCTCAAAATGATCTTTGGTGGTGAACTTGTTACAAATATGGCCATTGGAATTACATTCGTTCTTCTCTATTCGATTTGGGGAGGGCTAAGGGCCGTTGTTTTTTCCGATTTAATTCAATTTTTTGTCATGTGCTTGGGCGTATTTCTCGTTCTGCTTTTTTCAATCACAGGATTTGGTGGACTTGGTTTTCTTCAAGAAAATCTACCGCAAAGTTATTTCAATCCAACAGGAACTGTGGGACTTGGAACAACTCTTGTGTGGGGCTTTATTGCTCTTTCGACTCTAGTAGATCCAAACTTTTATCAAAGATGTTTTGCGGCAAAATCAAATAAAGTTGCTCGCAACGGAATTCTTGTTTCGACGTTTATTTGGTTTTGTTTTGATATCTGTACAACTTTTGGGGCCATGTATGCCAAGGCGATTATTCCAAATGCTGCTTCAGATACAGCGTATCTTACATACGCTGTTCAACTTCTTCCTGATGGACTTCGCGGTTTTTTCTTGGCCGGTATCTTGGCCACTATTCTTTCGACACTTGATTCTTACTTATTTTTAGCTGGAACAACTATTACTTATGACATGATTCCCAAAAAAATAAGTGCCAAAGTAAACTTCCACCATATTGGTGTTGTAGCAACAGGTATTCTTGCCATTATTCTTGCAAATTCTTTTGATGGAAATATTAAAAAAGTTTGGAAAACCTTGGGCAGCTACTCTGCCGCTTGTTTGCTATTACCTGTTCTTTATGGATATATCTTTCCCAACCGAATCAAAGACAAACAATTCGTTTTTTCATGCCTTCTTGGCGTGGTGGCCACGACCTATTGGCGCAACGCTCAACACACAGGTTTTTGGCAAAATGTAGACGAATTGTATGCAGGAATCTTCGCAACTACCATCGGGCTCGTGATTAGCTCAATTGTAGCGAATATTCGATCAAAATGACACAGCACAAACTTAGAAAAAAGCTGTCCATGGAATGTCATTCCGAGTGAATTAGCGTATGCTTAAGGCGTTTCAATTTTTACTCAAAAAAGGATGCTTTTATGGCAAACAATAATACTGATGAAAAAAAACAAATGGCCCTTGATTACCACTCTTCTGGTCGCCCAGGAAAAATCGAAGTAGTCGCAACGAAGCCATGTCTAACGGCCAACGATCTTTCTAAGGCCTATACTCCAGGTGTAGCAGCACCTTGTCTAGAGATCGCTAAAGATCCAGAACTAGCTTACAAATATACTTCAAAAGGAAACCTTGTTGCAGTTGTATCTAACGGTACTGCTGTTCTTGGTCTTGGTGATATTGGTGCCCTTGCAGGAAAACCTGTAATGGAAGGTAAAGGTGTTCTTTTTAAAAGATTTGCAGACATCGACGTATTCGATATTGAAGTAAATGAAAATACAATTGATGGTATGGTAAAAGTTGTTAGCGCTCTTGAGCCTACTTTCGGTGGTATTAACCTTGAAGATATCAAAGCACCTGAGTGTTTTGAAATCGAACAACAACTTATCGAAAAAATGAATATTCCAGTTTTCCATGATGATCAACACGGAACTGCAATCATTGCTTCGGCAGGTTTCATAAATGCTATTGAAGTTTCTAAGAAGAAAATCAATGAAGTAAAAGTTGTTTTCTCTGGTGCCGGTGCTGCAGCTATGGCATGTGCAAAACTTTTTTATAAAATGGGCGTTAACCCTGCAAACCTACTAATGTGTGACTCTAAAGGAGTTATCTACAAAGGTAGAACTGATGGTATGAATAAGTATAAAGAGGAATTCGCTGTAGAAACTTCTGATAGAACTCTTGCAGACGCTATGATTAATGCTGATGCATTTATTGGATGTTCTGCTCGCGGTGTTCTTACAAAAGAAATGGTAGCGACTATGGCCAAAGATCCAATCATCTTTGCTATGGCAAACCCTGAACCAGAAATCTATCCACACGAAGCTCACGAAGTGAGAACTGACGTTATCATGGCAACAGGAAGATCAGACTTCCCTAACCAAGTTAACAACGTTCTAGGCTTCCCTTTTATCTTCCGTGGTGCCCTAGATGTTAGAGCAACTAAGATTAACGATGAAATGAAACTTGCAGCAGTTTACGCTCTTGCAAATCTTGCAAAAGAAGAAGTGCCTGAAGAGGTAAAACTAGCTTATGGAAACGAAGAGTTCTCATTTGGTCGTGAATACCTTATTCCAAAACCATTTGATACAAGAGTACTTACTCGTCTAGCTCCAGCAGTTGCTAAAGCAGCTATGGACTCAGGAGTAGCACGTCATAAAATTTACGATTTAAAAGAGTACGCTTCACAACTTGAAGACAGGCTGGGAACAAACGGTGCCTTCATGAAAGGTCTACGTGATAAAGTTTCATCTCTTGTAAAAAAACGTGGTAAAAAAGTTAGAACTGTTTTTGCAGAAGGTTCAAACTCACGCGTTCTTCAAGCTGTTAAGTCTCTTCTTGAAGATGATAAGATCGAGCCGGTACTTCTTGGAAATCCAAAATCAATCCATAATAAAATGGAAGCTCTTGGACTTGAAGAACTTAAATCAGTTGAAATCATCAAACCAAGTAAGCACCCAAAATTTACAGAATTCTATACTGAATACTGTAAAGAAAAACAAAGAAATGGTGTGAGCATCTACCATGCTGAAGATTTAATGTCTCAAGAGAACTACTTTGGTTCAATGATGGTTAGAAAAGGACTTGCAGATTCACTTATCGCAGGACCAACTCTTTCCTATCCAGAATGTATGAAACCAATTCTAAGTGTTGTTGGAACTAAAGAAAAGAAATTGGCCGCAGGTGTTTATATCCTAATGTTCAAAAATAGAATTCTTTTCTTTGCTGACTGTACGGCCCAAATAAATCCAAGTGCAGAGTCACTTTGTGAGATCGCTAACTCTACAGCAGATCTTTACCGTAATCTAATGAAGAAAGAGCCAAGAATTGCTTTCTTAAGCTACTCAAGCTTTGGATCAAACAACACTGATGATGTTAAAAAGATGAAAAAAGCTGTTCAGATTACTAAAGAGAAATATCCAAAACTAAAAGTTGAAGGTGAAATGCAAGCAGACGTTGCAGTTAACCACAACATTATGAAAAAACTTTTCGACTTCAGTGAACTTGATCAAGCTGCCGACATTCTGATTTTCCCAGAGCTAAACTCTGCAAACATCAGCTACAAACTTCTTCAACAACTTTCTGATGCTGATGCCATTGGACCAATTCTTGTTCCGATGAAATCTTCAGTAAATATTGTTCAAAGAACAGCTCCGGTATCAGAGATTATTAACATGGTAATTCTAAATGCCCTTCTTGCTCTTGAAGAAGAAACAAAGAAAGAAAAGTAATAGGAATTTTTATGAGCTTTAAGAAAAATATTATTAATACAGATAAGGCCCCTGCAGCAGTTGGAACATACTCACAAGGGGTTGAGCATAACGGAACATACTACTTCTCAGGACAAATTGGTCTTGAGCCTAGCACTATGGCCCTTAAGGAAGGATTTGCAGCTCAGCTTGACCAAATCCTTGCCAATATTGATGGTCTGCTAGAAGCATGTTCATTAACTCGTGAAAATATTATTAAAACAAGTATCTTTGTAACAGACCTTGGAAACTTTGGTCTTGTTAATGAAGCATACACAAAATATTTTCAAGCACCTTACCCAGCAAGATCATGTGTTGAAGTGCCTGCACTTCCAAAAGGTGCTCTTGTTGAAATCGAAGTAATCGCAGCAAAATAGGATGTTTAAGAGTAAGTATTTATTCGAAACACGACGAACCAGGACCTTGAGGTATTTAAAAAATACCTCATTCCTGATTTTTATAGGTGGTGTCTTCTACACCATCTTCTGCCTACTCTTTCTTATTGTCTCCAAAAACGAAACGACCCTTTCAAAAGAAGCCTTTTTCAAACGACCTCCCGATCTCATTGTAGTATTCACTGGTGACCAAGGAAGAATTCCTCATGCCATGGAACTTGCAAAAGAATATAATCAGTCCAATATTTTTATTACTGGTGTTTATTCTAAAAACTCGGTTAATACTTTGATTCAGCCTTTGAATCTGGAAGGGCTTGTAGACCCTGATCTTTTGAATATTGACTATCTCGCTCGCAATACTGTTGAGAACGTTTTAGCGACTCTTCAGTTTCTACGAACTAAAAATGGTATTAAAACAGTACTCATTGTTTCAAGTGATTATCATATTATGAGAATCAAACTTATTTTAGATAAGGTAAAAGTATCAGAAGATGATTACAATTTTAACTATGCGGGTGTACCAACAGATTATTCAAGGCCAAGAAGTCTAAAGATTCTATATACGGAGGCCTTTAAATACCTCCGCACATATTTCTTTTTACTTTTATGGGAATCGGAACAGCAAATCTACTTAGATTAAGCTCTTGTTACAGTGATTACTTCTTCGATTGCTTCAATCGCACTGATTGTCTTTAAAAGTTCAGAATAGTCTTTAACTTCAATTTCAAAAACAAATGAACCTTTACGATCTTGTAGAGATTTCGCAAGGGCAGAACGAATATTAACTCCGATATTATTGATGGCCTTAGAAATTGTAGAAAGAATTCCCGGCTTATCATGAGTAATAATTCTAACGTTCACTGGATGCTTGAAACTAAAGTCAGGGTTCCATTCTACGTGAATTCGACGAGACATATCGAGTTCAATTCTTGCACAGTCTTCCTTATGTACAGTGATCCCACGTCCACGAGTGACAAATCCAAGAATTGGGTCCCCAGGAATTGGGTTACAACATCTGGCCATCCTTACAAGAACATCATCCATACCATCAACGATTACGGCATTATCTTTATTTGATTTACGACGAGCGGATTTAGAAAGTTTCTTAGAAAGTGTATCCACTTCTTCGATTTTCTTTTTAAGCTCATCCTCTTTTTGAGAGGCCTTCAGCGTTGGGATATATTCAATGACATTTTGAACAGTATATTTTCCAGAACCAATATATTGATAGAGTTCATCTTCATTTCTACACTTAAGTTCTTTAAGAGCTTGTTTCATCTCTCCAGATTTGATTGTAGATTTAATTGAACTTGAAAAGACTTTTAGTGCCTTATCAAGCATTTGCTCACCAAGTTCTCTATTTCTTTCGCGTTCAACTTTTAGAAGCCATTGACGAATTTTAGATTTCGCCTTAGACGACTTAACAATATTCATCCAGTCTTTTGAAGGATTTTGCGTCTTACTTGTTAAGACTTCAATCGTATCTCCAGACTTTAATGTATAGCGAAGAGGAACCATTCTTCCGTTTACTTTGGCCCCTACACAATGATTTCCAACCTCTGTGTGAACGGCATAAGCAAAATCTAGTGGAGTCGCACCGTAACGCAGTTCTTGGACGTCACCTTTAGGAGTGAAGACAAAAACACCACCGATATCAAGGTCATTTTTAACAACGTCCATGAATTCAGAGTTACTTTCAACGGCCTGGTTGAATTCAAGAAGTTCTTGAATCCAATCAAGTTTTTTAGAACCACTGACGAGCCCTTCTTTATATTTCCAGTGAGCAGCAACCCCGCGCTCAGCAACTTCGTCCATGTCTTGAGTTCTAATTTGAATCTCAATTCTCTCGGCCTGTGGGCCAATTACAGTGGTGTGAAGAGACTGGTAGTTGTTTACTTTTGGGATGGCAATATAGTCTTTAAATCGACCAGGAATTGGCGTAAACGCTGAGTGGATAATACCAAGACCTTTATAACATTCTGTAATATTACTTACGATAACTCTGAAGGCCAGAATATCAGTAATCTGATCGAAGTCTACGCCTCTTGCTACCATCTTCTTATAAATTGAGAAGAAGTGCTTCGGACGACCTTTTACATAGGCCTTCATAGAGTATTCAAGTAACTTTTCTTCGATAATTTCAATCGTCTGCTTAATATAGGTTTCGCGATCAGATTTTTTCATCGCGATCTTCTCAGCAAGACGGTAGTAAATATCAGGGTGTAAAAATCTTAAGCAAAGATCTTCAAGCTCAGTCTTAACAGAGTTGATACCCAGTCGACTCGCTAGCGGAACGTAGATATCAAGAGTCTCTTGAGCGATCTTCTTTTGCTTCTCATCAGATACATATTGAAGAGTTCTCATATTGTGCATACGATCGGCGAGCTTAACAATAATAACTCGTAGATCTTTTGCCATGGCCACAACCATCTTACGAAAGTTTTCGGCCTGAGATTCTTCTTTTGTTTTGAACTTAATTTTTGAAATTTTTGTAAGACCGACAACAATTTGAGCGATCTCACTGTTAAACTCTTTTTCTAATTCTTCAGGAGTAACGTCACAGTCCTCAACAACATCGTGTAGAAAACCTGCTGCGATACTGTCGATATCCATGCGAAGTTTAACAAGAGTAGCGGCAACGTTTAGAGGGTGAATGATATACTCTTCACCAGAGCTTCTCATTTGACCTTTGTGCGCTTTCTCTGCAAAGTAATAGGCCTTTCTTAAAAGAGCGAAGTCTGCATCAGGATAGTAGGATTCTACCCTTTTAATAACTTCATCAATTGTAAGATTTCTCTCATGTGAAAAATCCAGTTGTTGAAACACTTACAAACTCCTAATCGCCTTTTAAAATGGCCGCTACCGTTTCCTTAAGTCTCTGGAAGGCCCCTTCGACTTCATCATTTATTATACAATAATCGTAGTCATCTTTGCGTAAAATCTCTTTTTTAGAGTTCTCAAGGCGAACCTTTAATGATTTTTCATCCTCAGTGCCTCTTCCCTTTAAGCGCTTTTCAAGTTCAGTAAGACTTGGGGGCGCAATGAAAATGGCCCTAGACTCATTAGGAAACACATTGATAATCGAATCGGCACCTTGCACATCGAGATCAAATAGAAGGAATTTTCCTTCCTTTAGCTTCTTCTCAACGAAAGATTTACCAGTGGCCTTGTACTCAGAATGAACCTCGGCCCACTCTAAAAACTCTCCCTCATCTCGCATTTCAAAAAACTTCTCTTTGCTAATGAAGAAATAGTGAACACCATCAACCTCTTTCTCACGACGAGGTCTAGTTGTATAAGATATAGATTCAATAAGTTCAGGAAAAGACTCCTTCACTCTTTGAATTAAAGTAGATTTTCCAGTCCCTGATGGACCGATGATAATGACAATTTTTCCGTGCGCATTCGCAGTCATGGACAACTCTTTTTGCGTTTTTTATTCCAAATTGAGGGCCTGCTCGCGGATTTTCTCCAACTGTACTTTCATTTGTACAACTGCATCCGAGATATCCTGCATACCTGATTTGGAACCAATCGTATTAGTTTCTCTATTGAGTTCCTGTATGAGAAAGTCTACTTGTCTACCAATCTCTCCATCGCTAGACAAGAGGCCATCCAATTTTTGCAGGTGTGATTGAATACGGTTGATCTCCTCGTGGACATCAAGTTTTTCTAAGTAAAAAATCACCTCTTGCATAAATCGAGGCTCATCAATTGAGATTTCCTTAGCCGTATCGGCAATTCTCTTTTTTAGTTTATCCTGAACATGGGCCTGGAATGAGTCGGCAAGACCAGTAACGATCTGGTAGTGAGAAAAGTAATTTTCTTTATGGCTTTTAATGACCTCTACGAGCTTAGCCCCTTCTTGTAGGCGCGACTCCTTCAGAGTGTCTAGAGCACCTTTAAAGGCCTCCAGAACAAGGGAAAGTGTTGATTCCGTCCTCGCATCGTCAATGTCCTTATAGAACTCTGAGCGAAGGAAGTCTGTGGCCGATACTTGAATATCAACCCCAGAAGTTTTGGCCATCTTAACGGCCTTATCAAGATAGATTTTAACTTTAGTTTCATCAATATCATCAAAGCGTGAAGTCGATTCAGTTCTTTTGTAGTTCACATAGACATCAAAACTTCCGCGCTTGAAATAGTCGCCAAGGGCCTTTTTCAAATCAAGCTCAACAGAAGAAAATAGTGAAGACATTTTAAAACGTACGTCTTTAAAACGATTATTAACAGACTTGATTTCTACACTAACCGTGTATTCATCGTTTGCTGCTTCCCCACTTCCAAAACCTGTCATTGATTGAATGGCCAAATCGTACTCCTAAATTTCAGTAATTGTTGTGTTACCCATGGCGCGGAATTTTTCAAAACGCGCATCCATAAGCTTTTCTTTATCCATTTTAAGAAGTGCTTTAATTTCTTTCGTTAGCATTTTCTTAACAGTTTCAAAAGTTGCTTCAGGATCTTTATGAGCACCACCCGTTGGTTCTTTGATCATGTCATCAACAACTTTTAGCTCAAGCGCCTTTTGTGGGCTTAAGTTCAAAGCATTTGCCGCTGTTTCAGCTTTCTTAGGGTCGGCCCAAAGAATTGAAGCACATGATTCTGGCGAAATAACTGAGTAAACAGAATATTCCATCATAAAAACTTTATCAGCGATAGCAATTCCAAGAGCACCACCAGAACCACCTTCACCAATGATGATTGAGATGATTGGTGTTTTAACATCAAAAAGCTCTGCTAAGTTTTCAGCGATAGCACTTGCTTGACCGCGCTCTTCAGCTCCGATACCCGGATAAGCACCTGGAGTATCAACAAAAGTTACTACTGGAATATTGAATCTTCCTGCCATTTGCATAACACGAAGAGCTTTCCTGTAACCTTCTGGTCTTGGCATACCAAAATTGTGGTGAACTTTTTCTTTTGTCTTACGACCTTTTTCAATTCCAACTACGGCCACTTTTTGACCATCGATGTAACCAAAGCCTGCAATAATTGCGGCGTCGTCTGCAAAAAATCTGTCCCCGCTAATTTCATGAAAATCAGTTATAACATTACCGATATAATCGATTGCATGGGGTCTATTAGGGTGACGTGAAAGTTGTACTCTTTCCCATGGAGTAAGATTTTCATAAATCTCTTTCATTAGGGTATCAACTTTACTTTGTAGGGCCTTTACTTCTTTTGAAATATCTAAATCAGATTTTTTCGTGGCCTCTTTAAGTTCTTTGATTTGATTTTCTAAATCGCGAACTGGTTTTTCAAACTCAAGGGTATAGTTATTTAATAGATCGCTCATAACCACTCCTGTGAAATTGTGAATTGAGAGCTGTATTGTTATTGGTAAATTTTATCGAGAATAGTACGTTTAGCAGGATAACTCAATGGATGACGCAGTGAAAACTGGTAAAAAAATAGTGACTTTTAAAGCGAATAATTGCTGTAGATAAGGGTTTTGAAATGAAGGGCCTATTCTAAGGCCCATCCCTGTACAACGCCTGATTCAAAATAGACATATTGTAATTTTCCATTGTTATAAAAGGCCCATCTCTCGTTCTGATTGCGAGGATTACCAGCAACGTCGATACGTGTCGGTCTTCCCCATGCACCAACTACCTGATCCTTACTCATTCCCATGAAAATTTCGTTATTACGAACAGATTGGGAACGCAGAAATTGCACGCCACGAGTTTGGGCATAATCGCGACCCATAACCCCTTTTTGGTAGAGGTATTCTCTTTTCTCATAGCTAGAAAGTTGTAAATAATAGATGCGCTCTGAATCATTTTCAAAATAATCGCTTACTTTTTTAAAATCGGCATATTCCCCTTCAGATAGGCCTCTTAATTTGCGAGCAAGTTCATTGCGAATAGATTCATCGTATTCATTTTGCTCACTCTCGGCAGCAGATGCAGGAGTTCTGTCTAAAATTTCTTCTCGTGACCTATAGGCCTGTCCCGTATCCCCAGGAGTCACAGGAAAATCGCGACCAGCAACAAAAAGGCCGTCTGTTTCTCTGTCCATTTCATCGATATAGCTTCTTTGCGCTAACAATTCGGCACACCCATAAAACTGCGACATAAGCAGAAAAAACAAAACAAATTTTAGTTTCGACATATTTCCTCCTGCCCTATAAACAGGGCAACTGCATTTTCTTGTCGAAAGGTCGGCCCAAATCCTTAGAAAAGCCCCATAAACACAGCTCTAAGTGGACATTTTTGCCTTTAAAAAGCCTTAAGTTTAGGGCCGTTATCAAGAATTAATATTGTTGAATTAAAATAAGAATAACCACTTAACTTCTTTGGCCGCTAAACCGATAAGTTGAGTGTAAGAGGAGGCCATTTTGAACTTGTGGCTAAAAATTGAAAAAATTATCAATAATATTTTGGGAACATTTTTTGCTCTTCTTGGTTCATTTATCAAAAAATTAACTCCTTCTAAAATCAAAACAACAATTCGCGAAAGCAAAAAAGTTGCTTCTAATACCAAATCGAATTTGCGTGGTCAGCTTGATAAGACCAAAGAAAAAGCAAATAAACTTGCACACAATTCAACAAAACTTGCCAAACAAAAAATTGAGCAAGCATCACAAAAGGCCCGCAAAGCAAAGAGCTTCGATTGGAAATCAATAGACCTAAAAAAAATTGGGGTAATTTTATTGGCCCTCTTTGGACCAAGGCTTCTCAAATTAAAAATGTGGTATCTATCGCTTAAGCCTATGACCGTTGTGAGCTTTATTGTCGCCGGTGCGGCCACAAGCTTAACAGGAATTACTGTCTATACTCAATCGAAGAGTATTGTTGAAAAAACAACAGAAGCTGAACGTATTCCGGCCAGTGTCATCTCAAAGTATGTTCAAAAGCGTGGAGGAGATCTTCACTTAATTGATCAGAGAAGCTTAAGACTAGGCAATGTACAAATGCCTGTTTATGTAGAATCGCAAAAGCATCTCAACACATTGATTATGGACTTTACCATCATTTCTTCAAATAGATATATTCGTGAATATTTCTTTGATATGAATAATGAAACCCTTCTAAGGGATCGTCTCAGCTCTACTGTACAGCCCTTCTTAACGGATTTTTCACTGGAAGAAGAAGGTAAAACAATTATAAAGAATAAAATCAAAAAAGAAGTAAACGCCCTCATTAAAGACCTTCAGATTAAAGGCGAAGTTGAAGACGTTTACATTCATTCTCTTCTTGCTAATTAATTTGACGTAAATAGCTTCTCAAGGTCGCAGGAGTAATTCCAAGAATCCGGGCCCCCTCTGATACCTTTTCCCCACATTCATGAAAAACACGAAGACAATACTGAGTTTGAACTTCTTTAAGTGTTTTTACTCCTCCAAGAATCTCATTGCTAACAGCGATATCGTGACCAAGACTTTGATCTATTTCATCAAAGTAAAGAACTCTTCCCTTGGTTGAAATCGTTTTTTTTCGTAAATGCCCAATAAGCTGACGAATATTACCTGGCCATTCACAGTTTTGATAATAATGAATGAGTTTACTTTCAACTTGTATATTATTGTCCTGGGCAAAGGACATGCAAACTTGAGCGATTTTTTCTTTTTCTTTTCGTAGTGGAGCCAAGCTATATTGGAATCCAGAACTAATTCTAAAAAAGAAATCTTTTCTCATCTTTCCTTGCTCCACAAGTTTTTTTAAATTTTGTCCTGAAGCACAGATGAGACGAACCTGACTTTCATATTCTTTCATTGCTCCAACTGGACGGACTAGGCCAGAATCAAGAAAGAGCAATAGTTTTGTTTGAACTTCAATTGGCAGAGAATCAATCTCATCCAAAAACAATGTCCCTCGGTTCGCCTCCCTTAGTGCTCCAATCTTATCAGTAACTGCTCCTGTAAAGGCCCCTTTCGAATGCCCAAAGAGCTCACTTTCAATCAACGATAATGAAAAAGATGATAAGTTCACATGGATGAAAGGTCCTAGAAGATTGCTATTTTCATGTATTTTCTTGGCCAAAAAAGACTTACCAGTTCCCGTTTCCCCCTCAAGAAGTAATGAGACATTACTTTCAATAATATTTTTATTAAAAGGCAAATCTTCATTATGCTCTTCAGAATCATCCTGAAAAGTAATTTTATTATATTGAAAATGTATTTCATCCCCTCTTTTGAGAAATGCTTCAAAAACATAATTTCCATTATGTCAAATCGCCTTTTCACTTTTTACTCTAAGCAAATATCGTCCAGCATCTTCCGAGGATTTTGTTGAATAATCATTTATAAGTTCTAGATCAAACTCATAAAGTTCATTGCCTATTTGTTTCAGAGAAATTGAACTATTCAAAAATTTTGTTTCTTCTTGAGAGGTCTTTATTTCAAATTTGGTACGATTAAGTCTAATTTCTTTCTTTCGACCAAAGGCCGGTGTAATAATCATCTTATCATAAAAACGTAAACCACCTTTGGCGATAGGTTCACTAGATTGAGATCGTTTCATAATTGTATTCATAAAAAAGGCCCTCCGTTTAGAGGGCCATTATTCAAAACTTATGCCTAAATTTCTTTAGTATTCTAAGGAGTTAATTCTCGTAATAAAGATCAAGATTAACTGAATGGTATAGAAGCTTTACTCAATCGAGCTCCCCTTTGATACAACAAAGTCTTCGTAAAATTTCATCTTAAAAGCATTAAATTTATCTGAGTTTTCCTGATTAACAAAACCTTGATTCGCCCAGTTTATAAATTCCTGCTCCCTTAATCTCATTTTTTCAACACCTCTTTCTAAAAAGCGCGGATCAAGCTCACTTCTCATCTTTGAAAGCTCTTTAATAAGTGTCCCCTCTGAAGATACAAAGTTAATGGCAAATTCTTCCGAAAGTTCCAACTCACTAAGCATAAATTCATGAACACTTAAAATCCACTCATTCTGAAAAGTATCACTCTCATACGTACTGTGAAATTTTGGAGTGAAGATAACATTATCAGTATATGTTACTTTATAACCTGGAGTTTGATCCGGTTTATAGATTCTCACTTCTTGTAAATCTTGCACCTTTTTATCTTGCACCACTTGGGCCTCTGCGCGTCGGTTTTCAAGAAAGGTCATAATCGTATTTTTGGTTGTTGTTCTAATTCCAGCTAAGTCAAAGAATGCGACAAGCCCTAGTAAAGCGACAGGAAGCACTCTTGATGAATATTTAACAAAAATTTTGCCAATACTTTTTTGTTGATTAGTGTCTACTTCCAACCCCGCACTTCGGGCCATTTTCTTTGGATCATTACTTAGTGAAGACTTAAGAACATCGTGGATACCGGCCTTGATCTCTTTTTTCTTTTCGATATCTATTTCTTTAAGTTCCCCTTGGAGTTCGTTGATAATATAATTATAAACACAGTTATGAACATGTTCGATTTTTTTCGACTTCAAATTTTCAAATTCTTTTTTCTCTCGTCCAATTTTGTTCTCGAACTCTTTTTCGAAATCCATTTTTTTAATATTAAGTTCTTCAATCTGATTTCGTTTTAACTGTTCAATTAAGTCTCTCTGTTCTTGTTGCCACTCATGTACTTCTTTTTCTTTTTGTCTTTTATATTCTTCTGCTTCTCTCATTAAGTTAGATCGTTCACTATAGAACGATTCTAATTCAGTCTTTTTCATTTCTCTTAGCTTATTCTTTTGAGAGATCAGATCTTCTGTAGCTTTATATAAAATTTCATTTCTCTTTTTAGCTATTCTTTTAAACTCATTCCTTTTCATTTTTTCAACATTCATTAAAGCGTGTTTTTGAGTTTTTTCAATCCTAGCTTTTTCATTATCAATACTTTTTGCTCTAGCAATTCTTGCTTTTTCTTTTCTATACGCAATATAGTTTTTTAATTTATACTTTTGCTCATTAAACTCATTTTCAAATGATTGCTCAATATCTCTAAGTCTCTTTTCATGAGCATGACGATCATTAATCGCTTCTTTTAAGATCTCATTTTTTTGAATTTCTGATTTTTGCAAAATTGCATTACCACGGGTCTTTGCACTATTTATTATTGTTTCTGCTTCTTTGCATTTCTTTCTATACTCTTCCTGCGCTCTTGCTAGTAACGCATTCGACTCTCCTCGTCTTTCATCAAAGATCCGATTTGCCTCTTCAATTTTTTGAGCGACTTCAGTCTGCGCCTCTAACTTAATCTCACCAGCGCGAACATACATTTCTTGAATTTTGGCCTCTTTCTCTAAGGCCAACTGTTGAGAGTTTATAATTATTCTCTGGGCCTCTTTGTTGGCCTTATCAACAATATCATTTTGCTTTCTTTCTAATTCTGAAATCTTTTCTATATGTTTTTTCTCTAAATAGTTTTTTTGTCCCTGGTAATCACTTTCAAGCGCACTTTTTCTTCTCTCAAATTCGCTATACCAATTCTTTTCATTCTCTTTTAGCGTTCTCTCAAGATTTTCCATTCGACTTTCGATCTCATAATCATGACGAAGTTTTTGCAACTCAAGCTCCATTGCAATTTTCTTTTCTTCTTCCGCCAATCTTTTTCTTTGCTTTTCCTCTTCAAATTCCAGATTTTTCAAAGTCTGACCCAGTGCAGTCTTTTTCGACAATAAATCATCTATTTCCGAATTTAACAAAAGAAGTTGTCCTTGAGATTTTTCAATTTGATCCTCAAGTTTTTGTACATTTCGTCTTTTCTCATTCTGAGTTTCTAGAATTAAGTTATTAGAATTTTCTAGTCCTTCTTGATTTTTCAACAACGTTTTTATTTCTGATTCGTAAACATTCGCCTTACCGATTAATCCATCTAGATATTTTTTACTCTCAGAAATTTTATATGTTAATTCTTTATATTCAGTATCCAATTTCTCAATTTTAAAATCAAAAGAGCTTTTCAACGTTTCAAAATCGTTCGTGAACATCTTCTTTTGGACGTCAAGATCCCTATTTAACGCCTGTGCCTCAGATATGGCCTGTTTCTTTTGCTCTTCAATTATATTCAGTTTATTTAAATTAATTTTATAATCTTCTTCAGATTTCTGGATTCTAAGATTAAGTTGTCCCAGCTTAGTTTCTTTATCATTTTTATCGAAAGAGATTCTCTCAAGCTCTTCCTTTAATAAATTCTTCTTTTCATTTATCTCCTGAAGCTGAGTCCTCTCATCATTTATCAGTCTCTTAATTTTCAAAAACTCTATATTTTGAGCATTACTCTTTTCGTTTAATATTTTTAATTCAGATCGTTTTTGCCCAATACTGCGACGAATCTTATCAAGATCAAGATGGAGGTCGCTTTTACGTCCCTCTTCCTTTTCCAAGCTTTTGCGAATTCTCTTCAATTCACCATAGCTCTCTTCTAAAGATGAACTTGTTCTGTAGTTATCAGATGGAATATGAGGCAAAAGCTCATGATCTAATTGGTCATTTTCATCCGAAACAAGCCTATATGGTTTTAACTTTTGCTGTCCCAAAGTTCATCCTTTGCAAAGCTTAATTAAGCAACTTTCTCATCACTTTCAACATGTTCTTCTTGTTCATTAACACTTTCACGAAGATCATGATTCTTATTCTCTTTTGTACTTTCGTATTCTTTTATAATTTTTTCTTTTTCTTCATCAGCAAGAACTGGTCTCTGCCCTTTTTTGTCTTTTAACCACCAACCTTGAATTGGCTTTTTAAGATGTACAAAACCTGTTTCTACTTGTAACTCTCTTGTAACTACATCTTCGGCCAAAACCTCGATTGGGTCTCTATTTTCATCAAAGTCTTCAATATTTTTAGGTAAAGTGTTATGAGAGCATCTTGTCCAAAGAATACTAAGATTGTTATCGAAACCTTCTACAGTGTTGATGAATAATTTCTCTGCATTTAAAAATGTATTCATAAAAGTCATTGAAACAGACAAGACAATACCAATGATTGAAGTCGACATTGAAAACGAAATTTTCAATAAGAATGTATCCATTACAACACGACTATTTTCAACATCAGCAAGATCCATCCCACCAAGCTCTGGAAGGGCCTTCATGATTCCTAGGAAAGTACCAAAGATACCTCCTACAATAAAAAGATTGGGTAAAATATTTAAAAACTCATTGAAAGCTGAAATTGGAATAATACCAAAAACTTTATTAAAACATGGGTTGTTCTGAAATACAGTTTTACTTATTTCAAGAAAACGAGGTTTTTCACGGTCGTATTTGATATAACGAATTTGCTTAAGAGTATCGTTAACAATTTTCGCGGCACCCTGCTGAATTAAAAAGAGTCTATCTGCCCATGTCATGATGGCATCTGGATTACGTCTTTTCATAATAGAGCGGATTTCAAAGGCCTCATAAAATGTAATTTCTAACAGCCTTTTTGTAACAACATAGAACGATAGCTCTTTGTCATCATCTGCACTATTGATAAAGCGTAACACCCTTTTTTGAAATTCCTCTGCAAACCAATATTCTCTTCTGAGAGTCCACCAAATAAGACATCTCATGGTCACCCCAAAGAGAAATGTTAAGGCCATGAAAGGCAGTAATAAATCGGTAGAAAATGCTACCAGCCCATCAATCATCTGTTGAATCAATTCTTGTAGTCCCATGGTATATTAGTCCTTTAAGTTAAATCTAACGATAACTTTTTGAGATTTATCACAATCATATTTTGAGCAATATTCTTTACGAGAAATACCAGAAGCAATTCCTCGTCCTTGGACACCATCAGCAAGATAACTTCGACCTGTAACTTTAATTAAAGGTTGAATCTTTTTCTGATAGGTATAATTCATTTTTTCTGTATCAGTCATATATGTGAAGATTGCCTTTGCTCTTTTAAATGACAAATCCAAATTATAATTCAGGGCCGCTCTATCCTCAGCCTTTAAACTTTGAGGATCAATGTACTTCCCTTTATAAGTTGGAGATGAAAAACCCACGATTTCTACAGACTGAACCTGTTTTGCAATTTCATCATTTTCAAGAAGAGACTTGGCATATTCAGGAATGAACTTCTGTAGTGTCTTTTGCATATTTGCTTTTAAATCGGCACGTCCAGAATCAAAGTATTCATCCCCAAATGAAAGAGTAACGTCACCTGATTTTGGATCTACGTTTGCTTTCACACCTTGTTTTTTCAAGTTGGCAGCAATTTTATTGGCAAGATCTTTTTTAGCATTCGCAATTTTTTTAACTCGTTCCAAATCGCCTGATAAGTTTTCCTTATCAGACTTCAGCTGCGAAATAGAAGCAAGATAGTTCGCATGATCTTTTTTTGCATCAGCAAGCTTATCAGCATATTCTTTAGCTTTCTCGCTCATTTCTTTTAAGTCACCTTTAACTTTTGAAACTTTCCCTTGCAGTTCACCAAGAGCACTTTGAAGATTTTCTCTTTCTTTTGCTGCTTGTTCTTTGAATTCTGCAAGCTTCTGGGCCTTCTCTTTAGCGCTTGCTTTTTCTTGATTCAACTTAGATTCAAGCGCTTCCCTCTGTGATGCCACTTTACTATTAAAGTCGCTCTCAAGATCTTTCATCTGTTTTTGATAGCTGATTTCAGCTTGCTTTAATTCATTTTCAAGTTGTTCTTTTCTATTTTCTTGTTCTTCGATTTTACGACTCGCACTTGAAAGCTCAACATTGGCAGCTTCTAGTTTCTCGTTCAAATTAGTCAAACGACTTGCAACTTGATCTTTTTCTTCTTTAAGTTTTTTAACTTCATTACGACTTGCTAATCTGAGTTTTAAAACGGCCTGTCTCATTTCAGCTTCCGTTTTATTTTGTTTCTTATACTGTTCTTGAAGTTCTACGATTTTGCCATCAAGTTTACTATTTAAGTCATCTATCCTTTGTGCATTTTTAGCGAGGACTTCTTTTTTCTGATCAACTTCAGATTCTAAATTTTTAATCGCAACTTTTCTTTCTGCGATTTCTTTCTCTTTTTCTTCAATTTCTTCATTTTGCTTACTTATTAACTGCTCTTTCTGGCCGATAACGTTGGCCTTTTCCTCAATATCTTGAGCTTGTTCTTGAATTGTTTCATCAAGGCCTTTAATCGTTTGAACCTGCTCAGTAATAATTTCTTTTTTCTCAACAATAACTTTGTCTCTTCTTTCAATTCTTTTCTTAGCGAGTAAATTTGTATTAATGATATTACGAACCATTTGTTGGTACTGATTAAGTGCTTCGACTTTATCAGCATTGGCCTTCGCTTGATTTTCTAGATCTTTTCTTTCCTTATCTGTCTCATCTTGTAAGAGATCAAGTTTTGACATTAGTTCTTGATACATCTTCACTTCTTCTTCACTAGAGTCTTTTTCGAGGGCCTCATTCTTTAAAGCATTGTATGCACGCAACTGTCTTTGAAGATCTTCTTTCTGACTTGCTATCTGTTGCAGTTGCACGGCCTGTGTAATATTGCTCGTTCCATTTCTTACACTTGCAACGACATATAGAAGTAAGAATACAACTGACAAAACCATAAAAAGGTCGGAGTTTGAAGTCCAGTGATCTGACGAGTCAGATGCCTTTCTTTTTGCCTTATCGTAGTCAAATGCCATGATTGCCTGTTCCTGTTTCTGGAGTTCCCTTATTGGGTCTTTGTAATTTCACGCTTCGGGTTTCGCACCAGATATATTAAGCCGTAAAAATAAACTCACTTACAGTGATATCAGCTACTTTTTGAATGCTAATTTTTGATCTCTAATAATTTTGTCTATATAGGAGTAATTTTTTTTTGAAAAAAATGAAAAAAACAACATTTTTTAGCGCGTTGAATTTTCTCAATTTTTGCCACTATTTTTGTGCACTAAAAATTCTATGATGCGATATGAACTAGTTAGAATTAAATAATGCTTCTTTCTTTATTTTCAATGTTTTTTCCTTTGAACTATTAATAAATCAAGATTCCTTGACCTTTAGCAGCATTTATGGGAAAAGGATTTTCACATTTGAATTTAGTGAAGGAAAAAAGATGGCCTTAGAAGTATTAAAAGGGAACACTCAATTTCGTTATGGAATTAGTAACCCAGAACAACTTGAACAGTGGTTACAAGAAAACCCCAATGCAATTGGAGTGAGTTTTGTTGGACGCTCAAATGTTGGAAAATCTTCTACGATAAATTCACTTTTTGGCAAAGCGGCCGCACGTGTTTCAAAGACACCAGGAAGAACGCGCGAAGTTAATATTTTTACTTTTGAAATTGGCGAAAAAGGTAAAAGTGAAGATGATCTTCCCCCACTTTTTTTCTACGATTTACCAGGGTATGGGCACGCTAAAGTTTCAAAAGATATGTCAGATAATTGGGATCAGTTGATGGGACATTTTTTCCAATTGGCCTCACGTCATACATTAATGGTTAATATCCAAGATGCGAGACATCCAAATCAAAAATCAGATCAAGAATTTCATGATTATTTAAAGGGACAGAAGTTTGAAACTTTTGTTGTTTTTAACAAGCTAGATAAATTGAAGAAACAATCCGAAAGGGCCGCTCTCAATAAGCTTAAGCCACTTCTTTTCAAAGAGTTTAAATGGGTAAGACAAATTCATTTCATTTCGGCAGAGTCTGGACAGGGAATGGATCAATTACTAGGTTCTATTATTACTTTTGTTTTAGATAGAGCTGCTTTACAAAAGAAGATTGAAGAGGAAAAAGGAAACTAATCCTTTTTCTCTTCTTTAATTACTTCTTTCATTACATCTTTTATTTCTTCTTTTTTTGAAACGTCTTCAATACCAGAGTAAAACTTAATTTTATTCACTTCTTTTTCAATCAGTTTCAAGCTTTCTTCGCAATCCTTAATTTTACAAACCAGCTCTCTCACTTTTGGGTCTTCCCACTTTAGGGTTCCATTTTCCAAGGCCTGGAATGCCATACTGCCAAGCTCTTCTAGTGAGTCATGTAGACATGAATTAGTTTTAGAAGCAGACAACATGCGCTTGCCAATCTCTGTCGTTTTTCTAATCTCTTCTTGGCAAGAGCCAAGGATTTCATTAAAACGATTCTTCCACTGAGGTTGTTTTTGCATAGCGATCTCCTAGAGTTTTGATCAATCACTCTTATTACTACTGGGAAAAGTATATAGCACATATCAATTCTTGTGAAGAATTGACGATCTGGTAAAATAGGCGCAAATAAACACATTTCATTGTTAACCAATATGGTCAGTTATGATTGAACAAGTATCTAAAATATTTAGTAAATTAAAAATGGAATCTGAGGACAATGAGAAAGTAGATCAGTCCGTAGAGGAATTGTTAAAAAAATATCCAAACGGCGAAGATCCTTGGGGACTCAATTTAGAGAAGGCCAGACGTAATCTCGAATACATCTACCCTATTTATAAGAACTACTTCAAAGTCCGTCTCTTTGGTAAAGAAAACGTCAATGATAGGCCCTATATTGTCGTCTCCAATCACACCGGCCAAATTGCTATTGATGGCATGCTTATTTCGACGGCGTTTGCGACTGAAATTAGACCTGCTCGCGTTTTAAGATCCATGGTAGAGCGCTTCTTTACTGGTCTGCCATTTATTGGATTATGGGCCCAGCAAGGGGGAGCAGTTCTCGGAGATAGACACAACTGCATGCAACTTTTGCAAAAGGGCGAATCAATTCTCGTATTCCCTGAAGGTGTGCGTGGAGTTTCAAAAAGTACCAAAGACTTTTATAAGCTTCAGAAATTTACTCGTGGCTTTTTTAGAATGGCCTTGTCATCAGGCACAACTATTTTACCTGTTGCCGTAGTTGGCGCGGAAGAAGTTTTTCCTTACGTTGTCCAGGCCAGTGGCCTTGCGAAAAAATTAGGATTGCCTGCTCTTCCTCTAAGCGCAAACTACTTCCCTCTGCCATCTCCCATCGACATTCATATTGGCGAAGAATTTCCTCTTCCAAAAATTTCACCTGATGCAACGGACAGGGAAATAGATGAGCATATTTATGAAATCGAAAGAAGAATTAAAGAATTGATCGATAGAGGTCTTGAAAACAGAAGACCCTTTTTTGCAAACCAAGTAACAGAAAGTAGAAAAAAAAATGAGCGAATCTAAAAACATTCTCATTATTGGTGCGGCCGGTGGCCTTGCAAGAATAACAGCAGGTCTTATATGCAAAGACTTTCCTCATCATAATATTCTTGGTGTTGATACACGCGATGATCATGCTCCTATGATTAGACCCAATTTCAAATTCAAAAGAATAAAATATACTAGAGGACAATTTGAATCACTGTTTCGTGAACATCAATTCGATATCGTCTACCACCTAGGAAGACTTGGTCACTCTAAGGGTTCAACCCATGCTGATGTTGCTCAAAGACTTGATATCAACATTATGGGGACGAATCGCATTCTCGATTTATGCCTAAGAAATAATACAAAGAAAGTTATCATTCTGAGTACCCACCATGTTTACGGGGCCCTTCATGACAATCCTGTTTTTATTAATGAAGATTCACCCTTGAAAGCAAGTATCAAATATCCTGAGCTTCGCGATGTAACAGAGATGGATCAGTTGTGTACAAATTGGATGTGGAAACATCAACAAAATATTGAAACTGTTGTACTGAGACCATGCAATATTATTGGGCCTCAAATTAATAATTCCATCACACAATATTTGAAAACACCCTACGCCCCCGTGGGCCTTGATTTTAACCCAATGTTTCAATTCATCCATGAATTCGATATGGCAAAGGTACTAGTTGAGTGCCTCTCAAGCGTTCCTACGGGAATCTATAATGTTGCGCCTGATGAGACCATTTCAATCCGTCAGGCCAAGGAAGTTATTGGTCTGCCAATCCTAAATGTTCCCATTGTAGGGCTTGAGCCCATGGCCAAAATCGTCAAAAAGCTTTGGACTTTTCCAGATTATTTATTGGATTACATTAAGTACTCATGCATTATCGATAATTCAGAGATCAAGAAACACCTGCTAGATAATACCTTTCGCTTCTCAACACGTGAGTCCTTAGAATTATTAAAACTTCAGTAATTGACAGGTGGCGGCCAGTTAATTAAGATCAATCTATTCTATAAGTGGCCTGGTGGTGGAATGGTAGACGCAGCGGATTCAAAATCCGCCGCCCTCACGGGTGTGCGAGTTCGAGTCTCGCCCGGGCCACCACTTTTTAATTCATAGCAATTTTCCTCTATTCACCCATACTATAAAGCTTTTGAACTTTCTGCCTTAGTGCTTGCGGATAGTCTGACGGATTTTTAATGATATCATCTCTTAAGGTCACTAATCCTTCTTTGATAATATTTGAAAAACCATGCTCATCGAAAAATTCCAGATTGTATAATAGATTATCAATGAGATCATTGGATCCGCTTCTTATGTGCCATTTTGATCCATAACTTTCATTCTTGAGATCAACTCTCGCCTTAGAAGCGGCCATGATTAACTTTGAAATTTCAGTTTTATTTTCATTCAATATTTCTTTAGTTAGCTCACCTTCGATATAGGCATTATTAATCAAAGATAAGAAGAGATTATTTATTGGGATCTGAATCGTCACCGTGTTTGAAGACTTAGATTGTTCAATATAATTTTTGATCCTTAGTATATTAGTACCAATATAATCTTTACAAAATTTCTTAAGTGAATTTGCCATAAGAACTTATCGACAAAAAAATTCGATATAAAGAATTTTCACTAGTAATTTATCCAATGCTTTCACTCTACTACTTCTCTAAAACCCACAACTATTTGCCACTTTTTCCATTTATAAGAAAACTTAAATTAGCATAAATCAGGACCTTTTTTTCCTTCTCTAAAAGAGACTTAATCACCTGTTTTTATTAAATTAACACCTTCTGTAAAATTATAAATTTATTAATATATCTAGGTCCTTAGACCTCTTATAATTTTAAAATAAATTAAATGACAATTTTCACAGGTGATATTTTGAAAAGCATTTCAACCAAGTTAGTATTGACCATTTTAGCGACCCTTATTGCAAGTTTGTTATGCATAACTGTCTTTCATACAGTTAAAACAAGAGAACTTCTGATCCATAATAAATTTGAAGAAAAACAGGCCCAAACCGAACTCATTATGGGCACAATGAATGCGAAAATTTCAGATTTAAAAAGTGATGCTATCTTCCTTTCTGAAACACCGCCCATAAAAGGTATCCTAAGGGCCAAATCAAATAAAGGAAGCGATAAGATTGATAGCTCTTCACTTCTTCAATGGGAAGAGAGATTAACAACTATTTTTACGGAACTTTTAAGAGCTAAGCCCCACTACTCACAAATTCGCTATATTGGAACGGCCAACAACGGTAAAGAAATCCTTCGCGTTGAAAGAAGAGGTAATCATATATTCAGATCTGCTGAAGAAGATCTTCAAGAAAAGGGTGGTCGTAAATATTTCCAAGAGGCCATTCAAATTACTCCTAACAACGTTTATCTTTCAGAAATAAATTTAAATCAAGATTACGGAAAAATAACAATTCCTTACGAACTTACTCTCAGGGCAGCCGTACCAATTTATTCGTCACCCAATCATATTTTTGGAATAGTAATCATAAATATGAATTACAATAAGACGATTCTCGATCTTGGCGCACTTAATGAAAGAAATACGGAATATGTTTTCTTAAATAATAAAAATGAGATCCTGCTCCATTCAAACTTTGAAATCAACCGTTTTATTGATAATGATAAACTAAAACACCTCGATACATTCTATCCAATTTCAACCTTATTAGAAAAAAGTTCACATGATAATATTATCGAATTTGAGAACAAACTTATCACGACTTCTGAACTTCATTATAACAAATTAAACTATAACGATGTTCTTAAACTTGTCGTTCTAGTAGATAAATCAAGTATCATTTCACAAGTTAACAGTAATCTTTTGGGTGACACTGCTATTATTTTTCTTATAAGTATCCTAATGATCTTTATTTCATATCTTTATATACGAAATATTGTCGCGCCAATTAAACAACTTCGTAAGCTCACTCAACACTTTATTAACAACAAAGAAATTCCAGAAGAAATGTATAAAGTGAATTCTAAAGATGAAATTGGTGAACTCACTCATATTTTGATATCAATGTCTCGAGATATTCTTGAAATGAATAACTTGTTAAAAGTTCAGCAATATGCTCTCGACGCATCTGCAATCGTTGCTGAAACAGATTTAAAAGGAAAAATCACTTACGTTAATGATAACTTCTGTAAGATTTCTGGTTATTCGCGTGGTGAGCTTTTAGGAAAAGATCATAGAGTGCTCAATTCAAGTCTTCACCCTAAGAAATTCTTTAAGAATATGTGGGATACTATCCAATCTGGAAACGTTTGGCATGGTGAAATAAGAAATAAGAAAAAAAATGGAGACTATTATTGGGTTGATTCTACCCTTGTACCTTTTGTTGATAATTCAGGCATGATTAAAAAATATGTAGCAATTCGATTCGACATTACTGGAAAAAAAGAACAAGAACTTTATTTAAAAGAGGCGGCCCAAGCTAAAGCGAATTTCCTTGCGACAATGAGCCATGAGATTCGAACTCCATTAAATGGGGTCATTGGTATGGCGACACTCCTAAAAGAAGAAAACCTCAGCGAAGACGGTAAAAAGTATGTCTCGACTATGCTAAATAGTGGTCAAGATCTTCTTAATCTTATCAATGATATTCTTGATTTCTCTAAAATTGAGGCAGGAAAAATAAATCTCGAATCAATCAATTTTAATTTCGACGAAACAATCTCTCATGTTGTTTCACTTTTTTATCCCAAAGCAAAAGAGAAAGGACTTAAATTAATTATAAAAAGAGATAATAATGCCCCCGAATGGTTAACAGGTGACCCTTCAAGACTTAAACAAGTTGTTTCAAATCTTATAAGCAACTCTTTAAAGTTCACAGAGAAAGGGCAAATTGAAGTAAGTTATTCGTTGAAAAGCTTTGACCGTGGTGAATATACTTTTCAAGTAACAATCTCTGACACAGGCATTGGAATGGATAAAAAGGCCCTACAAAGAGTCTTTAATCAATTTGAACAAGCTGATAATTCTACTTCCAGAACTTACGGTGGAAGTGGCCTTGGCCTTGCTATCTCAAGGAGTATTTGTACGGCAATGGGTGGGAATATTTGGGTAGAAAGTAATCCGGGCAAAGGCTCTACTTTCTTTTTCACGATGAGATTTAAAAAAGGTAATAGTATTAATTTTGAAGGACACAATTTACCTAAAGATAACTCCATAAAAATAGCTGAATCAAATCCATTATCGCTCTTAGTTGCTGATGATAACTCTACAAATAGACTCATTATTAAAAAATTTCTCGAACAATTTGGCTACGAAGCTGATATCGTAAACGATGGTAAAGAAGTCTTAAAAGCAATCGCTCTTAAAAGCTATGATGCCATCTTACTAGATATTCATATGCCTGAACTCGATGGATATGAGGTAACAAAAACTATCAGATCAATTACTAAAGATAGCGAGAGGCCATGGATTGTTGCACTTACGGCAAGTGCGAGCGCTGAAGATAAGAAAAAATGTTTTAAGGTTGGTATGAATGACTTTGTCTCAAAACCTGTAACAAAGGAATCATTATTATCAGCAATACTAAGAATTAAAAAAGATCTTTTACTTCCAAAGCAATAAAACGAGGTCATCAGCAAGCAATGCTGATGACCCATTTTTTAAAAAACTTATTTAATGTAAACTAAAAAACAATTTCTCACATAATCCACTGAACCAACTGCATATTTTGTAACAGAAAGTTTTTCACCATCATTTAACATAGTGCTTTTTTTAGCGTAGAAAGATCCTGATCCGCCTCTTCTAGTATCACCCTCAAAACGAAATCCTGTTGTTTCAATAGCGCGACCTAAAGAATTTGTTACACTGCAAGTCCATTTACCTTTATTCCAACTAACATCACCTTCTAGGCTTCTTGTAGCTCTTGGCCATGCAAATACAGATGTCGCAGTAATTAATGCTGTAAGTACGATTAACTTTTTCATGTGGTCTCCTCATTTTTCTTTATTATATATTTCGAAAAAGAAGTTTAAACTCTCACCGCATTAGATTAGGCCGAAAGTTTAAGACCAATAATCGATACGACTAGTAAAATTGAAAAGATTATTTTTGCGGTATTTACTGGCTCACCTAGTAAAATTATTCCAAAGATAGTCGCTCCAAGGGCCCCAATCCCCACCCAAACGGCGTATGCAGTACTTACAGGTAAAACTTGAACAGCTTTTGAAAGAAGAAACATACTTAAAACAATCGCAGTGACTGTTAATAAACTTGGAACAATTTTAGTAAAACTTTCTGTGTACTTAAGGCCGATGGCCCAGCAGACCTCTAAGAATCCTGCAACAACAAGAATAAACCATGCATTTGACATAACAACTCCTTTAAAAAATTAAAGGCGTCGTCTTGTCTTAACCGGGTACGGCGCATCTCGTCCGAGTAATGAGAAATCACTACTCGGACAATTTATCAGAATAAAAAAAATAAATCTACTTAGAAATATAAGAGACGAGATCTAGGACTTTGTTTGAATAACCAATTTCATTATCATACCAAGCAACAACTTTTACAAAAGTATCACTCAATGCAATTCCTGCTTTTGCATCGAATACGCTTGTACACGTTTCTCCTAGAAAATCAGTTGATACGACTTCGTCTTCTGTATATCCAAGAATACCACGAAGGGCACCTTCTGAAGCCTCTTTCATGGCCTTACAAATTTCATCATACGAAGCTGGTTTCTTTAAATTAACTGTTAAATCAACAACTGAGACATCTGGTGTTGGTACACGAAATGACATACCTGTTAATTTTCCATTTAATTCTGGAATGACAACACCAACGGCCTTCGCAGCTCCAGTTGAAGAAGGAATAATATTTTGTGCCGCTCCTCTTCCACCTCGCCAATCTTTATGAGATGGTCCATCAACTGTTTTTTGAGTTGCTGTTGTGGCATGAACAGTAGTCATTAGCCCCTCTGAAATGCCCCACTTATCATTTAAAACTTTAGCAATTGGCGCCAAACAATTTGTTGTACATGAAGCATTCGATACAATTTCTTCACCCTTATATGATTCATGATTTACACCCATAACAAACATCGGTGTTTTATCTTTTGAAGGTGCAGACATGACAACTTTTTTTGCTCCGGCCTGGATATGCTTTCTAGCTGTATCGTCAGTTAAGAATAAACCTGTCGATTCTACAACGACATCAACGCCTATTTCATTCCACCTCAATTCCTCAGGATTCTTTACATTTGTAACTCTTATTTTTTTATTATTTACAATAAGAGCACCATCGCGAACTTCGACAGTTCCCTTAAATCGTCCATGTGTTGAATCAAATTTCAACATATAGGCCATGTAATCAGCGTCTAATAAATCATTTATGGCCACAATCTCAATATCATTTCGCTCACAAGCTGCTCTAAATACAAAACGTCCAATTCGCCCAAAACCATTGATTCCAACTTTAATGGTCATAACCCCTCCAGGTAGCTTTAACCTTCCTATTATACCAGAATCAATATGAAGTGCTATCTCAGAATTAAATAGCTGCTATATGCTTTTTTACATGACCGATCAATTCGCTCAACCATGTTATAGTTTGAAGCATGATTAACCGATAAAGACCCTATGAAAACGATTATTATTTTATTCTCAATTCTCCTAAATTTTATTGTCCAAGCAAGGCCACTTGATCTGAATGATTGTCACGATGAAAGTTTGCTTTATTTAGAGCAAGTTCTTACTTCACCTCGAGGAAAAGAACTTCTTTCTGAACAATTCCATATCACTATGTTAAAAATGGCCTCCCTATCGAATAGTGATAACTTGAAAACTATCGAAGAGTATTCAAAAGAGTGGTTCAATTCATTAAGTGAAAATGATCGAAAGGATCTGGACTCTTTAAAAAACAATTATCAAAATCAGGCCTATTTACTTGATTTGAAAAAAATTGACGATTTCTACCGCAAGGCCAATTACTACAAAAAGGATCTTCGCTTTTCCAATAAAGATGCTTCGGCCTTTGCCCTATCGCATATGCTTATTGCAAAAGATTCACCATTTAATGAAAATGATATTTCAATTCTGTGGTTTGCCGCCCAAATTAACAATGCTTCAGAAGAGCTGTATGGAAAATACTCTGCTCTTTACAACAAGACTTCTATTTCTAGTATTCTTACAAACTACTCAGGATTTGCGAATAATAAACGTCCCTTAACTCGAAGTGAGCTAGATAATCTAAAAAAGAATCATGTTAAAAACTATGCAAGCACATTGAATGAAATTGAAGGATCATTAAAATCACACTTACAATCTATTGGATGCCTGGATGAAAAAGGATTATTTGCTGGTGCATGTAAATTTGATGAAAACTATTTTCAAAATCTCATTAATGTCGGTCTAGATCAGTTAAGTTCAAAAATTAGTTTAGATGAATTAAATACCATTTCATTAAAAAATGATTTAGTGGCCCGCTATAAAGGCAAGGCCATCTTTGAATTTCTCCCTATCTCTGAATCTAATGTTGAACAAGCAAAAGTAATTGAGACAAAACCCTGGAAAATCTATGGAGAATCAAAAGATGAAATTCAAAAAATACTTTCAATTCAAGAAACGATCAATGATATTCCTGAACTCAAGCAAAGAGTGCAATCGTTCGCACACCATGCCAATTTAGACAACTATGTCATCGTTGATCCACAATTAGGAAAAATTCAATACTTTAATCGTGAGGGTCAACTCATTAGAGAAGAAAGAACTGAAATTGAAACCGATGATCGCTATCTCACTAGCGGCGCTGGTGTATATCGTTTAAATAAAATCGGTCAAAACGGTGAGCTTTTTATTCAAGATCAAAATAATAACAAGATCCGCCCGCTAGGTCGTGGCCTAAGACTTAATCTCGCCCCTAACACACCAGTGGTTGTTCTGCCAAAAGAACAAACGAGCACACTGATTGTTAAAGATGGAGAACTTCTTTTTAAGAAAAATATTACACCAGAAAACTACTATGCCTATAACTATACTCATACGAGTGGAAGAGAGTACAAGAAAATTAAAATAACTCTTACAGATACACAATTACAAGAAAGTGAGCTACTTACAGGCTTCTTAAAGGCCCTACAAGATGAAAAAGAAAAACTAATGACTCTCTATAATTTAACAAATGACGAATACAACCTATTGGCAAAGTTTTCTTTTGGAGTCATGAAGCCAGAAAGCCAAATGGGAACACATTGGCGCTATACTCTTAAAGAAACTCTTCCCGTGCTCGTAAGTCTGAAAAAATGGATTGATGGTAATGAAAGTTCAAATAGTCGTGGACCAACTCAACTGAAGAGAATTCCTGAATTAATAGAAAAGGAATATAATATTGATAAATCAGACTTGGGAAAACCAAGACCTGCTGCAATAGCAACTCTAGGCTTTTGTGCAGAACTCCTAGGTGAACTTAAACGAATTAAAAAGAATCATCAGAGTATTGATGAAGATAATATGATGGATTACCTCTACTATCTTTTTAGAGGGAAAAGAAAAGAGATAACTAAAGGCACAGCAACACCTGAACTGAATGCGAATATTAGAGACATAAAAGAGATGGCCTCTAAAGTAAAAATCTTTCAAGAGAAATAAAATCAACGTATAATGGTCTCTATCTTCGGGGATAATATGAGGCCATTAACACTTTTTTTTATAACACTATTTTATCTTATTAATAATGCCATTGCTCAACAAATACCTGTGTATATCTACCAAGATAAGCCTCCTTTTATTATCAATTCAAAAAAACAAATTGGTCTCGCCTATGATTTTGTAAGTATTTTGAATGAATATTCCAAAACAAAATACGAGCTCCAACTATTACCACGCACAAGAATTAATAAGATAAAAAGTAAAATTATGCTTTTTACAAATGAAGTATGGCTAAATGATGAAAACAAAGAGAGTTTCCTCTATTCATCACCTATAGCCGAGGATCAAAATCTTTATATCTCTAATAAGAAAAGGCCTATCGATATCAAAAAGGATAGAAATTTAAAGATCGCCGTTATTGCAGCAAATGTATATGTGGTCTTCAAAGAGAGTTCACATCAAAGAATAGATGTTTTAAAAGAAGAACAAGTCTTTGACATGGTAGATCGAGGAAGAGTTGATGTAGGAGTTATAAGCCTTTCGACACTAAATTACTTATTGAAGAAAAATAAACTGCCCAAAGATCATTTTTTTATAGATAGTAATTCTCAGCTGCTTTACAAAAGACATCTCGTTTATTCTAAAGATCTGAAAAAAAACTATCTCGAAATTGAAAAGATTCTTCAAAACCAAAATTTCAAAGAATCTCTCAATCAAATTTTTAAGAAATACTAACCGACATCCTCAAATCGAGAATCATCACTACTTGGAATTTCTAAACTTACCTCAATTTCACTTGAACGAGGTTCTGCTACGATCGGTTTTTCAATTTTTGGCTCAACTTTTACTTTCTCTTTCGCTTTTACAACCTTAAGCTCTGGTTTTACTTCTACTTTTTTCTCAATAAATTGAGGCTCTTCATTCTCAATTCTCTTATCAAAACTCTGTTCTTTCTTTAGTGGTGCTTCTTTGTTTCCATAAACAATTCTCTGCATTTCTACAACGATTTGAGAAAGGACATTCGATTGACCTCTAAGTTCCTCCGCTCGAACCGAAGATTCTCCTGCGACAATAGAGTTCTGTTGAGTAGCATTATCAATTTCTTGTATTGCTTGAGTGATTTCATTTACACCAGAAGCTTGTTCTTTAGCGGAATTTGCAATTTCATTTACTGAGTTATTTACAATTTCAAAACTCTCTAGAACATCATCTAATATTGATTCACATTCTACAGATTTACTTACACCACTTTCAACTCTCTGCTTAGCTTGATCAATAATTGTAATCATTTTAGCTTTTGAACTCTCGACAATATCGTTCACTTTTTTAGTACTTTGATCTAATAATGTCGTAATACTATTGGCCGCATTCCCTGACATTGATGCAAGATTTCCAACTTCCTCAGCAACTACTGAAAAACCTTTACCGTGCTCTCCCGCTCTGGCCGCTTCTACAGAGGCATTAAAAGATAAAAGTTTTGTTTGGAAAACGATATCGTTAATAACTTTGGTTTTTTCTGAAATCTCAGAAATAACGGCCTTAATTTCTTCAATCTGACGATTGTTCTCATCAACACCTTGAACAATATCCTCATTACTCTTATGAATCAGTTCAATAATACTCTTTACCTCATTAACCGATTTCTTCCCTCTAATGGCCTTTTCACGACTCTCCAAACTTCTATTGGCCGCGACATCTGCAGACTCTGAACTTCTAGTAACCATGGCCGAAATCTCACTCACTGATGAAGAAGTCTCTTGCACACTGGCAGCAAGCTCATCCGTTGTACTTGAAAGCTCCGTAGAACCTTCTGCAATTTTTGTTGAACTATCTAGAACACTCTTCGCCCCTTCATTCAGACGAGTTGCAATCTTAATAATTTGATTTGAAAGTGCTGTTGAGACAGTAAATGCTCCGACAATAATAATTAGAAGTGAAACAGCAACAACAACAAGAACGATATTTCGAAGTGCCACGACAGGAACAAGTGCTTCTGCCTGGTCAAACTCACTTAACATAAACCATTCAAGACCTTCTATTTTAATTGGCATATAAGCACTAATAACATCTACCCCACGATAATCTTTTGTTATTTCAAAGCCACTTTTTCCTTCGATTACATGATTAATCGCGCTTGATTCAAGCTTAACGGCCAATGCAGAAGTATTTTGTTTATCGATATAAGTGATCTGCTCTCCAGAAAGTCCTGCACCTTTCATAGATTCCAAATACTGTGGTTTATCTTCAATTAGAAAGCGTGAAACACTTCTCATAAAATGGTCTTTCCCAACAATATAAGTCTCTCCAGACTCTCCTAGCCCTTGTTCTTTCCATTTTTGATTTCCCGTAAGAATCATATTCACTTTATCAACTGGTACTTGAAAAACGAGCACGCCGATCTTCTTCCCATCTGCAATAATAGGATATGAAACAAACTGAGAGGGAGCATTAAAACTTGGGAAGTATTTTTCAATATCTGAAATATGTACACCATCAGTTGTAAGAGATTTCTTATATAGCTGAGTAATAGAAGAATTTGAAAATTCTCCTTTTGTAAGATCGGCCATAAAATCTATTTCTTTGGTCACGGTATATACGACCTTATTAGACTTTGCACTGATTAAAAATAAATCGTAATAGCCAAACTGCTCAATATAGTTTTTAAATGATTGATGAAACTTACTATGTGCCTTCGCGTAAGTCGTTCCATTTTCAAGATCTGAAAGCTTTGCTTTTTCACCGAATGGGAATTTGTTACTGCTAATGAAAGCATCTTGAATTTCAATTTGCTCATCACTTAAAAATTGGATGTAATCAATACCTTTTTTTGAAGTATTATTTATCTCGTTATATTTTTTTACAAATTGAGCATCATAATAACTTGTAAGCTTTGATTTTATATCTGAAGCATTAACATCAGGGGTTTCTGAACTATAATTTTCTACACCTTTTTCAAATTCAATGAGTGAATCTCTAACAAGAGTACTTTCACCTAAATTTTGAATTTGTGTTCTCATGAGTTTGTAAAGTTCTTCGAGTTGAAATGCTTTTGACTCTCTTACTGCAACAAGCTTAGTCATCGCCTCTTGGTTTAGAGCTTCTGAGCTTTTGTTAAATGCAAGAATTGCAATAATTGATGATGGTAAGGCACCGGCCAGAATCAAGATTAAGATTAATTTTGCTTTCAGCGATAACTTCCCCATATTCCCCTCTCATTTTAAAACTTTTCTTTATTATGATCGGTTATCGTAAGAGAATTAATTAAGATAAATTTAATTTTTATAAATTTTGCCGATTTAGTGAATTAACCCCTTTATATTCTTATTTAATTAATTTTAATTCCCTTTCGATTGGAGAAGATAAACATATAAACGATTCTGTGGATAAAACCTCGTCAATGGCCTGCAATTTTCCAACCAAGAACTGATGATAATGATCTATATCACGTACATAGACTTTTATCATAAGACCAAAAGATCCTGTCGTGTAATGCGTTTCTACGACTTCATCTATTTTCTGTAACTTACTTATTACTTTTTGAATATCTTTGGCATTGTGGAGGTGAATTCCGAGCATTACACAGACGCCCTGACCAAGTTTCTTATGATCTACTATGAGTCTTGTGCCCAAAATCACACCCATCTCTTTAAGCTTCTCCACTCGCTGATGAATGGTCCCACCAGAAACGGAGAGCTTTCTAGCAATTTCCAAAAAAGGCTTCCTCGCGTCCTTTTGCAATTCTCCAAGGATTTTAAGATCAAGATTATCAATTTCGTAATTATGGGTCACTTTACACCTCATTTTTTAACATTTTATCACAAAAATAGCCCTCAAATTAAATAATCATCATTAATAGAAATAATTATTTGATAAATTTTCACAATAAGTCGAAATTTATTAAGAAATCACTACTTGGAGGTTGGCGATGTGTGGTTTTTTAATAGGTAAATTCAGCGACAAGGAAGAAGCAACATTTAAAGACTCTCTTGCTAAAATACAGTACAGAGGGCCCGATGATACAGAAATTGTCCTTGCAAAAAATCATGTCTACATCGGCTTTCACCGTCTTGCGATTATGGATCTCACCGGAAAAGGGAACCAGCCTTTTTATCATCAGGACAAATACGCAGTATGTAATGGTGAAATTTATAACTTTCAATTTATTAAATCTGACTTTGAAGATACGTTTCCCTTTAAATCTGATTCAGACTGTGAAGTCCTTCTACCTTTATATCTCTACCATGGAATTGAGAAAACTTGCCAAGTACTCGATGGAGAATTTGCCTTTGTTCTTTATGATGAAAAAGAAGATCGTTTTATAGCGGCAAGAGATCATATGGGTATTCGTCCAATGTTTTATGGTAAAGCTAAAACTACTGGAGAATATGCCTTCGCCTCAGAAGTAAAGGCCTTAATTGATTTATGTGACGACATTAAACCTTTTCCTCCTGGTCATTATTTTGATGGAAAAGACTTCTGTGCTTTTGCTGATACAACTTCTCCAAAAACATATATTCGAGATCTAGACAAAGCACTCAAAGGAATTAGAGAGCTACTTACAAGTGGAGTAAAAAAAAGATTACACTCAGATGCACCTCTTGGTTTTCTTCTTAGTGGTGGGCTTGATTCAAGTCTCGTCTGTGCGATCGCTCATAAGCTTACTGGAAAAAAAATAACAACATTTGCAGTTGGGATTGAAGAAGGGCCAATTGATACAAAATACGCTCGTATCGTCGCTGATTATATTGGCAGTGATCACCACGAAGTGCTCTTTAAAAAGGCCGATATATTTAGAACTCTTGAAGATCTCATCTATCACCTAGAGACATATGACATAACTACGATTAGAGCATCTATGGGCATGAACCTCGTTTGTGAATACATTAAAGAAAAAACAGATATTAAAGTTGTTTTAACTGGTGAAGTAAGTGATGAACTTTTTGGGTATAAGTACACAGACTTCGCACCAAGTGCAGAAGAGTTTCAAAAAGAAGCAAAGAAGCGAATTGATGAACTTTATATGTACGACGTTTTAAGAGCTGATCGTTGTATTGCGAGCAACTCTCTCGAAGCGCGCGTTCCATTTAGTGATAAAGAATTTGTGGAATTTGTTATGAGTATTGATCCCTCTCTCAAAATGAATACAACAGGTATTGGAAAATATCTTTTAAGAAAGGCGTTTGAAGACGATGACTATCTTCCAGAAGAAATATTAATGAGAGAGAAAGCAGCTTTTTCAGATGCTCAGGGACATGCTGTTGTTGATTATTTAAAGGCCCATGCTGAATCTCTTTATACTGATGAAGAATTTGAAATGGCCAAGAAACACTACGAACATGCAACCCCTCAAACGAAAGAGGCCCTTATGTACAGAGAAATGTTCGAAAAGAAATTTTCTGGGATGTCTTATTTAGTAAAAGACTTTTGGTTGCCAAATAAAGAATGGAAAAACTGTGATGTTATTGATCCAAGCGCGAGGGTGCTACCAAACTATGGAAAATCTGGCGAATAATTCTAATAGAATTCATCCGCCTTCAACACAACACATCTCTCCCAAGTTTGATAGAGCTTTTTGTTGAAGTATCGAACCGGTTTAATTTTTTCCAGCTCACTCTTAGAAGGACAATCTAACTGAGACGGAGCTGGTTCTTTTCCCTTTTCAACTTGTTTTGGTTTTGAATCCCAACCCATCAAATAATTCATTCTATCGATAAGTGCAGATTTTGAACGAATCAAAGCGCGACATTCTTTAGTTCGCTCTTCATTGGGTCGCTGAGACGCAGAAGCTTCACAGTGTATATTGGGATAATTATACTTATAGGCAACTTCTTTAAGTCTTTTATCAATGGCCTTCATACCATTTTGAATTTCTGCTAATTCTTCGTACTTCTTTTTTTCATTTTCTTTTCTTAAAGTTTCAAGACAAATTTCACGAACGTGCTTAGCATTGGTGAAAAGATCTTGAAAAAAACCAGGTTCAGCACCACATTGAGCAACCTGGTCATTGGCCATTACTGAGAACGTAATTAAAGATAAGATAAGTATTTTCATTTAGAAATCTTACTCATTAATCATTTTTATATCAACACCTTGTTCTTCTAATTTTTCGAGGATATCGCTGTAGCCTCTAAAAAGATGTTTCACATCATGGATTTCTGTAACACCTTCAATTCTAGAGGCCATCATTATTAATGCGGCCGCAGCTCTCAAGTCAGTGGCCACCACTTTATTAGGCACAAAATTCTCTTTTCCATTAATCGTTGCCTTATTTCCTTCAACGGTAATATCTGCACCAAGCTTATTAAAATATTCAGCATGCATAAATCGATTTTCAAAAAGTGTCTCAGTAATTTTTGATTGACCTTCAACTGTTGTAAGTAGGGCCATTAATTGGGCCTGCATATCTGTTGGGAAACCTGGGTGCGGAAGCGTTGTTACATCAACAGGTCTTAGTTGACTCGGAAAAACTTCAATATAGTCTGGACCAACTTTCATATTGGCACCCATCATTTTTAAAACGTTTAAAGCGTCGCCTAAATGCTCTGGATTAAATCCACTAATTTTCACATGAGAGCGACTCATTAGACCCATTAAGACATAAGTTCCGGCCTCAATACGGTCACCGATGGCCCTGTAGTGAACTTCTTTCAGTTCACTTACTCCTTCAATTTTCATGACTCCATCACCGATCCAACTAATCTTTGCACCCATGGCATTGAGAAAATCCATTAGATCATCAATCTCTGGTTCTTTAGCAGCATTTCTAATAATAGTTTCGCCTTTAGCTAGTATGGCCGCACTCATGATATTTTCAGTAGCTCCTACAGAAGGAAAATATAAACTGATATCTGAGCCGACTAAGGAATTAAACTTTCCAATTCCTTGAACAAAGTCATCGCCTTCTTCAAAATTCACTCCGAGGGCCTTTAAACCTTCTAGGTGTAGATCAATTGGACGAGCACCAATAGGACATCCTCCAGGCAAGGCCACCTTTCCAGCACCATAACGAGCAATTAGTGGGCCTAAAAAAAGAATTGAGGCACGCATCTTCGTGACCATGTCACAAACGGCCATATTTGTTTTCAATGTGCTTGAATCAAAAGTTGTTACATTACCTTTTTCAGTAATCGTTACACCAAGCTCACTCAAAATAATTTTGAGCTTGTTAACATCACTAATCTTTGGAAGATCATATAAATGAACAGGCTTATCGGAAAGAATGACGCTTGTTAAGATTGGAAGATAAGCATTTTTGGCCGTGTTGATTTTAATTTCACCAGAGAGCTTAAATGGTCCTTTTACTACAATCTTTTTCCCTACTCCCTTAAGAGCAAGATCATCGACGACAGAGCTCAATCTCTTGGAATTTGTATCAAAGAAAGCTCTTTGAAATTCCTGTGTACAAACAGCGTGAGTATTCAGCGAGAGAAGAATGAGGGTATAGATTATTGTTTTCATACCCCCCATAAAGCAAAAATGGTGCCATTTATAGGCACCATTTTCGCTAAAAACTAGTTATTTAAATGATAGGTTGTCTAAGTTTTTTACAGAGATTCAATAGCTCCGAAGATCTTATCCATTCCCTCAAGACTTGGGGCACCACCTTGGGCAAAGTTAGGCTTACCGCCACCCCTTCCCTCAACAGGAGCAAGAATTTGCTTAAGAATATCACCGGCCTTCACTTTTCCAGCGATATCTTTGTGAACCCATACAAAGGCCTTAATTGATTTGTCATCTTTACCTAGAAGACAAACAATTTTACTCTCGGCCTTATCAATCATTTGATCACCAAGCTCTTTAAGAGTACTTGGCTCCACTTGCATCTCTCCAGCAAAAAAGCTTACACCGTGCAGTTCTTTTTTCACTTCTTTTACAAATTGAGCACTGCTAGCATTAACAGCAGGTGCTTCTTTTTTCTTTGCACTCGCTTGTTTTCTCATCTCTTGAATTCTGGCAACGATATCTGAAGTCTTAACTTTTAGTTCGTTGGCAGCAGCATTTAACTCTCTATTTCTTTGTTGCATCAACTCTACTGCATGTGCACCAACAACGGCTTCGATTCTTCTAATACCTTTAGCGACAGATGTTTCTGAAGCAATTAGAAATAAACCAATATCACCAGTTGCCTCTACGTGAGTTCCCCCACAAAGTTCAACAGATTCAGAACCAAAAGAGATGACGCGAACTTTTGAATCATACTTTTCACCAAATAGGGCCATGGCACCAGATTCGATAGCTTCTTCATATCCGCAAAGTTTTACGCTTCCTTTCGCATTTTCCATGATCCACTTATTTACAAGTTTTTCAACTTCTTCAAGCTCTTCTTTCGTTACAGCTTGAGGGTGTTGAAAGTCAAAACGAAGTCGATCAGACTTAACAAGTGATCCCTTTTGAGTTGCGTGCTTACCTAGAACTTGGTGAAGAGCTGAATGAAGTAAGTGAGTCGCAGAGTGATGTCTCTTTGTTGATTGTCTCTCATTTTCAGAAACTTTTAACTCTACTTTATCAGATGACTTGATTTCACCTTCAATTACTTTCGCAATATGTACGTGCTTATCTTTAACTTTAACTGTATCTACAATTTCGGCCTTACCAGCAGGGGCCACGACCATACCTTTATCACCAACCTGACCACCACTTTCAGCGTAAAATGATGTTTCTGTAGTTGTAAAAGAGAACTCATCACCTTTAGAAACAAATTCTACAACATCTGTTCCTTTTACAATCTTATTAACAATAGAAGCGTGATTTAAAGCTTCATAGCCTTTGAACACTGTCGCTTCTCCTTCAGTAAAAATGGCCTCAATTTTCTCTTGATCATCAGACAATCCACCTTTTCTAGAAATTACTCTTGAAGCTTTTCTGTGTTCTTCCCAACATTTCTCATATTTTTCTTCATCTAATGAAAGACCAAGGTCAGCAAGGTGTGACTTGATTACCTCAAGTGGAAGTCCGTGAGTTGAAACAAGATCAAAAGCTTCTTCACCAGAGAATATTTTAGCAGGCGCTTTCGCTACGATTTCATCAATCATTGAAAGACCTTTTTCAACGATTGGAGTGAACTCACTTACTTCTGTTTGCATATTGTAAATAATTGCTTCTCGCGCGGCCTTCATCTGTGGATAGAAGTCCCCAAGGATTTCAATTGTCTTATCAACCATTGGAGTGAAATCAATATTTTTAACTTTTTTAGAAATAAGAGCAGCAATACATTTTCTGATCAATCTTCTTGGAATGTAACCTTGCCCCTCATTTCCAGGCATAACCCCTTCACCAAGAATACAAGTCGCTGCACGAGTATGGTCAGAAAGCATTCTAACTTTTCTCATATCATTTTCATTTTTAGAACCACCGATCATTTCACCAAACATATCGACAAGTGGCTTTAAAAGATCTGTGTCATAAACTGAATCATGACCGTTGATAACCATCGCAAGTCGCTCTAGACCAGAACCTGTATCAACAGACTTAAGCGGAAGAGGTTCGAATGTTCCATCTTTTTGCTTATTAAGTTCCATAAATACACCTGCGTTCCAAATTTCGATGTAACGGCTTACATCATCAAAATGGCCACCCGGTTTATAAGTTGGACCGTATTGCTCACCACAGTCAAAGAAAACTTCAGTACATGGACCACAAGGACCAGTGTCACCAGCTGGACCCCAGAAGTTATCATCTCCAAGCATAACGATATGGTCTTCAGGAACACCACATTTTTTCCAAGCTTCTACTGATTCAAAGTCTGGTTTAATGCCAAGCTTTTCATTTCCACCATAAACGGTGAAATATAATTTTTCAGCTGGGAAACCCATTTCTCCAACAAGAAGATTATAAGCAAGTTCACATGCTCTATCTTTGTAGTAATCACCGATTGACCATGAGCCCATCATTTCAAAAATTGTGAGGTGGTGTCTGTCACCAACATCATCGATATCTTTTGTTCTAATACAAGGTTGAAAGTTTGCAAGTCTTGGACTTGGAGGTGTTTCTTTTCCTAAGAAATAACTCTTAAGCGGGGCCATCCCCGAGTTGATGAAAAGAAGTGTCGGATCGTTCTGAGGAACAATTGAAGCGGCACCAATTTTAAGGTGATCGTTCTTTTCAAAGTACTCAAGAAACTTGTTTCTAATTTCGAGCGAGCTCATTTTTTTCATAGCTTTTTCAACCTTGCGCATAAAGTTAATTTTGAGATTAATCCTACATTATATACCAAAAAAAACTTATTATCGCGAGTGAGGTTTAAAAATCAATCAATTTCATAGCAAAAGATGCTTTCAATCATAGATTTAATGGGTATTATCAGTTAAAAAATAGCACTATTTATACACAACGCAATAAAAGGGGTTCCTTATGTTGGATTTCTACAAAAATTTAGGCCTAAATGTAGAGAAATTTGGTGATAATGTTTTCGTTAACCCAGTTCCTTCATTTTTAATTCAACAATCTGTTAAAAGAGGCGAAGGTCGTCTTACAAAAGATGGTTCCCTTGTCGTACTAACAGGAAAGCACACTGGGCGCTCAGCAAACGACCGTTACATTGTAAAAAGTGAAAAAACTGAAAAGACAATTTGGTGGGAAAACAACCTAAACCCAATGACTCCAAACAACTTTGCGGCCCTTAAAACAAAAGTTGTGAACTTTTTAAATGAGCAAAAAGAACTCTTCATTACTGAGAGATCTGTTGGAGCTCACCCTGAGCACAACCTTGGTGCAAGACTAATTACAACACACCCAAGTCACGCTCTATTCTCTGGTCACCTTTTCAGAGAAACGACACGCAATTTCAACGACAATGACTTCACAATTCTTCACGCTCCACTACTAACTTTGGATCCAAAAGAATTTAATACTAAATCAGAAACTGCAATCATCACATGCTTTGATACAAACACAACAATTATCGTTGGAACTCTTTATGCAGGTGAAATTAAAAAATCAATGTTTGCAGCAATGAACTACGAAATGCCAACTCGTGGAATTCTGCCAATGCACGCAGGAGCAAGCCGTCTATCGAATATGGAAACTTCTGTATTCTTCGGTCTATCTGGAACAGGTAAGACAACTCTTTCAACAGATACAGGAACATTCCTAATTGGTGATGATGAGCACGGTCTTTCAGACGAAGGAATCTTCAACTTTGAAGGTGGATGTTACGCAAAAACATACAAACTATCTAAAGAGACAGAACCAGAAATTTTTGAAGCTTCAAATCGTTTTGGTGCTCTTCTTGAAAACGTTGTAATGAATGATAAAACAGGTACAGTTGATTTCGACGATATGAGCATTGCTGAAAATGGTCGTTCATCTTACCCACTTTCATTCATTAGAGACCTTGAAACATCTTCAAAAGGTAAATTACCAAGTCATATCTTCTTCTTGTCTGCAGATGCTTTTGGAGTACTACCTCCAGTTGCAAAACTGACAAAAGAACAAGCAATGTTCTACTTTGTACTAGGTTACACTGCAAAACTAGCAGGAACAGAAATTGGAATTAAAGAACCTCAAGCTGCTTTTTCTCCATGTTTTGGTGCTCCTTTTATGCTTAGACACCCAAGTGAGTATGCTAAACTTCTAGGGGAATACCTTGACCGTCACAATATCAAAGTATGGATGGTAAACACTGGTTGGACAGGTGGTCCATATGGTGTTGGTAACAGATTCCCACTAAAAGTAACAAGAGAACTTATCCGTTCAATTCAAGCGAATGAACTAAATGATGCTCCAATGGAAAAAGATCCTATCTTTGGTCTTCAAATTCCTGCTGGTGTTAGAGACATTCCAACTGCAACTCTTCAGCCTCAAAAGAATTGGCCAAATTCTGACGACTACGTTGTAAAAGCAAAAGAACTTGCAACAAGCTTCCATAAGCAAATGAAGAAATTTGGTGATTTCTACAACACAAATATTGAAGGAGCGCCAACATTTGGCCGTGAGTAAATATGAAAAGACTCGTTCTTAATATTTACAAAAAGGGACTGTTTATCGGTCCCTTTTTGTTTTTAGTGATTCTCTCTATAGATACTGGCTTCACTGTTATTCAACAACGTTTCTTGGCCATTTTTGCGTGGGTCATTTGCCAATGGCTTCTCACCTCAGTCCCTCTTTTTATAACGGGAATTTTTGGTGTGTGCTTGTCCATATTGATGGGGGTCACAACTACGAAGGAAGCTTTTGCTCCCTTTAGTGATGATATCATCTTTCTTTTTATGGGTGGATTCTTACTCGCAAAGGCCCTAGAAGTCTTGCGCTTTGATAAGAAAATTGCCCTTCATCTTCTTACTCTTCCCTATGTTGCCGGAAATTTAAAAAGAACTATCTTAGCTCTCTATGCAATTACTGCTGTGCTTTCTATGTGGGTTTCAAACACAGCGACAACCGCAATGATGATTCCAATTGTGATTGGAATTGTTAAAGGATTGGAGCTTAAAGAGAGAGAATTAAAGTCAACACTACTTTTAGGTGTTGCTTATGCTGCGACGATAGGAGGACTGGGCACACCGATTGGTTCACCTCCCAATCTCATTGCTTTAGGAATGCTTAACAACTTAGCTAATATTAAAGTTACATTCTTACAATGGTTGCTTTTTGGCCTGCCACTTGTTGTAATCATGATTTATTTTTTATATCTCTACACAACAAGACGAATAACTGATCAAGAAAATAGTTTTCCTTATACCGCCTTAATTGAAGAGAAAAAAACAATGGGGCATGTGACGAAAAGTGAAAGAACTGTCATGATAATCTTTTCAATTGCTGTGATCTTGTGGTTTGTTCCAAGTTTTATAGGTCTTATTCCAAACCCTGAAAGTAGTCTTGCGATTTTTATAAAAACAAAACTCACTGCAGGTGTCGTTTCAGTATTTTGCGCTTCATTACTTTTTTTATTTCCGCTTAATGATAGAGTGAAAATACTATCACTCGAACATACAAAAGAAATTGATTACCCATCGCTATTTCTTTTTGGCTCGGGACTATCTCTAGGTGGGATCCTTTTTAAAACAGGTCTTGCTGAGCTTGCCTCCCAAGCCTTACTTGGTGGGGGTTCAGATTTACAATTTGCACTATCAATTATTGTAGTCGTTTTTATTACAATATTTTTTACAGAACTTGCCTCTAATACAGCTTCAGCCAATATTATTATTCCTATGATTATAGCTGCAAGTCTTCAAAATGGTCACTCGCCTCTCATTGCAACAATTGGGGTGGCCCTTGCTTGTAATATGGCATTTATGCTACCTGTAGCAACCCCTCCTAACACCATAGTTTATGGTAGTGGCGAAGTAAAACTCTCTGATATGATTAAAGAGGGTCTTGGATTAAACTTTATTTCGTTTGCCCTTCTTGCCCTAGGAATCTTCTTGGGAACATTTCTTCTGGCATGATATAATGAGAAGGTGACACGTACCCTCCTTCTCATTTTTTTTTTATTCTCATCAATCGTTCATAGCAAAGAACGCCAGCTTGTCTGTGCAATGGCAATTGGCTTTCCTCCATTCCAATTCGTTGAAAACGACAGGCCAGCAGGAATAGATGTAGAGATTTTAAATTCATTCACACAACAAACAAATTTCAAAATTAAAATTGTTCAAATGAATTGGAGTGATGTCATTAGCAAATTTAACTTCACTGATAACATTGATTGCATTTGGGGAATTGAGCGTGGTCCAGAGAGAGATAGGCGCTTTCTTTTTTCGGATTCTCTCTACTCAAGAGCCTCCACCCTATTTAGTCTTAAAAATACAAAATTCAAAACAATAAAGAGTTTAAAAGGACACTTTGTTGGCGCAGATGAAGACTCACAATTAAACCATGAACTTATTAAAAGTAGTATTAGGTTTAAAAAATTCAAAACCAAAGAGCAATCTATAGAAGGTCTTATTAAAGGCGATATATCTGCGGCAATAATGCCTAGATATGTCGGACATTACTTAGCAAAAAAACACCAAATAGAACTATATGAAATTAAGAAATCACAACATCCAAGTGAAGTGAGTATTGCTTTCAAAAAGCGTGATTCTGATTTAAAAAATGATTTTAATAAACTCTTAAAAAGAGACGATATAAAGTCAGAAATTATAAAAATCCTGGAAAGATGGGCCCAGTAACAATGTGACCCTTTTCATCGATCTCAAGTTTATAGACTGTACAATTTGAAATACTAATTGGACTCGTCCCTTCAGGTAAATAAGAATGTAACAAACATCTTAAAGTTCCACCATGAGTACTAATACCAATATGGCGGTGAGGACCCTCACAAATTTTACTAATCAAAGTTCTCATTCTTTGTAGAGCTACACCTTTTTTTTCACCATTTGGAAAAGAAATATCGAGAGAAGATTCTTTGGTATCTGAAAAATTATTCCATAAATCTTTGCCAAAGCGTTCAAGAGCAACTTCCATCGTTAGTCCCTCAGCATCTCCAAAATCTAATTCTTGTAATTCCATAGCTTCTACGATCTCTCGCCCATCGCTACTCGCTGCGATTATGGCCGTTTCAAATGCCCTTTTAAGATGGGACGAATAGACAATGTCTATGGGAAGATTCTTTATGAAAAGTCGAAGCTCCCTGGCCTGTTCACGACCTTCATCATTTAGAGGGATATCAATTCTTCCCTGTAATTTTCTTTGTTTATTCCAGTCTGTGAGGCCGTGTCTAAAGAGGTAAAATGTCGTTTTCATTCCTATAGGGTACGTGGTACTTTTTTAAACATCAAGAGATAAGGAGAAATCATGTACTTTTACTTAAAGGCACTGCACATAATTTTTGTCGTAACTTGGTTTGCGGGCCTATTCTATATAGTTAGACTATTCATCTACCATACAGAAGCAAATGAACTAGAAGAGACTAAAAAAGAGATCTTACAAAACCAATTTAAGATTATGGAAAAGAGACTCTGGTATGGAATCACATGGCCATCATGTGTACTAACAATTCTTTTTGGCCTAAGTCTTTTTCACAATTTCTTCCCTTTGACTGATCACCCTTGGCTAATAGTAAAACTATGCTTTGTCTTTGGATTATTCCTCTATCATCTAAGTTGTGGATATATCTTAAAAAATCTTCAATGTAACAAATTCCCCCTTTCCAGCACTAAGTTAAGAGTATGGAATGAAGTTGCCACAATTTTTCTTGTCGCAATTGTCTTTCTTGTGGTCCTTAAGGATGTATTAAGTATGGCAAATGGTATCATTGGGCTCATAATTTTTACAGGAGCACTTATGCTCGGTATTAAAGGATATAAAAAACTGCGAGGATAAAATGTTATCCAAGAAAAAAGTACTTTCTCTTTTGACCTTCTTTGCACTGATTATTGTTGGAGTACTCGCCTTTGATTACTCTCGAAAATCAGCTGATGAAAATGAAATTTCTAAAGTGGGTCATCACTTAACAAATATGGCCTCACAAAGTGATTGGTCCAATAAAAGTGATGAATACTGGAAAAAGAACCTCACCCCTCTCCAGTATTATGTAACCAGACAAAAAGGCACTGAACGCGCTTACACTGGTCATCTCTGGGATGCTCACGATCATGGAACTTATATATGTTCAAATTGTGGACAAGTTCTGTTCTCATCAGAAACGAAATTTGATTCAGGAACTGGTTGGCCAAGTTTTTACGATGTAATCAACAAGGGAAATATTGAGCTTTTAGAAGATCGAAAATTTGGAATGTCGAGAACAGAAGTCATTTGTTCTCGTTGTAAAGCGCACTTGGGACACGTCTTTGATGATGGTCCAGCGCCAACGGGTCTGCGCTATTGTATAAACTCTGTTTCGCTAGTTCTTAAGAAGGATCAAGCTAAATGAAGAAGAATAATAAGTTGATTTTGATATCAATCATTATTACTCTTTTTACCATTTTTTATTATTTCGATTTTAGTGACTACTTTTCACTTTCATTTTTAAAAGAAAATCACCTAGAGCTAATCCAGCAATATAATCAAAGGCCAATTTTCTTTATTGGGATATATTTTATTATATATGTCATTGTCACAACCCTTTCAATTCCAGGAGCAACAATCCTAACGTTAGCGGGAGGTAGTATATTTGGACTTTGGTTGGGTGTACTTATTGTTTCATTTGCAAGCACAATTGGTGCGACTTTATCTTTTTTAAGTTCACGCTATCTCTTAAGAAATTATTTCGAAGAGAAGTTCCCAACACAAATGAAAGAAGTAAATAATGGATTTGAAAAAGATGGAGTGTTTTATCTTTTGAGCTTAAGACTAATTCCCGTTATCCCCTTTTTCCTAATAAATATACTTATGGGTCTAACGCAAATTAGGACAATAATTTATTTTTTCATTTCTCAAGTTGGTATGCTTCTAGGGACCATTGTATATATCAACGCAGGGGTTCAACTCTCATCTATTACAAATGTTGAAGACATTTTTGATTTTAAAATAATCGTATCTTTTTCACTCCTTGGACTTTTACCTCTTATGGCAAAATTCATTCTAAAAAACATCAAAACAAATCAGCTCTATAAAAACTTTGAGCGTCCAGTTAAGTATGACTACAACATGATCGTAATTGGAGCTGGTGCTGGCGGGTTAGTTACTAGCTATATCTGTGCAATGGCCAGGGCCAAAGTTCTTCTCATAGAAAAAGATAAAATGGGAGGAGACTGTCTCAATACTGGCTGTGTACCTTCAAAGGCGCTAATCAATATTGCAAATAAGGTCTATGAAGTCAGGAGATCATCACAATTTGGCATTCATCACAAAGATCTTTTAGTAGACTTCAAACAAGTAAAGAAAAGCATCACTGAAAAGATCAAACTTATAGAACCACATGACTCGATTGAGCGATATCAATCCCTAGGAGTTGAATGTCTAAGGGGTAATGCGAAAATCCAAAATCCTTGGTCTGTTGAAATTGATGGAGTTAGTTATACTGCAAAAAATATTACGATTGCCACAGGGGCCTCTCCCATAATTCCAAAGATACCTGGAGTTGAAAAGATAGACTACTTAACGAGTGATACAATCTGGAATTTAGACCATTGTCCTGAAAGACTACTTATCGTAGGAGCAGGTCCTATTGGACTTGAGCTAGGTCAGGCATTTTCACGTTTAGGTAGTAAAGTTACAATTATTGACAAAGACTCACACATTTTATCAAAAGAAGATCGTGATATTTCAGATATTCTTCTTCAAAAACTTCGTCTAGAAAATATCTCTATAAAACTTAATACTACTATAAACAGTTTTGAGAACAAAAATAGTGCTTCAATAAACTGTGAAGGCATCCAAGAGACTATTGAATTTGATTATTGCCTAATGGCCATAGGTCGAGCAGTAAATATCAGCGATCTCACGAATTTAGATTTTGAACTCAATATGTCCGGAACAATCAAAACAAACCAATATATGCAAACTTCTTTTCCAAATATCTTCGCATGTGGAGACGTCGCAGGACCTTTTCAACTAACTCACGCAGCATCTCATCAAGCATGGTATTGTGCCATTAATGCCCTTTTTGGGAAATTTTTAAAATTTAAAATTAACTACAATACTCTTTCCTGGGTGACCTATACTTCTCCCGAAGTTGCAACTGCTGGCGTAAATGAAAAGATGGCCATTGAAAAAAACATAAACTATGAAGTACAAGAGTATGAACTATCTGACCTTGACCGTGCCATAATTGATGAACAAAATTTTGGTAAAATAAAGGTACTTTTAAATAAGAATACCCAAAAAATCATTGGCGCAACAATTGTTCATCCCCAAGCATCGACATTAATTCAACAATATATTCAAGCTATTACTTTTAATAAAGATTTGAATTTTATCTTACGCCCCATTCAACCTTATCCAACAATAAATGAAGGTAACCGCTATCTAGCGGGTAATTGGAAAAAACAAAAAGGCCCACAATTTCTTATGGGCCTTTTAGATAAATATAATCGCTATATGAGATAATTAAAAATTGGCAGGACCACGTTCTAACACTTGCTCTTTTGGCAAATAATAAAGTGTAAATCCAGCGAAGATCATATCAGGATCAACAATTTGTACTTTATTATTTTCCCAAATATTTTTCCAATGCTTCCCATTATCCTGATATAATTTTTTTGAAATTTTTGTTAGATAATCCCCTCTCAAAATGAGATAAGGATTACCGTTAGGTGGCCAATTTGGGATACTATCTTCTGGAACATACTTCAATTGCTGACCTGCTTGAAGTTGCGTTCTTCCCTTAAGAAGCTCCTCATTCCACATACTGATGTGTTTCCACTTGTCACTATCGCGATAAATCTTAAATGCAACAAGCATTAATGTATCGCCATCTTCTACAGTATATTCTAGGAACTGACTTTGCTCGATACTAGCAACTTCCCTAGCGATTTCATTTTTAATTCCTTTAATTTTGTTTTGATCATCATAGATGCTATCAGCTTCAACTTTTGACATACCAGAAATAGTACTTTCGAGCTCCATATCAGCACCGTCATCAAAAACAAGAACATCATCATTAATTGTGAAGTCTTCTTTCTCTGAGCTTGCTAATTCTTGAGATTTTTGTTCTTTATTCATCGAACAAGCAGCACTTGATAAAACTAATAATAATAAAATCCAATTCTTCATATCAATACCCTTTATCATTTCCTAAGAAACTTTTCGGATATCAGGAATTTTTCTTTACCCCTAGAACTAGAACAAGATGTAACCGAAACCAACACCAATTCTTGTGACAGTTAGGTCAGATGGACCACTCATCCAGTGGTACTTAAAGAGTGAATGGACAAAATATCGATCATTTATCTTATGAAACAAATACCAGAGTATTTTACTCCCTTCGAATGAACTATGATCAACTGAAGCAGCATAACTAACATCACGAGTGGAAAAAATAGATTTTGAGAAACTAAGTTTTGTAAAAAATGTTTTATTCATTAAAGAAAAACTTCTTGAAGCACCGACTGTCAAATAGCCGATACTCGACTCATCGACATAGATAATTCTCTCATTTCTGACGCCTTCTAAGTTGAAGGTAGACATCTTTTCAAAATCAAGGCCACCGTATACAGAAAATCCCATTCTTTTGAGTTGGTATTCCCCATAAATATTTCCACCAATCTCTAGCGGAATGGAAACATCCTGATTATTGATATTATTTCCTGCTGTTAATAAGTAAGAAAAATACACTGATGATGAGAATGAATAATTCTTATTCTCTGGATAAAAAGACACAGCTAATCCAAGAGATATTGGGGAGTTTTGCAAGAATGTAATATTGGCCTGAGCAGGATTTGACTGCGTAAATTTACCATATGAGGCCATATAAAAAACAGATGCCTTTAATCCTTTAGGTAGTAATTTGTTGTTGGCCTGATCAATTTTATCGCTTTTATTTTTGAGAGCGACAACTTTATCATAAATTGATTTTTTATAGGCCTTAAGCTTATCAAAATCAATTACATCGAGTGAGATATATAATTTAACTTTCTTCCCAGCTGGAACCTTAGTCCAATCTTTGACATGAGTGTTTTCTCTCATCGTCCTTTGAACCATTTCAGTATTCTTACTAACAACGGCATCATCAAGGACGAAAGTTTTATAAAGATTGGCCAGGTGCTGTTCTTGGAAAGGTATATAGTTAACTCGAATGAGTTTTACTCTCTCTCTATTTTCCATTACAAAATCTTTAAAATTCACTGATTCAGCAAAACTCAAAGTAGAAAAAAGTAAACTAAGAAAGAAAACAAATTTATTCATTTAAAACTCTGTCAAAGGTGAAATTGGGAAAATAATTTCTCCAGTTGGAGAAAACTCACTCTTCCTGCTCCACTCATCGATTACTCTATAGCGGTAATAAAAGCGTCCACTTTTACTAGAATACCAGCAACCTGTATTTTTATTCATCTTTCTCTCAAAGACGAGATCATTTAATTCAGAATCTTTATAAACTTCCAATTCATATCTATTTATTTTCTCGAAAGTTGGAAGTTCAAACTCATAACAAACAATGCCCTTCTTTTTGACATTTTTAAGGATAATTTTTTCGGCATTTGCAATTTTTATCATTTGAGGAAAAATCACATTGAGTGTTTGGATATTAGAAGATAGTATTTCGGGTCTATCAACAGGCCCTACCTTCCAAAAATAAGACCCCGGTCTTTTTAAATTAACAGCTAACGTATTTTTATCAGTAATCGTATCTATTTCTAAGACTTTAAAATCTTTTGTTTGCGAAACAAGGACTCTATAATTCGAAACTTTCTCATCACTCCAAATTAGATTGGCCTTTATCGCCTTAGGATTTTCAATAAATTGATTCTTCTTATAAAGCACGACTTCTGCAGAAACCTTCTGTTGGATTTCAATTTTTTTCAATGGTATAGTTGCCTTCGCATTCGTGGCCACTACTTTATATTGCCCTAACTTGAGATTCTTAAAGACAGCTTTTGTTTTAGAGACAGTGGTTGGTCTAATAATCTTTCCCTCACCATCTTCAATGGCGATTTGTTTTTTAAAGCTAGCTTCTTTATCCATTCCCAAAATTGTCACATCTGCAAATTTGTATTCTCCGATTTTATTTAAACGATGGGCAACTCTGACAGATTCTAAGCCTATAGGGCTGGTAAAATTCACCTTAATGCTTTCTACCAATTTTGCATTTTCTGAGCCTACTGGAAAAATTTCAATAGAATAATCTCCAGCTTTCAATGGAATAAAAGAAATAATTTTTCCTTTTTGCTCAAAGCTCTTCTCCATGGCACCACTAAGTCTAACTCCATATTCAATATCTTCTCCACCCTTAAGTTGAATACTTAAAGGTTCACCTTGAATAATATTGAATATTCTTTCATTTGACTCAAACACAGGTGCAACATATGCGCTAACCTTAAATGTTTCAATATGGCCTAACTCATCTTTTAAAAAGTATTGCCCGGGTGTTGGTAAATTTACAACTGCACCATTTTCACCCAGTTCAATCGTCTGGGGATTCCAAAATGAACTTGTTGTAGACATCTGAATAGAGCTTTTTTTGCCAGCAATATTGCTAACTTTAAAAGTCTTCTCTACATTTGGATCAAAAGTTTGTTTTTCGAGAGAAAACATTGGCGCTTTTTTAGCAATTTTCTTTAATGGTAGAGGCTGCTTCTTAACCCCTAAATCTTGCTGCCTAACCTGCCCACTTTTGATCGCGGTATTTAAAAGACTTCCATCAGAGTTTACAGAAAACTGAGCGTTCTTTCCTTCCAGTAATTTAATATTATTACCAGAACGAATTTGGATTTTATCATTCTGTCCCTTTATATTGACATCTAAAGTACCCTTTAAAACCTCAAGATCGAAAACATTATTTAAAAGACTTATTTTTACAAGGGAGTTCTCATCGATGAAGACTTCGATATTGTTTTTATATTGGACATTGATCCCCTCTCCACTGTCAGTTAGGATGAGATCATTTTGATATAAATCCTCATTTAACTTAACTTCATTCCATGAAAGAGAACCTTCTATTTTTCTTTTAGAACTTTTTTTAATTTTTGAAACCTGAGCAATTGAAACATTATTTCCACTTAAAGACTGAGAATTTAACTCAAAGAAATTTCCGAGCACAAGGCCACCCACCAAAAAAATGGCACCTATCGAAAAAACAATACGGTCAAACTTATCTTGCAACATGCTCCACTCTTGTCTCAATAATAAAAGTTTCTATAATAAATGTAATATAATCTATTGTTTTTTCAAATAAGGAAAAATACGCATGACTCGTTTTGGAATCAAACACAAAATGGTTCTTAGTATAAGTATCATTTTGGTCTTGGCGATCGGACTCAATCTCGTTTTCTCGCAAAGAGTATTAGAGAAGGATAAAACCGCTTATATTTTTGAAAATGGTTTAAATAAGATTGAATCAAGCTCTGATCAATTCACATCATATATTCAAAAGAACATAAATATTCTCAATATTATCTCAAGTGGTGGACTTAATATTGATGATCTAACCAAAATCGTCTCTGAAAACGACGATGTAGACTACCTCTCATATAGAAATAAGCAAGATCAAGAATGGACAATCTTAAAGAACACCAATGCAATTGATCTCAACGACAAATCAATTCAACGAACACAGAAAGTTCAAGTAATACCATCGAACTTTGATGGGAAAGCTATTTTAGCTATTGAAACAGGAGACTTTGAATTTCATATGCTCATAAGTCTTCGCGATATCAACTTGAATTTCATGAAAGATAAAATCTTCTCTAATGCTCTCGTTGATAACACCGGGAAAACGTTTTTAAAAACAAACATTCCTCCTACTGTTATCAATGGAATCGTAAAAAATAATTCTGAGCAAGGAACTCTGACTCTTACAGATGGAAAGAAAGATTATCTTGTTTCATACTCAAAGAGAAAAGATAACAACTACACATTTCTCAATGTAATTACTAAAGAAAGTGCATTTTTTGTTTTCAAAGCACTCATGCTTAAGAATATCTTCTTTTCTATGTCTGTTTTAGGCGGATGCCTTCTTTTAACAATTCTATTTTCTAATAAAATTATCATTCCAATTCTTGAGTTAATAAATCAGACAAAAGAAATTGCCAGGGGTAATTTTGATACAGAAATTACCATTAATACAAATGATGAACTAAAAATTCTTGGAGATTCTGTAAATCATATGTCGTCTGAAATCCAAGAACTGCTTTCAGAAAAAGAAGTCATGATCGAAAAACTTCAAGATTATAATGAGAATCTTGAAAAGATGGTTGCTGAAAGAACTGCTGAACTTCAAAGTGCGAATAATTTTATTGAAGCGATGATCAATTCTCTTGATCAAGGACTCTTTGTTTTCGACGAAAATGGAAATTGTTCTGACATCTACACAAAGGCCACTGAAGATATATTTGAAGTTAATCCGAAAGGACAACATTTTTCAAAAGTTCTAAAGCTCGATGACAAGGAAATTGAAAATTTCAACAAGTGGTCAAAGATGCTTTTCGCTAATATGTTACCTTTTGATAGTGCCAAGCAACTTGGAATTAAAGAACGCACTTATCAACAAGAAGATGATTTTAAATCCGTTAAGATTCAGTACTTCCCTATGAAAAACGAAGAAGATAAACTCACTAATGTGGTTACTGTTGCGACTGATGTAACTTCTGAAGTTAAAGCTATCCAGGCATTCCAAGAAAAAGATGCATATGTATCAATGATTCTAAAATTAATTAAAAACAGAAGTGATTTTTTCAACTTTATTGATGAATCAAAGGAAATGCTAAATATCCTTATCAGTAAAGCGCAGCAAAACAAGGCCACTCATGCCGATGCCATGATTGTTTTTCATACAATGAATGGAACTTTTGCAACATTTCACGTTTCTCATATTAGTTTATTTGCGAGACAAACTGAGCAGCTCATCACAGAGAGCACACCTGACAAATTAATCGATATTATTATTGATCGTTCTCAACTCCTTTTAGGTTTAATCGAAGATCTACTAGAAGAACTGGCCCAGACATTGGGAATGAGTGACAACGTTAAAGAAGTAAAAGCACAAGATCTTATTGAGTTTAAGCAGCTCCTAAATAAGCAAAATAATCAAATTCTCATTGAAAATTTCACTGAACGCTTTGAGTATGTGTCTATCAACGAATCCATGCAAAAGTATGTAGAACTTGTCGAAAAGATATCTGAACGTATTAATAAACCGATGAAGCCTATCATTATAAAAAATGGTGACTACAAAGTTGATCAACAAAAATATCAAGAGTTCTTTAACTCACTTGTACACCTTTTTAGAAATTGCATGGATCATGGAATTGAAGACAGCATGAAGCGCGAAGAACTTCAAAAAGATTATGAGGGTCAAATCCTAGTTGAAGCAGAGAAAATTATTAGTAGTGATGAAAAGTATCTTCAATTAAAAATTCAAGACGATGGTGGAGGTCTTGACACAGATAAAATTCGTCAAAAAATGATCGACAAAGGCGTGAATCAAGCCGCGAACTATTCTGATAAACAACTCTTTGAATGTATATTCTTACCAGATTTTTCTACAAAAGATGAAGTTACAGAATTATCTGGTCGCGGAATTGGTATGAGTGCAATAAAAGATAGTTTGGATAAAATTGGTGGGAAACTAGAAATAGAATCCAAGAAAGGCAAAGGTTCGGCCTTCACCTTCTTGCTTCCACTTTAATCTTTGATTTTAAAAACTTCCATGATCTTTTGTTTTAAAGTATCTGGACGAAATGGCTTTATAATATAGTTACTGGCCCCTGCATATATGGCCTCCATAACCGTTGCGGACTCGTTTTCAGTAGAGATCACAATGATGGGGGTATTATCAAATGTGGGGTCTGCTCTTAGAACTTTTACAAACTCAATTCCATTCATTTCTGGCATATTGATATCTGTAAAAATGAATTCAAATTGATTTTCATCTTGTTCTCTAATTTTTCCCAGCGCTTGTTTTCCATTCTCAGCTTGATTAACTTTTTTGAATCCAATTGTTTTCAAACATGAAACGATATTATCTCTAATTGATGGCATATCATCTACAACAAGAACTTTCTTCGTCAGTATATCTTCAAGTTTCATTACTCACCTATCGTGTTTAAGTCTTATTTCTATGATGCCACAGACCTAAATAATATCAAGTGAGATCACTCCAATGACTTCAAAATATCTTCGTACTTAGAATTTTCAATCTCATACGTCTCACTTACATCAGAAAGCTCTAAGAATAGTTCATCAATTTTCTTATTCACTAGAGAAATTTCTTGTGAAAGTTCTGTGATCTTTTTTCCATCGGCCTTTGAAGATGCCTCTGTCATTTCATTATTTTTAACTTCTAAGTAACTCTCCAAAGTCATGATTTGCTTTTCAAGTTTTTCAATCTTTTCTTTCATAGGTCCAATAACTTTCGACCTCTCCATGATTGTTTGTTGTCTCAGTTTTTGAACTTCTTTCTTATCTTTTTTTGGAACAACTATCTCTACAACTTTTTCCTCTTCAGATTCCCATCCTATCTTTTCTAGAAATTCATCATATGTCCCATCAAAGAAATCGGCCCGTCCTTCATGGAAGATAACAAGCTTATTAACAGTGTTTCTAAGAAGTGATTCACTGTGAGTTACAATTAATACGGCCCCAGGATAATTTTCAATGGCCTCGGATAATGACTCGATTGATTCCATATCTAAGTGGTTTGTAGGCTCATCTAGAAAAAGTAGATTTGAAGCACCTGCGAGGATTTTTCCAAGCATTACTCTACTTTTCTCTCCCCCAGATAATACACTTATTTTTTTGTCCGCAAGATCACCTTCGAACATCATCGTCCCACAAATATTTCTAACTTTTGTATTTGAAAGATCAAGGTTCGCACTTGCAACTTCTTGAACGACTGTATTACCATCACTTAATCTTTTGATATTCGTTTGTCCAAAGTGACCAAGAACAGCGCTTGGATGAAATGACATATTCCCCGTGATTGGTTTTAAATCTTTGGCGAGAACATTTAGAAGTGTCGATTTTCCTTTACCATTTTTTCCAATAATTCCTATGCGATCGCTTTTTCCAACATGAAATTTTAAGTTTTTGAAAAGTGCATCTTCCATTTTTCCTGTATATGAAAATGAAAGATCATCAACTTCTAACAAAATTTTTCCAGGTGTATCTTTGTACTGAAAATCAAAATCTAAATTGGCCTGTGCTGCCAGTGAGTCCATTGTTCCAATTTTTTCAACTTGGCGAAGCCTAGACTGTGCTTGAGCGGCCTTTGAGGCCTTGGCCCTAAAGCGTTCTACGAATTTCATAAGCTCGGCCTTTTTCTTCTCTTGATTCAAACGCGTCTGCTCATAAAGCTCTTCATCTTGTAGAAGTTGCTCATAGAATTTTGCTGTATCGCCCTTTATTTTTTTAAGTTTTGAACGACTAATCCCCATCACATGGGTAACAACACTGTCCATGAAGTCTCTATCGTGTGTAATTATAACTACTTCCCCATCAAATGAGCGAAGAAAGCCCTTCAACCAACGCAATGAAACAATGTCGAGATAGTTGGTAGGCTCATCGAGAAGTAATAAATTCGGCTCCAACAATAAGGCCTTGCACAAATTAATGCGAACCTGATAACCACCACTGAACGACTTTGGATCTTTATCCAAATCTTCTTTCGTAAAGCCTAATCCAAATAGAATTTTTTCCGCTTTATATTGGTCATATACGGCGTCACCCTTAAGAACTTGGCAGCACTCATCGAGAACAGTGCTTTTAGTAAAGGAAATATGCTGGTCTAGAGCACCTATTTGATACCCTTTAGGTATTGAAATTTGTCCGCCATCTGGCAACTCATTGCCCAATATCAGCCTAAACAGTGTCGACTTCCCTGCTCCGTTTCTGCCCACTAAGCCTATACGTTCGCGACTTCCGACCTGAAATGTGATGTCTTCGAATACAACTTGAGACCCATAATGCTTACTTAGCCCACTTACCTGTATCATTTTGACCTAATACCCCATAAAATACGTTACAAATTTCGATTCTGAGACTACACTATCGACTCAAGATTGACCAATCCCCATCCTAAAGGAAATTATTTTATGAGTAGCGTAACAAAGCTCAAAAACATCGCTGTTGTGGCCCACGTTGACCACGGTAAGACAACCATGGTTGATGAACTTTTAAAACAGTCAAATACATTCGACGAAAGAGCAGAAATCGTAGAACGTGTCATGGACTCAGGCGATATTGAAAAAGAAAGAGGTATCACCATCACGGCCAAAAACTGTGCCTTCATTTGGAAAGATACAAAGATTAACCTACTCGATACTCCTGGCCACGCCGACTTTGGTGGGGAAGTTGAAAGATCACTGATGATGGTTGATGGAGTTCTACTTCTTGTAGATGCTTCAGAGGGACCACTTCCACAAACTCGTTTCGTACTTCAAAAAGCAATGGAGCGCGGAATTAAAATTGGTGTTGTTATCAATAAGATTGACAGACCGGACGAGAGAATCGAAGAAGTTAAAGGTGAAATTGAAGACCTACTTCTTGACCTTGCTTCACTTCTTAACATTGAAGATTTTGATTTAGATATTCCTATTCTTTACGCTTCTGCAAAAAATGGTTGGGCAACTCTTGATCCTTCAGAAGTTAGATCGGACATGTTCCCTATTCTTGACTTCATGGTTTCTGATTACTATCCAGAACCAAAAATTACTCCAGGTGATAACCTACAACTTCTAGTTACAAACTTAGCTTACTCACAATTTTTAGGTCAGCTAATTGTTGGTAGAATTCAAAGAGGTAAAGTAAATCGTAACCAGCAAGTTGTTTGTATGGATGAAGCTGGAAAGAACAAAACTTTCAAAGTTACTTCAATCCAAGTTTACGATGCTCTTGCGATGAAAGAAGTTCAAGAAGCTGTAGCTGGTGAAATCGTTATCCTTGCTGGATACGAAAATGCAAAAATTGGTGATACAATTTCTGCAACTGAAAAACCTGAAGCCCTTACAAGAATTACAGTTGAGCCTCCAACAGTTTCTGTTAACTGTTCAGTTTCAACTTCTCCTCTTTCAGGTAAAGAAGGTGACTACCTTACAAGTAGAAAGCTTGAAGAATTTCTTCAAGAAGCTTGTAAACTTAACGTTGCACTTCAGTTTGAGGCCACAGAAGACCCAAAGGTATACAGACTAAAAGGTAGAGGTGAGCTTCAACTTGCAATCGTATTTGAAGAATTAAGAAGAAAAGGATTTGAATTCATGCTTTCACGTCCAGAAGTTCTTCTAAAGACTGATGAAGAGGGTGCAAGAATTGAGCCTTATGAAAGAGTTGTTCTTGACGTTCCAAGTGAAGCAACTGGAGCTGTTACTGAAAAACTAGCTATCAGAAAAGGGATCATGCAAGGTATGATGCCTCTTGGTGATACTAGAACAAGACTTGAATTTGAAGTTCCTTCACGTGGACTTATTGGATACCGTTCAACATTCCTAACAGATACTCGCGGAGAAGGTCTAATGTCTTCTGAGTTCATCGGTTACAGACCATATGTTGGAGAAATGCTTGCTCGTCAAAACGGTGCACTTATCTCTGATAGAGCTGGAAAAATCACTCCATACGCTCTTTTCAACCTTCTTAACAACGGTAAATTCTTTGTTCTTCCTGGAGATGAAACATACGAAGGTATGGTTATCGGAGAGCACACAAGAGCAAACGACGCCGTTTTAAACTGTGTTAGAGAAAAGCACCTTTCATCAGTAAGAACTGCTGGTAAAGATGAGAACATTATTCTTCCTCCAATTCCTCCTAGAACTCTTGAGTGGGCGCTTGACTGGATTGACAACGACGAGTGGGTTGAAGTTACTCCTGAAAATATCCGCGTAAGAAAGAAAGAACTCGACTCTAAGAAACGCTCAGTTGTTAGAGGCGAGAGAAAAGACAAAAAATAAAAAGCTCAGTCTTTTTTTGAATATTTTTTTGCAATACCCCGTGCTAATTCCACGGGGTATTTTTTTATGTTCTTCTGAAATTTATCTTCAACTATTCTTGATATATCTAAATCTAAAACATCACATAGTCTAAAGGCATACAAAAGAATATCTGCAATCTCCTCACCCACCTCGGTCAATGTTTCGGGTGACAATTTTTTAGACTGTTCTTCAGTTAACCACTGGAAGTGCTCCAAAAGTTCGGCACTTTCACAAGACAGGGCCATGGAAAGGTTCTTGGGTGAGTGAAATTTTTCCCATTCACGCTCCTTGGCAAAATTATGAAGATTTCTTTTGATTTTTTTAATATCCAACAGTTCGTCTACCATTTTCCTCACCTTTTTAATAGAAACTAAATTTATTTGCTCTTTTTAAACATAAAGCATTGACACAAATTCCGAATAAGTTTAAAAATAGAATACTTAGAGTCCCAACCTAAAGAACCAGAGGTACGTATGCAACAGTTTAGAAAAGAAGATGGGTATCATGTAACAATAGTTGATGACGTTTATAATAATCTCATGAGCTATAAAGAATTATTAGAAAATGAATTTGATCTTGAGCTTATTCAAAATCCTCTAGAGCTACTTGGGTTTTTAAACACATCAAAAACTGATTTAGTTCTACTCGATCTTCATATGCCAAACGTTAACGGATTCGAACTCTATAACAAGTTTAAAGATACTCATCCAAATCTACCAGTTATTTTCTTAACGGGAGATCCTTCAGAAGAAGCGGTAGTTGAAGGTCTAAATCTTGGTGCAGAAGACTTTATCGTTAAACCAGTTTCTTTAAAAGAGTTGGTTGCTCGTGTAAGAAATAAGATCAATAGTAAAAAAGGTAAGAAGAAAGATACTGCTGTTATCAAGTACCCTGAGTTTTCACTTCATACAGAAGTTCAAATGGCAGAAATTGGTGAGAAGAAGGTTCAACTCACACCAATCGAGTTTAAAATTATTCATCTGCTTGCAAGAAATCCAAACAAGATTTTTTCAAGAGAATATATTACAAATCTTGTATGGCCAAACGTTCACGTACAAAACCAGAATATCGATACTCATCTGTCAAATTTGAGAAAGAAATTAAAACCTTTCTCTCAATATATTAAAACGATTAAGTCACGTGGTTATATTTTAAGAATCTAATGAAAGGCCCTCTATAAAGAGGGCCTTTTTTTTTGAGGAGGAGTTATGAATGATCGCTTAGATAATTTAATCTCCAAGGCCAATGACGATCATCTGCGTTTTCGTAAGGTTGGAAGCTTTATGAATCACACACTTATTCATATGCAAAAAGGTTTCACTCTACAAAATGTTATCGAAACATTAAAAGTTCATCATCAATCATGTCTTGCTGTTTGTGATTCTAAATTAAAAGTTATTGGAATTGTTACCCAACACGACTTAATCATCCAGGCAGCAGCTGGAGTCACTTCAAAGTCAGTATGTAAATTTCATGAACGTGTGTTCTGTGTGAAGGAAACAGATAGCCTGAAAGATGTAATTGTTCAATTCTACAAGAAGAAGATCAAACAATGCCCTGTTATAGATAACGAAGGGCATTTGATTGGCTATTTATCGAGAATGGACATTTTATCAGTTCTTATTGAATAGCTTGTTCGATCTGATCAGCAAGAAATGAAAGCCCGTCTTTCACTCCTTCAAAACCTTTATCGCCACTATTTACCTGTGAAAAATCGCGAATAACTGAAACTAAGTCACAAGTTTTAAACTCATCTTCTGTTAATACGATTGATCCACAGGCGCGATTCGCGGCCATAGCATTATGATACTGTTCATTTTTTTGAGCTATTTTTAGTGGTACATAGATTGATGCTTTCTTCAGGGCCATCAACTCACACACTGTCCCAGCTCCGGCCCTAGACAATACCACTTTCGCACTTTTAAAAAGATCAATCATCTCTTCACCGACAAAAGCGCTAGCATAATACCTTTCATCATTAAATTTACGATACTCTTCTTCAAAGTCTTTTCCAACTTGATGAATAATTACAAAATCTTTTTTAAGATTATCTAGCTCGCCCTTAACCTTATCATTAACAAGCTTTGATCCATTTCCTCCACCAGTAATAAAAAGCAGTGGAGCGTCCAAATTTGTTAAATCAAAATGACCAAACTTCTGATGACGTATTGTCGAATCAAAACATTCACTACGAACAGGATAGCCTGAATAGATTGCATTATGAGATACGAACTGAAGAGACTCCTCGAATGATACGAAAACTTTTTTTGCAAAATATGAGCAAATTTTGTTAGCGAGCCCCATTCTTGTCGTTTGCTCATGGATGAATACTTGTTTTCTCGTTAACCATGAGGCAATGACTACGGGGACGGAAACAAATCCGCCAGTAGAAAAAATGACTGTCTCTTTAGAGCTATATTTAATAAGAATCCCCAGAGAATCGAAGAGACCTTTGAAAATACGAAACATATCTTTGAAATTTTCAACAGATAAGTATCTTCTCAGTTTTCCTGTAGAAATTGGAAGATAGAGATTAACTTTTGATGGTACGATCTGTGACTCAATACTCTTTTTTCCACCAATATAAATGAAATTATAATTTGAATCTCTTCTTTTCAATTCAGCTATGATTGAAAGCCCAGGGATAACATGCCCCCCACTTCCTCCGCCTGTGAAAATTATATTCTTTAACTTTTTTTTCAACTTTCTTCCTTAAATCATTAACGGTAAATCCTGCCCTAATTGCACCTTAACCGAAAAACCATCAAGTCATTTCTCAATTTAACGTAGAGAGATTAGACCCTGCATTTTCAAAATTAAGGAGGCACGAATGAAGCCACTAGTTCTTGTATTGTTTCTATTATCAATAACTGTCCAATCATGGTCAAATCAAATTGATGTAAAAAATCTAACACTCAACTATAAAGACGATAATGGTCAAGGAAGCTTTGATAAATTTATCTTCGATAAATATAGCTATTTTGATCAGCAAGACTTCAATATGCTCTACTCAAATCAAGACATGATTTTTGATATAAATGGAGAGGAAATTGTCATCAGAGATGAGAAAGGTGTATTTAAAGACTTTAGTCGTTTTAATGTATCGAATTTTTCTGTGGCCACTTCGAATTCGAAAATTGAAGGAAATTTACCTTATTTAAGTGGTTCATCAACTGAATCTGATCTTGAAATCACAAATGCAAGAATACAATGTAAAACGACAGTTAGACCTCCTCTGGAACAAGATCTCTTTTTCTTTCTAGAAGATTGTTTAGCGAATTCGAACTCATCGATTAAAAGAGTGCGCATTAATAACAAAAACAAAAGTGAACTAATAAGCTTACTTGAAGACACACTTGAAATTGAGGCAGAAAAAGTAACTTCAATTGATAATATTTCCATGGAAATTAAAAATGGAAATTTCAATCTTACAATGTCACTAGATACTGGACTTAGAGTTACTGTTAAGATGAGTGGAACGATTAAATATTTCGATAATCAAAAAATGATTCGTCTTTCTATCACTAAAGCGAAGGCCGGAATTTTTAATATTAGAGAAAAGATTTTCGAAGAAATCGAAAAACGAGAAAGTGATAAACTTCAAGTTGAAAGACCGAATATCTTTATCTATTTAGAATAGTTTTGAGCTACAGCGTGGGCCGATGCCCACGCCCATTGAAAATTGAATCCACCCAACCATCCCGTCACATCTAAAACTTCTCCAATAAAGTACAAACCACTTACGATTTGGCTCTCCATTGTTTTAGAAGAAACTTGATCACAAGAAACACCTCCAGCCGTAACCTCGGCCTTTCTATAGCCTTCAGTCCCTTTGGGGATAAATGTCCATGCGTTAAGTGATTTCGCAAGCGATTCAAGCTCTACGTTTGTTAAATTTGCAATATAGATACTTGGGTCTTGTAGATTGATGTCTAGCCATTTTTTCACAAGGCGATCAGGGAGATGCTTTCTTAAAAAAGACTCAACCGTAATATTTCCATTTCTCTTTTTTAAGCGCTGAAATTCTTCTGAAAGATTTAATTGAGGTAACAAATTAATTGTTACTTCATCTCCAGGGTGCCAGTGAAGTGAAATCTGTAAAATCCCTGGGCCACTTAGTCCCTTATGAGTAAAAAGAATATTTTCATCAAATACAGTATTATTACAACTAATCTTGGCCTCTAGTGAAACACCTGATAGCTCCGCGAACTCTGGAAGTGTTCTTTCATCTAAGGTAAAAGGCACAAGAGCTGGTCTTGTTTCAATGAGTCGATGCCCAAACTTCTTAGCAATTTTATATCCAAAGTCATTCGCTCCAAGCGATGGTATTGATAATCCGCCAGTGGCAATGACGACATTGTGAGCGTAGAAATCACCTGCAGTTGTACTAACAAGGAATTGCTCTTCCTTATCAATACCATTCACTTTGATTCCAGTTTTAATCGTTGCCTTTCCACTACTGCGACACTCTTTAACAAGCATCTCGACAATATCCTTTGCTGATTTTTCACAGAATAATTGACCGAGTTTTTTCTCGTAATATGGAATGTCATGCTTAAGAACAAGATCAATAAAATCCCACGGGCTATATCTTGCCAGTGATGATTTTGAAAAATGCTGATTTGATGATTTGTAATTCGAAGGGGTGGCATCAGTGTTTGTAAAATTACACTTTCCACCACCTGAGATAAGAATCTTACGACCAACAGATTTATTTTGCTCTAGTAGAAGTACAGTTGCACCCTTCTGCGACAAAAGGGCAGTGGCCATAAGACCTGCTGCCCCTGCACCTACTATAATATGATCGTAGACCTTCATATTTTATTAGTCTCTACTTCCGCCTCTAAATCCAGAGCGTGGTTTTCTGCCTTGACCATTTCCATGGAAATCGCCACCGCTTCTTCTACCACCGCCACCGTTTCCAAATGAGCGACCTCCACGGCCTCCACCTGAACGAGGTCTTCCACCATGTCCACCACCGAAGTCTTGCTCTCCGTTTTTAGTAACTTCGAAACGAACTTCTCTATTATTTACGAACATATTTCTAGAGTTAAGAAATTGATCTTGATAATGAGTTGGAACTTCAATGAATGAAAATCTTTCTTTTAAACTTACGTTTCTGATCTTTCTTTCTTCGATTCTCATATTTGTAGAGATTTGACCTAGTAGACCCTTAAGAGTTACGCCGTCATTTCTACCGATATTTACAAAGAAGCGAACATGATCGCGAAGAGGCTCAACTGCACCTCTTCTTTCTCCACCCATTGAACCTGATCTTTCATTTCGTTGACCACGCTCTTTCATACGAGCATCAATGTTTGGTTTTTCGTCAAGTTTTTGCATACTATCTTTGAAAATGTATGTGTACATAACTTTTAAAATTTGCTCAGTATCTAAGTGATCAAACTCATCTTTAAACACGTCAAATGATTTATCAACAGTGTCATTTCCTTCAAGATTCTCAAGAACCTCTTCGAATTTAGATAGTGATCTTCTTACTATAGCATCTTTAATTAGTTCAACGTTAGGAATCTTCTCAGCGAAGATTTGTGCCTTAGTCATTCTTTCAACTTGTCTTAATTTATAAAGCTCACTTGGCTCAACAATAGACATTGCCACACCTTTTTGTCCCGCGCGTCCTGTTCTACCAATACGGTGAACATAACTCTCTAGGTCTTGTGGTAGACCGTAGTTAATAACGTGAGTAAGGTGATCTACGTCAATACCTCTTGCTGCAACATCTGTACAAACAAGAAGCTTAACTGTTTTTTCTTTGAATTTCTTCATCGTCATATCACGGTGTCTTTGATCCATATCTCCGTGAAGTGAGTCAGTTGGGAATCCTCTCATGTTTAGTTCATCAGTAAGATTCTTAGCATCAATTTTTGTTCTACAGAAAATGATACCGTAGTAGTCTTCAAGAGAATCAAGAATTCTACATACCGCTTCATTCATATCTCTATAGCCAACTACATAATACTTTTGAGTAATGTTCTCATTACTTAATGTACTCTTTTTGATCTTGATTACTTCTGGTTCTTTTAGATAATTTTTAATTAGATCTAAAATTGCAGGAGGCATCGTCGCAGAGAACATCCAAGTGTTCTTTTGCTCACAAGTTACATTAGAAAGAATTGTCTTAACGTCATCGATGAAACCCATGTCTAGCATTTCATCTGCTTCATCTAGTACAGCAATTTTAGCGTTGTTAAGATCAAGAACCTTTCTGCTAATTAAATCGAGAACACGCCCAGGTGTTCCGATAATAACTTGTGGTCTTTGTTTTTTGATCGTACGGATTTGTCCATCAATTGAAGTACCACCATAAACAGAAGTGATACGAACGCGTGCGTGAACTGAGAACTTTCTCATTTCTTCACAAATTTGGTTGGCCAATTCCCTAGTAGGACTTAAGACAATGGCCTGAATATTTTTATTTTCAACGTCAATCTTATTTAAAAGAGGAAGAGAAAAAGCGGCCGTTTTACCAGTACCCGTTTGGGCCTGGCCGACGAAGTCAACGTCGTTTAACGCAAGCATTGGTACAGCTGCGGCCTGAATTTCAGTTGGTGTCGTAAATCCACGATCTTCGATAGCAGTTAATAAAGTTTCTTTCAGAGGAAAATCTGAAAATGAGATCGTTTGTTCCATAATAAATTTAATCCTAGTCAATGTTTCGAATTTCTTAGTACTTAATACGCTGTTCCATATGAATTTACTAGGGGTTTTGAAATATTTATAAAAAAACCCTCACATCGTGAGGGTTTATTTATTGATGGGCTATTGGGAAATTAGGGACTTAAGACGACTCAACTCTTTTTGTTCATCACTCGGTATGTCAGTACCGGCCGATCCCGAGAAACCACTAACTATAATTTCTTCATATTTCTTAAAGCACTTCTTGGCGTATGGGTGTTTCGGATAGCGCTCCACACACTCTTTAAGGTAAAGCTCACCAAGAGAGTAAAAGAAATTAAAGTGCAATCTCTCCTCCGCAATTCCTAACCAGTAGAGTGCGTGAGGTGCTTCTTTTGAATTTGGTCTAAAGTTTAAAAACTTAGTTAACACACCTGACATGGCAAGAAGTTTCATATCTTCAGCACCACTTCCAAGTCCTTCTTCGTCTAAACCATTAAGATATTTTTTTTCAAATCTTAAAAGCTCTTCTGCATTTGAGACATTCCAAGGTGTATATACTTTTTGTAGATCTTTAATCTGCGCCTTCCATGAAGTGAAATCATCACGCACAAGTGGTGGTAAAAGCCTATCGCTTGCATACTTATCAATATAAGCAAGTGCCTGCTCTGGCTTGTAACTAATTTTTATATTGATAGTCACTAGTCTTTGTAATGCTTTTTTGTATGTTTCAAAGTTTATTGGTGTCGCCATTTTCTTTTTCAAATCAATGGCCTTAACTTCAGCAAGCACTCTCTCGTAATAACGAGCACTAGAAGTGAAGTCTCTTAGTAGAAATAAGAATTCTGCATATTCAAAATCACTTTGGAATGAATCGCGTCTCACCGCTTTTAAAGAAACAGAAAAACGAGAAGAGTTTTGACTATCAAGTTGAGTGTGACAACTCATACAAAGACCACTTAAGGCCTGAAGTCTGTTGTGGGCAAAACCTTTATGAGGAGAATTAAATGCTTCTTTTGTTGCGATTAAATATGAGCTAATTGTTTCAAATGAAGGTTTGAAACCCGGTGCATTTAATTTCGCATTGTGAGAACCTGATTTAAATACATCGATAATATTCTGAAGTTGAACATTGATATATTCATCATGTTTTTTATCATAGAACTTATTTGGGTCATGAATAAATGGTTGTAAATTTACAAACGAACCAAGTGCTTTATTCATCACCTCTTTCGTCGTTTTGGCTTCTGGCCCAGTCATGGCCATTGAAAAATTTGATACTGACAAAAACGCAAGAAATGCCAAAATCTGGATTTTCATATTCTCTCCTTAAAATAACTTGGTTTATTTTAACTGAGAAAGAACACAAAAACCCAGATAAAAATCATATTAATCGATTTTTAATTTTTCAGGATTTTTATTTTCATCAATGGCCACGAAAGTGAACGCCCCTTTAACGGCAAGATCTCTTTCGTGTGAATACATATTCTCAACAAACATTTCGACAGAGATTTTCAAACTTGTCGTTCCCACATGTGAAACCTTCCCAACAAGTTCTATAATTGTTCCAGCAGGAATTGGTTTTTTAAAGCTTACTGAGTCTGATGAAACTGTCACCATTTTTTGACGAGAAAATCTTGTGGCCGTGATGAAAGCGACTTCATCCATCCAATTTAAGGCCTGACCACCATAGAGAGTATCGTAATGGTTTGTTGTGTTAGGGAAAACGGCCTTAGTAATTACCGTTCTCGATTTTTCAATTTGTGCCTCTAAAGACATGGGAAACTCCTTTACCTCGAAGGTGCTTGATTAATATTCTACCAGAGGCAGGTCTTCGGGCTTGCGGCGCGGACAAAATGCAAAGCATTTTGACGGCCGCTTTACCGTCACGAATTGCAGTAGCGATAGCGCCTGCAATACGTGGGCGGCTCGGCCGTCTCACACTTCAAAACTTTATGACAACAGCTTTACCGTCACCATTGCAGTAGCGATAGCGCCTGCAATACGTGGGCGGCTCGGCCGTCTCACACTTCAAAACTTTATGACAACAGCTTTACCGTCACCATTGCAGTAGCGATAGCGCCTGCAATTCGTGGGCGGCTCGGCCGTCTCACACTTCAAAACTTTTAAAGCTTTACTCATTTTTTCCACCTACTCCCCAACTTCCCAATCTCAATGATCAGTGTCTTGCGGGTTTCGTTCCACATACCGCTGCGGGACAGCTTCCGATTCACACGGAATTCCCTTTTGAGCTTTTTACGGCACCTCTGGCTTTATGGCGCGATGATACTCACAAAGTTGGCTATTGAATATCTTCATTTTTACAGATGTTAAATATTTAGACATCACCATTTCAGATGTAGAAGACCTATCCTATTGATTTCAGACTATAAATCGGTTCATTTTTGTAATGACTTGTTGAAACGGGCCTTCTTTTTTCAAAGTAGAGTGGCACATGTCTTGCGAGGGATAATATATGTTTAAAATGATTTTACTTGTCACCATTCTAGGATTTTCTACTAAGGCCTCACTTGGCCTTAGTACAGAAATGAAGGCCTATTGTTCAACTCATTCTGAATTTTCAGGATATATGAGAAAAACATTTTTTGAGGACAATTACTGCCATAGAATGTTTCCTAATTCAGTTAAAGAATCTCTATCAGAGAACTTTGATGTTCCTGCTTCAGCAATTGACCTCAATATTGAATCAACAGTTCATATTGCAAAAAATAAAACACAGTGGCACAGTAAAATTCTAAACTCCTCTGTTCAAGATATCACACTTTCAGACGAGGAAATTTTAGCAGCAGCAGACTGGGATATCATTTTAGAGTTTAACAAAATGGCTCATGAAATTGTTCAGACTTCTAAGTCTAATAATTTTATCAAAGATTTTTATTCTCGATCACTTCCAAGAAATACTAAGAAGAAAATTACTTCTTTGATTACGCAAATGAATTCATTCTTTAAGTCTACCAGCTTTACTATGACATATGGGCTTGGGGCCATTTCTGATTTTCATCCTTTATTCACTGAACTTCTTTTAGAGATGTTTTATCATCTTCATGATTCAAGTAGTTCATTGAGTAATATGAAAGGTGGATGGTTGAAAATGCCAAATGATGATACATCCAAGGCCCAAGTTACGCTTGAGCTTGTAAATCGCTTTTTATATACACGTAATGACTCATTTTCTAATGTGGTCTTGAAGGATGTCTCTGAACATCAACTTGAAAAAACTCTTCAATTCACAAATATTGGAATTATGCTTATGTTCACAAGCTCGAGCAACTGTTTAGCATGGGGTTTTAAACCAGCATCTCACCGACAATTGCTACAATTTCTATTTTCCAAGTATGCAAACTTCGAGGGACAAGATTTATATCAAAGAATTGTAATGAATAATAAATCAGCGTGTGGAGACACCGCTCTTTATATTGATGGGATTGGATATCCTCAATCACCATATTTTGGGAAATATCCAGAAGTCATTCAAGAAAAGGTGAACTTTTTCAAGAAAAACTTAAAAAAATATTCACCTTAGTCTTATTTTGTAAGTGGATAGTACTGGATAGCGAGTTGATAAACTTCTTCAGCGTTACTCTCTGTTTCTAAGCAAGCTTCCATTTCTTTTCTAAAATTTCTAATAAGAGTTTTAGCTTTCTCAAAACTCTCTTTTTTCACAGAAATAGTTAGAGAAGAAATGTGTCTTCTATCAACTGTTTCGTTAATGATTTTATCTTTGATAAGATCCATCTCTTCAAGATGAGCTTTCTTCAAAGCAGTACTTGCAACATCTTCTGATGTTTTAATATTTGAATAAACTGGACGATAGCGAGAACCATCATGCTCCAGAAGATTTAGAGTGACTAAGCGATTAAAAACTTCTGAACCTCTTTCAAGAGAAATTCCTAATCTATTCGATATCCAATTCGCAGAAGGCTCAAAATCAGAAAGATTTGTTAAACTAAGAACAGCAAAGTACTCCCACTCTGAAATGATATCAAAGTAGTCTTCCCCTTCAATAGTATGGGCCTTCTCTAAAACGATATTATGAGTCTTCTTTGTCACATGACTTAGAAGAGATCTCATAAACGCCTGGCTTTTGTCTGTATCAAGCTTGAGTTTAACAATAAAACTATCGGCCTTACTTAAAGGTAATGCTCTTTTATTGGCCAAAATAGATGATAAGCTTGATGGATCAATACTGAGATTTTTCGCAAATGCTCTCAGTGAATATGCAGGATTCTTTGTTTTTCTTTCCTCAAATTCACTTTTGATAATTTGAATATACTCAATATTTGAATCAACGTGAGCGCTCATTATTAAACGCTCCCGTTTCCTTTTGTTCCACCGTCGTTATTTGAAGAAACTGTAACAGATGGCTTCAAAGTTGTTGCGATGGTTTGAACCAAAGTTAGGCCAAGTACGATGAATACTGACACTTTTAATAAATTTTTCATATTCTTTCTCCTGTGTTGTGAATCGTTTATTTAGTCCAAGGCCCGATTCAAGTCCACGGGCCCTATAGAATCTATAGACTAGATGCCGTAACAGCAAAGAAGATCGATCTGATGTCCACCATTTAACACACACTTATGTGGGTCAACAGACACTTCACAGTACTCAGCTTCAACTGATTTTTTAATTGATTTAGATGATTTGGCGATACAACAAGTTTCATATTCTGGCTCGTAATGACCATTTAAAATTTCACACGTCTCCTCTGCCATTGGTAAACATAGGTCATACGCCATAGTGTTAACACTTGTTAAAAGAACGAGTGAAACGAGTAAAGACTTCATCATTTAATTCTCCTGTAGGTTTGTGTTTGCGAAAAATACAAATGTGCCACAGGCATCGTCAATAATTTGAAAATATGAATGGATCGAAACAGTGGCAGGATTGCCACGCCAAAAGATAAACCCACCTCTCACAAGAAATGGGCCCTAGCCAATATTATAAATCTGAAAATTTAGTATTTCCGTAAAACTGAGCACATTCTCTAACTAAAACCTCTTCTTGAAATTGAGCTTGAGCTTCTGAATGTGAAAGTGAGCCATTATCTACATCTTGCATAAGGACTTCATGTTTTAAACTAGCAAGAGATGAAAGAACGTCAATCGCAGAATCGTTTAAACCAAACTCAATTCCACTAGCTTTTGCTTCAAAAACAAACTGGTCACATACAAAGGCATTAACATTACTGATACAAATAAATGCAAGCATTGAAACGCTCAAAAGTGACTTCCTCATACCTACTCCTTTCCATATTTTAGTTCAAATAAAATATCGCCCACTCATTAATGTAAGTATCTAACTAAGCCTAATACATTTTAAATCTCAATAAATTTTTATGAACTCTGTAAAATTCACAGAATCTCAATTGAAAGTTAATTTGAAAATGAATGATTAAAAAAGAAGGGCCTGAAAACAAAAAAGCCAGACTATAAAGTCTGGCTTTTTTATGGTGCCCAGGAGAGGACTCGAACCTCCACGCGCGAGCACTAGATCCTAAGTCTAGCGTGTCTACCAATTTCACCACCTGGGCATATACTGTGTGAAGTGTTTAGCGTGGGATCATTTTTAATTGATTAGAGATGGAATTGCAAGAAAAAAAATTAAAAAAAACAGCATATCAAATTTTATTTAGGCAGCGTTCTTTTCATACTTACTTAACTTTCTTTCAAGCTCTGTTATACGCAATTTCATCGCATTAGACTCTGTTTTGAGCTTATGGAGCTCTTTCTTTCTATCGGCAAGGTCAGTATTAACCTTATCGTACATTTGCTTCATACGATCGTGCTTTGTCTCCATCTGCTTTAGAGCAGTATTGGACTGTCCACCACCAGAAGCAGGGCCTCCTCCTTGGGCGCGTTGAAGCTTTTTCTCAAGATCCTTTAACTTACCATTTAAGAACTTATTCTTCTGTTCAATCTGTTTATACTTAAGCTCAAGGGCCTTATTTTCTTCATCACTGGCCTTCAATTTTTCAATCATTTCATTATTGGCCTTCTCCATTTCTTGTGGGGAAGTCTTATTTAATTCTTCAAGCTTACCTGCAAGAGCAGATATATTTTGATCTTTTTCACGAATCTCATTTCGAAGTTCGTTAATCTGTTCAGAATACTCTTTATCTTGGATTTTAACGGTCTCATATTTTTGGTTAAGAACTTCATATCTTTCTTCAGTAAGTTTCAATTTTAATGAAAGGTCACTGCTCTCATTTTGAGCTTGATTACCATCTCCAACAGATTTTTTAAGTTTCGAAGTTAATTCAGAAACTTGCTCCTCTAAGAACTTTACCTTCTCATCATAGTTTTCATTCAGTTGAGACATGCTTTGCTTTAATGACTCTATATGTGAATCTTTCTTCTTCACTTCTTCGGCCAATACTCTAACTTCATTTGGCAAAGGTTGATTTACAGTTTTATCAGCACCAATCTCTTTAGCGATACCTGAAGCGATAGTTCCGGCCTCAATTTTTCGCCTCATACTGTCTACAAGATTGCGCATGCGTTTAATTTGTTTATTGCGATTTTCAATTTCTGATTTTAATTTATCGTTCTCTAACTTTAGTAGATTTGGATTGTATCCACTATTGTCAAAAGCTGAAGTTCTTTCGTCATGGTGAGATTGTCGATATTCTTCACAAGTTAAACTTAATAAGTCTTTAACAAGTGCATTCGACTCACTTTTTGGAATATCAAAATTTAAAGAAATGATATCTGATATTCCTTCCTTGGCCTCACTTAGTGACTTACCTTCAAAAAGGGACTTTTTATCAATAATTTCTTTTACAATATCATCTTTTTTAATTCGCCAAACATCTTCTTTGATAACATCAGCAGAATTTTTTATAACGACATCGCTTTCTTCAGGAGCAAGCCAAGCTCTTATTTTTTGGGAAAGGTCTGGTTTTTCGACAGAACCTCGGACGCGAATAATCTCATCGGCCTCATCATGCGAGAGACCTTTTATTTTTTGAACAAAGTCATCTAAGACCTCATTGGCCGGTATTTTTTGAATTTCATCTTCAGAAGCTAACATTGAGTCTTTGCCCGAATTAACGAAAGCAATAACTTCGTTTAAATCATCATCTGATAACGATTTTACTTTTTGAAGCGCTGGGTATTCTTCAAGATATCCTTTCACTCTCATGATATCGAGTTCTTCATCACTCTTTTTCCCGCGAATAAATTCTGCAACTCGATCAAGTTTTACTTTTTCCCCAATTCTTGCCGTACTTATTTTTTCGTTCTCAAATCCAAAGACATTTTCAGAAGTATTTTCAGTAGGAACAAATTTCAACTCACTTGAATTTGTTCCAACAGATCTTTGATACTCAAGCTTATTAAAATCTTTAAATTGACTCATGAAAAAAGATGGCGCCATTTCATCTTTTAACCAGATTGAACAAAAGACTAACTTACTTCCACTTTCCAATGTGTAAACATCTAAGACATTAGAGAGATTCATCATCTCATTGAAAATCGTTCCGATTCTTTTGTCGTTTCTAATATCTGTAGTATCCATATTTTGAATAGTAATATGGGATTGAATTATAAAGAGTTCATTACTCGACATAAAATCAACTTCTAGCGGATACATGGCGATAGAAGCATTTTTTAAAATTTCAATGCATTCAATTTGTTTAAAGAAGTAATTTCTTAACTTAAAAGAATTAAATTCATTATGAATTGCTTCACTAGCGAGGACATCAGTATAATGACCAAATGATTTTGAATCACTGAGTTTAAACGTGAAGTTTTTGACATCGCCGCCAATTCCTGCTCTATCAAGACTCAAGCTACTGGACACTCCAAGATATCTTTTTAAAAGTATTACACCCATTGAGTAGTTTAATAGAGCTGGCGACATTAATGAGTGATTTTTCTTCTTAAAGACATCATCCCTTTGAATAGTATCACTTAAACAAAGTACTTGTTTGTCATCTATATCTAAAGTTTTATCAGTAATAATAACTTGGGCGCTTTCGAGAGAAACAATTTCCAATGACAGCTCTTGCAATAGCCCTAAAAGAACCTCTGGCGCTTCCTGTTCAAAATCTAAGTGAATGTGCTGTATCTTTTGCTCATTCAATATGATTATGCTCCTACTGCAGTCTGAAGATTAAAGTTACTATAAATAGTCATTTCTAATTTTTTATCTAATTTCATATGGCCAACAAGCCCCATAAGATAACCACGTCCATCATCATAGTCATAACTTGGTGTTCTTATTTTTAATGAGTGATGAAGACTACAATATAGTCTTTCAGTATCATTCATTTCATCACCATTAATTCCAGTTGCTCCACTTCCATCAATTTTTTCATAGTGTTTTTTCAAAAGTGTAGAAAAGAATGGAAAAGAAAAGACATCAATAACTTTATCTTTAACTACCTTTTCCACAAACTCTGCAGGATACTTTCCAGCTATTCCCGCCTCTAATTCTTGAATGAAATTTGTATTCAAATGATTCGTCACAAGTTCGTGTTCATAATAAAGAGCAAGATTGAAGGCCTCTTTCATGAAGGAATATGAGAGATGCCCTATGAGAATTGAATAGACGACATTCATCGTTCCCAAAAGAAGTGAGCGTTGAAAAATAATTTCACTTTTAAATTTTAAATTTACTGGAAATGAATTGCCTTTATCGAAGAAAGTCTCAACACAGGCCATCACCATTGGAAGAAGACTGACATCGTTTTTCCCGTACCAGTAATCATTGCTAATGAGAGATATAAACTTCGAATAAGTTTCAATTCTTTCTTTTTCAAAATGAGCATTATTAAATTCTTGGAACAATTGAAGGAAATTTTCGTACAAGGCCACATCGAAGAAAGACTCTATTTTTATTTCTGGATATTTTTTTAAAGATGATAAATCGACAACTCCACCAACAGGGAGAACGCAGACTTGCTTGCCACTTTTTTTAAGCCAATAAATATTCACTGGAGATATTAGAAAGTTCTCTAAATCTTCCAATCTTTCAATTTTGTTCAATACTCTTTCCTTCCAAGATTATTGCTCCACAAAACTTATCGGCATATTTACGATTATTTTTATTTCGATATGAGTAAAATCTATTACCGTGAAACACTTTATTCCCGACAAAAAAACTTTACTATTTACGAGTACAGACAAAAAAAAGGACCCGAATGGGTCCTTTATAAATTAAGATTTTCCTTTAAGCTTCGGATCAAGCGCATCTCTAAGAGCGTCTCCTAGCAAGTTAAAGGCAAGAACGACAACAAACATTGCAAGCGAAGCTGCGGCCAACTGCCACCAAACACCTCTAGCAAGCTCAAGCTTTGCATCGTCGATCATTGTTCCCCAGCTTGGTCTTCCCTGTACTCCAAGACCTAAATAAGAAAGAATTACTTCAGATTTAATGGCCGTTTGGAAAAGTAATGAAAACTGGATGATTACAATATGAAACACATTTGGAAGAATATGCTTGATCATTTTTCTCGAGTGTCCACCACCAATAGCAGTCGCTGCCTGAACATACTCTCTTTCTTTGTGACGAATAACTTCAGCACGGATAAGACGACAAAGGTTTACCCAAGTCGTAAGACCTAGCGCCATATAAACGGCAACCAAACCACGTCCCATGATGAAAGTAATCGCAACAAGAAGCATGATATTTGGAATTGATGAGAACATTGTATAGAACCAAACAATGAAGTCATCCACTTTTCCACCAAAGTAACCAGCAACACCACCAAGGGCAACACCAATTACAACAGCGACAATAGCAGTTACAAATCCAACAGACATTGCAACTTCAGTTCCTTTAATTGTTTTTAAAAGAACAGAGCGGCCAAAGATATCAGTACCAAAAATATGAGCGGCACTTGGAGCTTCATATGAAGCACCAACTTCTTGAGACCAATCAGCAGCGATTACGCCAGTAACAGTTAGAATGGCAACAATTGCATAAATAGAAACAATAACCATAGAAATAAGTGCGATTTTGTCACTTACCAAGCTTTCCCAAGCGTGATTCCATAGTGACTTCGACTGACTATGACTTTCTTTCGAAACTAATTTTTCAGCTACAGCTACAGACATTTGATTCTCCTTACTTCAAGCTTACTCGTGGATCAACAACAGTGTAGAGAACATCTGTAATGATCGAGAAGATAATATAAGCTACGGCCGTTAAAACTGTCATGGCCTTGATGACGGGAAGATCCGAAGCGTAAACTGCAGAGATCGTGATCCCTCCAAGTCCTGGAATCGAGAAGAAACTCTCCAATAGTAGAGCCCCTAGAATAAGGAATGGAAGCTGAATAATAACGTATGTGATGATTGGAATCATCGCATTTTTAAGAACGTGTTTGAAAAGAATTGTCGTTTCACTCAATCCTTTAGCACGAGCTGTTCTTACATAGTCTTGGTAAATTTCATCTAGCATGATTGTTCTAAAGAAACGTACGTCAGGACCAATTGTTAAGAATACCCAAATAAGAACAGGTAGAATGATATAAGGAATGAAATATGGAAACCCTGATTCATAACCAGAAATTTCAAACCAACTCATCTTATAAGCAAAGAACCATTGTCCAAAAAGGATATAAGCAAGTGATGGGATACTCATTAAAGCAACACAAAGAATTACTGTCCCCTTATCTAGAAGCTTTCCACGATAGAAAGAAACGACAAGAGAGATAATAATTGCAAACACTGTTGAGATCATGAATCCAGGAATTGTTAACGTCATTGAAGGTACTGCACCTTGCTTCATCATATCCCAAATATCTTGCTTAGTTTGCCATGAACGACCGAAATCGAATGTGAAGGCAGACTTCACGATATCGAGATATTGAAGAAAGTATGGCTTATTAAGCCCAAGTTCATTACGAACTTCTTCAATTTGTTTTACAGTCGCATGTTTACCAAGAATGATACTCGCTGGATCTGGCGAGAAAACATTAAACAGCAAAAAGATAAGAAAACACACCCCAAGTAAAACTGGGATCGTGTAAATTAATTTTCTAAGAACGTATAACCAAGTATTCACAATTTTTCACCTTTAGTGAGTGTATAAGAGACCGAGGTCCTAGAGTTTATCTAGGTCCTCAGCTTTTTTAGTTAGATCTACGTCAAGGTACATAGCTTGACCAGCATCGAAGTCTGTAGAAACGTAGTTCTTTAACCATCCGTGCTTCATTGTGTATTTTTGTCTATGAACACCGTAAATAATAGGTACTTCTTCAGAGGCCATTCTATTTAGTTTTTCATAGATCGCAGTTCTTTCAGGAGTATCTTGCATTAAAGATGCTTTCTTAAACAATTCATTGAATTGTGGATTGTTGAATCCTGAACCGTTAGCACCTGGTGATCTATTTGGTCCATAAAGAAGTTGTAGGAAGTTTTCTGCATCTGGATAATCTGCTCCCCATGCAATCCCCCACATCTGAACTTGTCTCTTATCAATTTTCTTTTGAAGTTCTGGCCAAGTATTTTGGATAACTTTTACCTTAATACCGATATCTGCCATGTTCTTCATGAAGAACTCACCTTGCTGACGAGAAACTGTTGAGTTTGGACAGTCGTAAGTGATTTCTGGAAGACCTTTACCATCAGCAAATCCAGCTTCAGCAAGAAGTGACTTTGCTTTTTCTAGATCTCTTTCTCTAAATGGCGAAACATAGTTTGGCATGTTACCAGCGATTCCTGGAGGAACGATTGATTGTGCCGACATCGCAGTGTTGTTATAGAAAAGCTTATTTGATGTCTTGCTATCGTAAGCAAGGGCCATCGCTTGTCTAAGTTTCTTATTCTTGAACAGGTCCATATCGTGATTGAAAGCAACATAAGTTACGTCAAGTTGTGGACTAATAAGAAGTGAGATTCCTTTTTTAGCAAGTGTATCAGCAAGACCATTGTCAGGAGTTACAGCTGAATCAAAGTTATCTTTAGGAATTGAAATAAAATCTAAATTCCCTTTTTGGAAGTTCAACCATCTCGGTTGATCTTCTTTCATAATATTAACTACTAGCTTTTCAACAAGTGGAAGATCTTTTCCTGCGTTTTCTTTTGCAATTGAAGCAAATTCTTCAGAGTGCTCAGATGGGAAAGTTTTCTTTCTGAATGTTGGGTTCTTTGTATAAGTAAGTCTTTTTTCTTGTGTAAACACAGGAAGAACAAATGGACCTGTTCCCACAGGGTGATTCAAAAACTCTTTTCCATAAAACTCTACTACTTCTTTAGCAACTGCAAATGTAAATGGCATAGCTAAAGAGTATAAGAATTGTGGAAATGGCTTAGAAAGTTTGAATTGAAGAGTATAACGATCAAGGGCCTTTAAACCTTCAATAGTTTCACTATAATCAACAACGTCTTCTTTAGAATACTTATCACGCCATTCATTTAAACCAGCAATTTTACCATCGATCATCCACCATCCAAGACCTTGAAGTTTTGGATCAGCAAGTCTTTTGATTGAATAAACGAAATCTTCTGCAACAAGCTCACGACCTTTTCCGTTTGGGAAGGCCTTATCGTCTTGAAAGAAAACTCCAGCTTTGATTTTGAATGTGTAAGTCAAACCATCAGCAGATACTTCAGGCATACTTTCAGCAAGATTTGGAGCAAGAGTATATGGTCTTTTCAGATATTCATACTCTAGTAGACCTTCATAAACGCGAGCAACTTCATTACTTGAATAAAGATCGTTAGCGTAAATTGGATCCATACCTTTAACTTCAGAAGCAACAACTAGATTGAGAACTTTCTCATCTAAATTTTGCTTTTTAGTACAAGCCGCAAACGATACTAGCATCGATGCTACCAACGTCAGCTTACCAAAAACTTTTAGTTTACCCATAATTCTTTCCTCGATTGTTAAGTCCACTAATGACAAGTTCGAATTCTATATAAAAATTCCCATTATTTTTCTACTGTTATTGAGAATGGTTCGGAAACATCGCGAAATATTACCTTAAAGACAATTGGATGTAAAAAGTTCTAAGGAAATAATAGGAGTTTTTTCGCTCTGCATGGCTAGATATTTTATGGTTGTTTTATAAGATTTGCCGTCTTTTAGCTGCGCCATATCTAAAACTAGACTCTTATCACCTAAAATTCTTGTTAAACTAATTTTCTTATCATCTTGCACATAGTCAAAAACGGCCTTCTCAACAACACACTGCCCAACGCCATTTATAGTATCACAATATTTATTCGCATTATTAATGGCGCGCATTACATATGATAGGTTTTGTAAAAAGAAAGCGGCCTCTCTTTTTTGTTTCCTGCCAGAGCCGGCCATGGAATTTATAAAACTCCCTTTTACTGCATTTGAATTTTCTAGAGATATTTCAATGTCCTCTTCACCATGTAGTGGAAAGTAAACACTCATGCCCCAGCTTTTTTTCTCTTCTAGAAAGTATGTCTCATACGAGAAAAGCTGCGTGCTTTTATTGTAAGTCACACGGCCTTTACCTTCTTGTTCAGGGCAAAAATATGAAAGCCCCTCTTGTGTTGAGAGGGGCTTTTTCAATGGATTAGTTGTACAAGATATTAACGTTAGAGCAAAAAATGCTGAGAGAATTAACGTACGGAAGCAGGCATTCTCATTGTTTCGAGAACTTCTAATTCCTTGATAACTTCTGCTTTTTCTGAATCTTCTTTGCAAATCTTCAATGCCTCAACGTAAAGTGATTTCGCCTTTGCATAGTTTTTCATTTCTTTATACACCATGGCAAGGTGTTTCGTGATCACTGGATCATCTTTAACAAGCTCTTTAGCTTTTTTGATTTCACTATAAGCTTTTTTCAAATTTCCAGTCTTAAAGTAGTACCAACCAAGAGAGTCACGAATGTAACCATCGTCCGGCTTCAATTCAACAGCTTTTGAAATATAAGCAAATGCTTTGTCCAACTCAATACCACGCTCTAACAATGAGTATCCTAAAAAGTTAAGTGCGTGTGGATTGTTTGGATTAACACTCAATACACTTTCAATGACTGAACGTGCTTTTAAGAATTGATTATTCTTTTCATAAAGCGCAGCAAGATAATAATCGTGGCCTTCACTATATTGCTCTTTACCACGAACTGCTTCTACCGTAGCTATCGCCTTATCAAGCTTGCTTACGTTCTCATAAAAACCTGCAAGAACTAAATTCATTTCAACATTTAGTTCTGATTTTTCCTTTGATCTTTCTTTTACATAATCTTGTAGTCTATTAAAGCTAACTTGACTGCCTACATGATGATCCTTCATTGCTAAGATATTTAAGATATGGGCAACTTGAAGGCTACTTTCAACAAATAATGGGCTTGAAGATTCAATTTTATTGAAAAACTCTACTGCGGATTCATACTTACCTGTTTGTTGGTAAAGCGATCCTAAGTAATAAAGTACTTTATCTGAGTTTGGTACTGCGTCTAGGATTTCTTTAAATACTCCAATGGCCTCATCATATTTCTTCACATCTGTATAAAGAACTCCAAGTCTGACCTTTAGATTCAAGTCACTCGGATCGACACTTGAAAGTCTTTCAGCGAACGGAATAACTTCAGTGATTCTTCCACGGTCAAACAAAAAATTCACATAGCGGCTTAAGACACTATAGCTACTCGGATTTTTATCTAGAAAGTCTCTATAGAGTTTATCAACTTTCTTATAATCACCTTTTTCTTCATAATAGATACCTAGAGCGTTTACAGCTTGATAATACTCTGGATCAATTTTAAGGGCCTCTTTAAAAAATAATGCTGCTTGGTGAAAGTTCTTTTCCGTTACAGCAATCTTTCCTTTGTAATAAGAAAAGATGGCATTTTTCTGACCTTTTTCACATTTATTTAAAAGTGAAACGGCCTTTTTATACTCTTTTCTCAGTGCAAGAGACTTAGAGAGAAAAACACATGCTTCTTCATTTGATGGCTCATATACAAGAATTTCTTTATAAATTTTTTGTGCGGAGTTCGCATCATCTAGCGCTGTAGCAACACCAGCTAAAATTAGAGAGATCGTGGTGTCTTTCGGAAGGTCTTTGTGCAGTTTTTCAAGAATGATATTTGCTTCATTCAATTGCCCAGAGCGTATAAGTTCGACAGCATATTTCTTGGCAACATATGAATCATTGGGCTTAAGATCGTAAACAAATTTCAAGATGTAGGCCGCGGCCTTAGAATCCCCTCTCAGTCCCGCATCTGCGGCCTTGATAAAAAGATCACTCGCTAGAAATTGAACGGCCTGTTCACCCTTAGCGGTAGCATCGCGCACAAGCTGATCCATTCTTTCAGTAATCGCCCTCTCGGTATTTTGCGCTGTAACTTCGTCAACAACATTAGCTTGTTCCTTCTTTTCTATCTGAGCACAGCTATAAAGCACACTCACAAGGACAGATAAAACTAAGAGGTTGCACTGATTTCGTTTTTTAATTTGCATCGAATTCCCTTTGCCTAAGATGGCCTATCTCTCTATTCGGGCAAAAGAAACTTTAACTTAGAATTAATTTAGTGATTGGACTAAATTACCCGACTACACTGCTCACCTTCTATTCTAACATCGAACAGCAAAAGAAAGTTTTTTTCGTAACGCGACGGCTAAATAGTTGATTTTAACGTAATTTTTCCACAAATAATGCACTGTAAGAAAAAAGACTCCATTTCGCCTTGACAGTATATTTTCAAAACTGTTAATCATTGGTGCGCCAGACAAACGGACCAAACAAACTCTCTTTGCTTCTCAAAGGAGTGTAGATAACCCCATGAAATTATGGAACATTCTATAAAATAGGACCCGCTTGCTTGTGTATTTGAAAAATATTCAATAAGACTTTTCGACGCTGCACACAAATGCTATGAGTTCAGCTGGGGAAGTTAGGTTGAAAAACTTAAATTATATAAATTCGTTTTAGGCAAAATCTTTCGACATAGGGGAAGGAAATGAACGACGTAAGAATTATCAAAAGATACCAAAACCGTAAGCTTTATGACACTCACCAAAGCTGTTATGTAACTCTTGAAGAGATTGCACAAATCATTAGAGAAGGTCATGAAATCCAAGTAATTGACAACAAAACTAAGAATGACATTACTTACATGACTCAAATTCAACTTCTTTTTGATCAAGAGAAAAAATCAACTAAAGCTGGTGATGTAGAACTTCTTAAGAGAGTTATCCGTTCTGAAGAAGGAACTTTCACAGGTTACATCAGAACTCTTGAAGGTGTTGAAGCTCCAGAAGCTACTGAAGCTACAAATACATTCAATACTTTCTCTCTAAACGCTGAATTGAACTCTGCTGTTGAAACACCAAGCACTTTGAACTAATATTATTTTAAATAATATTGGAACAAAGTTGAGTGTTTTAAATGATAAAAAAAGCAAATTTCGTTTTAAAGCATATTGTAACGCCTGCTGCAATCTTACTAGCAGGCGTTTCTTTTGCTAAGCCTACCATTAAAAGTCTAACTTCAAGCGATACTGCCAAAAAAGTTGAAAATGAAGTTGATGATGTAAAATCAAATCCAAATAGAACTATTCCAGGTGCACTAAAAGTACACTCAGTTGGTATTGGTCTTGGCCAAACTTTTTTAACAGGTGACTTTGAGGACAATGGTGATGACAAAATCACATGGGATCTTTTTTATAGTTATAGCGCAAGCTACTCTTTTGATTTTATCGCCAATGCCCACTACTCAAAACATAAGTACAAAGGAAGAAGTGTAACTCTTTCAAGTGCCAACTTTGGTATTAAAGGAAAAGTTTATCAAATGGATTCATTTTCACCATTTGTTCAAGCTGGACTTGGTTTTTACCAACCTAAAATGAGAAGAATTCAAGCGGATGTCTTAACGGACTCTGAATCAAAGGTAGTTTTCGGATACCACATTGGTGCAGGTATTGATCTAGACCTTAATTCAAGATTCAAAGTAGGTGTTCTAGCAACACTTCACAACCCGTTTGACGTAGATCAAGAAAATCAAGAAAAAGTCGAAGGAGCTTACCATAAGCTTATGATGACTTGTTTCTATAAGTTTTAATCTGACCTAAGTTCAATGCTTGGTCAAAAACGAATCTACATTTTCACTGGCAAGGGTGGGGTTGGAAAAACGACTCTTTCTCTTGCCCTGACTAAGCATCTTGCTGATTCTGGAAAAAAAGTTCTCTTTTGTGAATTTGATCAACAATCAGTAAAACCACTCGCTCAAAAACTTAATATCCCCTACTTAAATCTTGAAATAAATTCTTCTGCTGAAGAGTATGTTGGTAATAAGCTTGGCTCTAAAACAGTCGCGCACTGGATTATGAAGACGCCGTTTTTTTCGGCCCTTTTTAAAATGGTTCCAGGTCTTGCGAATATGATTTTACTTGGTCACATGATTGATATGCTTTTACATGATGAAGATTTAACTATTGTTTTGGACTCTCCTTCCAGTGGGCATGCATTAACAATGCTTGAGTCGCCATTCAATTTTAAAGAAATGTTTGGAAGCGGTATTATTGTAAATGATATTGAAAGAATGGAGAAATTCATCAAAAAAGAAGATGGCTTTCTTATTTCAGTAATTTCACTACCAAGCTTAATGGCCGTTACAGAGGCCAAGGAACTACAATCCGGCATCACAAAACTTGGTTATAAAAACACACAAGTTATTGCCAATGATCTATATGGTCTTACTAGCGACATAAAGGACAATTTCAACGCGCTTCCTGAATTTATGAAGATGAAAATTGACCTTGAAAAAGAAGTCATAAAAAATCTCGATACGACGACTTCAATGGAAGTCGCCCATATTTTTGATAATGAAATGGAAAATGTAGTTAATGTTTTGGCCCCTATTATGGGAGGCAAAATATGAACTTTATGCCTTCAAATAAAAGTATCGAAATTTTCTGTGGAACAGGAGGTGTTGGTAAAACAACGCTTGCGACTTCGCGCGCGGCCTTTCTTGCAGAAAATGGAAAAAAGGTTCTTCTCGTTACAATTGATCCCGCACGTAGACTCAAGCAAATTCTCCACCTCACTGAAGAAGATGCTGGAGATGTTAAACTGATCGATCTAAAAACGATTCATCCTGAGTTCGGTGATGGGCAGTTTAGCGCTCTTTTAATGAATCCCTCTCGCACTTTACGAAGGTTGGGAGAGCTTTCAAACACGACAAAAGAATTAGAAAATAAGATCATAAAGATTCTGAGCCGTCCTCATGGTGGAATGAATGAAATTTTGGCGACAATTGAAGTTCAATTTCAATTAGAGAGCAAGCAATATGATACCATTGTCTTGGACACTCCTCCGGGTAAACATTTTCTTGATTTCCTTGAAGCCTCGGGAAAAATTAAAAACTTCTTCGATGCAAGTTTTATAGAAATTTTCAAATATCTTGGAAAAAATTTTGAATCCACTCCTTCAAAAGCAAAGAAAATAATGGGCCTAATTGTTTCTTCTGGTGTCAAAAAGTTATTAAGTTACCTTGAGAAAGTTACAGGTCCTGATTTTGTTCACCTTTTTGTAGATGCTATTGTCGCCCTTTACAAAAATAAAGAATACTTTCTTAAGGCACTGGCCTTCCAACAAGGCCTTTCACAAAGACAAACTTCAAATTGGATTCTTGTAACTTCAGCAGAACAGAGTAAAGTCCATGAAGCTGAAGAATTACAACACTCCGCAAAATCCTTTTTGCATGACGACAACTTCCTTGCTGTAAATAAGTGCCTCGAAGAGTACCTAAATCAATGGAATACTAACGAGAATGTCACACTTTCCAACGTTAAGGTCACTATGCTGGAGAGAGAAAATAGGTTAAAACTTATGGCGAAGAGAAATTTTAAAAATTCACTCTTTTTTCCAGAAGTCTTGGGCCCAACTCCAGAAGAACACGTCCTTACTCTATCACGTGCTTGGAGCAAAAATTAGGCCCTTTTAAAAAGGGGAAGTCATGACGACTAATTATAAGATTCAAACAAAAGATGAGCTCGATCAATTCGTTTGCTGCAACTGGAACGATATCAATTCATATATTGATGAGAAAATGAAGACGCTTCCACGTCCACTTTATTCATCTGTTGATGTTCGCGAAAGTAAAGTAAAGTATGCACCAGTAGACCACAATATTTATCCAGCGGGTTTTAATAATATCTGCCTACTCGATTTAGATGCGGCCACAAATGAATTTCGAAAAGTAATTCCTCGCTATGCACCTGATGCAAAAGTTGTGGGGATTATTCCTGAGTCACATACGAAAAATACTTTCTATCTAGACAATATTGCGATCCTTGGAAAAGCGATCCGCGATGCTGGATTTGAAGTTCAGTTCCTATCTTTCGATGAATCACTTTTTACAGAAGAGACTCTAAATCTTGTCAGTTTCTCAGGCTATGACCTTGAAATTCACAAAGCAAAAATTATTGATGGCTCTATCTGTGCAGGTGAACATAAGACGGATTTCGTGGTCCTAAACAACGATCAGTCTAATCCAATCGGATTGGATTGGAACAATATTAAAACACCCATCCACCCAAGCCCTAAAATTGGCTGGTTTGCCCGCCAGAAAGTTATGCACTTTGAATTCTATCACAATGTCGTCAATGATTTTTGTGAACATTTCAGCGTAAATCCTGACCTTTTAGAAGCAAGGTTTAATAAAGTTGAAGACGTTGATTTCTCTGAAAAAGTAGGAATTGAGAAAATTGCTGCTTCAGTAGATGATCTCTTAAAAGATCTTCCAGAGGGTACGAACGCATTTGTTAAGGCTTCCCAAGGAACTTATGGTATGGGTATTAGTGTTGTGAATTCTGGCGCCGAGGTATTGGCCATGAATCGAAAAGATCGCAACAAAATGGATATTGGAAAAAATAAGATTAAGTTTACAACAATTCTGGTTCAAGAAGGTGTTGAAACGATCTTAAAATATGATGATATGCCTTCCGAGGTAACGATTTATCTTGTGGATGGTAAGAGCGTTGGTGGCTTTATGCGCGCCAACTCTGAAAGGGACAGCAAGGCCAACCTCAACAGTAAAGGGATGGTCTTTAAGAAGTTTTGTATTAGTGAGATTCGTCAAAACCAAGATCACAAATGCAAAGAGGCTGTCTACTCACTTGTTGCAAGATTATCGACATTAGCAAGTTGTTACGAAATTAAAGAATTTGATAAATAGAGAGGTATTCTATGATGAAAGGTGCAAGAAAAAATGTACTTGAAGCAATTGGTGGAACGCCGATTGTAAAATTGAACAAGACTGTAACAGAAGTTGAGTCGGAAATTTATGTAAAACTTGAATACATGAATCCAGGCGGATCGACAAAAGACCGAATTGGTTCATATATGCTTGATCAAGCTGTGAAAGAAGGAAAGCTTAAACCAGGCGGAACAATTATTGAAGGAACATCTGGTAACACAGGTGTTGGTCTTGCAATGTGGGCGGCCATTCACGGTTACAAATGTATTTTCGTACTTGCTGATAAACAATCAAGAGAGAAAATTGATAACCTACGTGCCTTTGGTGCGAAAGTTGTTGTTTGTCCAACAAACGTTGAGCCAGAAGATCCTAGATCATACTATTCTGTTTCAAAAAGACTTGCAGAAACTATTCCGAATTCATTTTATGTAAACCAGTATGACAATCTTCACAATAGAAATACACACTATAACTGGACTGCTCCAGAAATGTACGAACAAACACAAGGTGACTTTGATGTATTCATGGCCGGTGTTGGTACAGGGGGAACAATTACTGGTTGTGGAATGTTCTTCAAAGAGAAAATGCCTGATGTAAAAATTGTTGGTATTGACTGTGAAGGTTCAATCATCGCTCACTATGCTAAAACGGGTGAGATGTGTGAAGCGAAGTCATACGTTATCGAAGGTATTGGTGAAGATTTTATTCCTCAAAACTATGACTTCAGCGTAATTGATGACTTTGTTGTTGTTGGAGATAAAGAATCATTTTTAATGACAAGACGTCTTCTAAAAGAAGAAGGTATCTACGCAGGTGGTTCTGCTGGTGCGGCCATTTGTGGTGCAATTAAATATGCCAAGACTCTGAAAGAGCCAAAGAAAATTCTAATCCTTCTTCACGATTCTGGTAACCGTTATGCTTCAAAAATCTATAACGATGATTGGATGAGTGACAAAGGTTACCTAGATTCTTCTTTCAACGTTCAAATCAACGAAGTTCTTAAGTCACTTGGTAAAAATGGTAATGTTTTTACTGTAAGTGATGGAGCGACTGTTGGAGATGCTGTTAAAATCATGAATGAGAAGAATGTTTCTCAACTTCCTGTTCTTAACAAGAATCAAGAAATTGTAGGAATGCTTTACGAGAAAAATCTTGTTCGTCCAGTTCTTATGGGCGAATTCAAGCAAGATGACAACGTTTCGATTGCGTATTCTAATAAATTTAAAGTTGTAGATAGAAATGAATTACTAGAAGTTGCAGGTAGTGCTCTTCTCAATAAAGAAGTTGCAGTTATTACTGATCACGGCAAGATCTACGATATTCTAACTGAAATTGATGTACTTCAATATTTTTCTAAAAAAGTTCATAGCTAATGAAAAAAACAGATAGAGACCAAATGGATTTTGCAACTAGAGTGATTCACGTAGGTGGAGAACCTGATAAAGAAACGGGCGCAATTATGCCGCCCATTTATCAAACTTCAACATATGTTCAATCTAGTCCTGGAAAGCACAAAGGATATGAGTACACACGATCTCATAATCCAACAAGAACAAGATTAGAGGAGTGCATAGCTTCACTTGAGAACGCTAAGCACTCACTTGTAACTGCAAGTGGACTTTCTGCTGAGATGCTTATTATGCACGCAATCCCTGCGGGCTCTACTGTTATTTGTGGTGACGATGTTTACGGTGGTACTTACAGACTATTTACAACTGTTTTCAATTCGATTCATAACTTTATCTTTGTTAATACAACAGACATTAAACTTTTAGAAAAAACATTGAAAGAGCACAAAGCGGCCCTACTATGGCTTGAATCTCCAACAAACCCTCTTCTTAAAATTACAGATATCACAAAGGCCTGTGCTATCGCAAAAAAGACGAAGACTAAAGTTGTTGTAGACAATACTTTCATGAGCCCCTACTTCCAAAATCCACTTGATCTTGGAGCGGACATCGTACTTCATTCAATGACAAAATATATTAATGGTCATAGTGATGTCATTGGTGGTGCGCTAATGCTTAACGATGCCGATATGTATAAGAAGCTATGGGTACTTCAAAACTCAATTGGACCAAGCCAATCTCCTTTTGATTCTTGGCTAGTATTAAGAGGAATTAAAACTCTTGCAATCAGAATGGAAGCTCACCAAAAGAATGCAATGAAAATTGCAGCTTGGTTAGAAAAACATCCAAAAGTTGAAAGAGTTGTTTATCCAGGACTCAAATCTCACCCACAGCATTCAATCGCTAAAAAGCAAATGAAAGGCTTCGGAGGAATGATTACTTTCTTCCTAAAGGGTGACATCAAAAAATGTAATAAGTTCCTATCAACTGTTAAATTATTCTCACTCGCTGAGTCTCTAGGTGGTGTTGAATCATTGATTGAACATCCGGCCATCATGACTCACGCTTCTTTACCAAAGAAAACGAGAGAGGCCATTGGACTTACTGATAATTTAATCCGTCTGTCTGTTGGTATTGAAAACGTTGAAGATCTAATTAACGATTTAGAAGTGGCATTCGCCAAAGTCTAAAAAGACTCTGGCGCTGAATTTTGATCAAATTGAGCTGGGGCCTCGCTATTAACAGCAGGGCCTTCTTTTTTTACGGCCGCAGGATGAGAAAACTCTCGAACAAGTACGTTTTCGTAGTTCTCATTTCTATCGAACACAATTCCTTGATTCAAATAACTATTGGCCAATAAAAATGCGCAATAGATCCTACCGTGATCACTATTAATTTGATCCTTCTCACCTTCCGCGAAGATTAGTCCATCATCTTGAAGAAGTGTTTTAATCGTTTGATATTCTTTGCAAAACTCATCTTTGCGACCTGTCTCACAATTATCATTTCTCTTAAGTACTGTTACGGCCCCAGTTGTTTGTTTAATGTGAACAGGTCCACGACAAACGTCTACTTTCCAATTTCTTTTGTAGTATTTAAATTTTGTGTGTTCAACATTCACAACACAACCCTCTTTCTCTACCTTGATCCTATTTTCAAGTAGACCAAAAGGAAAACCCTTGTGTGAAACCTCAACTTCAAAATTTGATTGCAGACATTCAGAATCTGAAAAAGATGCAAAACTCTGAGTGGCCATCAAAAGGAAAATAAAACTAAACTTGAACAATGACATTATCTTTAACCTCTAGTGAAATAACTGTCGCATCGTACTCTAAGAAGGTCGATGTTGTATTTTTTTTCATCTGATAAAATAATTCGTTAATAACATTATTAGCACCATTTTCTTTGAGTGTCTCTCTCAAGAAAACCATGATGGATTCTCCTTCAATACGATCCCCCGTATTCATGTGAACCCCAGGACTTACGAAGAAATACTTTCCACCTCTTTGCATTTTTGATTTGAAGTATGATTTTTCAAAAAAGCTTTGAGAAAGTGGATATTTATTAGAATAGAAAAGTGAATCACCTTTGTCTCCAATACTATCAAACTCTCCGAAAACATGTCCTTCTACATCTAATGATGCTCTATCGATAACTGCAAAGCAAAGAGAAAGTGACAGTTTCTTGCGTGATGATTCTTGCAGGAGAGATAACTCTTGCATTAATGCGGTTGCAAGATTCTCAAGCTCACCCATACTATATTGTCCCTTCGATTTCAGCATTTCCATTTGCAATAATACTGAGCTCGAAAGCAAGTATGAATTACATTGAGTCATAAGAATAACAATTTTTCTTTCCGACTCAAAGAAATCAAAAAATTCACCGCCAGAACTTTCTCCAGCACTGAATTTACTAACGATCTCGATTCCTTTAAAACTATCCTGTCTCATTGGAACAAGCTTCTCATGAAACTTTTTAACTCTTTGGAGTTCTTTACTTGCAATTTCCAAAGCATTATCAATCTTTTCTTCAACCATATGGATTGAGCTTAATTCAAAAAATGTCTTCAATGAATTTCTAAAAAATGGTGACTCTCTATGAGAAAGAAACGAAACAAAATTGTGTCGCTGTTCAATTGTACCAATATGTTCATCCGATAGACCTTCTGTATAAACTCCAAAACTTCTAAATTTATCAAAGAAATTCTCTTGTGCAGTTTCAAGAGCACAAGGAAGAATAATCGTAGCACCACTAAAGTAATGATCATCTTTCAAAGAGTCAGCAGACCATTCAAGGCATTGTAGGCCGCTGGCCTCAACTGCCCTCTTAAGAAATGAAACCATCGAATTATCACTGTAAATTAAATTTATCACACGGTCCAAGAGCTATCCTTTTTAAGCAAAATCTATAACTTGAGAATACCATGATCTATTTACAAGCAAAGGCCCATGCAATTTGTACCTTTTAGCGACGGCAACAAATTTGGGCAAATGACCATTTTCAAAGTCTGATCGCAAGTGTCGGATAATGTGTGAAAACACAGAATTATACTCAAGAATCAGGACAAAATTCCGAAAAGAATCCTGATGCTAGTTATCATTTATTAGTACGAGCAACCGGAAATATGACTATGACCAAAAAACCAGACAACGTCTATTCGATCCCTGAACTCCTTACGAATATGACGCTTATGAACCTCTCAAGCGAAGTAGAGGGTCTTAAAAAGAAGCAGAAAGAAACTTGCGAAATGGCCGCAAGAAGTATCCTATATGCACTAGACTGCAAAGATCATTATACATATGGACATAGCACGAGAGTTGCCTTCTATAGCCTCGCCCTTGGTCGCGAACTCGGTTTAAATGAAGAAGAGCTCTATGAGCTTGAACTCTCAGCTCTATTTCATGATATTGGAAAAATTGGTGTCCCTGATTCGGTTCTCTTAAAGCCGACTCGTCTAACTGAAGAAGAGTTTCTTCAAATGAAGGCCCACCCTACACTTTCATATGAAATTTTAAAAGATTTTGAACCTTTTGGTAAAATAGCAATCAATGCAAAACACCACCATGAAAGATTTGATGGACGTGGTTATCCAGATGGTCTTAAAGGTGATGAAATTCCGTTTATGTCACGAATTATTCTTATTGCAGATACATTTGATGCCATGACTTCGACTAGACCCTATAGAAAAGGTCTTCCCTACGATGTGGCCTTCAATGAATTAGAAGAATTCTCTGGCAGTCAATTTGATCCGGCCTTAGTTAAGCACTTTATTAATGCTATGAAAAAAGAAGAGTCTAAAAATGAAAAGACTTTTACTCTTAGTATTGTAAATGGCACATTTGAAAAAGATGCGGCTTAATTTTTGCTAAATCCTTAAAAAGTTGTATATTAGCGTCATGTTGATTTGCATTCTCTTGATATGTGCTCTCGTTTCATTTCTCGGTACGATGGCCGGCTTTGGTGGTGGAATATTTATTGTTCCTATTCTCGTTATGTTCTTTAAAGTTCCCATTGAAATGGCCATTGGAGTTACTGCTATTTCACTCTTTCCCTCAAGCTTACTTTCAACTTGTTTAAATATTAAAAAGAAGGCCGTAGATTACAAGCTTATGATTGCTCTAGAAATCCCAACAATAGTTGGAGCTTTTCTTGGAGCAAAGCTCACAGGGCTTATCCCTACAAAACCTCTCGAAATGATCTTCGCCTCATTTCTCCTATTCATGGCCTATAAAACTTTATGGCCTGCGAAGAAAGAGACTTTCTTCAGTAAAATTGTAGAGAATTTAAATAACAAGGGATTTCTCATCAAAAATGAACACTATAAAGTGAGTCTTTACAGTGCTTCTATATTTGGTATTTTAGCAGGAGTTCTTGCTGGGCTCTTTGGAATTGGCGGTGGAATAATCAAAACACCCATCATGATAAATATCTTCAAAGTTCCGATTAAAACAGCAACAGCTACGGCCCTTGCCATGATCGTGTTTACAAGTCTTTCATCTGGTATCACTCACTGGCAAATGGGACATATTGAAAAAGAACTTTTGGCCTATGTTGTAAGTGGCTTCTTTCTTGGAGCTCTTATTGGCGCTTGGACAAACTCTAAATTCACAGACAAACACGTTAAAAAGCTAATCTCATTCTCTATTGCCCTGGCCGGGATGAGTGTATTTGTGCACGCAGTGTTCCTTGCATAGCAAAAATATCGGACTTTATAATACTAGCTACACAAACTACCCTAGGTGATAATGGCTGACTTTTCAAATAATCTTAAAAATGATCTAGACCTCAGTAAAGTTTTCTCATTTCGATGGCTTCTTGATCTTTGTGCGAAATTGCGACCTGATCATTTTACTAATGTAGAAATGGCCAATAAGAATATGGAAACATTAATCTATATTCTTGAACAAAATCCTGAATCAGCTAAATGTGTTGGTGAAGAAGTTCTTCGCATCTTTAAAAATTATTCTTTTGTTTCATTTATTACAGAATCAGGTTTTACAAAGAATGAAAGTTTCATGATTCAACTCAGAAATATTCTCTTTGAAAAAATTCTTCCAGAATCTTATGACCGAGATGATATTCTCTATATTTTTGAAAAACTCTTCTATCAACACAATGACTATGAATGGATGACTCTTGTCTCTGAAGATAATTGGTCTAAATTATTCACAGTTCTTGGTTATGAAGAATTTAATACCCTAGATCGTCAGAATCATTTTTTAAGACAAATTCTCAACTGTATCCAAGTTATCTCTATTAGAATCAATGCTATTGGTATTTCACCTGAGATTATTGAAAAATTCCCTCAACTGGAAAATTTTGAATCGCCTTTCATGGCCCAACAGCATGAGATACAACATTATATTGAAGAATATTTTGATGAAGGATTTGATAGGAGTGTAGACAACCAGCACTATAGACATATTCTTGTTCTGCTTGAGCAGTGTGAAGAATATGTAGAAATGATCAAAAAGAGAAAGCACATCTTTGGCGTAAGCTTTAAATTAACAAATTACCTTATAAGACTTAATCAAAACATTAAGCGTTTAAAAAAACTTCTGGCCCTCATTACGTTTCGACCTGAAACACCAAAATTTTCTGAAGAGATACATTTTTTCAAAGTTCTAATTCACAATTTAAAAGAAAGAAAGAGCTTTAGATATACGATAAACAAAAATCTTGAATTGATGGCCCAACAGGTAATTGAAAACACTTCACAAGTTGGTTCACTCTATATTACCGAAACCTTTGCTGAATACATGAAAATGTTTCTCTCTTCATGTGGTGGTGGTTTAATTGTAGGTTTTCTTACAATTATTAAAATGATGATCTATTACATGCAACTCCCATTCTTTGGAACTGCATTTTTTTATAGTTTAAACTACTCACTGGGTTTTATATTAATCCATGTGACTGGCTCAAAGCTAGCGACGAAGCAACCTGCAATGACGGCCTCAAGACTGGCCCTGGCCATAGATGATAAGATTGATGATAAAGAAGAAATAGATGATCTCGTAAAAATGGTTCGATTGATCTTCAGGTCTCAATTTATCTCATTCGTAGGTAACGTTATTATTTCTTTTCCTGTGGCCTTTACTCTATCTTGGCTTTACTTCATTGTCTCAGGTCAAGACCTCATAACAGACTCGAAGGCACAGGAGCTAATTGAAGAGCTAAATCCAATTACTAGTTTATCAATCTTTCATGCAGCACTAACTGGTTTCTATCTATTTTTGTCTGGACTTTTAACTGGGTATTATGAAAATTTCAGTTATGTTTCAAAGCTCCATTTAAGAATAAAAGACCATCCAAGACTACGTAAGATTTTGCCAGCAAGATTTCTTATTAAGTTCTCTTTTTATATTGAAAACAATCTTGGCCAACTTCTTGGAAACTTCTTTTTAGGTATATTCCTAGGGACAACAAGTACATTTGGAAAAATTATTGGACTTCCACTTGATATACGACACATTACTTTTTCAGCAGGAAATTTTGGTCTTGCGATTTCAAAGCTAGGGACTTCGATACCTCTGGATACTTTTATCATTTCCATAATTGGAATTGGGCTTATTGGTCTTATGAACTTTATTGTGAGCTTCGGACTATCACTTTTTGTGGCCATTGAATCAAAGGGTTCTTCATTAAGTCGAGGTAAAATTCTAATCAAAAGAATTTTCAGACTTTTCCTAAAAAACCCATTCGCCTTTTTTATACCTATTAAATGATTATGCGGCATCAGCGAGTTCATTTTCAAACTCGCTGACTTCTTGATATTGATCCAACTTAGTATAATTATCCATCAAAAATTCGACATCAACCAATGTCATTGTTTTTTCTTCAATATAAACAGAACCTACAATACCTTCTCGATCACTTAATTCTTCGTAAATTTGTTCACTTGTAAGGCCAATATCTTTTATACTCTTAACGACTAGTCCGAATTGTTGATTATTTCTGTGAATCACAATGACATTAATAACTTCTTCGGCATCAAGAATTTCCTGTAAATTTGTTCCTGATAGATTTAACATTCTTTCAACATGTATCAGAGGTAAGAAGTCTTCGCGATATCTAATAAGTGGAATATCGCCAGTAAATTGAACATTTGCTGTTTGAAATTCTTCTAATCGACTTACGCAAGACAAATCAACACAAAACTTTTTGCGAGAGAATAAATCAAATTGCATATATTCTCTATATACAACTTGCTCTTCACCAGAGTTATTTCGAAGTAAGCTATCATCGGTTTCAATATCCACTGTAACGTGCTCTAGTTGGGCAATACCGACAAGATCAAGAATAAGGGCCATATCTCCATCGCCAACTAAAGTAGAGCCTGAAAATGTTTTTGTGTTTTTTAAAAGTGGCGACATTTTCTTAACTACAATTTCTTCGATATCATGAATTTGATCGACTATAATTCCGTATTTAAAACCCTCACCTTTTACAATAACAATAGAGATTTCTTTGTTGAAATCAGTTGTTTCGGAAACGGTATTTAATTTTAAAACATTCTCTAGAGATATAAGAGGAATAAGTTCGTTATGACTCTTAAGTAGTGCAACGTCCTCTACAAAGACTATTCGCCCCTCATCAGAGTGTGGATCATAACTAAAAACCTCCGCAACTTCATCAAGAGAGATGCAGTAGTTTAACCCAAAGGCCTCAACCATTAGGGCCTTAATAATAAGAACAGACCTAGGAATTGGTAAAACCATAATGAATTTTGTACCTTTTCCAGGCTTTGAATCAATATGAATTTTCCCCCCAATCTCTTCGACCGAACTTCTAACCATATCCATTCCAACACCGCGACCAGATAGATCTGTTACCTGAGCGGCAGTACTGAAGCCAGATTCGAAAATAATACTAAGAATTCTTGCTTCAGACATTTTGTCGATTTGTTCTTTTGTATATAACTCTTTTTCAAGAGCTTTAACTTTTAGCTTTTCAGGATCTATTCCATTTCCATCATCAACAATTTCAACAATAATATTATCAGCGTCTTCATAGGCCTTTAATGTCATATGACCTTGAGCTGGTTTACCGATTGATTCTCGTACACTTGGCAGCTCAATACCGTGGTCAATTCCATTACGGATAAGATGCACCAATGCTCCATTTAAGACTTTACTTATTATTGTATCGACTCTTAAAGTGTCACCAACTGTTTTAAACTCAATATCTTTACCAAGTGCTTTAGAAGCATCTCGAACAACTCTTTTCATTGGCTTAAAGACGCTATCGAGTGAAATTTTTCTCATCTCTGATATTTCGTTTTGGAGAAGAGAAGAGACCTTATGCATTTCCTCTAGGGAATCACTTAGTGTATCGAAATCTCTATCCCCTTGATACTTTGCTTCTAGCTTCATAGCTGATTTTAAAATCATATTACGAAGAACAGTAAGCTCTCCAGATAATTCCATAAAATCATCTAAGACACTCACTCCTACATTTATTTTTTCTTCTTCGTTCTTTGAACTCACAGGAGTTGCTAAGATATCGTCAAGCTTCTCTTGCTTCTGAGTGACTACGACATCTTCAGATGAAGAGAAATCTTCATCAAAAATTCCTACTTTTGATTTAATTTCAAATTCAAGTTCATTACCACCTTGAATTGATGAATACATAAATTTAAGTTCATCAAGACCTTTCAAAAGAACATCAATTACTTTTTGATTTACTTTAAGTTCGCCCGATTTTAATTTACCAACAAGATCTTCATACTTATGTGTATATGCGGGAACACTTTTTAACCCAACACACGATGAAGTTCCTTTAATTGTATGGAGTAATCTAAAATAACTATTAAGAGCATTAATATCTTCTGGGCTTTCTTCTAGAACAAGAATTAGTTCTTCAATTTCTTCAATCATTGGAAAAGATTCTTCAACAAATGAACAAATCATTTCTCGCTCTTCTTCCAATTGATCAATTCGAGTAGTTACGTTTGCATCAATTACTTTTTGAATTTGATCGGCGTTAAAAGGTTTTTCGACGAATGCAGCAATTTTAAGCTCCATTCCTTTAACGGCCATTTCTTTACTATAGAACCCTGTAACAAGTGCAAATGGAATATTTCCAACAGAGTTTAGAACTTTCTCTCTAAGCTCAAAACCATTCATAACTGGCATTGAAAAATCTGATAAAATGAAAGCGATTGTATTTGCATTCGCTTCCATGTACTTCAATGCTTCTTCAGGTTTGTCGAATGTTTTAATTTCGTATGACGAGTGATCAAAAAAAGAAGGATATATTTCTAAAACTGCTTTTTCGTCGTCGATACAGATAATTTTATATTTGCTCATAGTTGTCCCCATCTAAGGGGACTATTCGGCAATTCATTAAATGATATTTAGAAAAGAAAGTTTGAGTGTTTCAGGCAAGAAAATTATGCGTCTAGAACTAACTCCATTTTATTGAACAGAATATCACTCGTAAAAGGCTTCATGATATATTCAACTGCACCTAGTTCAAGTGCACGCTTAATATAGTCAGGTTTATTTTCAGTCGTCATCATAATAATTGGATTCTTAAAGATCCCATCTTCCATATTCTTTTTTAGGAACTCTGGACCGTTCATATTTGGCATATTCCAATCGAGAAGAATTAGATCAATATCACCATGTTCGGCAATACACTCAAATGCTCTTCTTCCATCTTCTGCCCATACGGCCTTATGTTCGGCTTCTTCTAACATCTGTGAAACCATCATAAAAATTGCTTTCGAATCATCTACAACAAGTACTTTCATAATGAACCTTAAAAATGAGTTACTTCTCTTAATCTTTTAATATTACTAGTATATCTTATCTTACAGCTTTCGGTAGACCAAAAAGCAAGTTCTGAACCTGTTTCATCCATAAAATTTCTTAACTCCCAGAGAAGATTTACTGCTTCCTCAAGAGTAACTAAATTCCGTGAAACCCAATCTAAAAGTTTCTTATTATCTTGCTTAAACATTTCTTCAAGTAGGCCAGAAATTGTGGCTATTAGCTTCTCACTTATCTTGGCCTTATACTCAATAGTTACATCTTTCAACATTACTAATTCTTGATACATGCTATTTAAAACATTAGAAACATCACTGCCTAGATCGGCACTAGATCTTGTCATATCGATAATTTTCAAAAGCTTCTTTTGCTTCTTCTCATTGTAGGCCTCTGAATAGGGAGAGATCTGTATCTCTGATTTAACAGACGCCACTTTATTTTCGAGACGTTGGAGTTCCTCATCAGAAAGACCGCCAAGTTCTTTTAAGCTCTCAAGAGCGGCAGCACTAATTTGTGTGTCTTCATCGCTGCTTTCTGTTTTTTCTTCTGAAGTCGCTGACTCATTAGAAAAGTTTAAATCATCACTTTTAGTCAGTTCAGCAATTTCAGCATCACTTAGTGTCCCTAGCTCTTTTAAACTTTCTAGGGCGGCTGAACTTATGAACGAATCATTCTCAACAGCATCTACTTTTTGTATTTCAACGTTATCAGAATCAGCAAGATTTGTATGATTCGCTTCTTTAAAACTATTAAAATGTTTTTTCAACTCTTCGCCATCGACATTAAATCTTTCCATGAGGATATTTGCAAAGTTCAAAGACTTTTCTTGGACATATGAAAATGCATCAGAAAATTTATCACTACTCAAAACACCATCACGTTTACAAACAGCAGAAAAAGACATCTTTTCATTTTCACATTTATTAAGAACGTCTAATATTTCTTGGCCACTTAATAACTTTTTTTCACTAACAGCTCTAATAAAACTTGGCGTTGATTCAGCTTGTAAATAGGAAGCCTCAATTGCAACATCTTCACTAATGAATCCTTTTTGAACCAAGTAACTACCAAAAAACATTATTAAATCCTTTTAGATATTTCATCTATTAACATTGCAATTTCGTTCAAAGAGAGTTCTGTAACATTAATTCCTGCACGAGAAATTGCACCGGGCATTCCCCAAACCACTGATGATTCTTTATCTTGGATGAATTGGTAAGCACCCTTTTTCTCTAGCTCTTTTGCTCCTCTCATTCCATCTTCACCCATACCAGTTAAAACAATTGAAAGAACTTGTTCACTGTAATTTTCAGCAACAGACTTGAATAAAACATCTACTGCTGGACGTACAAAGCAAACCTTCTCTTCTTGATTCATTGATAATGTTAAATCTTTTTTTAAAGTCATGTGATAATCACCAGGAGCGATATAACAGTGACCATTAGAAATCCTCTGATTATTTTTTGCTTCTGAAATTGATAAGACACTCACTTTATCCAACATTGAGGCGAGCTTTTCTGTAAACATTGCAGGCATATGCTGAACAATCAATATTGGAACAGAACTGCCAATTTTGATATTTTTGAAAATTTGCGCAAGTGCCTCAGGTCCACCCGTTGAACATCCAATAACAATCAACTTGGGTTTAATCATCATTTCATCAACAATACCCGGAATTGTTTTGATGGCCATTTGTGTTTTTTTAACAACTGGCTTTGGGGCGATATCAACAATTTTCTTGTGCTTATTTCCCTTGAATGCTTCTATTTTTTGAAGAAGTTCAAGACGTATCATTTTAATACTTTCTTCAATATCTCCCTTTCCTTCAATTTTTGGGACGAAATCATCAGCACCAGCATTTAGCGCATCGATTGTTTTCTCTGCACCACGAACTGTAAATGAAGAGAAGACTATTATAATAACGTCTTTATTGAATTCACGAATGGCCTTAATTGTTTCAAGGCCATCCATAACGGGCATTTCCATATCCAGAGTAATGAGAGAGATATCAGGATTATGCTTCAAAAAATCTATTGCTATTTTCCCGTTACTTACGGCCTTAAATACTTCTAATCCAGATACTTCTTTAAGTGCCTGAGTAATCGCTGTTCTATAAACAATTGAGTCATCAACAATTAAAACCTTCAACTCTCTCTCCAACCTTAGTCAATTTTTAGTTTTTCTACATACTCAGCTAGAATATCTGCCATTCCTCTAAGTTTCTTAGCTGATTCCTGAGCACTTACGGCATCTCTACCTGTTACTGATGCGGCCTCTGAAACCTGAGCAATATTTTCGTTAATCTGTCTAACACCTTCAGCTGCTTCTGTTACAATTCTTGTTACTTCATTTGTAGTAGATGCTTGTTCTTCTACTGATGCAGCAATATTTCCGGCATATCCGTTAACTTTATCAATCGCAACACTGATTTCACCAATTGCATTAACTGCGTTTTTAGAATCTGCCTGAATAGCTTCAATCTTTTTAGTGATATCATTTGTAGCTTTAGCTGTTTGCTTTGCAAGTTCTTTTACTTCATTGGCAACAACCGCAAAACCTTTCCCGGCCTCACCAGCTCTTGCAGCTTCAATAGTTGCATTTAGTGCAAGTAAGTTTGTTTGTTGTGCGATTGAAGAAATAACCTTAATTACATTTCCAATATCCATACTTGAATCACCAAGTTGACTGATAATTGTATTTGTATTTTTAGCCATTTTCATTGCGTCGTTACTTAAAGAAGATGCTTCATTAGTAGTCTTTGTAATTTCTTTAATTGCAGCAACCATTTCTTCCATATTCGAAGCAACAGTTTGAACACCAGCATTAACCTCTTCAGATGCCGAGCTTGCAGTATTAGCTTGAGCAGAAGTTTCTTCAGCTCCAGCAGATAAACTGTTTGAAACTTTAAGAAGGTTATCGGCAGCATCACTTAGCTCTTGTGAACTCTTATTTAGATCTTCAACTAGTGCAACTCTATCAGATACAACTTCCCAAGTTACCATTGGCCCCATGTAGTTCCCCTGACTATCTGTAATGGCCGAAACAAGAAGATTTAGTTTCTCTGGTCCAACCTGGATAAGGGCATTGTGTGGAAGATTAGATGCACTTCCGATAATCTTTCTTTGAACTTCTGGTCTCTTATGGAAGATATCAATACTTTGCCCAAGAAGATTATCAACTTTATCTGGAAGATATTGTTCTAGAGTCTTCAAAGTTTTTTTCGAATTCTCATTCATGTAAATCAATTGTCCCTCAGGTGATGCCATCATTGTATTGATTGGTGACTTATCAACCATCTGTTGAGCTTGTTGCATTTTTTTATCGTTTTCTAATTTCTCAGTAACCACTTCCCAAGTCACCATTGAACCAAGATAGTGACCGCTTTCATCTTTAATCGCAGAAACTAGTAGATCTAGTTTTTCAGGTCCAACTTGAATTAGTGCCTTGTGTGGCAGTTTTTTTGGATCAGCTATAATCTTTCTTTGAACTTCAGGTTTTTTATGAAACCAGTCAATTGATTGTCCCACTAGATCATCAACATCAGCAGGCAAATATTCTTGAAGTGTCTTCAGTGTTGTTCTTGAATTTTCATTCATGTAAAGAAGAACACCTTCAGGAGATGCCATCATCGTGTTGATAGGTGACAAATCCACCATTTGCTTAAAGTTAAGTTTTACGTCATTGTCGTTTGCTACAGCTTCCAAATTTACCTTGTTCATAATTCTCTCCTGACTAGTTCTCAATATTTAAAATTTTATTCAAATCTAAAAGTATTAATAAGCGTTTTTCTTGTTTATAAACTCCACCAATATATTTTCTAATTTTGTCATCTAATGTCTCTGGCGTTTTTTCAAATGTTCTCGTGTCGACATCAATTACATCCAAAATCTCATCAACGATTAGGGCATAAAGTGAATCACCTGAGCGGACTATAATATTCATATAGTCCTCACTATTACTTTCAGGTAATCCAAATAATGTTCTCAATGAAATCGACGTTACGATTTGTCCCCTCAAGTTGATTAATCCCCTAACATAATTTGGAGATAATGGAACAGGTGTTACTGTTTGTGGTTTAATCACTTCTTGTACATCCAAAACTGGTACAGAGTAATGTCCACTCCCAATCTTGAATCCACACAACTGTGTAATCTGTGTTCCTACGCTTCTTAATTTAGATGTTTCTTTTTCCATATATTTTCCTACGACTCACTTAAAAGAGATGCTACAGTTTCATCAAGAGAGCTTTGATTCATTTTATCTAACATAAAATTGAAACCAACTCTTTGACCTTCATCCAAATCTTTCGATTTCATACTTCCGCTTAATCCAATAATTGGTATTTTCGATTTTTCAGAACTCAGGCCGCGAACTTTCTGAACAAGCTCCCATCCATCAATCTCAGGCATTTCAATATCTGTTAATACGATATCGTATTTACCATTACCTTTATTAAGTCGATCTAAGGCCTCTCGCCCATTTGAAACGACATCAACTTCATACCCAATATCTTTTAAGTGTTCTGATTGAATTCGTTGATAGAGAACAGAATCATCAACAAGAAGAATACGACCTTTATTGCGAACAACTTCTTTTGCACTCTTGTAGTTGTGTCCGATTTTTTGCATATCAACCACTTTGTGTACATCAAGCACCGTTACAGTTTTTTCATTTATAAAGACTGTACCTAAAATTCCTTCTCGATCAATATTCTGTGAACTAACAGCACTTTCATTAATTGCAATATCTCTAATTTCTTCTACACATAGACCAAATAATGCATTCCTTAAGAAAACAACGATACAAGAAATATTTCTTTCAGGATCGTCACTTTCAAGTGTCGACTTTCCACGAAGATTCATTGTTTTCTCTAGGTTCAAAAGAGGCATCGGTCTTTCTCTATATCTAATAATCGCCTGATCTCCACTCCACTCAACTTGGTCACGATCAAACTCTTCCAAACGACTCACAAGACATAGTGGAACACCGTATTCTCTGCGATCGCCCAGTGAACAAAGAAGGATTTCATCTGTCTCAAGAGCACTTTTTGCAAGTTCTTGTTCATTGAAATGCTGTTCTGTTTTATGTCCATGGCCTTTATCGACATGATTTAAGAACCCGAGTGCATCGATAATTAATGCAACTCTCCCGTCACCCATAATGGTTGCCCCACCATAGATAGACAAATCTTTTAATTTCCTACTGAGAGGCTTAACTACAATTTCTTCAGTATCTAAAATTGTATCAACAATTAAGCCGTAAACTCTTCCTTCTGCACTTAAAATGGCAATATTTGTTGCTTTATCACCGTCTTGTAATTCTTCACCTTCATTTTCTAGCAACAGATGCTCACTCAATCTAAAAATGGGGATAAGCTCCCCTCTAAGGCGATAAAATTCTGAGTCATGTAGTTTTTCAATTTTCTCTGCTGAATCTTCGCCCTCTAGTCGAACGAGCTCCATTAAATTGATTTGTGGGATTGCAAATGTTTCTTCTTTTGATTGAACGACCAAGGCAGGAACAATGGCCAATGTGAGAGGAATCTTTAATTTAAAAGAAGTCCCTTCACCAACAATCGAATGGATATCAACAGATCCACCAATCTTTTCAATATTACTCTTAACAACATCCATTCCGACACCACGTCCAGATATATTTGTAACCTGTTCAGCAGTAGAAAAACCTGGAAGAAAAATCATATTAAGAATCTGTCTTTTAGACATACTACTTGCTTTTTCAGCACTAACAAGACCCTTTGAAACTGCCTTGTTTAGAATTTTTTCAGGATCAATACCATTTCCGTCGTCACTAATTTCGATAGTGACTTGGCCACCTTCATGGTAGGCCTTAATTGAAATTGTTCCCTCTTCCTTCTTTCCATTCCCTTCTCTGGCCGCAGGTGCTTCAATACCATGGTCAATAGCATTTCTTACAAGGTGTGTGAGGGGGTCACGAATGGCCTCAAGAAGAGTTTTATCAAGCTCAGTTTCTTTACCTGAAATATTTAGTTTAATTCTTTTTCTTTGTGAACGAGAGAGATCTCTTACGATTCTTTCAAATTTTGAAAATACACTTCCTACCGGTTGCATACGAGTTGTCATAATATCAGTCTGCAACTCAGTAGTAATAATGTTCAATTGTTGGGCCAATCTTGTTAACTCAGACGCATCTTCGTTATTCGCAAATTGTAGAATTTGATTTCTATTTAAAACCAACTCTCCCACAACGTTCATAATTTTATCTAATAATTTTACGTTAACTCTAACAACACTATCGGCAATTGCACCGACTTTAGCAGATGAAGAATCACCTTCCTCTGAACTTTCAACAACTGGAGCTTCAACTTTTTTAGGATGATGAACATGCTCGTCACCTTTAGTTTTTGAAAGAACCGGAGCGACTTCCACACTTTCAACTTTTTTAGGCGTACTATCAATTTTAGTTTGAGGAATATCAAATTCTTTTAGAGATTCTACAATATCATCTTGTAGCAGTGTCGGGACTTCGATTTCAATATCGCCATGTAAATATTTTTCAAATTCCTTAATGAGATATTCGAAATTCTGATTACCTTCTTCACCAGTTGATTCTATTGATTTCAAAATATCAAGACAAGCATCAAAACTTTTAAGAAATGTATCTGTTAAATTTTCATGAATCTGACATTTTGATTCACGAACAAGATCAAGTACATTTTCTGCAGCATGAGCTACTGCTTGAAGTTTTTGTAATCCTAAAAAACTAGCTGATCCTTTTAGAGTATGAACCTTTCTATAAATGGAATTTAATAACTCTTTATCATCAGGTCTTTTTTCAAAGCGTGTAAGCTCTTCACTTATACCAGCTAAATTTTCAAAGGATTCCAAAAGGAATTCTTGGACTACTATAGAATTCTGATCGACCATAACATCCTGCTATTATGTTGAATAATTAGTAACATAATAACAACATTCGAAAATGGTCTAAAGGGTAATATTTTACCAGAGGTACTAATTTAACCTTAAGATGCCTGACTTTATTAGTTAATTAATTACAGTCAGGCGCTGGTTGGACAGTGTTGATATAGTGAACTTGAACAATTCTACAGCTCTTAAAATCTGCATATGTTTTTTCAATTGCACAATCTGGAGCCTTACCATTTTGCTTACTCCACTTATAGTTCATCTCGCATTGTAGATAAGGTTTTCGATCGACACAGGCCCAATGTTTGTCCTTACAATTGTAAACAAGACCTTTCCCATATTCTTCGTAATTTGGTGCAGGAGTGAAGTCCAAAATTTCTTTTTCTTTATTTTCTAATTCTTCTGTAATTTCACTTAACTTAGATTCCAATCCAGAACCTTCTGTATTTTCCTGAGAAGTATCACTAATTTTATCACCACTATTATTTTCTGCCCCTACTGCTGTTGCAGGTTCAGTTTCTGACAAATTAAGTTGCTCTTCAACTTGCTCCGTAGAATCTGTGTTGTTTTCATTAGCACTCATTTCGCTAACTTCATTTTGTGGAGTCTCTACGAAAGGATTTTCCTCAACAACTTCTTTATTTTCCTGCACAACCTCTGGTTCAGGAATTTTTATTTCCTCAACTGGTCTTTCTTCAACCTTTGGAACTTCAGCAACTTCTTCCTTGGGTGCTACAACTTCTTCACTAACTGGCTCTTCAGCTTTTGGTTTTGTTCTCTTTTTTGGATTTTTTCTCACAACAGGGGCAGCGACTTCAGGAGTCTCTTCAGGAGCATTTAAAACAAAAGTATCTAAGAGTAGAAAACCAATGACCAGTCCCGCACCAACCCTGATAAGTAACTGCTTTTTCTTTTTAGCTTTTTCCTCGTCGCTTTCCTCGTCTTCTTCGCCCTCTTCGTCTTCTTCATCCTCATCATCGCTTTCTTCATCTGACTCAAGTTCATCAGCGATATCATCACCATCTTCTTCTAATTGCGAAATATCATGTTGGGCCGTTTTCTCTTCAGAAACGTTTGCACCTTCCTCAGAATCTTCTGCGTCATCATATTCTTCATACTCTTCACCGTCTTCTTCGTACTCTTCATCCTCAGAAGGTTTTCCACGAAATTTTTCAGGCAAAAGTTGTTTCATTTTCTCTAGACTATTGCTAAGTTTATCTTTTAAATCTTCGAGCATGGACTTCGTCCCCGAGTTATGCAATCTTATATTTATATAACATATCGAAATTTCGAGGAGAATATTTAGTGGTTATTGATGATGGTGTAATAAAATATGATTTAAGTGGATATATTCACTCAGGTAACCTTCAATCTAACGAATACTCTGCACTCGAAAAGTATCGAGAAATCCTATTTGCACTAAATCTAATCGGTGAATATCCAGAAGAACAAGTTGGCTTCGGCAATATGTCTGTAAAAATCGACTACTCTTCTTTTCACCAAACTTCTAATCCACAATTTGTTATTACTGGAACTCAAACTGGTAAATATGCTCATTTAACAGGAGAGCATTACACTAGAGTTTTAGACTATGACATTAAAGCGATGACATTAAAGGCCATGGGACCAGTGAAGGCCTCAAGTGAAGCAATTACTCACGGTGCAATCTATCTTTCAAACCACAAAATAAACACAGTCTTCCATATTCATAACGAAAATATTTGGAATGGGATGATTGAAAAAAACTTTCCTGCAACTCCTGCAAACATTCCTTATGGTACATATGAAATGGCAATGGCCGTAAAAGAATGTATGGGTGAAACTAGCGAAGGTTATTTCGTCATGAAGGGACACAAAGACGGTGTCGTCATTTATGCTCAGACACTAGAGAGATGCCACGAGCTTAGTATTGAATTAAATAATTTATTTAACCCCTAAATCCGATTTAAAAATATTTATCAGTTCTAAAATAACACTATCACTATCGGCCATGAAGTAAGCAGATAGGAATCGAACATTTTCAGGAGATGTAATCACTACGTCTTTATTATCTTTATATTTATTCAAAAGCTCATTGTATGCTTTCTCATTTAGGTTTTTAGGAAAGATATGCCATTGGCCAAATGGTCGGTGAAAGTGCTCTTTTAACGATTTTAATACTAGTCCCATTGTCTTACGATAATTTATTTCGCACATAAAATAGAGATTAAGATTTTGCTGAGCATCTTTATAAGTAAAGTTATCAAATTGGATAATGCCAGTTGCACCCATGCTTTTAAATTGGATTATTAGCTCTTTTAAAACTTTATCTCCTGCTATTCCAAATGACTGAAGAAGATCAAGAAGTTCAACATTGGTCATCAAGCGACCACCGCTGAAGCGACCAAACTGACCCATAAAATTTTCATTAGAAAAATAACTTTCATTATCAAGATCTAATGTAATACCAAAATCCATCACCCTATTAAGGTAGGGCTGATACAAATAAGGTCCATGGCCAATTTTCTTACTTACAATATTTTCATCAACTTTAGTATTACAAGCAATGACATAATTACCATTTCCTGAAACTCCAATATCATTTTTGATAAGGCTTTGATCTTCTGATACTGGAATATCTTTCAATTTATCAAAGACAATTGTTTTCGGACAATGACCGATTTTTTCACTAACTGAGAGTGCATATATTTTTGAATTTAACTTTTTTACAAGCTCTTCATTATCCAATGGCGCCCACCAGTTCAATGGCGATGCTGCTTCAAAAACATGTTCGGTATTGAAACCGAAGGACGAGAGATAATTGATGTAATTTTTAGAGTATTTACGATGAGCAAGTAATACACGTTCAGGACTTTTGTTTATAATAAAATAGATATATTCAAAGGAGGATATAATATTTTTAGAGTTAGTTTGATCTCCATTTAAAACCCATTCAAAATCTAAATTCACTCTATCTACTAATCTTTGTCCCATGACTTCCTATTTGTAAGAGTATAATCATCTCTATAACCCTCAATTTGAGCAATGAAGTCCTCATCTAGTCCAGCAAGTTTTCTTGCCTCGACATTTAATATAATTCCTTTTGCTCTTGCGGGTGTTAAATTTCCAGGAAGATGTGTTTTATAGTAATCCCAAAGTGATTGATCCTTTTTCCAAAGATTAGACCAAATACGACCAAAGGCAACGTGAGAGATTTCATCTTCTAAAACAATATTCATTATGCGAGAGCTTTTCTCATCACCTACTTCATCGAATACTTTTGCATAAAACTCAGCAAAATCCAAATTGGCCTGCTCAAAAGTTAGGGCCATTGTACTAAAGAACGCACCATAATCTTCTATATCGCCCATTTGTCGCCAAAAAAAGTCATTCAATGGATAGTCTCCAAATTCGACTTTAAATTCTTTCATTCTATTCAGATAGAGTTTTAAATGCTTTTGTTCATCAGCGATAGTTTTAAGAAGACCTTTTTGAATTAGTTGATTCTCTTTGGTGTCGGCCGCAGATAATTTCAAAATCGCGGCCGCCATCATTTCAATGGCAAGTAATTCATGATTCGCAAAAAAATGAAGCGCTAAACCTCTACGATCTTCTAAGTGAAATGTACTAATTTTGGGGAATTTGATTTGTTTTGTCGAAAGAGCAAGTTTATCACTTCTACCAGGGACACTTTTCACTTTGAAGGAAGTTGAACTTCCTTCAAAGCTGATGTCTTGTGCTGGTAAAAGCTTATCCTCTAGTGAACTACCATTTAACAGGATATTGGCATATTCATATATATTCAAAACTACTTCCTAGAGAATTTTCTTTTCCTTGATGGTTTTCTCTTATCCGAAGACCTTCTTCCTGTAGGGTCTGTATTTTTTGAGTTTCGGTTTCCACCTTTTTGATGACCACTTCCCCTCTTTTTAGGAGCGCGATCCTCACCGCCACCACGACGAAATCTTCTCTTATGAAAACAATCCTCACAGATTGGAAAACGGCTATCTTCAGGTAGCTTGCATCCACAACTTGAACAAGTTGGGACAATCTTATCACTTAATAGCGCATTGAGCTTATCAACGGCAAGTGACTTATTTTCCAATAATTCATTTTCGTCATAGAAAAAATGTTTATTATTGAAATGTCGTGATAGCCACTGGTATAGCTCAACACATTTAATCGAAGTTTCAAGATAATCAATCTCGTTTGAATTGAATTCAATTGGTTCATTATAAATTGGTTTTGCTGATACATAGTGATTAAGAATCCACATGAAGTACTGAACATGGTCAATTAGACCCAAATTCACTGGCGCACATGCGAAACCGAAAATTTCTGCATCTGTTAAAATATTGTGTGAATCGACATCCTCAACCATTTCTGCAATTTCAATCATTTCTTTTAAATCAACACAGAAAAAAGGTTTCTTAAAAGTCATCGTGTTAAAAAGACGCAGAAACTCAGATAGCTTTAGAGTCGGAAGTCCATTGCCTGCTAAAGCTCCATTTACCTGGTTAAATATATCAAGGTCAGGACCGACCATACATTGTGTACTTTGATCCAACTTAGCGGCCAAGGCCTTATTAATAATCTCTAGGCCCTCTTCAACCTTCGTTAAACATGAAACAAAGCCTGTTGGAAATCTTTGGAATCTTCCGGCACGACCAGAGATCTGCTTGATCTCACTATCCGAAATTACAAATTCCTGAGAATTTACATATTTTGTTAGTGTAGAAAAGACAATCCTTCTGATTGGAAGATTCATCCCCATTGAAATAGCATCAGTACTTACAATAACGTCTGTTTCTCCGTGATCAAATTTTCTTGCTTGCTCACGTCTAACTTCAGGACTTAACATTCCGTACACAATGGAAACTTTAAATCCAATTTTTTCAAGATCTCTTTTGTAGCGAAGTGCATTCCTTCTCGAGAAAACAACAAGTGCATCGTGTTTTTGCATCTCACTAAGTGCAATTGGTCTGGGTTCAACATTTAACTCAGTCATTCTTGTATAGTTTTTGATTTCAAGTTCATCGCCACACAAGTCTACAACAACTTTTACAAGATCAAGCGCAGATGGATCACCACATAAATGAACTTCATCAGCAAAAATATTTACAAGAGCTCTGGTCCACGCCCAACCTCTTTGTGAATCCGTTATCATTTGGATCTCGTCAATTACACAGCAATCAAACTGTTCATTAAAACGGGCCATTTCAATAGTTGAAGAAAAGTGAGTAGCACCTTCAATTTCAACGACTTCTTCTCCAGTTAGAAGTGTCGTTCTAACACCGCTGGAATTGAGAGTATCGTAAAGCTCTCCAGCAAGAAGTCTCAAAGGAGCGAGGTAACAACCGCGTTTTGCACCTTTTAGCGCCTGAATGGCATGATAAGTTTTACCAGAGTTTGTTGGCCCCATATGATATACAATCTTTCTTCTAAGCTGACGTGCACTTGCATGCACCCAAAACTCTCCTAGATATTCTTGAAGAATTTTTGAAGAAAGATCTGTTTTCTTCAGAATAACAATTGATTTAACAAACTTTTTAAATTCACGTCTTAAAAACTTTTCATTTCCCCATATATTTGTAGCAATTAAAGCATAAAACTTTTCATATTCATCATCGTTAATAAGATCTACTGGTAGCTCCATCTCAATGAGGCAATCATCAAAGAACTGATGTAAATTTCTCGTATGCAGACGGGCCAAATCTGAAGGATATTGAAATATATCTTTTTGGATATTTTTAATTTGTGTTTCTAAACGATTCAATGATGATCTTTTAAGTTTGAATCTAACTTTGTAGAAAATTTTATCAAGTTCTTTTTGCATTCCATGATAAATTCCACTTGCAGCCTCTATCCCATCATCAATTCTTTCATCAATATTTGTTCTAGCAGTTTCGATAACTTTTTTACAATCTTCAAAGACAGTATCGCGCATCTTATTTCTAAAATCGGCTACACATTTTAAACACTGACAAGCAAGATCATTTGCTTTAAGTTCAAAATCAAAATCTTCCAAAACAAGCTTTTGTGTTTTTTGGTGTTTATCTTCTTTATCACGACACCAGCGATCAATTCCCGTTAAGTGAATCTTAAAAACATTTGGATTCAAACCACCGTCTTGACCAAAAAGCATTAATTCTTTTTGAGGAAATAAACAATCTTCAAGAAAAATAACATCTAGTACATAGTCTCTTCTGAAGAACTCTTTAACTGAAAGATAATCATTTTGAAAAAACATCATTAAAGACGGATATTTTGAGAGTAGCTGCCAATATTTTGTCATTGCTTCTTCTACAAAATCCAATACTATTCCAGCATCTTCTTCAGTTCGTGCGTAATCTTCATCGCCTGAAAAATTGTTGACCTTAATGATCGTCTTTCTTTCAGTTTCTAGTAAATCACGAATATCTTTAAAATCTGGGAGAGCAGGAATTGTCTGATCTGACACTTGATAAAACCTTGTTTAGAGTTAACTAAATATTACACCACACAGGTCTTTGGGTAAATACACATTAGCCTATTTTAAAGATTCATCTAAATGTAAATATGTGCGAAAATGTATAGGATTTTAATACCTAAGGAGTCACTACTATGAAAACGTGGTTAACGGAAACTTTCAATATAAAATACCCTATTATTATGGCCCCAATGTTCCTTGTTACAAACAAAGAAATGCTTATTGAAGCAGCAAAAGCTGGAATTATGGGATGTACTCCGGCCCTTAATTGGCGAACACCAGAAGATTTCGAAGCTGGTATGAAAGAGCTAAAAGAATCTTGTCCAGGCCCATTTGGAATCAACCTCATTGCGAATAAATCAAATATTCATTTAAAAAAACAACTCGACGTTTGTGAGAAATATCCACCAGCATTTGTCATTACTTCCCTAGGAAGCCCTGAAGAAATTATCAGAAGACTTAAACCACATGGAACAAAAGTTTTTTGTGATGTTGTTGATGTTGCTTATGCGAAAAAAGTTGAAGCTCATGGAGCAGATGCACTAATTGCCGTAAACTCAGGGGCCGGTGGTCACTGTGGTCCGATTCCCGCTTCTATCCTCGTCCCTCTTTTAAAAAAAGAATGTAATATTCCCGTTATCAGTGCAGGTGGAATTGGTACAGGTGCTGGTCTTCTCTCAATTATGGCATTGGGATGCGACGGCGTTTCAATTGGTAGTCCCTTCATCTCGACTAAAGAAAGTGGCGTTTCAAAAGAGTATAAAGAGGCCTGCGTTAATTATGGTGCACAAGATATCGTGCTTTCTGACAAAATTTCAGGTACTCCATGTACAGTTATTAAAACTCCTTACGTTGAAAAAATTGGAATCAATCAAAATTTTCTAGAGTCATTTTTAAATACAAATAAAACAGTTAAAAAGTATGCCAAGATGCTAACTTACTATAAAGGTATGAAGCTTGTTGAAAAGGCCGCATTTTCAGCTACCTATAAAACAGTATGGGTTGCAGGTCCATCAATCGAATTTATTAATAAGATTGAACACGTTCACGAGGTTGTCGAAAGGCTAATTTCAGAATATAAAATTGCATTCGAGGATCTCAATAAAATAAAAATATCAGAGTAAAAAATAAATGTTAAAGCTTCCTAAACTCCTGCAGTTGCCAAATTTCTCAAAACTTTACTACGCCGGGCTCACAAGTGAGCTCGGATCATTTATCACAGAAACTGCATTAATGATGCTCGTTTTCAAATTAAGTACCGGCGACAAGTCGCAGCTTGGTCTTATGAGAGCGGCATTTCTTATCTCGCTAACTCTGGGCTCTCTTGTCGGTGGCCCCATTGGCGAGAAATTTAACAGAAGAAATGTTCTTCTATTCGCAAATGTTTGTCGTATTCCATTCGTGATCTCGCTTTTCTTCTTTCACAATTTCTACAACATCATTATTTGCGATGCACTCATTGCTTTCTTTACAGGGCTTTATAATCCATCAAGACAAGCAATGATTAATGATATTGTCCCAAGTAAAGATATTGTCAGTGCCAACTCGTTGTTTGGCGCCACCGTTGCAATTCTTCACATGATAGGTCCTTTTGTCGGTGCAACTCTTTTTGCTGCCTTTGGTGGAATTTACGAAATCATTACTTTCGATCTGCTAACTTATATTTTTGGAATTGGTCTACTTTTGAAAATAAACTATAGACCTCCACAAAAGAAGGCCCATGGGCAGGAAAAAACTAGCATCTTACACGACCTCAAAGAGGGACTTCGCTACGCATATAAGAGAAATGATCTCTTGGCCCTACTTATCAATTGCGCCGTTGGAGGCTTTTGTATTGGAATTCTCTTTCCTCTACTTCTGCCCTTTACTGCGGAAGTTCTAAAGCTCAAAGAAGCTGAGTACGGAATTCTACTTTCAATCTTTGGAATGGGTGGAATCGTTGGTGGTTTTTTGTGCCATAAAATTTCCAACAAGTATATGCCTGGAAAACTTATTGTCGTAACTTCGGCAATAGAACCTTTTATCATGCTTACTTGGGTTCTCGTTCCTATTTATTGGTTTAGTGCTGCAGTTTTCTTTATTTGGGGGCTATTTGTCTTTATTAGAATACCTTCTCAACTAAACTATGTTTCAAAAACAGTTCCAACAGAATACCTATCGCGTACTCATTCGATTCTCGATTTGTCTTTTGTTATTCCTAATATTTCAGGAGGAATTTGTGTGGCCCTTGTGGGAAATCGTTTTGAAACGATGGATATGCTTCTGGCCGCATCAGTGATATTTATCGTTCTTATCATTCCAAGATTGATGTCAAATAATATGCAGAGTCTTTATAGAGATGAAGCAGAAATTGTCACCAGAGATGAATCAGTTCAAGATACAGTTCAGCCGCATGTTTAATGCGGCCAAACTGATTAGATCATTAAATTAAACCGGCACGTCTAAGAAGAGCATCCGTATTTGGCTCGGCCCCTCTAAACTTCTTATAAAGCTCCATTGGATGCTCAGAACCACCACGTGATAGAACGTTGTCTCTGAACTTTTTCCCGATCTCTTTATTGAAGATACCGTTTTCTTTGAAGTATTCAAATGCATCTGCATCTAGAACTTCTGCCCATTTATACGAGTAGTATCCAGCAGAATAACCACCAGCAAAGATGTGGCTAAAGGCACAACTTGAGCTTGTTCCAGGAATTTTTGGAAGAAGCTTAACTGATTCAGTAGCTTTTGCTTCAAAGGCCATTACATCAGAAATATCTGATGGGTTACCTGAGTGCCATGCCATATCTAAAAGACCAAAAGTTAGTTGTCTAATAGTCATGTAACCTTCACCAAAGTTTGCTGAATCTTTTAGCTTTTGCACTAATTCTTCAGGAATCAACTCTCCAGTTTGGTAGTGCTTAGCGAATAGATCTAGACATTCTTTCTCATAGGCCCAGTTCTCAAGAACTTGAGATGGAAGCTCTACGAAGTCCCAAAATACATTTGTACCTGCAAGTGACTTATATTTACAGTTTGAAAGCATACCGTGAAGTCCATGTCCAAACTCATGAAAAAGTGTTGTTACTTCACCAAAAGTTAAAAGAGAAGGCTTCGTCTCAGTTGGTTTTGTAAAGTTACAAACGTTAGAGATAAGTGGACGAACATCTTTACCATGGTGTTGGTGCTGTTCTCTGAACATAGTCATCCATGCTCCACCTCTTTTTCCAGCTCTTGGGAAGAAGTCAGCATAGAAAAGTGAGATGTGTTTTCCATCTTCATCTTTTACTTCATAAGTCATTACATCTTTGTGATATTTTGGAATGTCATGTCTTTCTTCAAAAGTTAAACCGTAAAGTTTATTAGCAACTTTAAATACACCATCAATTACGTTTTCAAGTTTAAAATAAGGCTTAAGCATTTCATCATCAATGCTATATCTTTCTTTCTTTAGTTTCTCGAAATAGTAACCATAATCCCATGGCATAAGTTCTTCGATACCATCCAATTGCTTAGCATAATCTGCGACTTCAACAACGTGAGCTTTAGCAGCAGGAAGACCTTTGTCTTTTAACTTATTTAAAAGTGTAAATACGTTGTCAGCATTTTGGGCCATTCTTTCTTCAAGTACGAAATCTGCGTGAGTTTTATAGCCAAGAAGATTTGCTCTCTCAAAACGAAGATTAGCAATTCTCTTTACGATTTCTTGGTTGTCTCTCTCATCGCCTTTGCAACATTTTGAAGCAAAAGCGCGAGACATTTTCTCACGAAGAGCTCTATTGCTAGCATAAGTTACAAATGGAACATAGCTCGGGTATTGAAGTGTGAAAACCCACTTACCTTCATGTCCTTTCTCAGTAGCTGTCATAGCAGCAGCTTCGATAACACCTTCAGGAAGACCTGCAAGATCATCTTTGTTATCTAGAACCATTTCAAAGCTATTTGTTTCTTTTAGAACATTATCACTGAACTGAATTCCAAGAGTTGATAACTCAGTATCAATAGCTCTTAACTTGTCTTTTTTCTCATCTGATAAAAGTGCACCGTTACGAGTAAATGATTTGTAATTCTTCTCAAGAAGAGTCATTTGCTCACCAGTCAAGTTTAGAGAATCTTTCTTGTCCCAAACTTTTTTAATCTTAGCAAAAAGTCCAGCATCTAAAGTTACATCATTTCCAAACTCAGTAAGTTTTGGAGAGAAAACTTTATCGATCTCAGTCATCTCGTCATTTGTTTCAGCACTTGTTAAATTTGAAAAAGTATAAGCTACTGTATCAAGTAGAAGTCCTACTTTATCAAAGGCCTCAATAACATTTTCAAAAGTTTCTTCTTCTGTATTATTTTTAATGGCCTCAATTTCAGCCTTCGCATCAACGATGGCCTTTTCTAGAGCTGGTAGGTAGTGCTCGTTTTTAATTTTATCAAATGGAATGGCCTCAAAAGGCGTATCAAATTTTTCAAAAAATGGGTTCATTCTATCTCCTAAACCTTTATCAATTTTCGTTGTAGTTTAAACAACGGAATAAGTATTAATAACCATAAAATCAGACAAATGGCCAACAATGAGTCGATAAATACCATCGATTGGACAAAGATTAAAATGAAGGAAATCAATCCTTTAGAGAATCGATAGACCACCATATCAATCAAATACTTAGCACCATACTTCTGCTTTGCGTCCAATGGGAAATATAACATCTCTTTTGCCGCTGAAAAAAGAGAATAATCAAATCCCTTATACAGGACAAACATTGAGGCCACTGGCAACAGACCATTAGTTCCTCCAATTAAAGAAAAAAGGAAGAAAACCATATAGATGATGGGCACACTAAAGTGAATACGACTATTTTTCACCATTTTAAATAAAATTGGGATAATCACAATTTGCAAAGCAAAGCTGACAATACTGATGATGGAATACAAGTTTCCAAGATAAGCGGCCTTATCGACCTCACCAAAAACAAATTTTTCGAACTCTAAATTGAATTTAAAATTCGCCAGATTGATTACAAATTGAGTTAACAGAACAAGAGTTGCAATTCCAAAAACATAGTATTTAACTTCAACAATTGACTTTAAAGGTGAATCATCTTTATGTTTTATATTTTGATCTTGAATGACATACTCACGCTTTTCATAAAAAAATGCTGCCCCAAGAATCACAATAAGAACCCCAAGCATACTCACAGCGATTAAATTCTCAAGTCCTGTTACAATCGTCATTTTCTTCGTTAGATAAACTGTCGCCTGCCCCCCTAGAATACTTCCAATACTCGCAATGGCACCTAATGGCCCATAGACAATTTTTGCAGTTTCATAAGTGAGAATGGTGTTCATATAACCCAGTACTATGTGAACTAAAATGACAATATAGACTTCTTTCCAAACGTATAAAGGGTAGGCCCAAAATTTGTGCCCACTGACAATCATCGCATTACAAAGCGAGAAAATGATTAATGAGAAAAAACCAATGCTCGCAAATAACTTATGAACGCTATGCTTTGTTTGAAATTTATTGAAAATCAAAATAGAAATACTTAGTGTTATGACAGAATAAACCCAAACGAGAGGAGAACTTTTCGCTTTATACACTTCAAGAAAGATGGCCTCTGAAGTTGCTCTAATCATAGGGTAAGAAAAATAGAGTAAAGACAGCGTGGCACAGATTTTAAATAAACTAGATTTTTGACCCTTATCGAGTGACGATAATTCGGCCTTAATTTCTTTTAGAATTTTCAATTTAAACTCACTTAACGAATATAAAGAATGTAATTGTATGTAACGTTAGATTTCTCACTTCCGTAACTAACGCCTACTGGAATACCTATTTTTTTATCTTTTTTATTAATCTCATCTTTCATCGAACCAATATCTACTGGATCATTTTTTTGAACAGTAATTGCAGTCGAAAGACTATCGCGACCATAATTTTTCTCAATGCTAAGAGTGATCTCATATGACTGTGAACCACGTTTTTCACACTTCAGATAATAGTCATCACCATCCATTTTAAGGAGCCCAGGTCTGCCCTCCCCTAAGAGCATTTGGCTTGTGGACTTACCGCTTCCTTGTACAGTTTCTTCAATTAAGCGAGTTTTACTCCCAACTTGGACTTTCTTTATAACTTTTCTTTCTTTTTCAGTTCTTTGAATTTCAATTCTACAATTTTGTGAAACAGCTGGCGCAAGAGAAGCTTCTTTTTGAGAGCGATAAGATGACTTCACTCTATATTTTGTTGAAATCAATCCATCAATCAGAGTCATTCTATCGTCACTACCAACTTCAAATTCAACACAGTACTCTGTTTGATTAATTGATAAAGATTCTCCCTCTAGTAAGAAGGGCGATATTTCTTTTTTTATATTTTCCAATGAAGTGTGGCGGTCAAAACAGCGACCATAAAATGCAGATACATTTAAGGAGAGGATTGTAATTAGTAAGAGAGTAACTTTCTTCATTTCGCCTTCCTTGGCAAAAAATTAAAGGTCGAAAATTACTCGTCGACCTTTAGATATTTATCACCCTCTTGTTTTTCCATGAAATCTTCTGCGGTTTTGAAATCGCAAAGATCTAAAGAGGTTTCAAAGTTTGGTAGTTTCTTTCCGTCCTTGCAGCTACATGCAAGCATCTTCATAAATTCAAAGAATTTTTCACTCGTTTCATGGCTCATCAAGTGCTCCATCATACAAGAATCTCTTTCGGCCACTCCTTCTTCAACTCCTACGAAGTCTTTAAGGAAATAGAAAAGTAAAGTTCTTGATGAAAGAATTCTGTGAACTTCTTCGTGACCTAGATCAGTAAGGATTACAAACTTGCAATCCTCTTCTTCTTCAACAAGGCCTTTTTTCTTCAAGTTATTTAAAGCAGTTGAAACACTGCCTTTCGTTAAATTTAAATCTTTTGCAATGTCAGTCACACGCGCAAAGCCCCTTTTTTCTTTTAACTTATGGATCGTTAAAAGATAGTGGACCATTGAATGCGACAATTCATTTTCTCTTTCTACTGTATTCATAATTCCTTTTTAGCAACACATGATGCGGTAGTCAAACGTCAATAATAATTTGCACTTATTTACGGTATAAAGCACTCTGCAAGGCACAATAAGCTCCTGAAATCACACATATTGCAAAGAGGAAGATATTATCCCCTGCCTTGAAAGTAGGCACTCAAGGTAGAATAGGATCACTATATCAAAGAAAACAGTAACTTCGAATGTGAGCGCCATGAGCAAAAAACTACTAAGAACTCTATTAACGACGACCCTTATTTGCCAGCTTAGTTTTGGTCAGGCGATCTCTAATACGACAGGTAATCAAGTCGATGAGAACAACCTCACAGATCAAGAGAAGTGGACGAGTGAAAACTACTTCCATGAAGGTAAGGCCTCGCGAATATTAGAAGAAGAATGTCGTAATGGTGATAAAAAAACTCAAGAGATTTGTGATGGACGAGACCCTAATGCGAAAAAGGCCATGATGGTTAAGGCCTTAACTCAAATGTATACAATGATCGTTACTGTAATCCCAGACATGGGAAAAATTTCTAAATCTGTTGATGTAAAACCGACAGATGGGACAACTCCAAAAGCTGCTTCACAAAATGGTCCAACAGCAAAATCACAGGGCCCAGGAAATGCTCCAAACGCAAATAATACAGGAACTAACAATACAAACGGGACAAATTCTTCGAACTCTAATTCTTCATCAGGAAAACCAGATGAAGAAAAATCGAGAAATGACTATTGTCGATTTATTGCGACGGCCACAGAAGGTCTTGCGATGTTTCAACAACAGCTTGGTCAAACTAATATTGGCGGAGAATTGAAAGAAGAGACAGCTCAAAGACAAGCTCTTGAGAAGGCCTACCTTTCTCACAAAGAAAGAGCAAAAACAGCTAAGATCCAGACTCTTGGTTGGGGTGGAACAACAGCATGTTACGTTGCCATGGCCGCTAAGCCGATGGTTACAGGGCAGGCCGATTGGAAAACTTATTTAAAGACTGCTGCGGCCGCAACTCTAACTGTTTATTATAATGGTGTCATTGGTGACCACGAAGATTATATGGCCAAAGTTCAGTCTATTAAAAATAGACTTCCAAAAGCGGGAGATTGTAATCCTATTACTGAAAAAGATTGTTACTGTTCAGAGCCTTCAACTCAATGGGACACTCAGCACTGTGAAAAACAAATTAAGAAAAAACTTATTGCAGAAAATTCAGTTTATGTAAGCTGTGTTGATAATAATATGAAAGTTGATGAAGACTGTTCATGTGAGCAGTCTGATACTTGTTATGATAGAAAAGTTCTCGATACAATGGTGAAGTTTTCAGGACCAAATATTGTCGGTTCAAAATCACTAGAGTCTTTGAATTCACTTTTCACTGGTGAATTGAAAAATGGAAAGATCTCTGGAACACCAGATGCCAATCTTTTAGCAATGGCAAAGAAAGCTCTTAAAGATCAGAAGTTCAAAATCACTTCAAAAGTTCCTTTATCAAATGATCAAAAAGAAGTTTTTGAAGGCCTAAAGCTCTTGGGTGTTGATAATGAAGTCGCAAAATCATTAGCGGCCATGCCATATGATGAATCTTCAGCTGCCAATACTGCGAAATTTACAAATCCAAATGAAAATGCCGCAAATGTAAAAACAGCGAGCACTGGAAATTCAAGATCTAATGTCATCACGTTCACAGGGGGAAGTGGTCTTAACAAAGACAAGAGCAATAAGAAGAAGGATGACTTTAATTTTAAAAACTATTTCGACAAGCAACTTAAAGGCAAAAAGAATCAAGAAGCTGGTCAAGAAAACGTACTTAAGTTTGCTGAAAGAGCTCAACAGGGAGCTCAAATTACAAAAGATACATCAAGACCAATCTTCGATATTGTATCAAGAAGATACCAAGTTTCGGGCTGGCGAAGATTAGAAGTTAAAGAATAGAAAAGGAGATCACATGGATGTGAACGAAAACGAAAATAAGACGGCCTACCTCTTCTACGATGAAGAATGCCCCCTATGTTTACGCTTTAAACAGGCGCTAGAGAGAGTTCCTGGTACAGAGCATATTAAAATGGTCTCTATCCACTCTGAAGAAATGAATACATTTTACGATCTTGATAAAGAAGACTGTCATAACGTTATCCATCTCATTAATGAAAAGGGTGAAATACTTAAAGGTCCAGAAGTTGCTAACTACTTGGCCCATCAATTTCCCATGGTTTCTAAATTTTCATGGCTTCTTGACTCTGAAGTTGGGAAGAAGGCCCTGAATAAGATGTATGAGATCGCTAATAAGTACCGCAAGCATTACTCAAAAAATTGTCCAAATTGTTAAAATCACATCCACTGTGGCCATGTACATATTTTGTCTAGGCCACAGCTCTTCACCTTGAATTAGAATTTTCCTATAGTCTCAAGAACTCATCATAAGGAGAATTCTATGAGATTAAGCTTTTGCATGATTACTCTATTGTTCTTTTCTCTTCTCAGCACAGCTCAAGCTGAACAACTTAAGCACGATCCTGAAGTTACAAATTATGTTCACCTCGATCAATACCTAGGAACTTGGTATGAGGTTGCTCGCTTTAAAGATCATCCTTTTCAAAATGATTGTCTTTCAAGTAAGGCCGAATATTCCATCGATGGTAAGTTCATCGCTGTAAAGAATAGTTGCAAAACTCTTTCTGGCGAAATCAAAGTTGCCCATGCTCTTGCCAAAGTTAAAGACAAAGAAACAAACGCAAAGCTTAAAGTAAGCTTCGTTCCATTCTTCAATCGATTTGGATTATTTGCAGGAGACTATTGGATTCTTGATACAAAAGAAGATAGCTACTCACTTGTGGGAGCTCCCAATAGAAAATTTCTTTGGATATTAAGCAGAACACCTGTTCTTGATGAGGCCATTATGAATGATCTAAAGGCCAAGGCAAAAGAGCAAGGATATGATCTAAACAATTTGATTGAAACGAAAACTTGGGAATAAAAAAAGCGCTCATAAGAGCGCTTTTTTATTATCTTGTTAGAACTTTTCTAGAATAGATTACTCTGTTGTAAGGAGCAAAGAAAAGAAGAACAAAAACCCAGC
>NZ_AUNE01000008.1 GCF_000447755.1 Bacteriovorax sp. BSW11_IV | reverse complement strand
TTTGGATAAAGTCATTAAAACCATGAAAGATACTGGTGCAGATATGGAGTCTAAGTACAAGGAAACAAGTCGTGGTGGCCTAGCGGTAAACGTTACCGAATGTTAAACTCTTGAAATTGGGAGATGTTAATAAACTAACACTCCCTATCCTTTTTATCATCTGAGAATCTCTAAATGACGTAAAATGATACAACTGTGATGCTTAAAACATCATCTCAGGAGTAATCTATGAAAACGACTTTAGCACTAGGACTAATTCTTATTTCTTCTAATATTCTTGCAAGCTCGATTAATTGTAGATTTACTGAGCCCTTTATCGTTATGAATTACAACAGCGATAGTAAAGTTCTTGTTATCGATGAACTTGGCAGCGATGAAATCGTTAAGATTGAAAATATCAAAGAAAAGAAAGTTGATGAACTGACAACTGATCTTATCTCAGGTGATACAACACTTGTTACGTTAACAAGCGATGGAAAAGGTAACGATGGAATGAGCGATGAGATCATGCCAATTTCGGCACTTGCTCATTATCCTAAAAAGGTCTACGGTGGCTGTAAATAGGAATTTTAGTTTTCTAAAATGGCCTGTTTAACTTTTGCACTAAGATCATCAATATAAAGACCTTCAGAGTCTTGGCATTGATTTTTTAAGAATAAAAAAGTGAGATAAACTTTCTCTTGCTCAGAAAATTCTTCTTTTTCGAACAGACGTCGAATAAAGATAGGATTGCACTGAGCAAGACCTCTTGTACATAGTGAGAGATATGTCGGAGAATTATATCCGAGATATTTTGACCATGAGCGAAGTGAAAAGTTAGCATTCTTCGCTTTCTTTGATTCAAGAAGATCTTTTAAGAATGTTGTAATACATGCGTAATCAAATACATTTAATTTCATAATAATAGAATAGAAACTGCGTTATCTTTAGAAAACTAAAAGGAGATCAAAGCGTTGCAAACGTGCAACACTACCTCTTGAGTGGGAAAAACTGTAGAGACAGACGATAAATTTCACTCGCCTCTTCGTCTTCAACAAGCTGTTCCATATCATGGAGGAATTGATTAATGAGCTCCTTGGCCTTCTTCATTTTTTGTATATTCACAGGCATCGTTACGATCCTGTAATCCCTATTTTCAACTTCAATTTTTGCGATTTTCTTAGCGGCCAATTCTAAATTGTTGCAATGGGCCTCTCTTACGACAAAAGAAGGTATATCTGGTTTTGTTCTAGTCTTATTTACTGAAGAACTGTAGCCATCCTTTGTCTTGGATATAAATTCCATATCAACGAGATCATTTAAAATTTTAATTATCTCAGTTTCACTCAAACCGGTTTTTTCCCTCATCCATGACAGATCATTCTTATAAGTCTTCATACTAAACAAAGCTATGATGAGATGATACTTCCAATTTTTGATGAATTTTTCATATTTATCTGGATCGATGATTGTTTTTGAATCTGTTTCTAAAACTGAAGAATACTGAACGACTGATTTTTCATTTAAACGATTAGCAAAGGCGGTTTTGATAAAAAGCTTTTTGTCTTTTTCTGCTAGTGAAAGCAGTTCACTTACTCGGAGAATATCTTTTAAGGCAATGTGCCTCTTACGTTTAAGAACATTACTTAGAGTCCCTGGGCTAATTCCTAATGACATGGAAAAAGCGCGCAGGGAATAAAGCTCGTTTTTGAGCTTTCTCTTGCTAAATTCACTGTTGAGTTGGTCGATATAATCCATTAATTAGAATAAGTCTTGGTCGATTTTGATTAGGCGTGCGTCTTTATCAAAATGAAGTTTATAGTAACCTGGCAAAAGGTATTCCTTTTCATAGAAAATAGGAAAGCGTAATTCTGCAATAACTTCTTTCGGACTAGCATTGTTATAGAAATATATTCTACCGCCAGATAAGTAGAACTCAAAAAATTCAAATTCTATTTTTCTTCCCTTTACGCTCTTGGCCTCAAGTAGATTTCCCTTTTCATCAAAAACCATATCCTCATTAATCTGAATGGGAATTGATTTAAAAACAACAGATTCAATATTCAGATTTTTAAAAAGATTCATCTGGTACTTTATAGTTGTTATTGAAAACATATCGTTTAGAAAAGCATAATTAAACAAACGAACCTTTTGGGCATTCTCGTACTTCATCACATAGTAGATCAGTTCATGAATGATGAGAACTGAACGATTAAATGTATCAAGTTTCGTATAAAGTTCACGATCGACAAAAAAGCGGGTGCGATCAAAAACGGGATCATATTGTTGAACTGCAATTTGTAAAATCTCACACCCTTTTTTGCCAAAGACAGTTCCAATATCGCCAGAGTTTCCGAAAACAAGTTCATTTTCAAATTGTAGACCAACTTTAAAGTGCTCAAGCGCTGTATCAAACATTTTATGGAGTTCTGGGTAAAACTCTTTTAAAGGTTCAATATAGGATTCAACCATTTTATATTCTGAAGCACTGTCAGAGGGTGGAGTTGGAAATGTATTCCAAAATTTTTTGATATAAAAAAGATCGTAAATCTCATAGCTGCCATCATCACACTTAAGGATATGGCCACCGTTGCCTATTTCATGGCCAGCAAAAGTAAGAGAGCTTAGACAAAAAAGGAGCATTAAAACGATGTTTTTCATGCTCCAATTTTCACTTCATAAATAGAGATTGTCAAAGAGTGTCGTTCGACTAGATACTTGATTCGCTCTCTTTTTTCTTAGAGAAAAACTCCAAACCAATCACGGCCAGAAAACCGATTAAGATAAGTCCGACAGCAAGAACTGACTCTGAATTCATTTCACTAGGAATAACGTTCGCTTCGCGTAAAACTCTGATTTTGCCACGGATTTCAACGCTTTCCAGTACCTCTTTCCACGGCCATACCTTCTTCATTGAACCAATTAAAATTCCTGTTAGAAATGACATGGTTTGTAAATGGTAGTGTTTCAAAAACCAATTTAGAGTTTTAGAAAAGCCTAGAAGGCCTGTGACTGTTCCGGCAAGGAAAACAGAAATAATAGTGATGTTATCAATGAGAAACGGATTTTTTACTGCGCCAGTGATGTATTCATACTTGCCAAGGATGAGCAGTAAGAAAGAACCAGAAATTCCAGGCAATATCATGGCCGTGATTCCGATAATTCCGCATAGATAAATAAACCACCAAGACTCTGGAGTTGTGACGGGAATTAGAGAGACCAGTACCCATGCGACAATTGCTCCCAAAGCAATGAAAGCAAGACTAACTAATGTGAATGGTTTTTCTAGTTGGCGCCAAATTACAATAATTGAGGCCGCAATTAATCCAAAAAAAGCACCCCAAGTTGGAATGGGATGTTCATTGAGAAGAAAGTGCATAAGCCTTGCAAGTCCTAAAATTGCAGTAACAATCCCAAGGCCCACAGGAAAAATAAATCTTAAGTGCAAGCGACTGAATGCTTCTTTCAGTTTAAATTGCAGCAAGCATTTAAAAAATTCTTTATCAATTGAAGCGATTGCTTCTAAAAGGCCTTCATAAATTCCAGTAATAAAGGCAATCGTTCCTCCAGATACACCTGGAATTAGATCCGCTGTTCCCATGGCAAAACCTTTAGTATAAAGTTTTGCTATCTCATAAGAAGAACGGGGCCCAGGCCCCGCATTCCAAACATCTTTCCATGATTTATTTGACATAGATTATTCCGCTTTATCTTCTTCAGAAGCAAATGGTGTCTCGGCCCAATCCACTTTGAATTTACAGCTTGGACACTCAAGGTGCTTACCGTCTCTTTTTGTTTCTCTAAGTCCCATAATACCGTTTCCACACTTAGGACAAGCATGCGCGTAAGGCATTGTCCACATAGCGTTTTCACACTCAGGATAGCTTGTACAACCGTAGAAGATTTTCCCGTAACGAGATTGCTTCTCTGCAAACTTTCCTTTTTTACATTTTGGACAAGTTACATCGATAGTATATGGTAGTGTCGTGTCACACTTCGGGTAATCTTCGCAACGAACAAAACGTCCGTACTTACCTTTTTTCTCTTCTAGTCTCTTTCCACATGTTGGACATGGGTCTCTAAACCACTTCTTCTCAAGAAGATGAATTTTTCCATCAAGATCTTTTTTGAAGTCATGTGTTGAAGTACAGTCTGGGTAATTTGAACAAGCAAGGAATTGTCCGTTTCTTCCCCACTTAATTAAATATTCTCCATCAGCACACTTATGGCATTTGATCCCTGTTGGGATTTCTTGCTTCTTAAGGTTTTTCATTTCCTCTTTTGCTTTTTCAAGAGTGACTTCAAAACCTTTCCAAAATTCTTTTAAAACTTGTTTCCACTTCACTTCGCCGTCTTCGATTTTATCGAGAAGCTTTTCAACGTTGGCCGTAAAGCTAACGTTCATGACATCTGGAAACGATTCAATAAGCATGCGACAAACCACCATACCAAGTTCAGTTGGCATGAAGCGGTTTTCAATTTTCTCAACGTATCCACGATCTTGGATATTTGAAATAATTGAAGCATATGTAGATGGACGACCAATACCTTCTTCTTCAAGAGTCTTAACTAAAGACGCTTCATTAAATCTTGGCGGAGGTGATGTCCAGTGTTCTAAGAAATCAGGATTCTTAGCGGCCTTCATTGTTTCTCCTTCACTAATTTCAGGAAGAAGACCATTTTTTACATCGTTGTTTTCGTTTTCATTATCTTCATCATCTCCACCACGACGAGATCTTTTCTCGGCCGCAGCTTCAAGATAAACGTGTCTGAAACCGGCAAACTTGATGATTGAACCATTTGCTCTGAAGTAGTGACCTTGACACTCATATGTAACAGTTGTCTGGTCAATAACAGCTTGACTCATTTGAGATGAAATAAATTTATTCCAAATAAGTTCATAAAGTTTTTGTTCGTCGTCAGTTAAATCCCCTCTTACTTCATCAGGAGTGAAAGTAAGATCTGTCGGTCTGATGGCCTCGTGGGCATCTTGAACCTTTCCTTCTGACTTTTTCTTTTTAGAGTAATTAATCTCTTCAGAAGCAAGATAGTCTTTACCGTATTTATCAACGATAAAACTTCTTAAACTCTCCATTGCTTCTGGGGCCGTTCTCACCGAGTCCGTTCTCATATAAGTGATCAAACCCTGTTGCCCGTGATTTGTAAGCTCAATACCTTCATAAAGTTTTTGAGCAATCATCATAGTCTTCTTAGCAGTGTAGCCTAGTTTATTGGCCGCTTCCTGTTGAAGTTTAGATGTTGTAAATGGAGGAGTTGGATTTTGTTTTCTTTCACGTTTTTTAACTTCAACAACATTGAAGTTTTTATCCTTAACGTCTGAAACAATTTTCTTTGTGAAATCGATATCTGTTAGATCAGTTTTTTTGTTGGCCTCTTCACCATAGTACTTAATTTCAAAGGCCGTATTATCTTTTTGCATTTCTCCGTGGATTGAAAACCACTGCTCTGGAGTAAACGCTTTGATTTCATCTTCACGCTCAACAATAATTCTTAGAGCAACTGACTGAACACGGCCAGCTGAAATACCACGTTGAACTTTATCCCATAGGATTGGAGAAATTTTATAACCCACTAGACGATCAAGGACCCTTCTCGTCTTTTGAGAGTCATACATATTTTCATTAAGCTCAGTTGGATTTTGAATGGCATTATTAACGGCCGTCTTTGTAACAGCGTTAAAAACAACCCTATGGATATTCTTCTTTTTCTTTGGCCCAATTTCTTCGGCCAAGTGAAATGCAATCGCCTCTCCCTCACGGTCGGGGTCGGGTGCAAGAAAGATTTCTTTAGCGTCTTTTGCGAGTTCTTGAATTCTTTCAATCTTTGCTTTCTTTCCTGTAATAGGTACAAGATCAAGAGCAAAGTTTTCTTTTATATCAACACCCAGTTTTGATTTAGGAAGATCTTTAATGTGACCATTTGATGCCACAACTTGATATCCTCTACCAAGGTATTTCTTAATTGTTTTGGCCTTCGAAGGAGACTCTACAACGACAAGGCTGTATTCACCAGTTACCTTGATGGGCTTTTCGTCACTCCCCTCAGCGCTGGCCTTAGTAACCTTCTTAGTTACTTTCTTAGTAACCTTCTTTGCAGTTTTTTTGGCAGTTTTTTTAGCAGTTGCTTTTTTAGCAACTTTCTTTTTACCTGCAACGCTTGTTGCCATATATTTTGTCCTTTTAAAAAAAATAAAGGCCCCTAAAGACCTTTATTTTTTGACTAAGCTATCTTTAATATACTTTTTTATAGTTGATTATTGCTCAGTATTCAACAACTCATCTACTTCTTCAAGATCAAATTCTGTTAATCCGTATGGATTCTCTTTTTCATTTAAATCTTGATCAAGATACTTACGCCCTACTTCTTGCTCAATATCATTGAGAGATTCAAATGCGTCAGGATCTTGTTTTTGCTGATTATTCTCTATCGCGTCAAGGTTCTGTTGCTCTAGGAATTTATCTTCATCAACGCGTGCCTCATTCAATGACTTCTCTGCGTCAAGAATTTCACCTTCAAGTCTCTCAAGCTCTTGCATATCACGCTCATGCTCTTTGATGACAGATTTTTCACGCTCTTGTCTTTCAAGTTCTTGTAGCTCATCTTCAGTCAATTGTAGTTTATCAACTTGCTCAAGAAGGTCTTTGCCCATGTTGTCAAGGTTAAGCTCTACGTCAAGTTCATCAAGAGATTTCTTTTCAAGCTCACTAACATCACTTGCAAGTGCATTAGACTTAAGTTGCCTCTCTTTTAAAACCTGCTCCTCTGTTTTTGCCAGGGCCAGTGCCCCCATCGGAATCTCAACACTACTATTGGTAATAATGGCCGTAGCAAAGTTATCTGTTAATGTTACGACTGAAAGCTCACCAATCTTATAAGTTGGATCAGGTGTAATTCTCTTTCCTGTTCCCTTATCTTCAAATGAGTACACTTCAAAAACGTTACCAATTTCAACTCCATCAGCACGACCTCTATCAATATAAACAACATCACCAAAGGAAATACCATTTGCCGTGTCTCTATGAGTATCGATGATGGCCGCTTCAATGGCCCTTTTATTAAATGTTTTAAAGATTTTTTCAATCTTAGGAGTATAAACAGTGATTCTCGCCCCTCTTTCGATGATCCCGATAAGATCTGTTACCAAACACTCCCAAAGATGGTTTTGCTTGCGGATAACTTTAATCTGGGCAGAGATATCATACTTAAACCCTGAGCGATCAGAAATAGAATGAGACGCCTTACCTTCCGGGCTGTAAACAGAGAACATGTCACCTGGTTTAACTTTTACGCCTTTATCAAATTCCACATAGATTTTTTCATGGGCCTTGATAAAAATACTCTCATCTCTTTTTGCGTCTACTTTTCCTAAATCCTGTACAACGTTTGTCGTCACAAATGTATTTAAGAAGAAACCTTCTTTTACTTTATATTCAATCTTCGAAGATTTATCGAGACCTGTCTCGTCATACTCTTCACCAGGTTCTTTAATAACAATATCAGGAACAGGTGGCTCATACTTCTGGTATTCAGTTCTAATTGAAAGTTCACCAATTTTTCTAAGATCATCAAAAGTTTCTTCTGAAGCAAATTGGAAGAAGACACCTTGATCAATGAGCTTTTGTCTTTCAGCTAACCATGGAGGAGTCGAATCATCTGCAAAACTATCAAATTGAAATCCCGCAGCAGATTTCTTACTCAGTTTAGCTTCATCTGGTACGTTTTCAAAATTTCCAAGTTCGACGTTTGGAAACTCGTCGCTGGTCCCTGTACGAAACGTTAGAACCATTCCCGGTTCAATTTCGTGCGGATTTGTAATATGAGGGTTCATCGACCAAATTTTTGAATAGTAAAAACCTGAACCAAATAGACGTTCAGAAATTTTCCATAACCAGTCGCCCTTTTGAACGACATATTTTTCTTCTTTTGAATTTGTACTTATCTCTTCCCATTCAACGTCAGGAATTTTAGTTTCTAAAAATTTCGAGATTTCTAGAAGTTTCTTCTCTTCATTACCAACGTCAAAAATCTCAGGACGCTTGGCCTTTTCTTCTTTTGTCTCTTCTGGCTGATTAACTATCAATGATTTGTCTTCGATAATTAAATCAACATCATCTTGAATCACGAATGTGTCATTCTTTTTTTCTTCAGGTACCTCTTTCACTTCCTCTTTGTTTTCAGAGGTGGCAAAAGGATCTGTTCCAATATCATTTTTAAGGGCCTCATAATCATCTGTTTCTTCAACATCTGATAAATTGAGATCAACATTACTTCCTTCAAGCATCTGTTGATCGTTGGCCTCGAGAAGCTCCAAGTTCACGTCATCAGTCACAGCATCATCATTTGCAAATGTTGCATTTGAAGCTAAGAGTGTTGCTAATATGAATGTGAAGAGAACTTTACGTCTCACCAAGTGCTACTCCTTAAGCTGCGCCAAAAAAATCGTGAAGGATTGAGTAATACTTCTCTCTTTTCTTATCTAATTTTAATTTCTCAGAACAAACAATAAGACGTCCAAGCGCCTTAATCACGACACCACTAAACGAATGCTTTGAAATAATCTCTTCAAAAACTTGCATAGCAAGATCATATTCATTTTGCATAAATAGCATTTCACCCAAATAGAATTTAGCTCTAACTTGGATTTGTGGAACAGGTGATTGTTCTAAATCTTTAAAGACACTAAGTGCCTGATCAAAGCGATTTTGATTAACAAGGACAATCCCCTTTCTTAATCTTACGATTTGATTTTCAATGGCATTGTCTGAAACACCGATACCAGCACCAGACTGACCAAGCATCGATTCATTTTGATCGACCATCTTTTTTTGCTCATTGAATACATCAACAGTCTCAGCTAAATCAGCAGGTGGTTGCACTTTACTGAGTTGGTTAACTATTTCAGAAGGATCTCCCCCTTGAAATGGTTTCTCAACTGAATCTCTTTTTTGAACTTCAGCACTCTTAACTTGATCAACTAAAGTTTCATACTTTGAAAGAAGTTGGTCGTACTGCTCTTTAGGAACCATCTGTAGTGGTGCTTCTTTGGCCTTCGCTTCATCTTCACCAAATAAAGATGTACGCTCTGTCATCCAAGCGCATGAACTTAACGTACTTACCATAAGCATTAACGATAAATAACGCGAAACCTTTGCAGGTCGTAGAATGCTTACTTGCATCAGTGAATTCCTTTTCACTTTTGTCCTCCATGACATATACTTCATAATGAAGTCTTTGATGCCTAGCTTAATTAATATTTTAGTTGAGTTAGCACCTAAGTCAATGATATTTGGTTTTGTATATAAGGAGAGCACTTTGAGTGAACAAAATATATTTCATCTAATCGTTAGACTGCCAAAAGAAGAAGCTGCATTCTTCTATTTCCAATTAGAAGCAAACGAAGGCCTATGCTTTTACTCAACTTTAGAATCCTCACTAAAAGAGGCCTTTCGCGACATTGATATAAAGTCGAGTCCAGAGTTCGCGCCTGAAGTGAAAAGAATTATTGCAAAGCTCCAAGAGAAATTCCCGATCGAAATACTCGTAGAAGAAAACTTATAATAGGTGGCCTAATGATGAGAAAAATTTTCCTCCCTCTTACCCTAATCGTAGCAAGTTGCAGTCTAACTCCAACAATTCCTGATGGTGAGTATATTGAGCAAAAGCACGGAACTTTTGTTGGTGGAAAAGTTTTATACAGGGTTTGCGAAGATGAGAAGAAAACAAAACAAAGACGACTTTCAACTCTTGAGAGACTTACAAAGATTTGCGCCCCTAATGCTCCCTCAATCATTAGTGAAGAAGTAACTTCAACTGAAACAAAGAAAATTAAAAAAGAGTTATTTGGTGAGCAAGTAAATCTCATCACTTTTAAGTGTATTATTCCTCACTAACAAAAAAAGGGCCATTTCTGGCCCTTCATTTATCAATACTTAATTTTGAAAATAATTGGAAAGTGGTCTGAATATCCAGCTTCACCTGTAGTTGAAGCATTATGATCATAGCGCTTTGGAACCCCTACAACTTTTGAACCATTCAAATACTTACCACGACTTTTATACTCATAGCTCGTTGTGATAAAGTTTGGTGCATAAATTGTATATGAATCATTCGCAACACTTAGTCCTTTTTTATCTTTAAGATTTGGAGATAAGAAAATTCGATCGAGAACATTCCAAGTCATCTCAGGAGCAAAAAAGTATGATCCCGGAGGTTGGCTGTTTTTCACATCCCAAGAAATCTTCTTATCTTCTTTGTACTCTTCGTGAAGATCGTACATGATACCATCTTTTAGAAGAACATCTTTAAATGGGTGCGGGTGGTTTGAATCAATGGTATTAAAGTCCCCTACCGCAATAACGTAGTGATCCTTATTTGCTTTTTGTAATTCTTGAATTCTCTTTCTTAAAAACTCGGCCGCTTTTACACGCTTAATATTTGGATTTCCAAGACTTGGCCAGTGATTTACAAAAACTGTAAGGGGGTATTTCTTATCAACAAGAAATTCAACTTCTAAAATATTACGAGTAGGCCAGCTTTTAAAATCATCTGAGTTTAAAACGATCTCTGATTTTTTAACAAACTTAATCCCCTTGTCCTCGTTATATAAAAGAGCAACGTCCACTCCTCTATTGTCCGGACTATTCGTCACAGCTACGCCTTTATAGCGAAGAACATCGGCCACTTGTTTTACAACGGCTTCATTTTCTACTTCCACTAGGGCCATAAACTCAGGAGGATTGCCTCTGTCTTTTAATACGACATCTGCAATTTGATTAACTTTAAGCTTAACCTTGTCAGAGGTCCAATCTGTATCAAGACATTCTTCTCTTCTTTTGCGGCTCTCAACTTTTTTACACTCTTTCTTCTTGTCTTTAAAAGATTTTGGAAGATAGGCCCAATCAAGTTTGCCTTCATCATGATTGGCATCAAAAAGGTTCTCAACATTGTACGACATAAACTCTAAAGTTTTTGCACTAGCATTAAAACTTAGAATACAAGCAAGAATAGCAACTAATTTCATCGTTTACCCTTATTATAGATTTTCTTTAATCCAATTAATAACATCATCATGGTGTGATTTTGTTTTAACCTTATCCATGATGTGAACAAGCTTTCCTTCTTTATTGATAATAAAAGTCGTTCTCACAACTCCCATGAATTCTTTACCCATGAATTTTTTTAGATCCCAAACACCGTACTTTTCAGTAATGGCATGATCAGGGTCTGATAAAAGTGTGAAATTTAATCCATCTCTTTCAATGAATTTTACAAGTCTTTTTGGTTCATCAGGACTTACCCCAAGAACAACTGTATTTAATTTGTCGAAATCTTTCTTAGTATCGCGAATCCCACAGGCCTGAACTGTACACCCAGGAGTCATGGCCTTTGGATAAAAATAAAGGACAACATTTTTCTTTCCTTTAAAATCTTTTAATGAAACTTTTTCTCCATCTTGATTAAGCATTGTGAATGCTGGTGCAAGATTTCCTACTTTAGGTAGTGCCATATTATCCTCCTTACCAGTGATTTCTTTTTTCTCTGAGTTTTAGAAAAACATTCTTTTCACAAAGAGTGTTGTCTCCCAAGCTCGATTTAATTTCTTCAACATCTAGACGAAAGAACGTATTGAACTCTCTTTCTTGTCCAATCGTGGATGTTATAAACTCTCCATCTTTAAAATCTTTAATTCTTTCAAGCTGTGCTTTTGCTTTTTTATTGCTTGGTTCAAGATTTAAAGTAAAGAGCAAGTTGTTCTTCATATAATCATGTCCAGGATACAAAACCACATCATCTTGTAGTGGAAAAATTTGATCTCTAAAAGTCTCATAGAGAACTTCGGGATTTCCACCATTATGACAATTGCCCACGCCTGCATTGAAAAGAGTGTCTCCGCTAATCAGCGCAAGATCTTTTCCCTCATTTTGCAAAAGCAAACATAAGTGGCCCATTGTGTGCCCTGGAGTGTACAAAACCTTAACATAAGTTCCATCAATTGTTTTCAAGATTTCGTTATCTTTTAAATATCGCCCCACACCAGGAATTTTGCCACGCGCTTTTTCGTGGGCCCATACCTCGCAAGCACAGGCCTTAACGAGGGCCTCATTGCCGCAGTAGTGATCAAAATGTTCATGAGTATTAATGATAGCTTTGATAGGCTTTCCAATTTTTTTAGCCTCTGCAAAAATCTTGTCACCATTGAAGGGATCAACGGCATAAAGTTCAGACTCATCTTCAAGTAGATATTCAAAATTTCGTAGAGAACTAAAGCTAAAAAATTGATGGACTTTCAAAATCTTAATCCTTTTATTGGTATTGAGAGTAAGTTATCATAAACACAAAAACATAAAACAAAAAGGAAGCACATGGTCAACGCAGCTCTTGTCACGAAGGTGTTCATTCTCTTTGTGGCCCTTAAAAGCCTTATTGAGGCCTACCTTGATCGCCGAAATATGAAAAATATCTTGGCAAACCGAAATGAAGTTCCTGAAAAATTTAAAGAACAAATTTCTCTGGCCGACCATCAAAAGGCCGCTGATTATAGTATTGCTAAAATAAAGGCCTCTCAATTTTTTCAATTCATTGAAGTGGCCATACTTCTGATGTGGACACTCGGTGGTGGGATTGAGGCCATGGACAGGTTATCAAAAGATCTTATTGGAGAAGGAACTCTAACGACTGGTGTTTTCTTCTTTATGGTTTATTTGGCCATTTCATTTTTTCTTTCTCTTCCACAATCAGTTTATACAACTTTTGTAATTGAAGAAAAATTTGGCTTTAATAAGACAACAGTTAAAACTTTCATCACAGATATTATTAAATCAACTCTTGTTGGTCTTGTTATCTTTGTCCCTATCCTCTATGGTCTCCTATGGATTATGGCCTCTGTTGGAGAACTGTGGTGGCTATACGCTTTTGTTTTTTTAACTCTTATTCAAATCGTTTTGATGTGGGCCTACCCAACTTTTATTGCACCCATCTTTAACAAATTCACACCTCTTGAAGAAGGTGAAGTAAAAAATAAAATCATGGAGCTTCTTGCGCGCATTGATTTTAAAGCAAGTGGTCTTTTTGTTATGGATGGCTCAAAAAGAAGTGCCCATGGAAATGCGTACTTCACAGGTTTTGGAAAAAATAAAAGAATCGTTTTCTTCGATACTCTTATTAACTCTCTTAACCCCAATGAAGTTGAAGCTGTTCTTGCTCACGAGCTTGGTCACTTTAAAAGAAAGCATATCCTTAAAATGATCGTTAAAAGTATTGTCATGAGCTTCATTGCTTTTTTTATTATGGGACAACTTCTGCATTCAGAAATTTTCTTTAAAGGTCATGGAGTACAAACAGTAAGCACACATGCGGGACTACTTCTTTTTATGATGGTTAGTGGGATTTACACTTTTTTCATTGGCCCAATCAGCTCATATCAATCAAGAAAGTTTGAATATGAGGCCGATGAATTTGCGGCCACTCATTCAAATGCTCGCGACCTTATTAATGCCCTTGTGAAGATGTACAAGGACAACGCCAGCACATTAACACCTGATGAAATGTACAGTAACTGGTACCACTCTCACCCGCCGGCCATTAAGCGTGTTAGCTTTCTTGAAACATTTCTCAAATAAAACGAGGGTCATTTTGACCCTCTCTTTTTATTAAAAACTATCATCTTATTACACAAAAACCATAACCATTTGTTTTTACAACGGCCAACCAAAGTTTAACAGAAACCTCTTTTGACGTTGGAGGTCATTAACATTACAAAAATGAAGTAGTGAGATTAATTTCGGGGGAGATTATGAGAAATCTAGGATTGTTACTTCTTTTAGTCCTTGCGCTTGTCGCAATTACAAATAGTCCATCGGCTTCATTAGAGAGCTCTATTCAAGTTTCAAGCAGAGACAAGAATCCTGTTCCAGAAGATCCTCCAACGCCGAAAACTCCACCTAAGGTGAAGGATAAAAAACTCGTTCTAAAATATCTGAAAGTTTAATTCTAAGAAGCTTTCTTTAGAGGATCTACTTGTGAGATCCTCTTTACATCTGCGTGATCTGCCAGCAATTTTTTCATTTTCAAGAGAAATGGTTTTAACTCAGGATTTTTTGCATACATTTGTTTGATCATTTGATTCATTTGATGCTCTAACAACTTTGCATCAGAAGCAAACATAGCAACAAGCTCAGTCTTGGCCTCTGCTACTTGGGCACGCAATTCCGCATCTGAAAGTCCGGACCCCATCACTTGCATTGGAACAAGATTACTGTGAGTCGACGAAGCGTCATGGGCCTTACTAGAAATTTGAGAACTATCAAATTTAATTGCAACGTTAGTTGCAGTAAATTCTAAATCAAGAAGATCATGTTCAGAAGAGCCCTCCTGATTGATCTTATCGACAAGTTCCATATTTTGATCTTTTTGTTCACTCATGATGTTTATTTCTACCCATAAAGTTAACTACATAATTCTTATCGTCATGGTGAAATACTTACTTGAGCGTTTCACTCTACAAAGTATAATGTAAAATTAAACTACGAAGAAATACAAGGAGTTAGAGTCCCGGAACTGAAGAGATCTTCATGACTTTTTCACGGCCTTTTTTCGAGTAGATCCTATTATTTTCAATGCATTGGCCATTTGATTGCGATGGAAAGTCTTCAGCACCGCCAACTAAAATACCTATAACCTCACCACTCTCAGTATCAAGAACAGGTGAACCAGAGTTCCCGACGAAAGTGTCGAGATTAGTTTTTAGATTAGGTCCAAACCAAGAAGAAGTAACTTCACCTACTGCCGTCTTCATAGGAAGGCCGAGAGGATGCCCAATTACTGCAACATTTTTTTTCTTTTTAATGCGATCTTTGGAAATTTTAAGTGGTTTACGACCAGTTACTTCTCTTTCTAATTTTATGATGGCGTAATCTTTTCCAAAGAAAAGATCAGTCTCTTTTCTTGAGAGAATTTTTTGGCAACGATAAATATTTTTTGATTGAATATTTTTAACACCATTAAAATATTCAAATACCCAAACCCCATCTTCGCAGTCTTGCTTGCTACGTATGCAGTGGCCTGCTGTTACAAGTTTATCTTTACCTACAAGAAAACCAGTACACATGGACAAAATGGGTTGAGTTGAGAATTTCTCACTCGGACAAATATTGAACTCACTCACAGGTGTGCGCGATTGATCGAATTCATAAAACGGTTCATGTTTCTTTGTCGCGAGAATGCGACTTAAGTGATAGCGTAAAAGTGCAGCGTTAGACATTTTTTTATCAATATCTTTTAATACAAGATCGTCTTTACTATTATCATCAGAATTCATCTCATCACTTTCTCTCTTGCCTTCTTCGCGCGAGGCCTTAAGAAGTTCTAAGAGAAAATTATAGGTCTGCTCATCAACTTTACCGCGAACGCTTTGCAATTGTTCTTCAAGTGACTGTTCACTATCTGGAGCTTCATTTGATTCATAAAGATCATAAAAAGGAACAAGTGCGGCCACAGAAAATGCGGCCTCAATTAATTTAGGATTACGAACCTCTAGAGATTCAACGCGATTATCCTCTCCGTAAATAACTGAAGGAGTTGGTCTAACTGAAGCTTCGGCGCTTGAGACCATTAAGAATGAAAGTAGAATTGTACGTAAGTCCATGAATTTCCTTTTGGTGTTTATAACCTAAAGGACGACTTAACGCTACGCCTCATGCAGTTTTTTCATGATCTAAAAGCCACTTTTTAACTTCAGCTCCAAGGGCAAATCCCCCAAGTCCATTGCTTGCAACCACGCGATGACAAGGAATGATGATAGGAATCGGGTTTTTATTATTGGCGCCACCCACTGCACGTTGAGCACCCGGCCTGTTGATATCCACGGCGAGCTGACCATAAGTCTTTGTTTTTCCGTAAGGAATTTGAACTAGGCCTTGCCAGACTTTCTGTTGAAATTCAGTTGCACTGGAAAGATTAAGCTCTAAGTCGAAATTCTTCCTTTTTCCTTGAAAATATTCACTAAGCTGATTTTTTGCTTCAAGCAGACAAGTTGTAGGTGCGTCTTCTCCAAGCTCATCATGTTTGATAAATTGAATCTCGCTAATATTTTTTTCATTTCCAATGATCTTAAGGGGTCCAATTGGAGTTTCGAGGTAAACGTGCATATGAAATCTCCTGTGGCCATTATCGACTGTGCAACAGTTACTCAGGCCATCAGTTGCTTTAATAAATTGACTCATTATTTTGAGAGACCTTTCTCTTACCATCATCCAGTTCAATATGGAATGTCTTCTCTTTTTGAAATTCCAGAAAATTCAGGTCTTATCATTTTAGGTAGCCTTTCAGATGTCCATGAAAAATTAGCATGGCAAGTGGAGCTTGCTGAATTTTTAAAAGAAAAAATAAGTTCTGGAACTCCTACATTGGGAATATGCTTTGGCCACCAATTAGTTCAAGATATTTTTGGAGGATCTGTTGATCTTATTGATGCTATTGAAAGACCTCATCAAGGAACTCGCCAATTTACAATAAACCAAGATCACTTCAATTTTAAGGCCGGTGAAAATTTTGAACTCTTTGTAACTCATAATTACGAAGTGAAAAATCTTGCTCCCGATTTTATTTCGCTGGCCCAAAGTAAGCAATGTCAGTTCGATGCTATAGCTCACAAAGATCTTCCTTTTCTAAGCGTCCAAGGTCATCCTGAGGCCTCTAAGCAATTTGTCAGTGGACACATCTCTAAAGAAATTAGTGACGATAAATTTAAAAAGGCCACACTTGATGGCCATCGATTTATAGAAAGATTTTTGGAGATTGTAGACAAGGCCTAGTTTCCTAGGCCTCGAATTCTGTATAGAGTGTTTCGTAAAACGATTCTTTTAAGAATTTAAAATAAACAGAACGGTACTTTTCAATTTCGTTATGAATTTCATGATAGGCGCCTTCAAATTCTTTTAATCGAAATGATTTTTCTGTATGAGTGAAATAGTTCTTAATGGCGGCAGGCCCAACAACTCTATCTTCACTTCCATATGTACAATATGCCTTACACTCTACTCGAAGAGGACGTGCATAAACATCTTTCGAAGCTTTTACCAACTCAAGCAGAAGTTTAGAATGAAGCTTTAAATGATTTCTCTCATCATTTAGGTACTCTTCTTTCACTTGAATATTGTGTGAAAGATAGTTGAGATCAACTAGGCCTCCCAGCTTAATTGTAAGGGGAAGCTTTACTAAATTTCTAAAGACACTTTTAGGGATGATATTAATGACATCGCCTAATGCACCTGGCATACCTACAGGTGGGGCATTTAAAAAGACAACTTCAGGATAAAGATGCTTATGAGCTTCATTTTGCAAATAGCCAGAAGTAATAAGTGCACCCATCGAGTGTCCAAATAAAATCATGCGCTTCATTTTATACTTATCTTCTAAATAAGAAATGATTTCGCCGAGATCTTCATAGAAGTGCTCAAAAGAATCGACATAGGCGCCAACCCCTTCACTTCTACCGTGGCCTCGTAGATCGTACTGACAAATATTAAAATCCTGACCAAAAAGCTTAGATATATATTTATGTCTACCGTAATGCTCACCAATACCATGGCTGGCCACAATCCAAATGGGACTGCCTACTTCTTTGATTTTCAAATGTAGAGAAACACCGTCTCTCATTTGAAGTTTCTTATGATCACCTTTCATACAAGCTCCTAGAACCAAAACAGTATATCATATTTTAGTAATATTAAGCTTTTAATAAAGAGAAGTATTTAATATTTTGGAAAAATTGCCGAATAAGAACTAAACGAAAATCAGGATATCAAATGTATTGCCCTAAATGCTTTAACAGTTCATTAAACTTCAATACTCGCGGTATTATTCATGTGATTATCAATGGAAAGCAAATGGACTCAGGACGCTTTCTGTACAACCTAGACCATCTTGATGATCCGCAATTTTTAAATGATCTCAAAGACAAAGTAGAAGAATTTTTTAAGTGGTATTCACAATTTCAAAATCAAGAAGTTATTACGACGGTTGAATTGTGCACGTCAGATGTCGTTTGTGAAAATAAATGCGCTATTGCTATTGATCAAAAATTTTCAATTTTAGACGTTATGGTAAGAAAGCAAACTCTTATAAAAATACTCAATGATTTGAGTTCTAAATATGGTGTAAAAGTAGAGTTAGCGCGCTAACTCTTCTTTTTAATCCATAATTTTTTCGAAATTTCACAAATAACTTGTCCCTCATGATCCTTCACTTCAACTAGAAGTTCTGGCTCAAACTTGCCAAGCTCATCCACTTTATTCTTAATCTCAGTGAATTGATCCTCAGTAATTTCGAAAATGGCGTGAACTCTACCACGACCTGGTCGTTTAAAATCTATCGATGCCGATTTATCCCAGACAATATAATCTTTTCCGAGCATACGAAGAAGAATAAGCATATAGAAGGGATCACACATTGAATAAAGAGACCCACCAAAGTGAGTCCCCACATAATTGCGATTAAAACGAGTGAGATTCATAGACACTTCGAGTTTAGTGCCTTCTTTATTAAGAGGCTTAACTTTTACACCTGCTCCTAAAAATGGCGGATAAAAATTAATCAGTTTGAATATCATTGAATCTCTAAATTTACGATTCACAAAACTCTCCAAAAAAAAGGGACTCATGATGAGTCCCCTTATTTTAAATTATTTTGAGTTTTGTTCAAGGTCCATTCTAATGACCCCTTGCCATACCTTATTATCAGGATAAATAAAGTCGGCCTCACCTACTAGTCTTACGCCAAAAACATTTGAATCAGACATATAAAGTTTAGAACGCACAAGAAATTTTCCTGTATCAATTTCAATCTCTAGTAACTTCGTATTTGTAAGTGCATCGTCAACATACTGAAGAATTTTTAAATTTCCCTCTTCAAGACTATATGTTTGAAATGATTTCCCTAAATTGAAGTCAATGAATAGACTTAAGTTTTCAACTTTAGTGCCATCTTCTGAAAAAGTAATTTTCGAAACATCATCATAACTGTCTTCGCTACCAGAAAATACAAATCGATAAAGTTTACCGTTAGACTCTTCTAGCGACCCCATCATATTTAGGAAAAGGGCCTTCCCATAATCTCTGATAGTTTTTTGATGTTCATTATCCAAGCGAAGCGACTCGATTCTATTTTTTTCAATAGACTGGCATTTTGAAGCATCTTGACTTAGTTGTAGTGCTTCTTCTTCAGTCATATCGATATATGAATCAACGACTTTAGAAAGATCATTACAAACTCTAAACATTTCTGCACGTCGTTCGGTTTTATCTTCGCCATCTTTAATTCTTACTTTAGAACATTTATTTTCATTTGCACCACTTTTGATTTTGTAACATGTATACGCATCTAGAAGTGGTGAAATTTGTTCTTGAATAGAGGCAATCAGTTTATCATTGTCAGAAATCTTCACTTGCGCGTTATCTCTTGCAATCCCTACTAATTGAATAACCTTAACGATTGTTACAACTTTGTCTTCGGCCATCATTGATTTAGCAATAGTTGAAGGAACGCGCTCTTTAGCACCTTTCACACTTCCAATAACTGTTTCATAAATTTCAGGATCAAAAGTGTATGTGTAGTTCCCCACATCCCCAACTTGAGGATAGACAAGAACTGTTCCAGATTTAATTTCCTCATTAATGGCCGTGTAATCAACTTCTAGATTTTGACGAATAAGTTTATTGAACTTGTTGCTATCAACTTTAATCAAAGAAGCATCTTTTCCACAACCAACAAATGCTACAAAAGAAAGAGCAATTAATATTTTTTTCATCTTCACTCTCCCTTAAAAGAACAATGAGAAATCAAGCGTTGTAAAAGGGTCTTTAACAACGTTTTTCCCAGAAAGTACTCTTGTATGAGTCAGGTTTAAACTTAAAGGCACTGGAAATTTCTTCGCTCTATAAAGACCGATTGTATCGTATCCAACAGAGAAAAGAGCGGCTTGCATATTTTGAACACTGTCCTGGGCCAAATAATCATAGCGTGACTGCTCGTATTTGCTCCCTTTGTAAGTATCCGCTTGCTTGTACTGTAAACTGTAGGCCGTTCCTAAAGTCACTCCAGAAAAGCCGTATTTGGCCCCTAGAGATGCTTGAAAAATATCCCCGAGATCACGCTTAACATTATTATCTGAGTCAGGTGAAAGTTTACTTAGGCCATTGAATGGAATTCTTTTTTCTACCGTATCAGAGAATTGAACTGTGTAACCTAAAGATGAGGCCAGCACAAATTTTCCAAGAATCAAATCATGGGCGATATTTAGACCAATATCTGTTTGCCCATCTCCACCTGGAACATCAATGACTTTATTTGGATTCTCTTCTTCGCCAGTTGGTAAAGTCACTTCCGCACCAAGTGTCACAACATTTTTTGCATCTTCGTAAGTTTTATATTTTCCTACGAGTTTGATGTCGCCAAGTTTTGTCGTTGTCTCATTTTGAAGAGGCTCATAGTTGTACTCTTTCACTTTTTCGTTAACGGGATCGTTAAGTTTTGTGAATGTTTCAACTTGCTTATCCGGTGCAATATTTGTCTTTTGCTTAAGAGCAGCGTGAAGGGCCGGGTTCTTGTGATCAACACCTGTGTCAATATTTACAGAAGATCTCGTCACAGGAATGGCCACGGCCGCTGTAAAGCGCTCAGTGATACCCCATGCAAACACAGGCACATTGGCCTGAACTTCTATATTCACCTGACCTTTTACTGATCCTAGTGAATCTTCTAAGCTCGCTCCCATTTCAATCATTTTTGCTTCGATCAAACCTTTATCATTGGGATCTTTAGTACCATCCAAAAGATTCGCAAAAGTAATTTCAGAAAAGAATGGATCAGCAAGAACAACTTGTTGCCCAGAACTATTGAACTTGTCCGAAGGCGAAGCCGCTACTCCCTTGTAAGTAAGATTTCTCACCCCTTTAGGAAGAACACTTGCTGAGGAAATATTTAATGGTGCACCAATACCACCAGCGTATGAAGATACGCTGGCCATTGTGAGCATTAGTATAGATATCTTAATCATAAACTCTCTCTCTTAGTTCTTAGATTATTATCTAGTACAGTTTTTATCGAAATATTCTTTGTTGTCTTTTTCAGCGAAGAAATTTGTGAACTCAACTTTCGACTCAGGAACAAGCTTAGAATTGTAAGTCTCAAGAATAGACTCATCTTCTTGAGCGGCTTCCCATAAGAAAGAAATATCGTCATAGATTTTACAGAATTCTAAATCAGCAAGCTTAAGTTTCTTTTCTTTAACCATACCTTCAAGAAGAAAAACAACATTGTTCACATGATATGAAAGCTCTAGCTCTTCACCATCTACTTCAACAGTTCTGATCGTATTTGTGTAGGCCTTTACAAGGTAGTTTAGACCTTCGTTATTCGACTCTCCTGGAACTTTCAAATAACCCATTCCAAGAATTCTATAAACACCGTAGTCTTGAATTGTATCATCAAGATCTTTAATTTCTTCAAGAGCTGGCTTCATATCGCTATACCATTTTCCAAGTGAAGCAAGAACGCCTTTGGCCTCACCCCATTTACCAATATTAGCGGCAAACCAGTAATTAGAAATTGCGATTTCTGTTTTTGTTGCAGCACTGGCCTTAAGAAGATTCTCAGCTTTTTGAGCCGCTTCGTAACCACGCTCATGTAGAGATAATTTTTCTTTTTTAGCATCGGCCTTAATACCAACGTAATAAATTGCTTCGGCCTCACCAAGAAGTAGATTAGCTTTTTCAACACCTGATGCCTTAGCAGCAAGAGTTGCATAAATATCTGCGGCCTTTTTAGCGTTGGCCACATTTTCGCCTCTGTTGGCAAAAAGTGTTTGTGCTTCTTCAAGTGTATTTGCATTCGCTACGACAGCGAAAGTAAGTGATAAAATCGCAATTAAGCTTCTCATGGTCATCCCTCCATTATTTTTATTGCAGGCACAGTACAATGCATTAAAAAGACCGCCAAGTCATTTTTCACATTTTTTGCGAATATAAAGCATTTTTATCAGATCTCTCCACTTTCTGGTGATAATATGCTGAATTAATTGACAATAGTCGTAATAAATAAATTCCGATATAATGGATTTTGAACTATTTAAAGGCGAAAACTATGGCAAAGTGTCACGAAATAAATAAAAGACAAAGAGAAGGAATTGCTCCGAAATCTTATAGTGAAAAATTCGCCCTATGGTTTCACCTGCTCATTTGTAAAAACTGTGCCCGCTATGAAAAGGGCCTACAGCAAATGAGTGCCTATGCCAAAGAAGTTTTAAGAGCAAAAAGATCTCCCGAAACAGGAGATCTTGAACGTAGAATTGTGGAAGAAATTAAGAAGAAGAAAGTTTAATATAGTGTCCCTGATACTTTCTCATATTAATCACTCCAATATCAAAAATGAGATACTGGCCTTTAATTCCCATTAATGTTCCTTCAATCTTTGGTGTTTTTTCAAAAGAGAGAGATTTAACTTTAGTTGGGTACTCAAGAACGGGATACTTAATCTCAGTAATATCATCATCTAAATCAGTTGCATCGTATTCATCAAAAAGATCGCCAAACTCCTCATAGATTCTTTCGCGCTCTTCATAAAGATCAATCTCTGGAACGACATTTTCAAGCATCTTGCGCCAGTTTGTTTTATCACTCATGGTCTTTTTAATTTCGCTTTCAATAAGACCAGATGTTTTTCTATCTTTTACCTTCACAAGAGGAATAGCATAGCTGGCCCCTTGATCAATCCAGCGAGTTGGAATTTGAGTATGTCTTGTAATTCCCACTTTCATCTGATCTGTCACTGATAAATAAACATAGTGATCGATCATACAATGCTCTTCACCCCACTTTGGCTCTCGACAAGTCCCCTCAGCATAGTGGCACAACTCAGGTCGAACAATACAGCTATCGCACTCAGCAAGTGTGATAAAGGCCTTATAAGAATAACCTTGTCCGTAACTTTTTTTAATTTTTTCACCAGTGGCAATACAATTGATTATCCCAGTGAACTCCAAAGTTACTTTCTTACCAATAAGCTCATTCATTGGAACACCAACATCACTAAGAGGTAGAGAATATTCCACCACATCGCCAAGCTTACTCTTCATTTTTAAAATATTACCTTCGTATGAAATCGCCATTATGCCCTCACCAAAAATGCACTAAGAGATTGAATGACTGGCATTGGTATCTCATGGCCACCGTGAAACTCATGATACTCATGATTTTGATCATTCTCTTCTAAAAACTCTTTTAATCGTCTCGCTTCACTTACAGGCAATACAGGATCTACACTTCCATGACTTTGAAAAATAGGAAGAGAAGTACTGTGACTCAATAAATCTCTCCAATGAGATTCAGACACAAATGTACCTGATAAAATAAAAAGCTTATCCACGAGTCCGGGATTTTTGAAAGCAACTTCACTTGAAATCATTGATCCTTGTGAGAACCCTCCCAATATAAGACTGCTGTGCTTTTCTTTTAAACTTTTTAAAAGGGCCTCCACTTTTTCACTCGCTTCTATAAAACCGTCAGGAATTTTGTCTGCAAAAAAAGAACGAAAACTTCCTTTCATAAGTGCTTGTTGAAGTCCCATCATATCAATTGGAAACCAAGCTCTTCCTTCCATGCCATAGCCAATATCGACAGATAATGGTGCATCTAAAAAATACCAATGGAAATGTCCACTTTGATCCATCATCTGCCCAATAGGCGCAAGATCATTGCAGCTTGCTCCATAGCCGTGTAAAACGATAATCGCCTTATCAGAAGTCCCTGCTTTGTAGATTATATCAAGGTCATTTTCTCTTATCATTTTCATATTAAAATCATCCTTAGGCCTTTTTATAGGCCCTTTCTTTTTTTCTATCAGGGTAACAAGTTTGACAAATATCACAGTGAAGACCATTGCACTGTCTGGCCGTGCAGTATTGGCGGCCGTAGAAAATAATTTGAAGGTGAAGCTTATTCCACTTTTCTTCAGGAAAGACTTTCTTTAAATCTTTCTCCGTTTGTTCGACATTTTTTCCATTTGTTAACCCCCATTGCTGGGCCAAACGGTGAATGTGAGTATCAACCGGAAATGCTGGCACCCCAAAGGCCTGGGCCATGACTACTGATGCCGTTTTATGACCGACACCTGGAAGTTCTTCTAACTTTTCAAAACTCGCAGGCACCTCACCTTGATGCTCTTCCATGATAATGCGAGAAAGTTCCCAAATTGCTTTGGCCTTTCTTGGGGCAAGCCCACATGGACGAATAATATCTTCAATCTCAGCAACAGTTAATTCCAACATATCTTGTGGAGTATTGGCCTTTTTAAAGAGATTAGGAGTCACCTTATTAACTCTTTCATCTGTACACTGAGCTGAGAGTAATACCGCTATAAGAAGCGTATAAGCATCTGTGTGGTCCAGAGGTACTGGTGCCTCAGGAAATAAATCTTCAAGGCGCTCTAAAATAAAATCTGCCCTTTCCTGCTTTTTCATAAATTTCTCCTTGAACCACAAAAATAGCAAAAAGTTTTCAAGTTGTAATTGACGCAGCGTTTTTTTTGGGGTCTACAGTAGATATGAAACATTTGGCCCTCTTTCTCATCAAAATTTATCAAGTTTTCATCTCTCCGATGCTCGGGCCAAAGTGCCGTTTCTACCCCTCATGCTCTGAATATGTGAAGCAAAGTTTTATTGTGCTTCCTTGGTACAAGGCCTTATACTATGGGCTAAGAAGAATTCTTAAATGTCATCCATTCCATGAGGGAGGATATGATCCAGTACCAGGCAGTGATCCAGATCACGATAATCATACTTGTAAGCATCATTAATATTCACTCATTTGCTGATGAGCTTCAGGCCCGTCCCTCAGATGAAATTGCAAAAATCTTAAAAAAGATAGAAATGCCAGACTCTCAGCTCGCTTATGCTCTCTACGATGCTGAAAATAAAAAATTTCTAGAAACACTGAATTCGAAAAAAGAATTCACTCCTGCCTCACTACAAAAAATCTTCACCGCATTTTATGCTCTGTCTATTTTAGGTGACGAGTTTTCTTATTCAACAAAACTTCGTTTTAAAGGACCAATTGAAAATGGAGTTCTAAAAGGCAACCTCTATCTCATTGGCTCAGGAGACCCTTCATTTATTTCAGGAACACTGATTAATTTCATTCTGGCGATTAAAGAAAAAGGGATTAAGAAAGTTGAAGGTAAGCTCATTCTAGTAAATGATAATTTCATAAGTGAGAAACGCCTTTCAAATTTTGGACTTGATGATCAAACATATAATCCAGGACTAAGTTTTTTAAATCTCGACTTCAATCGCTTTCAACTTAAAAAAGAAAACTCTGGCCATACGGCAAAAGCAACTTTCTATACAATTCCCCCTGTTAGTTCTATTGGTATTGTTAAGGATTATAAGCCGTTTACTCCCGGTATGAAGTTTCGCTTTGATGGCAACGACACAAATTCTGAAAGTTGGAGTGTGAGCACATATAACGACTACGGCAATTTAGAAGAAATACCGCTACGCTATCCTCATATTTATGCCGCCGAAACTTTTATCTTTATGGCAAAGGCCAATGGTATTGAGCTTAATAATTATGAAATTGGTAAAGATGATAGCACGCGAACATTATATCAATACAAAAGTCCCGATCTTAAAACGATTGCTGGACTTGCAATGGAGTACAGTAACAATCTTTACAGTGAAGCAATCCTCGTAAAAGCGGCAATGAAAGAAAATTCAAAAATTTCTTCAATTGCGCAAGCTGCTCTCCAAATGAAAGAGTGGTATTTGAAAAAGTACGGTCAAGAAAAATTCGTACAATCAACATTCGCTAACGGTTCAGGACTTAGTATCGTCAATCAAACAACTGTTGAAACTCTTTCTGAATTCATCGGCAATGTGAGAGAAACAAGATTTGATGGTCTCTACTTCCTATCACTCTTTTCATTATCAGGTCATAACGGTTGGATTAGAAAGCGTCTCAACACTTCGACAGCAAGTTATCGAGTTTGGGGAAAAACAGGTTCACTAGATTACGTGAATAATATTGCAGGATTTATAAATACTAAATCAGGTAAGACACTCTATTATGCAATATTCACAAATGATTTTGAAAAGCGTAAAGCTCTTGAAGGTGAGAACAATCAATATCTCAATACTCTACGTTCAGGTGCTCGATCTTGGAATAATAAAACAGATCAAGTTCTCGATACCCTTTTAGAAGAGTGGATCGCAAAGTACTAGAGCGTGTGATAAGGATCGACGTCAATTTTGAATGAAATGCCTGAGATCCTATTGTAATTTTTTTCAAAGAAATTAAGAGTCGTATGTAAGTGGGCAACATCTTCTGCTCTAAGAAGAATTGTCCATGTAAACTGTCCACTTCTTCTTTCAATACTTGCTGGCGCTGGTCCAAGCACATCTACTTTAAAAGAATTTTTCGCGCAAAACTCTTTGATCCCATTGGCCACAGAAACACTGTGTTCAATTAACTTATCTCTAAATCGACCATTAAAATGAATCACGGCAAGCTTACTAAAAGGAGGAAAACCTGAAAATTCTCTAATGCTTATTTCATCTTCATAAAAGCCATTAAAGGAATGTTCTTTGATTGTAGAAAATAACTTATTCTCAGGAACAAGTGTCTGAATAACGACTTTCGCCTCTTCTGAATAACGTCCTGCACGTCCTAAAATTTGAGTAATCGTTTGATAGGTTCTTTCGATGGCCCGGAAATCAGGAAAATTCATCATACTATCAACACCAAGTACTAGAACAAGATTTACTTTCTTAAAGTTGTGCCCTTTTGACAGCATTTGAGTTCCAACAAAAACATCAATATCACCGCGATGAAAAGCATCCAATTTTTCAGTTAGTGCGTTCAACGTTTTAATCTCATCTCTATCAAAGCGATCTATTCTCTTATCAGGGAAAACCTGTTCTAAAACTTCTTGTAATCTCTCTGTCCCAAAACCTTTTTGCAAAAGGTTCATATTGCCACAGCTTGGACAAATTTCTGGCATCGGGATTTCAAAATCACTATGGGCCGATGAAAGTATACCTTTATTTTTAAAATACCTAAGCGCAACTCCAGTATTGGGATCTTCGAATTTATGTCCACAAGCACGACACTGAACATAATTGGCAAAACCAAGTCTATTCACAAAGACTAGAACTTGCTCACCACTATCGAGGGCCGACTTTATGAGATCAATTGAGCGCTGTTCAAAAGGCCATAGAGACAATTCATCAACACTCAACTTCTTTCCACCAAATCTCGCATCTAAAAGTTCAATTTGTGGGAAATTTCCTGCAATACGCTCTTTCATTGTGAAGTAGTGATCTTGCAAATTTTTATTGTGAGTGAAGCTGAAATAATTCTCAACCGATGGAGTTGCAGAACCCATAATCACAGGGCAGTTTGCAAGCTGGGCCTTTTTAATGGCCACATCACGACCATTGTAAGGGCAACGATCACTTTGCTTGAAAGAGCTATCATGCTCTTCATCGACAATAACTAGTCCTAAATTCTGGGCAGGAAGAAAAACAGAGCTTCGTACACCCATGATAATCACAGGGTTTGGCGATTCTTTTAAAAATTTCCAGGCGATAAATTTTTCTGAATTCGAAATACCAGAATGATAAGACAAAATTGGACAATCTACATAATCTAAAAAAGTTTCTGTAAATTGAGGCGTAAGATTTATCTCAGGAAGAAGAAATAAAACACTTTTACCACGAGCAAGCGTGTCGCGAATAAGATTCAAATAAACCAGCGTCTTCCCACTTCCCGTTACCCCGTGAATATAAAAGCGGTCAAACCCTCTATCTAGGCGAGCAGCGATATCTTTATAAATGGGGGCCTGAAGTTCTCCAAGATCGTGAGGAAGAGTTTTACCTACCCCATTTTTTAGATCAATCTTCTTAGGCCTTTTCATAATTTCAGGTAAGCTCTCGAAAATCACCATCCCTAAATTATAGTGATAATACTTGGCCATCCATTCGTACAACGAAAGCTCACTATCAGTTAGTGACATGACTTCAGGCAAAACTTCTTCAACTTCTTTTATTTGGAAGCCAGCAATTTCTTCGCGAACATCATCTTCACTTAATTGACTTGCAACGACGCAACCTTCAACTTTTCTTCGCCCCAAAGGAACTTTAACGAGGTCTCCACGTTTAACAACGTGTTCACCCACTTTATAAGTGAGGATTCCTTCTTTTCCAGGGTATTTTACGGCTACGCGACAATAATGCATGATTTTCCATTGAATGACTTACCCATTTAGAATAGTAAAAAAAAAGGCCCCTGCATAGGGGCCTAAATATCTTCAAATCGGGAATCATCTCTCGATGGAATTAAACTTGAGGCTTCTTCAACCTCAGATGATTTTTTAGCTGATGATGTATCTTCTTTTTTGACTACCTCATCACGCTTTTTAGGTTCTTCTGCTGCGATTTGTATTTCTTCTACATTTTTATCATCTTCAAAATTTTGATCCTCTATTGAAAAATCATCATCTCTCAATGACTGATCTGAAAAATCATCTTCAACAGGAATCGTGCGTAAAAGAGTAGTGTTATCATCACTTAAACCGTTCACTAGATTATCGAGATCAATAATAATTTTTTGCAAACGTTTTGACTCTTCTTCTAGTTCATTAGAACTATTAAGGGCCATAGATGCTATTGATGAAGTTGAATGTGTCAGCTCATCAAGTTGTCCCATTGCTTTGGCCACTTCAGAAATTCCCGTGGCCTGTTCATTTGAGGCGTAGTTGATTTCCTGAACTTTCTCATTCACTTCAACAACATTTGATAGAATTAAACTAAGAACCTCGTCACACTCTTTGGCACGAGATGAACCATGCTTAATTCTCTCCTCACCTTGACCAGCAAGCTTTTCTAGATTCTGTTTTGTAATAGTAACGATATCGCTTACTTTTTTTGTAGAATCATCAAGCATCGAAGCAATTTCAGTTGCGGCCTTACCTGATGCACTTGCAAGTGATCCAACCTCTTCTGCAACAACGGCAAAACCTTTACCATGCTCACCTGCCCTAGCAGCTTCGACAGATGCATTAAAAGCAAGCAGCTTTGTTTGGAATACGATATCGTTGATTACTTTCGTTTTCTCACCAATTTCATTAATAACATTGATGATCTCTTGCATACGCTCACCAATATTATCAGTCTCTTTTACGATATCTTGATTACTTTGATTAATTTCATCCATTGCCACAATCATACTGGCGATAGAATCCTTCCCTTTCTTAGCAACATTTTGACTCTCCTCTGATTTTTTACCTGAGAGTTCAACGTTTTCTAAGTTTTTATTAACCATACTAGAAAGTTCATCAAGAGTTGACACGGTTTCTTGGATGGCCGCTGCAATTTCAGTCGCACCAGCGCTTAGTTTTTGAGAGTTTTGTTTAATGGCATTAGAATTTGTATCAACATGCCCAGAAACACCTTGAAGTGTTTTATTGGCATCTAATACTGGTGAAATCATCTTAGCAATTGCAAAGAAGCCCACAAAGAATATTGCAATAAACGTTAGCACAGAGGCGATAATGATAAAATTAAGCATTGAAGAAATTGACTGAAAAACTTCAGAGACTTGCTTTTCACCTATTAACGCCCAAGTTTGTCCAAAAGCATGTAAAGGTGAATAATAACTTAATACATCATATCCATTCGGATCTTTAATATAGTGGTAACCCTGTTTTTCTTGTTGAGCAAGCTCCACAGAACTCGTCTCCACTTTAATTTGATTCTTAACAGAGTTGTTCACATTATACGTTTCTTTTCCAATGAAAAAATCACTTCTAAGAGTTTTATCTTCACCGACTAAGTAAACTTGACCTGTTTCTCCCATACCGACACGACTTGTAACGATTTTATTAAGATCATCTAAGTCAACTTGTGAGACAACGACACCCATGACGTCTCCTTTAGAGATCCCCTCAGATGCGTGATCAAATTCAGCGAGCTTTTTAATACAAAAGAATGCACTGGCACTTTGGATCGATGCGAGATATTCGAATCCACTAAAGAAAACTTGATTGCCTTTACTATCACTAGCAGCTTTGTAACACTGACTTAGCTTCGATTCTTTTAAGACTCCATTTGCGAGGTTTTTCCCTAGGAGTTCTCCATCTTTTTCTTTATAAGAAGACATGATAATTTGAGCATCAATACTTGCAAGATAAATATTTTTTACATTGAAATCTTTTGCCATTTCTCTGACACGATCACCGTAAATTTGCTCTAATTTTTGATAAGGTTCAGAATAGATATTGAGATCTTTTCCAGCAGAGAAGTTTCCTCCATAGAAGGCCCCTTCATAAGCGAGGAACAGACCTTCCATAAGGCGGTCTGATCCTAATCTTAACGACATCTTCTTAGCATGTTCTAATGATGATTCAATTCTAAGCTTTAATAATTCACTCGTAGAGATCATTTGGTTGACTGTTTCGCGCTCAAGAGCTTCCTTCGATTTTCTAAATGAAATGAAAGAAGTTACACAAATGCATACGAGGCACATTACCATAATGAGTAGCAGCAGCTTAAAACGAAAGCTCCTACGTTTAAAAAATGTCGTCATTTCTAGTCCCTGTACTTAATTATTTCCAGACACCTGAGCCAGCAATCCACTTTTTAGGACCTGGACACATTTTAACAAACGAGATTTTGTCTGTAGCTTTTTCTGCACCTGGCTTAGGCCATTGATAATCAACCCATCCTCCAGCAGCATTTGCTTTTGCCATTTTGTCGAACTCAACAAAAAGGAGCTTTCCAGCTGGGTCTTTGTTTTCCATTAGAGACTTACCATTAAGACGTGGCTTAATTGGGTGTAGAACCATCTTCACATCAGAATCTTGAATCCATACATAATTGTCTCCACAAAACTTGTAAGACTTAATTTCATCAAGCGCCCCTTCATTCTTTGCCTCAATAAGCTTACAAGCTTTCTCAACAGCAGCTTGTGCTTCTTCCTTTTTGCATTCGGCAGCATTAACTGATAGCGATGATAATGTGAACAAGATGGCAGCTGTCACATAAAAATGTTTTTTCATTCTCTTCCTCCGTTTTATGTATCTGTATTTTCGTACAAAAAATAAAAAAACGTTAGGGAAATTAACTTAGAGATTTAAAAAACCTTTCCCTCTTTGAAAAAATTCTTTTAGATCATCTAAGTTCAATTCATATTCCCAAGAGAAGTTTTTTATAAAACTATCTAAGACTAGTACTGCCTCAGCTTCGGCCTCTGCTCCATCTTTAATTGCTTTTATTCTCTCTAGAATACCAGCATTAACTTTTTCTAAATCTTGATACTGTTTTCTTAATTCTTGAATATTCCAATCGAGTGTATGACCACATAAAAACCTATTAAGAAAATAGAAACTGACTACTCTAATCAACGTTTCCTCATAAGTTGAAAAAGGTTGGTGAGTCTTGGCCATAGGTTTTAGAAAATCAAAGTATTCACATTCACTAGAGGCCATTAGTAGACCAACAAGTGAGGTTAAAGGAACATGGAGTTCATCCTTTGTTTCAACTTTTCTGCCATTAAACTCTACAGATGCTGTAACAACCTCATGAGGGTTATGATTTTTGAAATCATTTACAACTTGGGTAATATTTCTAAAAACTGGACAGTATTTAAATTCTTTTTCAGAGTAAGGACAATGCGTACATTTACAAAAATCAAGTCGGGCCATTTCCTCTAGATCTTTGGGAATGATCTCACTTTCAACTAAGGTGCCATCAATATTATCAATGACAATATCTTTAGTGTAGACTTCGCCATTAGCAAAAGAAATCTTGTATTTGTAGGTGTAGGGTTTTTCGCTCATACCCCTATTATAGAAAGGCCTGCTCTTAGCAGACCTTAATATTTACTCAATTTGAATTACTTATTAATAGCAAAGACTTGGAGTCTGAATGAGACCATCTCCGGCGGTTCCATCAACTGCCGTACGCAAAGATAATGAACTGGAACTATCATTGCAGTATCTTATGTCTGAAAAGCTTGGATTTCCATTAACAAAGATAGAATCATTTGTCCCAATACTTGCATAGTTCAATCTAACACGAGCAGAGCCTTTCGTTGCGCCTGTTCCACCTTCATCAGCTTTGATAAAATGAAGTCCACTTCCATTATCAGTAATAATACTTCTGGCGGATAGGTAAATGGCACCTCCACCAGCAAAGGTTCCATTACCGTCTCCAAAAGGAGCACACTGGGAAAGTGTAGATGAACATTTAGATTGCCCACTAATCGTATAGAACCCCTTAGCATAAGAATCTATAGTTGCACCATTTCCATCAAAATTCATCTGCAAATTATCTCTAACTCTTATGGCAATAACACCTCCTATTTTATTAGTTTCATCGTAGGCCGCTGCCACAATAGGAGTTGAACCTGATAGAGAAATCCCTTTATAGTTGAATACTTTTAACATCTGCACAGAACAGGCTGAACTGCTGATATTTGGTGTCGTGCCAAAAACTTCATTTATACTTTTGAAGAAGGTAAATGAATCACCACTTTTAGAAGCAATTCTATTAAAGACAAAACGTCCTTGTCCAAATCCTGACCCACACGTTCCGTCATCTTCAGTAATGTAGAGCATAACCTCATCATTAGGTAAAATATTTGTTCCGTGACCAGAAGTAACTGTCACTGAATTACTCGATAGAGTTAGAATATTAGCAAAATAATTTGCATCAATAGTCGTAATCACTGATGAGCCATCCTGACCATTACCAAAAACCTGCGCATTATTTGCACTATTTGGATTGTGTTCAAAATATAAAGCGACACGAGATGAATCAAAATTATCACTGGCCATGAAGAAAGATTTTTTATCTGGCATCGTACTATTTACACGAAGTCCACTGCGAAAATCCGAAATACTTGGATTACCTACACAGTTTTCTTCTGGATATGAAACAAGTGCAAGATTAATGAATGAATCAAATCCATTCCCTGTTGGAAGACGAACTGACTCATCAGTGGCCATATTAATACATTTAGTTTTAAGTCCAGGAAGGAAAGATTTATTACCACCAAGTTCCATTTCACCTGGTAAAACAATCTCATATGATTTTGATAGACCAACATTAATTACAGAGTTTAAATTATTCACACCATAACACTCAGATCCACTCACTCCCCCAGCTGGAATCTGCATACAACTATAGAAGTTAACTTTTTTAAACATATAATCAGCTTCAAGATCTGATAGCGCAGAAAATCTCTCTCCTGTTGTTGGTAGCTGAAAATTACAGCCGGCCTTTGACAGAGTTAATTCAATTTGTTCTTCATCAAATGAAAACTTCTTAACTCCAGAGTAACCGCAACGAACATCCCCACTTAGTCCAGTGTTTGCGACTCCTGCCACAGTAGAACTCCAACCGATGGCCGCAAATTCCCAGTCTCCTTTTTCAAGAGTAAAGAAATTATCAGAACCATCCAATTTAAGACCAATGGCAATAGATTGGAAATCATCTAGTCTATGCCCAACTAAGTAAACACCACCATTAAAAGATGTTGTTCCAGTGCTAACAAGATTACTTAGCTTAAGCTTTACGTTGGTACTATTACCTTTTTTTCCGCAAGCGATTAGTGTTGTAAATACCGTCATTAGTAGAAGCAACTTTTTCATAACTCACCTCAAAATTAAGATACTTTTATTTTAGCGTCTAACTTTTAGGTACACTTACATTTTGGATTTAAGTCACTGTAATGATGGAAATAATATTTTTCAGTGGTCCAGATAAAACGGAAGGAATTTTGAAAATTTGCCAACAATTCCGGACATAAAAAAGGCCAAGTCTCTGATATGACTTGGCCATTTTTTTTAGTTTAGACTTTATCATCACCTAGAACTGTGACCAATAAATCCTTCACCGAATTTTCCAATTCTTTTGCATGGCTAGAAAGACCCTGCGCTAGCTTCTCCATATCATTCGAAGTTTTTGTATTATGATGGGCCACCCCATCGAGCTGATTCATCGCACTTGAAATTTCACTTATCCCCTGATTCTGCTCAAGACTCGCATCAGTAATCTCTTGACTCATCTGTGCCGCTTCACTTATTTGCTGGACAATTTCTTTTAGAATTATTTGACATTCGTTCGCAACACTTTGTCCAAGTTCTACTTTTATTTTCCCGATATCAACAAGATCATTAATCCTCGAGTTGGTTTCACTAACTATCTTTTCAACTTTTTGAATACTATCTGTTAGCATATTCGTAATTTCATTTGCCGCATTACCACTCATCTGAGCAAGACTTCCAACCTCTTGAGCAACAACGGCAAAGCCTTTTCCATTCTCACCTGCTCTTGCCGCTTCAACCGAAGCGTTGAATGATAATAGTTTTGTTTGAAATACGATATCATTAATAACTTGTGTCTTCTCACCAATCTCTTTTATTACAGCTATGATCTCATCAAATTCTTTTTCACTATTTTTAACTTGAACAATGATGCTCTCATTTGATTGATTAATTTCTGACATGGCCTCATTCATTCTTGCGACAACTTCTTGACCATCTCGCGCCTTACTTTGAGAACTTGCAGAAACGGCGGAAGCATTCTGTGCATTTTCAGTTGTTCTTCTTAGCATCGTTTCAACTTCTTCAAGGGATGCACTTGTTTGTTGTATCGAAGCACTTTGTTCTGTTGTGGACTGTGAAAGATTTGAGGCATTCTCATTGACTTCTTTAGATGCACCACCTACTCCATCAGTAACTTTTTGGAGTCTATTTGCAACATTAACAACATTTGCAAGTGGCGTCTTTATTAATAAATAAGCGATAAAAACCACACCTATAATAGGAAGCATTCCAAAAAGAATGAGAGTACGGGTATGCTCGTCAGTTTTCCTTAAGGCCCTTATCTCATCTATATTCGAAGAAATAGCAAAGACGCCATGTAAGCGTCCATCTTCCCAATTTTCCATCGGATATCCTAATATATCCTTGCCGTTATTCCACGGGCTGAGTCTTGGGTCACCATGACAGGTGAGACAACCTTGTTTTTCACTAAGACGAACTGGTTTAAAAACAGTAATCACTTCACCATCATTATGAACATATTGCTTCAAACTTTTATCTTTTAGAAACTTATCATAAACTGTTTTTTCAAAATCATTTGCTAAATTCTCTTTCCTTCTTGGTTCATTCGAGAAAACTCTAAATAGATAGCGCTCTTTCTGAGAATCTTTTTCACCGATCTTCATTGCTGCGAAAATAGGAACTTGTTTTAAAACTTGTTCCTTGTCTTCTTTTGTCATTTGATTATCTGAAGAATAAGCTTCTTTGAATTTTTTAATTTCAGATGATAAGCCACCTTGTAGTGCGACGTATTCAGTGGCCGCCTCTAATCGAGAGTGAATTGTCTGGGCCTTTTCAATAATACCTGCAGCGAGTTCCTCCTTTCCAAAATAAATGGAGACAAGTATTGATAGACTTGAGCAGAGAACACACGATGAGCCAACGATCCACATAATGCGTGTTCTGAAGTTTAATTTTTTCATCCTCTTTCCTTTTTGACGTGATAAAAAAATTATAGAAGGAACAGGTCAGAAAAAAGTATGATCTGAATCACAAGCACTCTTTGCCTATAAATCAAATGGCTTTTGACGTTTTGCTTTTGATAAATGAATTTCTCTTATTGTTATGAAGAAAAAATAATGATTAAGTATGCCTCTATATTTGGTCGCTAATGAGATGAATAAAGGGGAAGTCTTAACTTCCCCTCTATTTAAATTAACCTTTGAAATTAGGTCATTTCTAAATTTTTACGTTCCAGATTGGTCCTTCTGGTGTGTCTTGGAAATCAATTCCCATGTTATGGAGCTTGTCTCTAATTTCATCAGATTTTGCAAAATCTTTTTCCAAACGAGCATTTGCACGCTCTTCAATAAGAGCATCAACTTCGTTTCTTGATAATCCTTTTTGTTTCAAAAGAATATCATCAACCTCTCTTAGAAATTGTGATGGCTCTTCAACAAACAACGCCATCATTGAACCATATTGAAGTACCCACTCTTTAAATCTTTTCACTGTAACATGAGTAGCTGGATCTTTTAATTTCTTACCAAGATTAAGAGCATTAAACCCTCTAACTGCTTCATAGATGCAAGCAATAACTTCATTTGTAGAGAAATCGTCATTCATTGATTTCTCGATTTTCTTATCAAGCTCTTTTAACATTGAATCGAAGTTCTTCTCAGTAGCTGCGCCAGCTACGGCCTCGGTTTTTAAAAGCATTTGATTTGCAGAGTTGAGTGCATGATAAACTCTTGCAAGACCAGAGAATGTTTGTTCAATTTTTTCATCACTAACATTGAGTAAAGATCTGTAATGAGCAGAGAGCATTAAGAACTTTAAAACTTCTGGATGATAAGTATCCATGAAACCTCTTGCCGTAATGAAGTTTCCAAGGGACTTACTCATCTTCTCCCCTTTAATATTAATGAAGTCGTTATGCATCCAATAGTTTACGTACTTGCAACCTGTGCATCCCTCACCTTGAGCAATTTCGTTTTCATGGTGCGGAAAAATTAAGTCAATTCCACCTCCGTGAATATCAATCGTATCGCCTAGAAGTGATTTAATCATGGCAGAACATTCAATATGCCAACCTGGACGACCTTGACCCCATGGTGATGCCCATGAAGGCTCACCTTCTTTGGCCGGTTTCCAAAGAACGAAGTCAAATGGGCTTAACTTATTTGGATCAACTTCTACTCTTTGACCAGCATGGAGGTCATCGAGTTTTTTACCCGAAAGAGCACCATAAGGTTTGAATGAGTCAATTGAGTAAAACACTTCACCATTAACGACATAGGCCTTTTTCTGTTCTACAAGAGAAGCTACATACTCAATAATCTGATCCATATAATCAGTTACTTTAGGATTGTGATCATGCTTTCTTAGACCTAGACGAGAAAAATCTTCTTCAAAAGCGCGAATAAATTCTTCCGAAAGTTCATTTGAAGTAATACCCCTCTCATTTGCACGGGCAATAATCTTATCATCGACATCAGTGTAGTTATAAACAAATGTAACGTCATAACCACTATGCTCTAGCCAATTTCTCACCATATTGAAGAAAATGGCCCCTCTAAAGTTTCCAATATGAAGATAGTCATAAACAGTAGGACCACATACATACATTTTCACCTTGCCAGGCTCGATGCTTTTAAATGACTCTTTTTCTTTTGTCATAGTATTAAATACTGTTAACGTCATTTTCCCTTCTCCATTTATCTTGTAATTTGAATTATAATTTTATTGTAAGAATTTTAGCCGCAAAAAACTATTAGCAGCAGCATGTGCTACAGCAGCAACAGCAAAGGACTTGAATTGTGGATAACGAATTTGATCTCGTCATTAGAAATGCTACCTTTTTAGTAGATGGTCACCTCAATATAGCCGATATCGGTATATATGGCAAAAAAATAAAAAAAATTGAAAAAAATCTACAGGCCAATGCCAAAGAGGAGTTTGATGCCTCAGGACTTCATGTTTTTCCTGGTGTTATTGATAGCCAAGTCCATTTTCGCGAACCTGGCCTAATCCATAAAGAAGACCTCTACACGGGCTCTCTCGCAGCGGCACTTGGTGGTGTTACCACATTCCTAGAAATGCCAAACACTAATCCTCCTACGACAACAGTAGAGGCCATCAATGAAAAAGTTCGTCTTGGAAAAGAAAAATCACTCGTTAATTTTGGATTCTTTATTGGGGCAACTGGAAATAATTTAGAAGAGCTACAAAAATCACAAGGGCTTGAAGGTTGCTGTGGCGTGAAGATCTTTCTAGGCAGTTCAACGGGATCTCTTCTCCTTTTTGACAGAGAAAAGCTTCTGGAAATTTTTAAAAATATTTCATGCCCAATCGCTGTTCACTCTGAATCTGAAACTATTCTTAATCAAAGAAAACATATCCGCGACAATGCAAAGTCTGTTCACGCCCACTATGAGTGGAGAAATGTCGATAGCGCTGTTGAATCAACAAAAATGATTCTCTCTATTGCTAAAGAGGCAAAAAGAAAAGTTCACCTTCTTCATATCACGACTAAAGATGAAATGGAGCTAATCGAAAAAGATCGCAACTATTGCACTGTGGAAGTGACTCCACAACATCTCACTCTTTATGCTCCCGACATTTACGATATCATCGGAACATTTGCTCAAATGAATCCCCCAATTAGAGAAAAAGTTCACACAGATGGTTTATGGCAAGGTTTAAATAAAGGACTCGTAGATGTAATTGGCTCAGACCATGCACCACATACGACTGAAGAGAAAAATAAAGGCTACCCAGACACTCCTTCAGGTATGCCTGGCGTGCAAACGATTTTTCAAATCATGCTCAATCATCACCTTAGAGGAAAAATTAGTATAGAAAAATTGCAAGAGCTTCTTTGTGAAGCCCCTGCTAAACTGTATGGACTCAATAAAGGGAAAATTGCACCTGGCTATGATGCAGACTTTTCGATTGCTGATTTAAAAGGCGATCACCTCATCACCAATGAAGAGCAGGCATCTAAATGCGGCTGGACTCCCTACAATGGTATGAAAGTTAAAGGTCGCATCGTTTCCACTATTGTCATGGGATCAATTGTTATGTTAAACGGAAAGATACTGCACGAAAATGCAGCTTCACCCATTATTAAAAAGGACGCTACATGCTAACTGATGCACGTGTACTAGAAGCATACGAAATCGCAAAATCAACTCGTGACCATGCTCACGCCCCTTACAGCAAATTTCACGTTGGAGCGGCCGTCGCATTCAAAGGTGTTGAGAAAATTTTTGGTGGCTGCAACATTGAAAATGCGAGCTACGGTGGAACTGTTTGTGCTGAGAGAACTGCCCTATGGTCAGGGATAACGGTACTTGGAAGAAAAGAAGTTGATTTTATCGTTGTTGTTTGTGACACAAATCCTGTCACTGTTCCTTGCGCTTTTTGCCTACAAGTCATCAATGAATTTTCTAAGGGAGATGCACCAATCTATCTTGGAGACCTTGAAGGAATTAAGAAAAAAGTCCTTTTCAAAGAACTTCTTCCTTACCCATTTGATACTTTATTTTCTTAATTTAAAACGTGGTACACTTCGCGTGTACCATATTCACAGTCTAAGCATTTAGACGTTTCTTGGGCCAACATATTTTGAGAATCGGTGATATGTGTCAAAATAAGCTTGGCCCCGCAAACAGGACAATTCTCAATCTGCTTTTTCACTTCATCAACAGAGAGCAAGTACTTCTCATAGGTCTCAATTTCATAGAGTTTTTGTGCCGACATAGGTCCTCTCTTTAGGCGATCTTCTCCCTACTATTATCGTCGAATATTAACATTTCATTTAGAAAAAAGAGTGTCGAGCGTTTGTAAAGCCTCTATAAAATCTCTCTATTTTGAAGGACATGGCCAATGCCAGATTAAGATTTCAATGATTTAGGACTGAAGAAACACGTCAGAAAAGTTCATAAACCTGTTATGCTTATAGAGTAAGGCGCAAACATGGTTTACAACAGCACCTTAGTAATATAAAAAGGTTGCGCAATAAAAAAAATAAGGTCTTTTATGACCTATTTTGGGGAACGATAGAAATGAATGTAGAAGCTTTAAGAAATACAAGAGAAGACATTCTAGACTGTGAAGTTAAAGATAAGTCAGGTCTAAATGATTTTCAAAAAATGCCTAACCAAGTTCAAATCGCAATTCCACGCGTTGGTATCGAAAGATTTAGAATCCCATTAATGTTTGAGCATGGCGATGGTCACACAATGAATCATGATGCAGAAGCATCGATGTTTGTTTATTTAAAAGCATCTAAAACAGGTGCTAACATGAGCCGCTTTTGCGCAATCCTACAAGAGGAAGGAAGTAAGATTCCTGTGAACTCTGCTTTTTACAAGAAAGTTCTAGGACGCTATAGAGCTGATCTTCGCGATTTCGAAGATGAAGATCTAATCGAAAAAGCTCACCTAAAATTAAAATTTAGCTACCCTGTTAAGCAAAAGTCTTTGAAGTCTGAAAACTGGGGATGGCAATATTACAAGTGTGAATGGGAAGGGATCGAGAATAAAGATGGTCGCGTTCTATTGTATTTAACAATCCAATATGAGTACTCTTCAACTTGTCCTTGTTCACTATCAATGTCAAAGCAATACGAAGAAGAATACCGTCAAGGTCTAACGACAGAAGGTTCAGGAATTGCATCAGCTCACTCTCAAAGATCAGTCGCAACTGTTCAAGTCGTATACGATGTAGAAAGTGGATTTTCAATTGAACGTCTGATTGAACTTCTTAGAATTGCACTTCCAACTGAAACACAATCTCTTGTTAAGAGAGTTGATGAGCAGGCCTTCGCTATTTTAAATGGTGATAATCCTATGTTCGTTGAGCACTCTTCAAGAAGAATTTCAACAGTACTAGATCACGAAGATAAGATTCTTGACTGGAACGCCAAAGTTGAGCACATTGAATCTTTGCACAGCCATAATGCTGTTGCATACATTCAAAAAGAATCACCTAATTACTAAAAAAAAAGGCCTCTAACATGAGGCCTTTTTTATTTTGAATATAGCTCTAAATAGTCATTCATATTTTTAATTGTATATTCATAAATCTCTTCTAAGCTCATTGTAAAGTCATACTCTTTAGGCCTTAAAACAGGCGGTAGATCTCTTTTTTGATACAAAAAATCTGCAAATAGACGAATGGCCCTACCATTGCCATCCAAAAAAGGATGAATCGACATTAGTGACAACTCAAGCTTATTAACTAACCTAATATACTCTTCATCACTAGCGGCAGAATCTAAAAAAGGAATCGCCTGTTCAAATAAATTTTGAACTTCATTCTCGACATCGGAAGAATAAACATAATGGAACTCAGTTTTAAATTGATTCTTGGAAAGTTCAACTCTAGATTCGATTTCTTCATAAAAATAGGGATTCGTATTATATTTATCCATATCATCTACTGTAAAATACCTTTCCCCTTCGGGCAGAAAATGATCTCCTGTATGAAAAAAATCATCTTCTTTATCAGTTCTAAATTTTCCACTCAATTTCTCGTGACTCATTCGAGAATATGGTCTCCCTTGGTCAACTCCTTCTAAGTAAGCACTCGCCTCTTGAAAAGAAATGTCACCTTTCGTGTATGCGAGTTTTATTCTTCGTTGTTCATAACCTCTAAAGAAATGACTTTTTGTCGCAATCGCATGAATATTTTTGAGCAGATCAATTGAAATATTTGTTGAATGAGGTAGGTCTTTTACATACTTAACTGCATTCAAAAAATCCTCTGCACTATCTTCACCATAATACAGCTCTGGTGTATCAGGCATTGTAATTTGGGCCTTCGCCCAATCCTCTTCGTTTATTAATCTCCTAATCTCAATTTTAGGGTCAATTTCTGCATTTTTTCTCGTAAGTTTTCCTTTGAGTTTTGTATGTGGAACCTCTTTTAGTTTTACGACGATCAGAGATTCTGGCCTATCTCCGAATATGGTCCCAAGAGATTTTTCAGAAATGGACTCAACTTTAAAGCGAGATGAACTTTTAAAAAGAATTTCTTTTTCATAAGCATATTTAGACTTAGATGAAATATCTCTACCAAATAGACTTTCTATTTCAAAAAGAACCCTAGTCTTTTCACCTTCCCAAGCTCGAATCTGTCTAGAATAAAAGCCCTTTGCGATCTTCAAATCAGAACTTGTCGAAAGAAAATAATCGAATCGTAAATCTTCTCCGACTTTAAAATTCCACTTTTTCAATGTCTTTTCATCAACAACTGCACCGCTATAAACAGTGCCTTCGAATTTAGGAAAAGAATTAAGAGCATTATTTAAGGAGTAACGATACACAAGTGCTCTCTTGTCCTTTGGCCCTTCTCGATTTAAGTCTTCATACATTTTTTTGTAACCAGTTTGTCCGGTGTAGTAATGCACCATAAAGTGGTCTTCTTTTTCTGGATGAAAAAAGTAATTTGCTAAATCATTCTTTCTTTCGTGGTGTTTTAAATAATGAAATGATAGATCAAGTTGCTTTGTGTGCTGTAAGTTGAATAAATCATCAACTAAACCAACGCATCCTCTTTTTGATTCCTCAGAAGCAATTTTCCGACTACTTGTCCTCAAATCATGCGAGCTACATGAAATAAAAAGAAACATTGAAAGAAGGAAAACTATCTTCATATTAATTTGATTAAGAGAAATCGCCTTCGAATAAATCTCGAAGGCGAATCGGAATTGATCTTATTTTACATTGTCGCTTTTTTATAAATTTCAATGAACTTGCGCCAATCATTAATATTGTCGTTTTTCTTTATTTTCTTTAAATCTATTCTAAATCGTCCATCTTTTGACTTATAAAAGGACTTATCATAGGCCGCAATAATTTCATTAATAGAATTTGAACTTAATGGATCTAAATCCATCAAGATGGCGGCCTTTATGTTATCACTCAAGTCAGATTTTGCCAGAGCATTGATGATCACCTTATTCTTATCACCTTCCAATAAAAGTTCTTCAAACTTTGCCATGGCCTCAGGTGTTTTTTCTAAAATCTTTTCTTCATCTTTAAATGGAGATTCAATGGCCTCAACTAGAGCAGGGGCGCGATAATTTTCGTGAATCTTTTCAGACTGAGATCTTTCCACATTAATTTGTTCAATGGCCTTCGGTTCAACGTAGGCAACATCTATTGGTTGTGATTTCTCACCCACAATCTTATTTCCACCAAAAATATTTCCAAAAACATCTCCAATAGAATCTGCAATCGTTTTAAAGAAATTTCCAATTCCATCAAATAAAGAAGCAAAAAATCCTTTTGATGAGCTAGAATCACTAGAAAGAGAACGTCCTTCGTTAACCGGTGCAAAATCTTTAGGCGCACCGTCGCGTACAGCGGCAGCAGAGCGTTCATTTTGCACTTTTCTAATATCCATCAATCTTAGATCTTCATTTTTACAAATATCACTCATGGCATTCATGGCCTTATCTTTAACGTAAAAAACACCATTATAGCGAAACTTCGAGATTTCTTTACAAGCGGAGTCCTCAGGGTTTTGAAAACAAAACTGTTGTTCTTCCAGTTCTTTGAACCAATCTTTATATGATGACATACGATCATTCAAAGCTGCCTCATTTACACTTAAACGAGAAACGTCGCTATCTTCATAGTTTCTATCGATATCTGATTTTGCTCTCTTATTGTGAGCCTCGAGTCTTTTTAAACGAGTGGCATAATTTCCACTTGCGAGTTTTCGATCAACACACTCTCCAGTACTAAAGAGACCTTTGCCTTCTCTTTTACAGTCAGCCTTTGCAAGAGCATGAATTTCATCTTTTGCAAGTTCATAGCTATCACTTGCGATGTCTCTTTCTCGCTCCTTGATAGAATCCCTTTTTGAGTTGTAGCGATCTGCCTTATCAACTAATCGCTCCTGTTGCTCAAGCATCTTATCCGCATATTCGGCCTTCCCATCAATCATATAGATTCGATAATCTTGTAGTGCATTTTCTGCATCAAGAAGATTACGCATCATCTCCCCCATTTGGGTACAGAAAAATCTTTCATCAAAGATATTCATATTTGGTGAGTTTTTATTATGATTTGATAGAATATTTGAAACATCTTTCAACGAGTCTAGAACTGCATCTTGTTCAAGAATTTTATCTGCATAATAATCTTCACATCTTTTATTTTCGACAAGGCTAAAAGCATCTTCATATTTCTTCTTCTTTTTTTCAGTTAGAAGTGTTTCCTTAGAAAAATGGCGAAGAATTGTTTCCATTGAGATTTGCTCATTTGGAAATTTTGACTTCAACTCTTTAAAGATATCGTAATAACCGAGAAATTGATCCATGGCCCTCTCCAGGTCCACAGCATTCTTAATAGTTTTTTCCCAGTTTCCACGGGCCTCACTAAATAACTGCCATCTCTCGGCCTTACCTTTACGGTCTGTGATTTGATCAATAATCCATGTGACACCAGCTTGCATGCCATCAATTGCAAGATTGGCAAGGCTGGCCCCAAAGACTGCTCCTGCGGCCGTCGCACCAGATAGGAGGAACATATGCTTAGGATCAGAAAGTTTTTCTGCGACAGAGTTGGCACGAGATAATTGCTTATTCGTATCACTCCAGTTCTTATCAACCATCTTATTTGTATCAGTCCAATTTTTGTCGACAACAGTATTGGTTTCTGTCCAATTTTTATCGGCCATACCAATACCTTTATCTATATTTTGATTTAAATTACCAACCTGATGATTGATATCACGATTAATATTATCAAGAGTGGTATTTGTCTGACCCCAATTTTTATCGACCATATCTGATGCATTATTAAAAGACTGGTTGATTTGATTTCCTTGTCCAATCACAGCATTAAATTGGCCCGCATTTAAAGAGCCCGTTGCATTTACGTCCACACTACCCGATACGTTTGTATTAATATTTACATTCGTATTTAAACCAGATGAATTTATCGAATCAACAACAGATGTTACAGCAGGACTGCCTGATACAGAACCACTTTGTCCTCCAATACTATTGAGAAGACCCGTCAGATCAAATCCATTTGCATAAGCTTCTCTTATAAGAAAACTCATGAAAGTCGTTTTTCTCTCGAAATTTGTAGATAATGATTTTTGAAGAAGTGCAATTTCTCTTTCTGTAAAATCTTTATACCCTAAACGATAATTTGCTACTGTTACTTTTGAGTGAAGATCATTTTGTGTAACACTCACACTAATAGCACGTGAGCGGTCGTTCAATATTGCTTGATAGTAGTGAACGTTATCAAACTTACTTACTTTCCATTTTTTTACATTGTAACCTTTTCTGAGATTCTCTAGTAATTCACGATCATCAAATTGATCATTCTTATTGCGATCCATTCTAATATAAGTGAGATCTGCAATTGGATAAACGCGCCCATTGATTCCCATTATCCTTTGCATCATGACCATGTCATAGCCAATGTTATTTTCCATGACTCCAGAATGTTTACGGGAAATATTCCACTTTTGCGCAAAAGAAGTTGCAGCATTGGAGTTTGCGTTTGTTAAAAACCACAAAAAAATTGAGAAAAGTACGTTTACTTTAAATTTCATAAAAAACCTCGTAAAACTATCGGTTTTTTATGAAATTTACTTTAGGACGCGACTTTGTCGACTTTGGCATTTGGGTGGGAGAACTCTCCCACCTTTGCAGCGATATCGTTCTTATCTTCAATGGCGTGGGCCGCACCAATTTTAATGGCCTCACGAGGCATACCAAAAACTACGCAACTCTCTTCATTTTGAGCGATAGTTAGGGCACCTGCTTTTTTAAGTTTAAGTAAACCTTCGGCCCCATCCTTACCCATTCCAGTTAAAATAACACCGACAGTATGTCTTCTGGCCACAATTGGCTCTACAGAGTTAAATAAGAAGTCCACAGATGGTTTAAAACGATTCAACGGCGGATCATCTGTAATCTTAACCCTAAGTCCTTGTCCATTTCTTTCAATAGACATCTGCTTGCCCCCTGGGGCCACAAGAACCTTGTTTTTTTCGATTAATTCCCCATCTTCAGCTTCTTTAACGATAAATGGACAAAGTGTATTCATGCGGTCAGCAAAGGCCTTAGAAAAGACAGCAGGAATATGCTGGACAATCAGAATAGGAGGAATTTCTCTAGGCATCTTAGTGAGGATATCTTTAAGTGCATTTGTACCACCTGTAGATGATCCAATTACAACTAGAGAATCTGTATCAAATTTGCCCACAGTTTTTGTTGAAAATTTTGAAGCAGCTGCGGCTTGATAATTGGCGGCCTCTTTGACCTTTTCAATTAAAATAGGGGCCACCTCAGAGATCTCTTCCATTTTTGGTTTTTGAATATAGTCAAATGCCCCATGCTCTAGGGCCTCAAGTACCAGTGGTCCCTCTTCCATACTTATAGAAGTAACCATAATGGTTGGTATTTTGTATTTAGGTTGAATCCTCTTTAAGAGTTCAACTCCTGTCATTTCTGGCATGTGAATATCAAGGGTAATGACATCAGGCTTATGCTCATTAATTAAGGCCTCAACTTCACTAGGTCTCTCTGCTGTTGCAACAACCTGTACCCCTGGTGCTGTATTTAAAATTCGCGTTAAAAGATTACGAATTGTCTTTGAATCATCAACGATAAGGACTTTGACAAGCTCTTTACGCGCAATAACTTTTGGTTGTTCAGAATACGTAACAGGTGCAGTTGAAGTCCCACCGATATCTTTTGATACACGTAAAGTTCCATCGCGAGGAATAAAAACGACTTCAAACTGGCCAGTTCTTTCAACTTCTTTAATATTACCAAGAGCACTGGCCCTTATCAGTCCAAGAGCTGAACGAATGAGGGATTGCGGCCCAATTAACTTACAATCAGGCCTCGCTCCACTTCTTGATTTCATAAAATGAGAAAAAAAGTTTTTGATGTTTTTAGAATTTATTTCATCTCTTTTAAGAATAATTGCACCCGCAAAATCTTCGAAATGCAGTGAGATGAAAATCATGTCTTTCATTCTTAAATAAAAATCTTTCCCTAGATTTGTACTAATAATTGTATTGGTCTTCATTCCCTAACCTTTTATTTCTTACTTAAAAACTCACATGACATATATGCAAAACTTGTAGCTGGAACGATGTCTGTTGCAACGTCAGACAACTCACATTTATAATTGATGTCTTCAATCAATAAGTGAGCATTGCTCCAGTGAATAATTTTATCCCCCGCATGCTTAGAGCATTTTCCATAAACAACGATGGAAGTTGAACGAGTTGAATATTTTCTTTTTACCTCTTCAAACATTTTAGAGAAGTCTGCTAAATAAACCTTTCCTGGTTCTAATTCGGCAGAAAGTGAATCTAAAACTTCAACTTTGAATGGTATCTTTAATGACAAGTCATCTTTAAGAGCTAAGAGTAAATTATCCTGTCCCTCGAAAAACATAACTGTTGGTGGTTGCGTTCCTCTAATCTCTTTGAAAAAGTGAACTACTTTTTTCTGGTCTGAAATTGTTGAAACCATAACACGCATTTTAGAAGCGGCATCACCAATAACAAGATTGTGCTCAAATTGCTTATCAACAGTAGAGATATGCTCTTTTACAAAGGCCTTATCCATATAGGCGACCTTGAGTTTTGTCTTAATCTCTTCACCACGCTCCATTAAATTATTAAGGGCCGGTTTTTCAATAAAGTCACTTGCTCCAGCTCTTAGAGCTCTCATGGCCGCGGATGAATCCTCTCTAGAGGCAGAAGAAATCATGACAACTGGAGGGTGAGATGAATTATAATACTTCTCTAGGTAAGTCACACCGTCCATATCTGGCATATGAATATCAAGAGTCATAAGGTCAATTTGACCTCTATATTTTTGCATCATCTCATTGGCCTCAACACCATTTTTAGCAACATCGATAACTTCAAATTGAGTATCCATAGAGAAAATTTTCTTAAGTAGAGTTAGAACACTCGAAGAGTCGTCTACACATAGAACTCTAAACTTAGTTGGCATAACAGGAAGCTTCTTGACCATAGGTGCAGGAACTGGCGTGCCAACAGAAGCAACTGGAGATGTCGTTGCAGAAGCAGGTTTTGGTGCCTCAGCGATTTTATCAACGTAAATTGAAGGACCAACGTTTTTGATTTCCATTCCAAGTCCACCAAGAGACTCAGAAATACCAGAAAATAAGAATCCACCTTTTTCAAGATGCTTCATGAACTGTCCTACGATTTGTTTAATTTGCTCTGGTCTAAAATAAATAAAGACATTTCGACAAAAAATAACATCAAACTTTTCAGTTCTTAAATCATTTTGAAATGTAAGAAGATTAAGTGTTTTCCATCTCGTTTTATCAGTCAGACTCTTTTTAGCTTTAACGAAATCAGAGATATCTCCAGTTCCTCTGGCCCAATTGTCTGCCAAATAATTCATTGGAACAGTCTTAATTTCGCGTTTGTGATAAACACCATTTTTTCCAATCGCAACTGATTCGTGATCGATGTCACTTCCAAGAATCTCATATGTCATTGTCGGATCAATTTTTGGGAGATAAAAATTCAAAAACATACAAAGGGAGTATACTTCTTGGCCCCTACTGCAAGCAGCTGACCAAATTTTAATTTTCTTTTCTCCTCGCCCCTTAACTCTTGCAACGATATCTCCAAGATTATCTTTTAAAAATTCAAAATGAGCGAATTCTCGAAAGAAAAAAGTATGGTGAGTCGTCAGTAGCGATACCAGAACCTGAGATTCTGATGTTAGATTTTTTTCAAGATGACCAATATAGTCACGAGGAGTAACAATACCTAATTCAGACATTCTTTTTTTCACTCGAGTCTGAACCATTAGAGCTTGTTTTTCTTCAAGAACATTTCCGGAAATCTTTGCAACAATGGCCGAGACTTTCTTTACTAGCTCATCATATTCAAAATCTTGTTTTTTCAAAATTGCTGTCATAGGTATCCTCAGATATAAAAAAGTAAGTGCCATTTATTAAATGTGACACTTACTTAACTCGAACTTTGTAGCTTTTACTTTAAGGTTTATGCTGCTTTTTTCATCATTCCGTAATCTTTAAGATCCAGAACTTTAGCAACGTCAAGAAGAACAGTTAGTGAATCTTCTTTACGATAAACACCCTGGATGTATTCAGCATTTACTTGTGATTCGATTTCAGGAACTTCGCTAATTTCTTCAATATGAAAAGCGAGAACCTTGTTAATCGAGTCGACAACGATACCTAAGTTCATACCGTTAATATCTACAATTATAACAGACTCTTCATGATTATTATCAAGAGGCTTTATTTTTAATTTTGTCCTAAGATCTACTACCGAAATGACCTGACCTCTTAGGTTCATGATCCCTAAGAAATGAGGTGGGGCCTTTGGAATTGGTGTAGTTTCAGGAACTGAAATAACTTCTCTTACACTTAGTAGAGGAATTGCATAATCTTCTTTTCCAAGACTAAATTCTAGGAATCTTTCCAGTTCAGAGTTTGCTTCTTTTTTCTTATTCATTGTGCTTAGAGTTTCATTCATTTTACGCCGCCTTTCCAAGTAATTTGTCTTTTAACGCTGTTTTATGTTTTTTAAGTGATGAAGAATATAATTCATTCAAATCTAAGATGAATGATGGTCTACCATCACCTAAGATTGAACTACCCATGAATCCTTTTTGCTGTCTAATTTCATCGCCAAGCTTCTTAATAACAACTTGCTGTTGATGTAAAATATCATCAACTAGAACAGCAAAATTGAAGTTTGAAGAATGAACGATAATTGCAATTTTCTCACATGAGTTAGTATCATCCATTTTACGAGCAAGAGTATTTCCAATATTAAATAATGGAAGGACCTCTCCTCTTAAATTTAAACACTCACCCATACCAGTAATAAAGTGAACCATCTCTTTCGTTGGTTTTAAAGATTCATGAACTTGCCCAAGAGGAATAATGTATTTTTCTTGTCCAACTCTAACAACCATACCTTCGATGATTGCCATAGTTAATGGAAGCACAACTCTAAATGTACTACCAACACCAACATCAGTGATAACTTGAACGCTACCACTTAGTTTTTCAATATTTGTTTTAACTACATCCATCCCGACACCACGACCAGATACTTCAGTAACCTGTTCTTTTGTCGAGAAACCTGGGTGGAAAATATATTGGATCATCTCGTGATCTGGGATACTAGAATTAGGAGAGATTAACTTCTTCTCTAGCGCCTTCTTTCTGATGATATCTGCGTTAATCCCTTTACCATCATCAGTAATTTCGATTACAAGATTGTTACCTTCATGAAAGGCCTTAATTGTAACATTACCGTGTTCACTCTTACCTGCTCTGATACGGCCTTCCGTATCTTCAAGACCATGATCAACAGCATTTCTAACGATGTGTACAAGAGGATCTGATAAATGCTCAAGAACTGTTTTATCAATTTCTGTTTCTTCCCCAACAAGAGAAAGATTTACAATTTTATTTAAGGTCTTAGAAGTATCGCGTACGATTCTATTCATTTTTTGAAGAGTTGTTTTTAGTGGAACCATTCTCAATGACATAGAAATTTCTTGAATTTCTTTCGATAATTTCCCAAGCTGAGAAATTGACTTATTGGCAAGAGGGTCTGTGATTGTCTCATGTCTTCTTTGTTCAAGAACTGTTTGAAGAATAACTAATTCTCCAACAACGTTATTGAGTTCTTCAACACGTGACAATGAAACACGAATACTTTCATCTTCTGCTTTCTTTTTATTAGCAGCTTCATTTGCAGCAGCATTAGAAGCTCTTTTTTCATCTAAAGAAACGGGCTTAGCAATCGGTTTGGCCTCTGCAACTTTTGGAGCTACTGTTTCTTTAGCAATAACTTCTTCACCTTGCTTGATTGTCATACCTTCATCAACAGCTGGTTTATTTGAAGTTTCGACATTGAGCTGAGCAAAAATTTCTTCATCACTCATACCCAATTCACGTAGTGATTCAATTGCTGATTGAGAAATCGCAACATCATCTACTTGAAGCTCTCCACTCTCACGCATTTCAATCAGCTCTTCGGCCTCTTCTTGCGCTGTATGCTCATATACTTCTTCATTGTGTTCACTCAGAATTTGATCGAGTTCGTCTTCTAGACCTTCCCAATTCTCTGCAGCGGCCGGAGCGTCTTCTTCAAAGGCCGAAGCTTCAGGAAGAGATTCTTCTTCATAACTTGGCTCTTCATATGCTTCATCTACTGCTTGTGAAACCGAATCAGGTGCATTGCCTTCAATAACACCAATAATTTTTGCGACAATCTCTACGCTATCAAACGTAGCATCAAGATCTTCTTTTAATGATGTGATCATGTGACTAATGTGATCATTACACTCTAGAAGAACTGTAACGACATAATCGGTGATTTCAACATCGCCAGTCTTAACTTTTAGAATTAGGTTTTCCATTTCGTGAGTAAACTCAGCAACCTCTCCAAAGCCAACAGCTCTCGATGTCCCCTTCAAGTTATGTGCTAGTCTAAAAATTTGGTCTAGAAGATCTGCACTATTTTTATCGTGCTCTAGTTGTAAAAATGCCTGCTCCGAATCTTCAAGCAATTGCATTGATTCATCTAAAAAATCTTCCTTCAACTCTCTCTCAAAATCTTCCATATTTCCTCAATTAAGCAGTAAAAGGCCCCTATTCTTCTAAGCCTATCGACATCCTACGAATTTATTTTAATAAAAGATTAATACCGAAACTTATTCTAAAGCCTGATTTTTATTATCAAAATTGATCATGCTATCAGGAATATTGATGAGAAATACTGATGGTTTTTTGTCTGGTTTTAGGGCCTAATTTTAGGGCGCTAACTCAAAGAAAGAAGTGAATTATTAAACCTCTTTAATAGTTTCATTAACAATTTTTACTTTAATTTATGAGTTTTGGACATTGAGATGAAAATATTCTCAATTTTTTGGGGTTTCACTGACCTAGGGCAAAGATTGCCTATTCTGAATAGGAAAATAGGCGCTTAAGAAGTTCATGCCGAAAATCTAGTGCAATTTAAAGGGAACAAAGGCAGCACCCTGCTCTTTATACCAGCGCTCAATTTCCTTAATTTTTGAAGATTTGGCCTGAAATGGTCTAACTTTCCCAAGCTCATAATGACCCCAAGACTTTGGGTTTAGAGGCGTCTGCACGAAGACCATATCTTTCTCATATCCACGGCACACACTTTCATTACCCTTTTCACGACCAAAGATACGAACAGTGCGAACACCAATCACTTCTTCAACTTCTGAGGCCAAGTTCATACACAAATAAACACACGAAAATGTAACCTCTTTATAGAAAGGAATTTTCTTAGTATCAATATAACGTTTTGTCGTTGGAGCTTTGGGCCAGCATTCAAATTGCTTAGGAGTGCTCACAAGAGTAAGGCCGCCTGTTTCAAATGCCTGAGTAGAAAGACCCATACACATCATTAGAAACGTTGCGACCTTTATCATAGATATTCCTTATTTTATAAGGCAATGAGCACGATACTTGTACCCATCGCTTGTGATAACGTATGAGTTCAATGGTGTATCTAGGCCCAAATTGATCTTCATTTTTGTAATCTCTGCGCTCTGCTTATTTTCAAGAGTCACACTTGTTACAACGCTACCGAATGTTGATTCCGGGTAAATCTTTACACTGACTTCTCCAGATACACCATCAATAATTTCAGATGAAGTCTCTGTACCTTTTTTAATGATCTCTACATTTGAAAGAGAAAGTTCTACAGCTTGTTCAGAAAAATAAATGCTACCATTAAAAGCAGCTCTGTTGGCCTCTAGTGCCTGTGGCATAGAACATTCAAAATTAATTGATGAAGCAAAAACTTGTGTTGAAAAAAGCAATGACGCAAGCGCTAAAAATTTCACTATAAACTCCTAATGGAAAAAGTATAGTAAAACGCTAGCAAACCTAATAAGAGGTTGTCCAATAAGTTTAAAAATAAAAAAGTGAGGAAAAAAATGGTGGGCGTTGACGGGATCGAACCGCCGACATCTACCTTGTAAGGGTAGCGCTCTCCCAGCTGAGCTAAACGCCCTTTGAAAAGGATTTGTTGTCCTTTCGAGGTTTTTGAAGATTAAAGTATTGCATCTTATCTGTCAACATCTTATTCTAATAAAAAGTTAATTTTTTTTCAGGATGAAAAAAACAAGTCAAAGGATGTGACATGGGTCTTACAAGACGCACTATTCAAACATTTCTTATTTTAACTCTTTCAACTCCCCTTGCATTCGCTTCCAATTGTCCGCAAATTGCGGGTTGGTACCAATGTGAAACAAGTAAAAATAAATATGAGATCAATGTTATTCAACATGATCTTGAAGAACATTCTGAATTCGATATTCATATCGTTGATGAAGTCGATTATGAGTTTATTACAGATAATAAAGGTCACAACTTTCCAGACAATAAGTTTCTAAGAAAGATGTGGTATGTTGCTCGTTGTGAAGGAAATTCACTCCACACATATGTCGAAGGTAAAGCATACCTTGCAGGTGTAAAAGTCGGGAAAGCAAAACTAAACGTACAGGTTACACCAAGTGAGAAAGGTGGCATTGTCAAAGTTAATGGTCGCTTTGGCCTTGTTAAATTAAATGAAGTGAAAGAATGCAAAAGAATCGAGAAACCATAACAAGCACTTTTGCTGAAGAAAAAGTTTCAGAGAAATTCAATCTTGCTTCATACTTTGAAGCAAGAGATCTCGCCATACAAATTGTTCAAGAGAGCTCTAAGCTTATTGAAGTCGGAATGTCAGAACAAGATGGACTGGCAATTGTTGAAGATAAAATGTCTGAATACGGTGTTGAAAAGAAATGGCACCCTACCAAATTTCGCATTGGAAAAAATACATTGTGTTCATTCAGAGAATTATCTGACGATCAAGTTCGTGTGGCCGAAGATGATATATTCTTCTTTGATATTGGCCCAGTCTTCAAGGGACACGAGGCCGATTATGGTGAAACCTTCTCTATTGGTCATAATCAAGAATATAATCGTTTAAAAACGACTGTGAAGCATATTTTCCATGACTGTAATAAGGCCTGGAAAGAGAATGGCCTTAACGGCAAAGATCTCTACGCATTTGCAGAGCTTTCCGCCAACGCCAAAGGATGTGTTCTCAATATGAATATGAAAGGGCACAGACTTGGCGACTTTCCTCATCACCTCTTCCACCGTGGCAGCCTTGAAGAATTCGAACACAGACCCATTGAAAATCTTTGGGTTCTCGAAATTCTTATTTCTGACAAACAAGGTAAATACGGTGCTTTTTTCGAAGATATTATTTATTAAGGCAGAAGATTATATTGGTAGATAACACCTTTATAATTACTAATGAGAAGTGTCGTTGAATTCATCCAAGTTAATTGGTTGGCCCCACTTGAGATTGTTTCCATTCCTTCGCTTGGACCAAGTGGAGTATCATCACACCAAGACTTTCCACTACTAATATCTATACAATAAAGAGAACCACTGTTGATGTAGAAGATTTGTGACTTGTCTTCTGAAAAAATCCAATTATAAATTTCTCGAGAAGAAGAGGCCACTGTTTGTAATGTACTTTGTGCAGGTGTCGTTGGTTTATCAATAACTCTAAGATTAGTTCTTTCTGAGAAATAAAGCTTGTCGTTGATATCATCGTAATACAAATAGCAGTTATTGGCCGCGCAGTGAAAAGTTTTACTTGCGAGATTCCCACCGGTCATATCATCGGGACTAAAAGTTTGATTTGTAAAACGATCCCCCATTATATGGAGCGTACCTGTTGCAGAAGTAACATCAAAGTACTTCAGCTCAGGACTTTTAATATTTGTTCTTGATGTTGAAGAATAGTAAGAAAGATAAAATAATCCTTTATTTTTTATGGCAAAATTATTCTTTCCACCATTTGGATAAATTCGAGTTGCATTAGGATTATCACCTGTTTGCGCGTCTTCTGTATATCCAGATCCAGCATCCATATAGATTTCAATTTCCTTAGTGGTACTTGTTGTGTAAACACTATTATTAACTCTTGTCCAAGGATTTCCCTGAGAGTCAAATGTTAAAGGATGGAGGTTACCAAAATCATAAGTAACACCAAGGGATTGATTTTTACTAATCATCTCACCCTCTGTCGATCCACTCCCCCCTGATTGATTTCCCCATATAATACTCGTCTGCTTTGTTGATGGGTCTATATGCCCCATAACCATCGATAAGCGATCTACAAAATAAAGCCCCTCAGGATAGGCCGCTTGATTGGCCTCTGTTGCTTTTTTATAATAGATCCCAGAAATTTGCCCTCTCATGAATGACTTATCAAGGCCATCACCATAAAATGGCATCGCCCCAACATATGTCTGCATTTTTCCACTGGTATCTAAATATCTAAAGAAATAAGAAGAGTTATCTCCCCCTTGCATAAAGCCGAGAGTACCATTTGGTCCATCTATCGGTGGCCATACGATTCTTGAACAGCTCATGAGTGGATCAAGCCCATCTGCAAGGCACTCACCGTCTGCAGTTGTCGTTGATAAAGGCGTTAAGATATCTCCGTTATCTCCACTAAGATTTGGCGTAATCTCATAGAGTACAGAGCCTGCAAGATAGAATTTATTCATTGAGTGGATATAATTTAGTCTTTGAGAACCAATACTCGTTCTATAAAGTTGACCGTTGATTATTTTCTGGCAATTAACGTTGTACATACAAAAATAAATAACATTTCCATGATCCCAAGCGGCCAAAGTTCCATAGGAAGGAATTGAAATTGCACCAATAGGTGAAGAGAGAGGATCAAGCGGGCCACTTGAAGCATTCGCACGTGTACAATCACCGGCCACAAATGAAATAGCGCCAGCAGTTTTTGTCCCTGAATTTTGCGTTACTTTCATTAACCTAGGAGCGTCATTATAGCGATCATATGTAGTTGAACTCGAGCAATGTGTGAAATAATAAAGCGTATTATCTTCATCAAAATTGAAAGGTGCATTTAATACTTTTGCCGTACTCGGTGTCGCACTTGCATCGTAAACAGTTCCACCACCAAGATATAGTTTTACTTCTTTGGTATCGACGTTTATCTGCCAAATTTTCACGTTTGAAGAATATTGTGCATCGGAAGTCATAGCGTACAATAGACCACTATTTGAATTATCAAAGCGTACATTTAAGAGAGTCGTGTAAACTTGTGAACTCGTACTTAAAACTGAATTATCAGTTAGATTATTACTACCATGCTTGATAAACATAGATGTCTTCCCTGATAGGGCATCATATTTATAAAGACCATTTCCATTATCAATCATATAAAGATCATTAGTTCGAACATCCAAAGCAACATCGCCAAATCCGTAGTCACGCCCTTTTGACTTTAATGCAACTGAGCGAGCGGCCCCACCAATACCACGATCATTTGTACCTGCATAAATCAGCCAATTTCCTGTATTGAGTGGACCACTGTCTGCCGGAATAGAAGTATTCCCTGCACTATCAGAGGCCACAAGTTTAACTTTAAAAAATCCATTTGTAGGAGCGGTGAATGAAATATAATTATCGCTATAATTTGTCTGACCATATCCAATAGCTCCATGTCCAACAACAATTTCATTCCAAGTCGCTGTGGCCGAAGCACTATCTGTGTAATAAAGACTTACGGGAGAATTATCTAGACCTTCAATATCAGTCATTGTCCATTCAATTAAAACTTGATCACCTTGATTAAAGGTCTTTGTTCCAAAATTTGGACCGGCCGTATTATTTGTAACACTGAATGCCGTAACAACAGGAGCGTTACCTACTTCGTACTTAACTGTATCCATATCAAGTCCGAGAGTTCCCGCACTTGGTGCAATAACTGTAACATTTCCCGCCTTATCTTTTGCCCAAACACAAACTTTTTTGTCTCCATCACCTGGGTGAATAGCATGAGAAAAAGATTGGAAAGCACCTGTATAGCTTTGCCAATTACTATCAGTATACTCTCCCTGACAATCGAGAGTTGTTAGATTTGAATTTTCTATTTTAACTTGTAAACTATTGTTATTATCGCTGGCCGCAACTTTTACAATAACGAAGATTGAACCAACATACTCAGCACTATTTGAAATTTCAACAAGTGAAACAGATGGAAGCACAGTATCTCTTTTCCATGTTTCACTTATAGAGCTACTATTTCCTACACTATCAACCTGAGTAAAAGTAAAAGAGTAATCCCCATCACTTGTTTTCGCTGCAGTGGAAAATGACCAAGAACCACTACTACAATTAACTTGAGTTGACTCTTCTCCTGAGACATCTATAGTTATCCCATCTTCACAGAGTCCGCCAAAAGTAACACTATCTTGATTTGAATGTGAATTTGAGGCCAAAGATGTTTGAGTCAGACCTGGAGCAACAACATCTTTATTGAGATTTATATTAACTTGAGTAGCATTATTACCAGCAGTATCAGAGAGGTCTAAGTTGATCGTTTTAAGTCCATCTGAGAGCGATGACAGATTAATTATTTTAGAAAAATTTCCACCACTACAGCTTATCGTATCAGAAAGATCTCCAGAGAGGACAACTGTGCCACTGTCAGAACAAGTTCCTGAGAATGAAATAGCTGCAACGTTAGAAATGTTCACTGCACTTAAGTTAATTGGAGTATTTAATGTTAACAAAGGTGCGACCGTATCTTTAATAAGAATCAAATTTTGTGTGATTGAACTATTCCCTGCAGCATCATTAATATCAAAGTTCAAAGCAATATTACCGTCACCAAGAGACTGGAAGTCAAAATTCTTCGACCATAATCCAGAAGAACATATTATCGAATCATTAACATCACCACTAACAATAATAGTCCCATCTTCACTGCAAGTTCCATTGATCGCAAAGCTAGTGTTATTGGTTATATTGATATAACTATTATTGGCAGTTGCAATTGATAGAACTGGCGCAGTTGCATCTTTTTGAACGACGATTGATTCAGTTGCAGTATTTCCTGCAGCATCACTTTGTGTTGCGCTAATAATGACTGGTCCATCAGAAACAGAAGCAACTCCTTGACTATAAGACCAGACACCATTTAAGCAATTTGTACTAACTTGTTGAGAGCTTATTAATAGTGTGATTGATCTTGCTTCTTCACTACATGTTCCACTTACTGAATATAAATCAACATTTGCAAGATTGATATTGTTAGCTAAAGAAATGGAAACAATAGGATCTGTATCATCGATAACAAAATGAAAAGATTGTGATTCTTTCTTAGATGATGCTCCAAATGATAGCTCAATCTTAATACCTGCATTATTTGAGTCTATAGAAGGAAGTGTAATAAAATCCCCTGAAGCAGAAACACTTAAACTCTTATATGCAGAATAATTTATTCCATCAGTTGTGAGCATTAAATCTGCCGCTGTCACTTTGTTGGAAAGATCAACAATCTTATAATCAAATGAAATGACTTCTCCTCCTCTATAAAGTCCGTCAGATTTTTCTAAATACAGAGAAGGTAAAAAATCAGAGTCACCAAGGGCATCAATAAGAGCATTTTGAATTTCAGAGTTATTTGTGATTTCCTCAAGCATTGTCGAGACTGTTGTATTTTCAAATTGACTTGTGAAAGAGAGCACTTTTTCTCTTGGTACATCCACTATTTTTTTGGAGACACCGCTATTTAAAAGATTCACGACGATGGTCGTCTTCTCATCAAGATTTTGAGTTTCATCAATATTCGTTAAGGGCCTTTGATAAACACTGCCACATCCACTCGCTTCTATCAGGTACTCTACAGTATTTGAAAGTGATGTGATGACTTTCGGAGCAAAAGAAAACTTAGCATCTCCATCAAGAGATACAGTTGCAAGACTGACCCCATCCTTCTTTCCAGTAGCGTCTAATTTATACAATTGAACTTGGACACTTGTAATATCACAAGAGAAGGCTTCAACCGCCGAGATGGCCATGGGATTTGGCTCGAGTGGAAGAACTTGGCCTGAAATAATTCCAGAGCTCTTACCACCAATATTGTCATTTAGTACTTTGACATCAATAACACCGTTCATACATGATGAAAGAAAAAGTGCCATCGATAAAATAAAATACATTTTGAAAGTTAATAAAGCTTTCATAATGTTATTATCGGTTAAATCACAATTTTCACCGAGCGTCTCAGCAAAAAAATTCTTGCAAATGGGGATTTACCAACAATAAATGTTTTCACGGTCAGAACAGAAAAATAATTTACATTTAACAAAAAGTGCTTTTACAAAGATTACATCACTCTATGCCGCTTTTTTTAAGGTGAGTACTTTTGCGCCTTTTTGTGAAATTTGCATATTATCTTTCTTGGATCCATGAACCGTTTCATAAAGGTTGGCAACAATTTTATCCAATCGCTCTGATTGACCAGATAATTTCTCTGCGTGATCATAGGTTTCACTTGCTGCTCTCGAATTTTGTTGAACCGTATTATCTAATTCATTCATAGCTTGCGAAATATTATCAACACCAATTGATTGTTCTGATACTGCTCCAGCAACCTGCCCCATCATTTGCTTAACTTCAGAAACGTTTTCTACAACTTCATCGAATGAATTTTCACAAACTCGAATAATTGTTGAAATTTGCTTCATCTGCTCGTCACCTTCTTTAACAATTTTCTCAATACTTACTTTTGACTCTCTCGCAATTTCCTCAACCTTACTAATACTAGTGTTAAGCATATCGCCAATATCTTGAGACGCTTTACCACTCATGGTTGCCAGGTTCCCAACTTCTTCTGCAACAACAGCAAAACCTTTTCCTGCTTCACCTGCTCTTGCGGCCTCAACTGAAGCATTAAATGAAAGAAGCTTTGTTTGAAATACGATATCATTTATGATGCTCGTTTTTGTTGAAATTTCATTAATCGTACTAGTGATATTATCCAAATTTCGACTATTCTCATCCATTTGAATTTTAATTTTTTGATTGTTTTCAATAATAAGATTTATTACACTACCCAGCTCTTGGATACTCTTCTTTCCATCCATTGTTACTTGATATGAGCGATCTGCACGGGTCGCACTATCAGATGCATTATTAGCACTTGTTTTCACCATGGCCGTAATTTCATCAAGTGTTGATACCGTTTCCTGAATTGCGCTTGCCTGCTCATGTGATGCGGCCGAAAGAGTTTCACTGGCCTTTTTCATTTTTAAAGAGCTGTCTTTTGTTTCAATCGAAGTTTCTTTAAGTCTTTCAATGTTTGACTCTAGACTCTTTACTATTTTTGAAACTAAGAAAAAGATCGCTACAGAAATAAGAACTTGACCAAGTAAGATAATCACAACGATTTGAGTGAAAGATTGTTTAATGGCCATTGATATCAAAGATTCATTGTATCCAAGTCTAATCCCACCTACAACTTTCTCTTTTACAAGAACTTCTCTTTTAATCGAGTGTTTAGACTCTTTGATTTTTTCTTCGAACTCCTTAGTTAATGAGTACATCGGTTTTCCTGCTTCATTATCAAAAACCACGTAATCAACTTCAGGACTTTTTTGAATTTCATTTGCAATGGCCTCTAAGGCCACGCTATCGAAATTCCAAAATAATGATTGAGTTGATTGAGATAGCGAACCTATGACCATCTCCATTTTTGAATCGAGATTACTTTTTAATCTCTTTTCATTATTAGTTAAGATAACCACACCTAATGTACACATAACTAATACTGAAATGACGTTGGTAAAAAAGATCAGTTTCTTTTGAATAGACCATTTGTTCATAACCTTCTCTCATTTAGATTGTTTACAAATTATCGATCAATTATCCCTGATTAGTGATGGCAAATAACAAAATTGAGAATTAATTGAGGATATCAGTCTACGATCATGACTATAATCAATTAAAAGTAACAAAGAGGACAGTATGACAAAGAGTTTATTCATTTGCGCATTATTTTCTCTATCGTTAAACACCTTCTCACAAGATATTACGATCTTAACTGAGGACTCCCCCCCTTTTCAGTACCAAGAAAATGGTAAAATCATAGGCATTGCTTCTGACATCGTTGTGAGCTTACTCGAAAGGGCCAAAGTTGGACACAAGCATGAGATGATACCTTGGCAAAGAGCGTACAACAGAGCAAAAGATGAGAACAACACTTGCGTTTACTCAACAACTGTTACAGATGAACGTATGCCATTATTTAAATGGGTTGGACCTATTGTTAATAATGACTGGGTAATTATGGTTCCTAGTGACTCCCCAATCACGGCTAAGTCCCTTAATGAAATGAAAAACATTACAATTGGTGGCTATATTGGAGATGCGCTCGCCGATTACCTTATTAAAGAAGGTTACAAAGTGGATCAGGCCGCAAACGATACACAAAATGCAAAAAAACTTTCGGCAAAAAGAATTGATGCTTGGGCCACTTCGAGTGTCGTTGGTCCCTACCTGGCAAAGCACTCTGGAATTTCAAATATAAAAGAGCTCTTCACTTTTAAAAAGACTGAAATGAGTTTAGCCTGTAATAAAGGCATTAGTGATGAAGTTATAGGAAAGCTTTCTAAAGCACTAGCAGATATGGAAGCAGATGGAACTATCGCAAAGATTAAATCGAAATATAAATAAAAAAAAGGCCACTCATAATGAGTGGCCCATTTAAACCCTATAAAGACTTGAGACTAATTTGCAACTTCTAAAGCTGTCTGTGAATCGATAACTTTAAGCCCAACATGTTGTAGGAACTTTTCTGGTTCCATAAGTTGAAGAGCTACTTTTAGAACTTCTTCTACTGACTCTACCGCGTAGATTTCTAGTCCTTGCTTAATTTCAGCTGGAATCTCTGGAAGATCTTTTTCGTTCTTCTTAGGAATCACAACTTTCGTAATACCTGCTTGCTTAGCAGCAAGTAATTTTTCTTTTAATCCACCAATCGGAAGAACACGTCCTCTAATTGTCACCTCACCTGTCATCGCAACGTTTTGCCATACAGGAATTCCTGTGATCGCAGAAGTAAGCGCTGTTGACATTGTGATACCTGCCGAAGGACCATCTTTTGGAGTTGCCCCTTCTGGTACGTGAATATGGATATCATTTTTGTCATACCAAGATGAATCAATTCCAAGTCTTCCACTGATTGATCTTACGTAGCTTAGTGCAGCTTTTGCAGATTCTTGCATTACTTCACCAAGTTTACCTGTCACTTGAATCTTTCCGTTTCCTGGAACAGTTACAACTTCAATGTGAAGAAGTTCACCACCAACAGATGTCCAAGCTAGACCATTTACAAGACCAACTTGTGGCTCTTGTTCAATACCAGTACCCTCATATTTTTTAGGGCCAAGATATTTAGATAGATTCTTAGTTGTGACAGTAAACTTTTTACCTTCCTCAATTCCTTTAGATACAACTTCCGTAGCGATTTTTCTTGCTACTGTATTTAAAAGTCTTTCGAACTCACGAACACCAGCTTCTTTTGTATAACCTCTAACAACATCAAGCATAGTTTTGTCGTTAACTGAGATTTCATACTTTTGAAGACCATTGTTTTTACAAGCTCTATCAAGAAGATATCTCTTACCAATTTCCATCTTCTCTACTGGTGTATAACCAGAAAGATTGATGATTTCCATACGATCTCTTAGTGGACCTGGAATTCTTGAAAGATCGTTAGCTGTCATAATGAACATAACTTTCGATAAATCAAATTCCACTTCAATATAGTGATCGCCAAAGTTTTTGTTTTGTTCAGGATCAAGAACTTCTAGCATAGCTGAAGCTGGGTCCCCTCTCATATCACTTGTCATCTTATCAATTTCATCTAGAAGAATAACTGGGTTAGAAGTCCCTGCTTTCTTAAGAGCATTGATGATCTTACCAGGCATTGCTCCAACGTATGTTCTTCTATGACCTCTGATTTCAGATTCATCACGAACACCACCAAGAGAAATTCTCTGGAAGCTTCTACCAAGTGATTCTGCAAGTGATCTTGCAATAGATGTCTTACCAACCCCTGGAGGACCTGCTAAACATAGAATTGTCCCCTTACCTTCAGCACCAACGAGTGATCTTACAGCAAGATATTCAACAATTCTGTCTTTAACATCGTTCATTCCATAGTGGTGATCATCCAAAATGGCACGAGCATGATTTACATCGTTATTATCTTCAGTGAATTCACTCCACGGAAGAGATAGCATCCAATCAATGTAGTTTCTAATAACAGCGGCTTCTGCCGACATTGGAGACATTGATTTAAGCTTTTTAATTTCTTTTTCTGTTTTCTTTTTCGCCTCTTCTGGCATTACTTTCTTAGCAAGCTTTTCTTCCATCTCTTGGATTTCAGATTTTTCATCTTTTTGTCCAAGTTCTTTTTGAATAGCATTCATTTGCTCGTTTAAGTAGTACTCTTTCTGAGACTTTTCCATTTGAGACTTAACGCGAGTTCTTATTCTTCTCTCAACGTTGATGATCTCAATTTCCCCTTGCATCTTCTCAAGAAGAAGTTGCAGTCTGTCCTCGATTTCAATTGCATCTAGGATTTCTTGCTTCTCAGGAATCTTCATATTCAGGTGAGCAACAATAATATCAGCTAAGCGAGACGCATCAGTGATACTAGAAATACTCATGAGAAGTTCAGGTGGGATACGCTTATTGAGCTTCACATATTGCTCAAAAACGCTCTTAATGCTTCTCATAGTCGCTTCAATATTCACTGGGTTTGAATTGACAGGAGTACACTTTGATACTTCGGCCCAATAACCTTCACTTGATGCCTGGAATGAATCAATCTTAGCTCTGTATTTACCTTCAATTAATACCTTAACAGTATTATCTGGTAATCTTAGCATTTGAATGATGTTTACAACCGTACCCACATCGTATAGGTCCTCTCTATCAGGATTAAGGATGTTGGCATCTCTTTGAGTTACTAGAAAAAGCTCGTTATTGTTCTTACTCGCTTCTTCTAAGGCCGCAATTGACTTCTCTCTTCCTACGAACAAAGGAACAACCATGTGAGGAAAAATGATCACATCTCTCAATGGAAGAAGAGGAAATCTTTTAGATGATTCAGACTTGCGGTCTGTCATAGTACCTCCTGCACTATTATAGGGTTTTCTACTGAAAGTCTCGGACATCATGTCCTATAACTTTCTAGTCTCATCTTAAATTTTGACTTAATTTCGAATTTGGGTCAAAAAAAATCTAGTGGCCTTTCTTTCCTATAGAAAATTTATAGGGCCTTACAATCACGATAAATACAAGGATTTATAAAAAAAGCACTGGCCATCCCAATCCCCCTTGACAGGGAGATGTCAGATTTTTTTAGGCTACTGACCCCCTGTTTAGGAGGCCATTTGCCCATTACGCAAGGTTAGAGAATATAGTGTACGAACTAAGTCTTGTTTACGGATTGGTTTCATGCAATAGGCCTGGAATTCACTGGCCTCACTTGGCTTTACATCCTTCTCAGGGGCATATCCAGTCAGTGCAACAATTGGCACATGAGCATGACCTGACTCTCGTTCAATTTCCCTAATAAGCTTTGTCGCCTCTATCCCATCCATCACAGGCATTTGGAGATCCATGAGAACGATATCGTAATCATTTTCTTTAATCTTATCTGCAGCGACTTTGCCGTTATTAGCATAGTCCACCATCATAAAATTTTTAAGTTGCTCATTGAGCATGAAAAAGCTCTCTTCATCATCATCAACGACAAGAACTCTTAGTCCTCCCATATTCATAAGCGCCTCTTTTGTAGAAACCTCTTGAACAATAGGAGTAATACTTGCTGTTGCATCTTCTTCCATATAGCTATGAATGAGATCTTTATTAAATACAAGTTGAACTTCACAGCCTTTATCAGGTGCTGTTTTAAAGACAACTTTACCACCAAGATTTTTCATGGTCTTGCTCACCAGTAAAAGACCAATACCTAGACCAACGCCTTTGTTAAGATTATCTTCCCCGGCAGCACCGTAGCCTCGAAAATATTTTTCAATTTGATTATGGGCAATTCCATGCCCTG
>NZ_AUNE01000007.1 GCF_000447755.1 Bacteriovorax sp. BSW11_IV | reverse complement strand
ATACCAGGATATCCGCCCATTCCCATACCAAAGCCAGGAAGACCGATTCCGATATTTAAAGATCCACCAAGACCGAAGCCTCCTGGATACATTCCTCCCATTCCCATTCCCATACCAGGGTATCCACCCATGCCGACACCAAAGCCGCCACCGTAGTAAGGCCCCATCATTCCACCTAGGAAACCTGGAGAATAACCTGCCGATAGCCATGGATTTCCGACACCGCCAAAGCCTGTGCCCCACATTCCGCCCATACCAGCGAAACCACCGCCACCCAGGGCGCTACCATTACATTGCATCATACTTGAAGCATCTTCACCCATCAGAGGAGCTGCACCCCTTTGAACAGAGTAGTCTAAATATGAATTAAAATTAGATTTACAAGCATCATACCCAGCAGTGTAATAACCTTCATATGCATTGGCCCAAGCCTTTTGCCCTTTGTATCCAAAGTATGACATCCCTAAAAGCCCAACAACTGGCATTACAGCGTTTAAACCTTCAACCCATGGATTGGACTCTTGTGGTTGCATCATCAAACACTCTATACATGTTTCTCCGCCAATGGATGCTGTCGATCTAATCATAAAACAGCGATCTCTCATGGATGAGCTTGCGATATTCACACAATCATTCGCGGCCTGCGCGTTTGGTGCACTTGTAGATGGGCCATAGTAATCATCAAAAACATCATCATCGTACACACCTGCAAATGTTTGCATGGTAAGTCCGATGGACATAGTGACTACCATAAAAAGTTTTTTAGTTTGAAATACCATAAGGTCCTCTCTAAATATTTTAACCCACCTTCCAAAAGGCCGGACTCATCAACTCAATCTTTTTTCGGTGATTAATTGATAAAACTTTAACTTTATTGAAAGCAATTTTATAAATAACTGAAATCACGTCAAAACTGATTTAAATGAGTATTTACTGAGGGCCCCAATTCATATAATTTTCATCATTATGTTTGGATATGGAGCAATTTGGGAGTGGCTCATCTTCTTTGGTGTGATCTACGCTCTCATTTACACAATGTTTGTTATTAAGAACGAGAAAAACACTTTTCTCGAAACCGCCGTTTTAAGATCATTTAAGCATTTTGATCTTCTTATTCCTTCCTGGTGGACGCAAACTCTCGATGAAGAAAATGCGATCGCATTCGAAAGAACTGATACACGCTATGACTGGAAAGCGACCTTTACTTGGCTTCAATTTACAGAAAAAGATTTAGAACTCTCATTAGAAGATAAGTTTAAAGAGCTTATTCAAGATCGTAAGATTCTTTTTGATCTTGATACAGGAGCTATTTTAAATCCTTCAGATTTTCTCACTCACCCTGCTTCACAAAAAGAAGGCATCTCAATGCTAAGAATTGAAGGAACTGCAAGTGAAGATGAAGTCGATAGAGTTTACTTTGATGCTTTCATTTTAAAAGATGAACAAGCACAGGGCTACCTTTTCTGTGAATCGCGCAGTTCTGTTCTAAATGGACTTGTTGAAGGACCTTATTTTGAAGAGGTCATTATGAGAGTTATCGCCAAATAAAAAGACCAGTCAAAGACTGGCCTTCTTTATTATATAAAATATTTGAGTTCAGATTTTTTAGTTTTTCTTAGTCGAGAAGCTTCTAATTTTTTTGATTAGGAAATTTTGAATATCTTCATCACTTCCAAAAACATCTTCAATAAAATCGCAATCAATAAGAAAATCAGTCATTCTCTTAGAGATTTGATTTAAAGATTCAACTAGGTAAAGTCCACTGATGTTTTCACCGCTGAATGATTTAATAATTTCTTTTCTAGCGTGGTTAAACATTTCTGTTTCAGTAATATCTTCAGGAAGATAATCGTCTCCCATTTTTTCTTGTACTTCTTCGATGGCCTGTTCACGAATATCTTCGTCAGTCGCAAAACATACACCATACTCAGTCGCCATAGAATCAATTAAGTTCTCTCTATCGCTGATATCGAACTTAATAATTCCTTTCGATTTAAGATTATCAATTGTATAACTCGCAAGAGTTTTCAGTGTCTCGAAATCTGTTCTCATTAAATAAACTCCAAATACTTGTAAAATCTACTTTTCAGTGTACTCGCAACAATTAAATCCTACAACAACTTTAGTAAATTTATGGGTTATTTACGTTTTATTGCGCGCAGCAGTGTTTTAAATTCCCCTAAAATTCCCAAAATTAAAGCATACGTTAAGGCCCCAGAAACCCCAGAAATAGAAAATTGGATGGCCTTCACTGCAAAGCTAGCATCAAATGAAAAAAATTGTTGCGCCATAAAATGCGCCGCAAGATAACAACCGACGCCGGCAATGAAGAGCTTAAAGAGTCTTGGGAAAAAGAAGAAACTTAGACCAATATCCAAATATCGACATAGAAAATAGGACTGCATCAAAGTAATAATGATCATCGAAAGACTAGTTCCTAAGGCCAAAATCTGGAAGCCATAGATTGGCGTGAAGATCACGCAGAAGATGATATTACAAAAAATTGAAAGTACCGAAATGGCAACCGGGACTTTCGGTTTATCTAAAGTAAAGAATGTTGGCGCGAATATTTTGTAAAGGCCATAAAAAGGTAGTCCCACCACATAGAAGTACAAGGCCTTTGTTACCATCTGAGTATCTTCTCTAGTGAAGGCACCTCGCTCAAAAATTAAATGTACAGTTTCTGAACCTAAGGCAAATAAAAGAGCGAAGGCCGGAATGATAGTTAGAAAACTAAAGAAATAGCCAGTGTGTAAAAACTCGACGCTACTTTCTTTGTCCCCTTTTTTCCAAGAATCAGAAAAGTGAACAAGGTTAGAATTTGCAATGGACACACTTAGTATTCCCACAGGGAATTGGAAAAGTCTAAAAGCATAATTTAGCCATGAAACCGCACCCACCATCGTTGAAGTCGCAAGCATTGTTGTGATTAAAATATTTATCTGAGTTGCAGCGATACCAATTGTCCCAATACTTATTCTGTGCAGAATCTTTTGAGAAGACTTACTTAAAAGTTTTATTGGCCCCATTGGGCCATAGGCCTTTTTGAAAATCATAGGCACTTGAACAATCATTTGAATAAAGCCACCTATCAAAACTCCAATCCCTAGAGAGAGAGCTGGATGGTAGTTATACTTCTCTAAAATTCCGGGCCCAACAATAATTGAAAGAATCATTATGACGTTAAAAAATGCGGGAGCTAAGGCCGGGATAAAAAATATTTTAAGAGTATTAAGAACACCCATAAACAGAGCGGCCAAGGAAACAAAAACTAAGAAGGGTGACATCATCTTAATTAACGTCACAGTTATAGCAACTCTCTCAGGGTCACTCGTAAATTTTGCATCAGTCATTAGATGCAAAAGCTCAGGTGCAAAAGCAAAAATTCCAATTGATACAATTCCCGTTGCAAGAGTTAAAAGAGTGAACATAGACCAAAGAAGTCTTTTGGCCTCATCTTCACTTTGCAATCTCACTTCAGTAAACACTGGAACAAAGGCCGATGAGAAGGCCCCTTCAGCAAATAAATCACGCAACATATTCGGTAATCTGTATGCAATTGCATAGGCATCAGTTATTCCGCTTGCCCCAAATACTCTGGCCATAACAATTTCTCTTAAAAGTCCTAGGACTCTAGAAGAAAGTGTGGCCACTGCCATTTTAAGTGTGGATACAATAAGTGCTTTTTTATTTTTATTTGCCATGACACAAATTCTACAGTGCGGCCAATAAGATCGGCAATTTATAATATGAGGAAAATTAAGAAAGAATTAATCCATCTACATTCCATTTATCATTCATCCTATTAGAAAAGGAGGTCCTTATGCCTAAATGGCAAGACACACCCTTTAGAATAGAAGTTAAGGCCAATGATAAAATCTCTTTTTGCCAGTGTGGGAAAACACAGAACCCACCCTATTGCGATGGTTCTCATGCAGGTAGTGGCATCAAGCCCTTTCGTGAAACTTTTGAAGATGACAAAGTGATCTTTATTTGTGGTTGCGGTAATTCAAAGGGGAAGCCATACTGCGATGGCTCCCATAAGAAACTTAAAACTGATCAGTCGTAAGTAGAACAAGAGTACAAGCATGCTCACATGAAATGCCTGCTTTTTTAAGTACACTTTCAAGTTCTGAATTTTCAGTTCCTGGATTTAATATGACTCTTTTTGGTCTAAGCGCAACGATTTCATTTTTCATCGTACTGCTAATTTTAGGATTTACATACATCGTTAATGTATCAACACTATCTTTTACATCAGATAGAGAATGAAGAACTTTCTTTCCTTCAACACTTTCTAGAGTTGGATGAACAAGTATGACTTCGTGACCATTTTCTTCCAACATCTTCATGGCCTTGTAAGAGTACCTATCTGATTTGTCGCTAGCACCAAGAATAACAACTTTTTCATTTTTCATTTAAAGCTCCTACTCAAACTTACATTGAGTATTACCTGTTGCTGTATTTATTTGGGCCTCCATAATCTTGCCCCCAACTTTTTTCAAGAATACATCACCATTCTCAAAAACCATGGCCTCTGCGAGCTCATCAAAGAGAACTTTATTGTCGGCAATATACTTACCAATAGTCTCCATACTTGGCTCCCAAATATCCTTTTCATCTATTATAACAGGATTAGGGAACCCATCAGCATCTTCTTTAAAAAGAACAAGCTTCTTCCTTTCACCATTGGGACCATCATCCATAAAAACGCGAAGTCTCATCAAAGAACCATCTTTGGCCTCAAAGTGGATGTTTTGCCATGAAAAACTTTTTTCCTTAAAAGCGCCCAGTTTTGTCATCGTTACACTTTTAAACTTCTCAATTGATTCAAAGTTTTTAGTAAGTTCTTGATTAGTCTTAAAACACTCATCGAGAACAGAATCAACGAGAGTAAGATTGAAATGCTTCTCATCAGCAACGGGCATAAAGCCATTTCCCATATTATCATTTTGATTCTCGCCCACCGATTGCTGTTCGGCCTGAACCTGAGATTGAACCTTCTGCCCTTCTTTATTCATCATGTAGCGGGCATAGATCCCATAAATAATGACTAAAAAGACGATCCCCGTGATTTTTCTTACATAGTTTTTCATAATTTCAACCGCTTACCTTTTATATTTGTGCAAATTTTCTTTTCAATTGATGAGGCCCTTGCTAAATATCAAGCATGAACCAAACACCTGAATTTGCAAATAAAAATAAATACGACTTCAATTTTATCAAACCTGAGAGTGTTCTCAACTGGGACGAATACTTCATGCTTCAGGCGATGATGGCAAGCTTCAAGTCTAAAGATCCGGCCACTAAGGTTGGATGCGTATTTGTTGATGACAACAACCACCAGATTACATTTGGCTACAATGGCTTTGTTGCAGGTATTGATGAGTCAGAACTCCCATGGGGCAAAGACAAAACTGCACCACTAGAATACCAAAAGTATGGCTATGTTGTTCACGCTGAGGCCAACGCAATTTTACACGCCCAACGTTCATTAAACGGTGCCCGTTGCTATGTGACACTCTTTCCTTGCCACGAGTGTGCAAAACTTTTGGCCAGCTCTAAAGTAAAAGAAGTTATTTATCTATCTGATAAACATTTTGGGACTGAATCTAATAATATTTCAAAGCGAATTTTCAATCTTTGCGGAATCTCGACTCGACAAATCACAATGAGTGACACTATTTTAGAAAATTTAAGTGATCACCTTAAGAACCTGATTATTTAAGAGCATAGCGTAAAAAAGTGCCCTAAATCATGTAATATCTATCATTGTTTGAATACGCAAACTGTAGTAGCTTCTAAGAAACATCCCAATAAATTATAGAGATTAACTATGGTTCTTTCAAAAATCAAAAAAGGTCAAAACGTCAAAATTACTTCCTTCAATGAAAAGTTTGAAGCGAAGGCCCTACTCGTAGGAATTGGTCTTCTTCTAGGCGATGAAGTTACAGTTATAAGCGAATCGTTTTTAGGTTCTCCTCTGACTATCCAATTAAAGCACGGCGAACTCTTGGCCATGAGAACGAACCAGGCCGATCTTATAAATGTTGAAGTTATCTCAGGACATTAATTAATGAAAACTATTCTCATTCTTGGTTGCCCGAACTCGGGGAAAACTGCTCTTTTTAACAACCTTTCTGGTTCAAATAGAAAAGTCGCAAACTACTCAGGTATCACAGTAGACACAGCGAGTGCGGCACTTAAAAGTAACAAAGATAATAAAGAACAAATTCGAATAGTTGATATTCCTGGAATTTATAGTTTGGTTCCTTCATCAATCGATGAGGCCGTTACGATTTCAACAATCATTGGCGAGAACCCTACTCTTAAAACATACGACGACATTTTAGTTGTAGTTGATATCACAAGATTGGATGCATCACTTTCATTAGTTCTTGCTCTTAAAGATTATTATGGTGATGTTTTAAAAGTTGTTTTCAACAAAACTGATCTTGAAACAGCAAAGAACATTGATCTTGATGGCCTAGGTAAAAATCTCGGTCTTCCCTACATCATTACTTCATCACAAAAAAACGATAGTGCTCGTGTAGATAAATTTATTAGAGAAAATCTAGCAACGGAAAAAATTGATCTGAAACAAAAAATCAAACTTTCAGAAATCTCAATGAGCTTTAATCCTTTTAACGTGGATTTTAGCAAACATGAGTTGGTTGAGTGTGATCACAATGAAGTTGATACTCTTGCGATCATCGAATCGTATCAAAGAAAAGGTCGTGACCTAAAACTAAACTATACCAAAGATGGTCACGACAACTACATCAGAAAGACTAATAAGATCGATTCAATCGTACTCCATCCATTTTTTGGTGGACTAATTTTCTTGGCCGTATTTTATATCATCTTCCACTCTCTCTACACATTTTCAACTCCGTTAATGGACCTTATCGACAATGGTGTTGCTTCATTCGGAGAATGGGCGGGAGCAGTGATTCCAGAAGGTCTTTTAAATAGTTTCATTGTTGATGGAATTATTGCAGGAGTTGGTGGAGTTATCATTTTTCTACCACAGATTATGATCCTCTTTTTCCTATTAAGTCTTCTAGAGCAATCAGGTTATATTTCTAGGGCCTCTATTCTGACAGATAAAATCATGAGTTATTTCGGTCTAAACGGAAAAGCATTCCTTCCTTATATGTCAGGATTTGCTTGTGCCGTTCCTGCAATTATGGCCACGAGAACTATTGCAGACAAGAAAGAAAGATTGGCCACACTAATGACAATCCCTCTAATTACTTGTTCGGCAAGACTTCCTGTTTATATTCTTTTAATTGGTACATTTGTTCCAAATGAAACAGTGCTAGGAATTTTCAACCTTCAAGCACTTTCATTTTTCTTCCTTTATTTTCTAGGAAGTTTTGTTGCTCTTATTATGGCCAAAATTTTCAGACTAACTTTCTACAAAGGAAAAACGAACTCATTTATTATTGAGCTTCCTCTTTATCTAAAACCTTCACTTAGAGTTGCTGCAAAATCATCAATTCTTAAAGGAAAAGTATTCCTTAAAAAAGCAGGGACGATCATCCTTGCTCTTTCAGTAGTAATTTGGGTTCTTTCAACATTTCCAAAACCAAATGAAGATAAGCTTGTTGGAATGACAGAGGCTCAACAGGCTTCATACTCACTTGAGAACTCAGTAATGGGTAAATTAGGTAAATCAATTGAGCCAATTATTAGACCTATCGGTTACGATTGGAAAATGGGTGTTGGTATCCTTGTTGCTTTTGGTGCGCGCGAGCTATTCGTATCAACACTAGGAACGATTTATGCTCTAGGAGATGTTGATGAGGAATCAGCCACATTGCGTGAAAGGCTTCGTAAAGAAGTTGATCCGATTACAGGAAAACCTGTATTCAACTTGGCCGTGGCCTGGTCACTTCTGATCTTTTTTGCCTTTGCCGCCCAATGTATTAGTACGCTAGGAATTGTTCGTCGTGAAACAGATTCTTGGAAGAGTGTTTTTGGCATGATGGGCTATATGACGCTTCTCGCATACGGCGGGGCCTTCGTTGTCTATCAGTTACTAATCTAAATTCGCAAATACATAAGGGTGACCTAAAGGTCACCCTTTTTTTTAAATAAGATATCTTGGAATCCCGTCATTTCGAGGGGGACAATATCTTCATCCCGCATTATAATTTCACGGTCAACACAGCACTCAACAACAATGGAGAAATACATGAAGCCATTTATTGTGGTATCCGATGGAATGGATAAAGAAGTCTTTGAAAAATTGCAACAAGTAAGCGAGTTCGAAGTCCATCCAAAAAGTAAAGTCACTGGAGAAGAACTCACTGCCCTTCTACCAAAAATCAATGGTCTTGTTATCCGCTCAGCAACTACAGTCACACCAGAACTTCTCTCAAAAGCACCAAATTTAAAATACGTTATCCGTGCTGGAGAAGGGACAGATAATATTGATAAGAAAAAATGCCAAGAAGTTGGAGTTAAAGTTTCAAATACTCCAGGAGCAAATAATAATTCAGCCGCAGAACATGCAATTGCCCTAATGCTTACAGTTCTTAGAAAAACTGCTTGGGCCCACCAGACTATGGTTGAAGGAAAGTGGGATAAGAATTCTTTTACAGGGAATGAGCTGTCTAATAAAAAAATTGGTATCGTTGGTTTTGGAAGAATTGGACAAATCGTTGCGAAGAGACTTTGGGGATTTGAACCAGAAGTTTTATTCTTCGATCCATTCATTGAAACTTCAGAACTTCCATATGCTAGAAAGGCCAAAGACCTAGAAGAAATTTTTAGCACTTGTGATATTATTTCAATTCACACTCCATTAATGGATGCAACAAAAGGTCTTGTATCAAAGACTCTTATTGAAAAGATGCAGCCACATGCCATTCTCGTGAATGCTGCCAGAGGTGGTATTGTTGATGAACAAGCGCTTTTTGAGGCCTTAAAAAATAATAAAATCAGAGGTGCTGGATTTGATGTTTTCAAAACTGAGCCTCTAGAAGAAAACTCTGAGCTTAGAAAGCTACAAAATATCGTACTCACTCCACATCTAGGAGCAAGTACTGAAGAAGCTCAATTAAGAGTAGGTTTAATCGCAGTTGATCAATTAAAAGAATTTTTTATAAATGATAACTTATTAAATGAGGTTAGGTCGTAATGCAATCTTTAGCAATTATCGGTTCCCAATGGGGAGATGAAGGAAAAGGTAAAATCACAGATCTACTTGGAGCAAAATGCGACGTAGTCGTTCGCTACCAAGGTGGAAACAATGCTGGTCACACCATCATTGTGGGAGATAAAAAAATCGTACTTCACCTCATCCCGTCAGGTGTTCTTCACTCACATTGTGTTTCAGTTATTGGACACGGTGTAGTTTTTGATCCAGAAGCATTTGCGAAGGAGCTTAAAACTGTTGAAGGTGCCGGTATTACGCTAACTAGAGAGAATCTGAAAATTTCAGAAAACTGCTCAATTATTACTTTCTACAACAAGCTCCTTGATGGTCAAAGAGAGGCCAAAGGCCCAGTTAAAATTGGAACTACAGGTAAAGGTATTGGCCCTTGTTATGAAGATAAAATTTCAAGAAAAGGGATTAAACTAAAAGATATTTTTGACCTTGAAAATCTAAAACAAAAATTGGCCGCAAACCTAATAGAAAAAGAAGCTCTTTTCAAAAATCTTTATCAATGTGAATACCCATCTGTTGATGAAGAAGCTGCAAGACTCTTTGAACTTGGACATGCTATTAAGCAATTTGCCACAGATACTTTTAGCTTTCTTGATAAGAGTGTGAGTGAAAATAAAAAAGTTCTCTATGAAGGAGCACAAGGTGTTCTTCTTGATATCGACTATGGAACTTATCCCTTTGTAACAAGTTCTTCAACTTCTTGTGGAGGAGTTTACACTGGTGCAGGTGTACCAGGAAAAACTATCAATGAAGTTCTAGGAATCACAAAGGCCTATACAACTCGTGTAGGAGAAGGCCCATTTCCAACAGAACTTTTCGATAGCACTGGAGAATTTATTCAAAATAAGGGTCACGAATTTGGAGCTACAACTGGTAGAAAAAGAAGATGTGGATGGCTTGATCTTCCTCTTCTTAAATATACGGTTAAGGCCTCTAATTTAACGTCAATTGCTCTTACAAAACTTGATATTCTTTCTGGTATGGATGAACTTAAGGTTTGCTATGCTTATGAATATAATGGTGAAAAAATTGACTGTGCCTACCCTGGAATTGATCTTTCAAAAGTAAAGCCGCTTTATAAAGACCTTACTCCTTTCAAAGATGAGTTCAAAACAGACTCTTTAAGTGGTGAGCTTGAAAGTTATATCAAAGAGATTGAGACTTTTATTGGAATTCCTGTAGGGATCATTGCTTACGGACCAGAGAGAAGTGAAATTAAATTTAGAAAAGATTATTTCTAGAAATTTGATTCATAGAAAAGAAAGGGGGACTATTCAGTCCCCTTTTTTGTGTGTGTTTTTGTGGTCATGAGTCTTTTCCTTGTTTTTATGTTGGTTGGTTTGATCGTTTTTTAAATTTCTTTCAAATTTCTTCAAGGCCTCCTTGCTTGGTTTTTGATCAAACTTTTTTATATATTCAAACATATTATTAATATTGGCTCCCGTGCTCATGAGGACCAGCTCACCAGAGAGTGTGTTCTCGATTATACGTCCATAGCGCCACATAAATGGACGGAGGGATCTCGAAATTGAAGGCGCGACCTCTGGATTTTTTAAGCTTACAACTAGCGTGTAATAATCGAATGTTTTAGGTAGGTCGAGAACATCATTTGTTTTCACCTTATAGATAGGAAATGAATGATACCTCACATCTCTATCATTAATAAGTAAATACTGATCCTCACTCACCTGCACTCGGGCCATATTAAATTGATTCAAAACGATTGGTAATAAAGTATCTACGTTATCTTTATTCCACTCTACATTCTCAGTACTCTCGAAACCTCCTTGTAAATTTTTTTGAAAAATATACTTTTTATTCGTTAATTTTGAGGCAAGTTCAATACATTCTTTTACATCTTTACAACTCTCACCTGCATCAGCTTCATGTGAAAAAGTTGCAGTTGCTGCGAGTAGTCCCAATAGAAGTAAAAGATTTTTTTTCATGTTGCCTGCCTCCTTAGCAATTCAATAAATTCATCTTGCCTTGATGGTCTGCAAAGAATGTCAGTGCTATGTCAAAAAATCTTTAAATCGTCGAAAACTTAGACACAAAAACAAGTCAACCCTATGAAATCACAAGCTTTTCACTGGCATCGTTTTAGCAAATTATGTTTTTAGTAGGAGTTTTTATGAAAAAAATTACTTGGACACTTTTAGGTCTAATATCATTTTCTAGTTTTGGTTTTGGAATTGGCACTTACAAACCAACTCTTTTAGATCAGTTGATTATGAATCAGCAGATTAAAAATAAGCTACAAAATAAAAATTCAAAACAAGAAAAGAATGATCCTACAGTTACATGCTCTGAATATTTTAAAAAAGGAAAAGAGACTTGGCAGAGAAATCTTGAAAAAGATGGCGAGTCACTTCAGGTTCAAGGATTTATGGATAAGAAGTTTTCTTCAGAAGAGCTCTTATCAATGAAACCAAAACACCGCTTCATCACGTCAACTGTTCGCGGACAAGATAAGCTTATTTCAAAATCATCATACGCAAGCGCCCCTATCTTTGCTCATTCATATCCTGTATGTGAAAAATTCTTTCAAGAAGAAGTGTCAGTCGTAAAGATTGATGAACAAACTTGTCGCCAAGTTAAATTCACAACTGAGCATGATACTCAAATTGAATACTACCAAGTTTTCTGTGAGTCTGATGCCAATATCTACATTAGCTACGCACCGATAAGTAATGCAGAATTTATAAAAGAAGTTGAACTAGAAGAAGACTGTGTCTCGTGTCGATAAGACAGATGAAGGTGCACTTAAATAAGTGCACCATAAAGTTTATTTTCTTTGAACTCAGTTAAGCTGACTGTACGAATTTCATTTTTTAGCTCTTCAGAAGAATCAACAAAAACTCTTACATAATTTGTTGTATAACCTTCCCATAAACCGGCCTTATTTTTTCTTTCAAATAACACCTGGCTAACTTCACCAACTTGATCCTCTGCAAACATATTTAACTTTGCATCACCAAACATATTCAGAGTACGTACACGATCTTTTTTAACAGGATGTTGAATATGATCATCCATCTTGGCCGCTGTAGTATTTTTTCTCTTAGAGTAAGGGAAAACGTGGAAGTGAGTAATCGGCAATTCTTTAAGTAAGTTATAAGTATTCTTAAATTGGTCTTCAGTCTCACCAGGAAAACCACAAATAACGTCGGCCCCAATACCTGCATTAGGAAAGGCCGTGATAATTTTATTAATAACTTCTTTATACTGATCAACAGAATATTTACGTCTCATCTTAGCGAGAATCTCATCGTCCCCACTTTGCAGAGGTATATGAAAGTGATCCATGAACTTAGGAGATGATTTAAACACCTCTAAAAGCTCATCTGTAATAGTATTTGGCTCAACCGAAGAAAGACGTAGCCTCTCAAGTTTTGGAAGCGCTAGAAGTTCTTTAATTAAATCTGTTAGTTTCTCACCACTGTTATTTTCATACTCACCGATATTAACACCCGTTAGTACGATCTCTTTAAATCCACTATCAAGAAGCTTCTTCGCTTCAGCGATTGCATCAGCAATTTTGATGGCGCGAGAGCGACCTCTCGCAAAAGGAATAATACAGAATGAACAAATATAATTACAGCCATCTTGAATTTTCAAGAAAGCGCGAGTGTGACCTTCAGCGTGAGTCGTGGCCGCACCGTAGAACTCGTGTGTCTTATCAATATGAACTGATTCAGTTTCATCTTCTTGGAGATAATCAAAAACTTTATATTTTTCACTTGTACCAAGTACAAGATCAACTCCAGTCATCTTTGCGATCTTCGGTGCTTCCATTTGCGCATAACAACCAGCAACGACAATCTTCCCCTCTGGGCTAGCACCGTGTGCTTTTCTAATCAAGTTACGACAAGTTGAATCAGCACTGTCCGTTACTGTACATGTATTAATGAAAGTAACATCGGCCTTCTCTCCAAAGTCGACAACTTTATATCCACGATCAACAAAACCTTGTGCGATCGATCCTGTTTCAGAAAAATTCAAACGACAACCTAATGTATGAAAGGCCACCGACTTCATTAATTCATTATTTTCTGTATTATTTGATGTGTTATTTTCCACGTAAAATCCGCTTAAAAAAGACCTATTTAAAGTAGAAGGAATTTAGCACGAAGTGCCCAATTTTCAAGAAAATCATGCATTTTTTAGAAAAAAATATAAACTTACTTAAAATCCTAATTGACATTATTTGGGCCAATGTCTATTATCGCCTTCACCGACGAATTGAATGGTCTCTTAGCTCAGTTGGTTAGAGCATCTCACTTTTAATGAGAGGGTCCCGCGTTCGAGTCGCGGAGAGATCACCATTTTTTCGACTAATTTTAGTT
>NZ_AUNE01000006.1 GCF_000447755.1 Bacteriovorax sp. BSW11_IV | reverse complement strand
TAAGAGGGATTTTCATGCTAAGACAAAAAGAGCTGCTATGGTTTTATCAAGAAGGTTGTTCAAAAATTTATCCAGATGCCTATGAGAAATACATTGCTCCAATTCCAGAAAATGAAAGAGGAGATCTTATCAGCGCATTTCACAAAAGACTCACAAGCCCAGATGCTAACGTTCGCTCTGAAGCGGCCAAAGCATGGTCTGTTTGGGAAGGCAGTACTTCAAAACTCATTCAAGACCCTGGTATGGTTGAGAGCTTTGGTGGCGATGAATTTGCGGATGCATTTGCTCGCATTGAATGTCACTACTTTGTAAATAAGGGCTTCTTTAGAAGTGAGAACCAATTATTAGAAGACATTGAAAATATTCGTCACATTCCGGGCATCATCGTTCAAGGGCGCTATGATGTTGTTTGCCCGCCAGAAAGTGCATGGGAGCTTCACAAAGCATGGCCAGAAGCAAAATTTGTTATGGTCGCAGATGCAGGTCACTCTCTTTCAGAGCACGGCATCACACATGCTCTCATTGAGGCCACAGACAGTTTTGTTAATGAAGGCACTATCTAATTATCTAAAATCTATAAGGGTGCTTTGCAACATTTTTGTAACGCACCCTTAATCTATCTAATAATTCTACGAAATACTTCTATAAATTATATTAGTCGTATAGTTCACCCCAAGGTAAAAACCCATGGACTTAGGGGAACACGATGAAAAAACTAATCTATATCACACTTTCTTTTTTAACTTTAAACGCGGCCGCTGTTGAATTTCCAGAGACAACAACGCTTAAAGTTTATGAAGATGCTACTGTTGAGCAAATGACAGAAGCTTCAGAACTTCTTCAAAAGGCCATTGCTGCAAGAAAAGATGGTGATCATGATAGTTACATTTCTTATTTAACAGAATCAAAGAAAATTCTAAACAAGAAGAACAAATCTGTTAAATCCTTCAAGGCCGCTTTTAACATTAAGTACAACCACTCTTATGTAAATTACTTTGAAAGTAGTGACGCTACTGTTGAAGGTGATTTCAAGGAAACTTGTTTTGTTGGAACAACAAGGGCCGCTAAGGCACTTTTACAGGCCGCTATTAAGGCCAACAGATTAAACTTCGATGAAGAGTGGTTTGAAAACCCTGTTATTAAAAACTCGAAGCTTTACATCGATTATATTGACGGACCTAACGACTACCACACCACAGTCGAAATTAAGAGCTGCCTATAAATTTAGGCCAACCAACAACGACGAAAGAGGAATTCATTTTTTGCAAAGGCAGGAGCCATGTAAATGTGAATTCCTCTTTTACTTTTAAGCGTTCTTTAAAACAACGTAGATCCCATCTCTAATTGGCAAATAAGTTTTGAAAAGATCAGCACGACTAGCGACGTAGTCGTTAAATTCTTTAATATGGGCCGTCTGACGATCTTCTTCTTGATCAGCAATAAAACCTTCTACGACTTTTCCACTCCAAAGAACGTTGTCAATAACAACGGCACCGCCATCGTTAAGCATCTCAAGTCCTTTAATAAAGTAGTTCATATAGCCACGCTTATCAGCGTCGACAAAAATGAGATCAAACTTCTCATTGGCCAAAGATTCAAGAACTTCCGCCCCAGAACCATTAAGCGCCTTAATTTTGCCGGCCACAGGTGTTTTATCCCAAAAAGAGCGGGCAAGCTCTGTGGTCTCTTTATTCATATCGACAGTAATGATTTCACCGTCCTCTGGTAAGAACTCGGCCATGGCCAATGCAGAGTAACCCGTGAACGTTCCAAACTCTAGGACGCGCTTTGCCTTCATAGACTTAATAAGCATACCTAAAACTGACGCTTCTAGCTTTCCCACCATCATATGATGGAGTCTTTGCGTTGCTCTTGTATGCTCTTCAACTTCACCACAAAGAGTAGGCGTTGTACTCTTCTCGATGGCATATTGTTCAATTTTTGGATCAATAATATTCATGCTAACGCTCCAAGCTATCAAAATATTTAGACATAACCTATATCATCTTGTCGCCTTCCTCATCATACATTAACATACAGTCATGGCAAAGTTTACATCGACAAAGAGTTTTTACGGTTTCCCTTGTACGCACAGACAGTGGCGAGCAGAAAGTCACTGCCGCTTCGTTCACGGCTATTCACGCTCATTTCATTTTGAGTTTGAATGCAATGAACTAACACAAGAAATGTGGGTCATGGATTTCGGCGGTCTCAAAGATGTTAAAGAGTGGCTCGACCATATGTTCGATCACACTTTCCTTGTTTCAGAAGACGATCCTTACAAAGACACTTTCACTAAATTAGACCAAGAAGGTGTCATTCAAATGCGCGTTCTACCAAATGCTGGAATGGAAGGCACGGCCCAATTTGTTTATAAACACGTTAATGACATGGTTTCTAAAAAGACAAATGGTCGTGTGAAAGTTATCAAAGTAGAAGTTCGCGAGAACGAAAAGAACTCGGCGATCTTCCACACTTAATTATTTTAAAGAAATTTCACTTGGGACTTTTTTTGAATCATATTCAATCTCATTGATAATGAGAGTTGTTGCTTTGTCTGATTGAATATCCTTCATCTCACTACTCATAACAGTCCAAATGCCATTGATATTTTTCATCGATTTCACTTTGAAAACTTTCCATAGAGATCCTTTTTGATCGTACATCTCTATTTCAAGCGGAATGAATGTTTCCTTATCAATGCAACTTAACTTTTTCGAATAAGTGGAATTCTTTACATCTACTGGAAGGCTCTCCAATTTATAGCAATCTCTTTTGCCCATAAATTTTCCATCAGCTAGAAGTTTATGATTATCATAAGAAACAACACGATCTCTTAAATCTTCATAAAAGATTTCACTTCCTACAAAGCGGCCATCCTTGCTAGAACTAGCAATTCTTTTACTGGCCTTAAGAGCTGGGAGGTAAATCATTTGACTAACATTTTCACCTTTTTCATCTACAGTTAAAAGCTTAATTCCTTGAACTCTTTTTGGTGAATTAAATGTTATTAAAGAAGACACACTTCCTTTTTGATTATCACGACGAATAATTTCAAGTGTCCTCTCTTTATCTTCTCTTCCTTTTCCTTCAAGCTTCATCACAACACTTGACCATGATGAATTACCATCGGGTCTGTCATATACTTTTTGCGCCAACTCGACTCCCGTCATAGCGAACGAATTAAAAGAAAATAAAATAATTAAGAATTTCATTTCTTACTCCCATAGCGCCATTGAATCATGGCCGGTAATAAATGGATATCTGACAAAAGGGCCATTAATAAACCTGTCCCAGTTAGAAGTCCAAAATTTCTCGTCGGGATAAATCCAGAGAGAGTTAAAATAAAAAATTGTGCACACAAAATTATGGTGGTGGCCGTTACGGCCTTTCCGGTAAGCTCCATCGTTTCTTGAATGGCCAATCTTGCATCATTTGTGACAGACATACGTTTTCGGTAAGTAGAAAAAATATGAATCGTATCATCCACTGCAATACCAACAGCGACACTGGCAATCATGGCCGTTCCCATATCCAACCAAATATCAAAAATCCCCATCACGATAAATAGAGTTAAAAGAGGCATAACATTTGGAACCAGAGTAAAGAATCCATCAATCAATGAGCGCCACAAGTAAGTCAAAATGATCAGGATAATGACAACGCTCACCCACAGCGTTTTTGTTTGTCCATGAACGAGAAGATCATTTTGCTTTACAAAGATATGGCCTTGTCCTGAAAAAGAGTAATTTAAATTAGGACTTAGAATATGAATGTCTTCTTTTATTCGTTCAATTAACGCTTCAATCTCGGTCACATTATGACGATTCACGTTTAGAACAACACGAATATTGTCTTGATTTTCATTCAAAAAGCGAGATAAATCCTTCCCATCATAAATGAATAAGTATTGGGCAATTAGATCATCACTCTCTGGAATAATATTTTTAGATTCATCATTTTGGAATGAAGCATTCATTCTCTCTACAAAATCAACTGCGGAGAGAGTCTTATCAATTTCACTATAGCTCTCTAGTTTATTTTGGAGAGCACGAATCTCTTTGAGATTTTGTGATTTAAGAATATTTTCATCTTCGAAAATAATTTCAAGGACTGCTGTTCCACTAAAGTTTTCTTGAAAGAAATTCGTTTCTTTAGTGATGGCGTCATCTTCATTAAAAAACTTTAATAAATTAGACTCCACTTTTATATTTAAAATGACTGGGCTTAAACCAAGCAAAAGAACGAACCATCCTATAACAGTGGCCCTTGGATATGTTGTCGCATGATTAGAAATTTTGTTAACAATATGCCCCATCATAGTAAAAATTCTTGCTTCAGATTTCCACTCTACTGGAGAGAGGACTTCCATGAGTTCAGGCAGTACTTTCAATGTAATAAAAACGATGACCACGGTCCCAAAAGCAGTAATCAATCCAAAAGTTCTGATGGGTGGGATTTCATTTAATGTAAGAGTCAAGAGCGCGCAAATTGTCGTCAGCCCTGTAAACATTGTCGGTTTCTTGATGTGCTCTAGAATAAAGTGAACTTTCTTTCTCCCAACATGACCAAGCCCACTGGCCACTCTATCCATATTAAAATAATGGATGAACGAAGCAATTGTTAGTGCCATTAATAGAGTTGGAACCATGCTTGAAATAATCGTAAAAGGTATTTCAAAAACACCAAATAATCCCATTGCAGCAGATGAAATTGAATTGATGAGGATCATTGATAGAACAAGTGGTCCTAACTTTGGGAAAGAGAGCCAAAGTAAAAGAAAGGCCACACCCAAAGTAAAGGGAATGAATTTCAAAAGATCGAAGAAACTTGTCTCAAAAGACTTTACATCAATGGCCCATGGTCCTGCTAGTCCGTGGACTTTATCTTGAATACCAGCGTCCTTAAACAATGAGAGTACTTCATCGCGAACGGCCCTTCGTTGCATTGTCGTGAGATCCTTTGTCGGCTCAAGAGCAATACTCATATAATGGGCATCATGTGATATGAGTAGTTTTTTTGCCGCAAATGCATTTTGTGCACGATTTTTCCAAAACTCTATATTTTCACTTTCTAAGGAATCGCCATCAAGAATCGGAGAGACTTTTAGGCCATCAAAATTTGCTTCAATATAATCTTGATCAAAAAGTGAATAGACGCGATTGACTCCATCAATCTTTCTAATTTTAGGCATAATTTTTGCGATTTTTTCTAGAAGAGGCAGTGATGTGAATCCATCAATATCAACAATAATCGCCAACACTTCATCGCTGCCAAACACATCACGAAAATGATCATAACTTATAAAATGATCACTCTTAAGTGGAGCATAGCTTCTAATTGTATTATCAAAGGCAACGTTACCCATAAAGAAAATTGGAAATAATGTCATCAATAATACAACTAAAATATAAGGCCATTTTTTAATCATAAATCTATCTCTACTTGAGCAAACAAGGCCCTGTTCATATCATAAAAGGCCAGAGGTCCTCTGCCTTTACCGCCAAGGGAACTGGCCTTAATTGATAATTCTATATTGTCATTTAAATTGTATTTCACTTTAAAGATCAATCCATAACTTGTGTCATTAAATGTATTTAGAATTCCGATATTAAGCGTTAGCTTTTCATCTAATAAAAGCTTTTCAACTTCATAGTGCCCTGTAAGCTCCTCTTTCATCTCGTAGATGATCTCGGATGTATCTAATAGTTGATAGGCCATAGTTACTTTAATTTTCCACGCACTCTCAAAAGGATTTCCCTCAAGACTAAAGGCCGCATTTGTCCCCAATGTTTCAACTTGTGAGAAATCTTTTTTTGTAACTAGAAGATCGTTTGTGAAAGACAACTCCCCCTTAAGAACATAATGAGATATACTCGTTGAAAAATCAGCACCAATAATTTGTACTTTAGGAAATTGAGGGACAAGCTTATTTCCTTTTAAGATATAAGTAGGAATTTGACTTGTCGTCTTTACAAATGAAATGGCAAAATCACTTTGTCCTAGATCTTTTTGCAACCTTGCACCAAAAGATGATTCTTTCTTAGTTTCTGGTTCATTTTCATATTGGATTAACTTCAATGAAGAGTTTTCTTCAATCCCAAGTAATTTTGAATTCTGAAAGAAGCTCCATTTAGAATCTTCATCAGGTAAATAACTCACATGCTTTTTTGGAGCGTAAAAAATATGAAGTGGACCATAGTTTGTGTAAATAAGCGGGTTTCCACTTTTTTGATACTTAGTTTCACGAATAAAGGGATTTTCAAAGTTCGTTGTATTAATACTTTCAAAGGACGAAAAGAAATCAATTCTGGCCCAATTGATAATTTGTTGGCCGACACGAATCTGCAGCCCTTCTTTCTTTAGACCTAAAAATGTTTCGTATAAATGGAAACGTCCACCTTCAGTTTGAACACCAAATGAAGTTTCAAAATGCTCCCAATGAAATGACTTTGAGTAGGTTCCATCAACAGTCAAATCCTGTTCTTTTCTTTGAAAATAATGGCCAGAAATAACAGAAAGGTTAACGTGTCCAAAATCTATTTTTTCGGACGCAGTTGGTGAGCTCACTTCTTCAAAAACAAATTCTTGGGCATGACCCAGAAACCCCGATAGGGCGAAGGTCATAACAATCCAAAACTTCATAATGATCCAATGTTGATTGTTTGGCCCACATTAGCAGAATTTCCGCTAGATGCTGACCCTCCTAGTAATTTTTCCTATGAAAAAGGCCTTTTTCTTTGAAATTTTTTCCAACTCGTCCTATAAGTACTGAGATGTGCTAAATTAGCGAAAATTTTATAGGAGACTCGCTTGGATATGGACTTAACTCCACTTGTAGATTGGTTTGATTTTGGGACAAAACCTTTGGTTATTGCTGGCCCTTGCTCTGCCGAAAGTGAAGAACAGGTTCTTGCGACGGCCAAGGAGCTTGAAAAAAACAATCAAGTTTCAGTCTTCAGGGCCGGTGCTTGGAAGCCAAGAACAAGACCCTATGCTTTTGAAGGCCATGGAGAACCAGCACTTAAGTGGTTGGCCCTGGTCAAAAAAGAAACACGCTTTTTAGTTACAACTGAAGTTGCCAATGCTGAGCACACTGAACTTGCCCTCAAAAATGGCATTGATATTCTTTGGATTGGTGCACGCACAACAGTTAGCCCATTTGCAGTTCAAGAAATTGCAGACGTTCTTAAAGGCGTTGATATTCCAGTTCTCATTAAAAATCCCATTAATGCTGACCTCGCTCTTTGGCTAGGAGCTCTTGAAAGACTTCATGGAGCAGGTATTAAGAAATTAGGGGCCATCCACCGCGGTTTTTCAACAGCAGAAAAAAGTAAGTGGCGAAATAACCCTATGTGGTCAATTCCTATCGAATTAAAAAGACGATTGCCAAACCTTCCTATCATCTGCGACCCGAGCCATATCACGGGTAATAGAAATTTAGTTGGTGAAGTTTGCCAAAAGAGTATGGATATTGGCATGGATGGTTTAATGGTTGAAACCCATCTGACTCCAGATCAGGCATGGTCAGATGCCTCTCAACAAGTTACGCCAGATATGCTTAAAAATATTATTTCTTCATTACATCTTAGAACACAAGACGGTGGTACAGCGGATTTTGAAGTTCGTCTAAGCGGACTTAGAAGACAAATCGATGCCATTGATAAAGAAATTCTTGAATCTTTAAAAATGAGAATGGAAATTGTTAAAGAGATTGGAATTGAAAAGAAGAATAACAATATCACTCCTCTGCAATTATCAAGAATGGACTCTCTTATGAAAGAAAGAGTTCAACTTGGAAAATCATACGGATTAAAAGAAAAATATATTGAGGAATTATACAACCTCATCCATACAGAATCGGTAAAAGTTCAAACTCAAATTATGAACGATTTTGAAAATGATGTTTAAGTAGTTCATGCTCTCTAACAAGTTTAGAGAGTTTTTTTCTAATAAGAACCATCTCACCAATCATAAAAACGAAAAAGACCAAGTAAAAGCCAATAGTCTTAAAAAAAGTCCACGTTCCCGTATCTGAATATATAGCAAGTCCCCCCATAAAAAATCCATAGGCCAACAAGAAAAAGGCCATATGCCATTCCATTGAACGCAAAATGAAATTCGGCAATTTTTTTGTTCCCATGAGTTCAGACATCTCTTCTAAGAGTCCTTCACCTGTCTTCAATTTATAGATTAGAAAACTAAAAAGTGCGATACCTGTAAAGAAGGGCTGGAGCTTAAACCACACACCTTCATGAGCAAAAACGGACAATGAACCTAGTACGAGAATAAGTCCAAAATTTAGTTTTGAAAGAGTATGAACGTGACGAGTGAAAATTTTCTCTAAAATAATTTCAATAACCGCTAAGATTAGGCCACCAATGACTGCGATATGGACGGGATGATTTTCTTCAAGGTACCAATAGGCGATGGCCGGAAGAAATGAGAGGAGAAAGAAATTTTTATTTATATTCGTGTTACTCATCATAATGAGAGTAACACGAAGAGAGTTCTATGACTATGCGACTTTTTTAAACTCTGTCATATCATCAGAATAGCGAGTGGCGCAGTAAGCGGCAAAATCACTTTTCAAATGACCTGGGTCTAGAATTTCAACACCTTCTCGAATTTCATAGAGCCATTCAAAAAGTTCATTTGAGACCTCTACAGAAGCGGCCCAAATAATGTCTCCGTCAAAATTTTGTGTAATATAAGGATTTCCTAAAAAATGGAATTTTGGATTTAGTTCAATATGCTTTTCTGCCTGAACTTTTAAAACAAGTCGAACTTCATCACCTGTCACAACTCTCATTGCACTGATAAAGTCCTTCACTTCAATTGATGAAAAATTAGGTGAATACTCTTCATCGTACGCGCCAACTCTTTCAATTTCATTTAATCCTAAAAATACTAAACAGCGATCATCACAGTCTTCGGCAACAATAGATAAAACACCTTCAAGATAGACAACTTGATGAGGATAAACCACCATCGTACGTCCTGAATGTGTTTTGATATCAAGGCCAACACCAGTACTAATCGCATCTTGTAGAGTCGAAAAAAACGACTCATACTCACTTGGAACTTCATTCATGCTTTTTGCCTTTTGCCAGTAACTTTCTAGCGCGCTAACAATATCAAAATCAGGGTAGTATTCAGCAATAGAATTTAGCTTTTCATTTAAAGTGGAAAACGCTGGATTATTTCCATTGAACTGGGCCTCAGAAAAAGTCGCCTGCATGGCCAACCAATCAATTAGACTAAAATCCATATTTACAGTTAGCCAATCTCTCGTAGGAACAAGATGAGTCTTATCGCCAACATTTTCAAGAGCAAAGGGAAAATCGATATTTTTCATAAACTCGCAAACTTCATGAAATTCAGAAAAGCTTGCGCCTGTTCTTTCTAAAAATTCTTCAATATCACAAGATGTAGTTACAGCGTTTAGCCCTTTTAAAACCGACCAAAAATACTCAGTCGTTACAAGGCTATTTTTCAGAGGGGTGTTTGTCATATTTTTTCCTTAAATACTTTAGCTTTCTTGTCGGATAAGCAACCCCTTCCCTTTAATGTTTTTTTTTCCAAAATATGAGATAATAGGGCCATGATACCGAAATCACTTATGAAAAATCCTGTTTTAGTTGTGGGCATATTGTTCATGTTTATCTTTTTAAGCGGGCTTAGAGAGAAGGGCTTTTTTGGGCAAAGGGCAGAAAGATTGACCCCGACCTCTTGTAAGGCAACTCTTGTAATGCTTAATAAAAGGATTCCAGCGAATTGGGCAACCAAATGTGATGGAAACAATCTTCATGTTGATATTAATTCAACAATTGATGCTTCAAAACTCGTAAAAGAAAAGAACGCGCTAAAAATGGCCGTTTATAGAGAGTTGGCCAATTCCCTCATTTTCATCGCAAAGAATTCTCCTTCCGATAATATCGAAAGAACTGATGCTGTAACCTTGACCCTTACTCAGGCACAGATCAAAATAAATGCGGCAACAATGGGAAAGGATATAGCAAAATTTAGGACTCTCAAGTCAGAGAAGTTCATAATGGACCACTTATATGCAAGTGTTAAGGTCCAAGAAATCGTCAAATAGATCAGCATTCGTGGCCACAAAAGTTTGTGGCCTTCCTTCAAAATCAAATGAATATTTTAAAGCATGTAAGAAAACACGTTCAGATTTCTCTCCTCCATAAAGCTCATCTCCAAGGATGGGATGATGGATGGCGGCCAGTTGTGCTCTAATTTGATGGCGCACACCTTGTTTTAAATAAACCTTCACAACAGAAATCTTCTTTTGTTCAATGTATTTTAATCTCTCAAAGCGCAACTCTCCAAACTCCCCTTCACCAGATTCAGAGAGAACTCTTCTTCTTCCTCTCTCTCCAGCAGATTGAAAGAAGTGGCGAATCTCTCCGTGCTCAGCAATTTCTCCATGGACAATAGCAAGATAAACCTTCTCTTTCACACATGATGAGAACTCACCCCTTAACTTTTCATGAACTTTCTCATCCTTTACATAAATAAGTACGCCGCTTGTCACTTCATCTAAGCGATATAGTAGACCGCGCTCTTGATTACTTGATGGTAGTCCAAGAAAAAGAGAATTGAGATAACTTCTTGAGAAGTTCAAAACTGTGTCTGTTTCATCATAGCTAAGTGGGTGGCCATGGACATGGGCCGGTTTATTAAAAACCAAAAATTTATCATCTTCAAAGAGAATAGGAATATCGCTATTTGTATAAACAGGATTAACCAAACGATGGTTTAACAACTCTATAGGCAGTCTAATTGATTGCCCTTTTTTTGGAATTAAAGATAATTGTTTTTTCGTAAGATATTTTTTTATAAATGAACGAGATAAAAAGAGCTCCGTTTTCAGGAGCTCTTCAAGTGTCTTAGAATTATTTAGAAAACAAATTTCCGTTTCTTTCATCAGTGTGATTCTACTTTATGACCTTCAGATTGTAAGTCAGTTTTTCTAATAATAAATTCAACACGACGGCTATCCGCTTCATTTTCAGCTTCTGATCTACCTGGACGAATCACAGGTCTAGAATCACCAAAGAAAGTAGTTGTGATTCTATCTGGCATAACTCCACGTCTGATTAAAGACTTTGTTACCGCCTTGGCCCTTTGCGCCGATAGCTCCCAAGAGTCAGCCGTGCTTCCCTTAGCAACTTCTCCCCTCGAAGCGTGACCTAGAACAAAGATTGTCCACTTTTCGTTACGAAGAAGCTTTACCACTCTTTCGTAAACATCAGTTGCGACACGACTGGCCTCTATTTCAATTGAACCTTCTTTAAAATAGATTTTATCTTTAACAGAAACTTTTATTCCTTCAGACTGTTCAAATACATCAACTGAGTCAGAAAGTTCATATTCTTTAAGATCTTTTTTCATATCTTGCAGAACTTCATCTGATTCACGATTGATTTCATGTTTATCTAAAATTCCTTCCATCGTTAGAAATTCAATTGGAAATGGTTTAATAGTCTCGCTTGATTCCATCATCGTAGGAAAGTCATCAGGAGATTTTCCTGGTTGAATAACTTCACCTTGCTTCAAAACGTTTCCACCAAATGCATTACGAATAGAGCCTAGGGCCGCTTCATATTTTGATGTTTCCGTTTTGGCCATTGAAAGAAGGAGAACGAAAAATGTAAGGAGCAGTGTTACCAGATCCGAAAATGTCGCCATCCACCCCGGTAATCCCGGTTTACATGGAGGACATTTAACGTCATCACTTCCACCGCCGCCTTCTGCTTGGTTTACGCCTTCTTCTGCCATAAATTACCTCTTCCTTGAAAGTAAATTACTATTACATATCGTCTTCAGGTCTTTGCGACGGAGGCAAGAATGAAGCGAGTGCTGATTTAATCGATTTAGGGTTCTGACCAGAAACAATACCAATGATACCGGCCATAATAATATTCATATTCGCAACTTCTTCAGCTGAGCGAATTGAAATTTTATTTTTAATAGGGTTACAAAAGATGTTGGCCACAACCGCACCATAGTAAGTCGTCAAAAGGGCAACCGCCATGGCAGGACCAATTGAACCGGGATCACTCATGTTGTTAAGCATGATTACAAGTCCAATTAGTGTCCCAAGCATTCCCATCGCTGGACCATCTTCGGCCATACCACCAAAAAGATCTTGTCCCGTTTTGTGGCGCGACTCGAGAGATTCAATTTCAATTTTTAATACTTTTTCAATTTCTTCAACTGGCTTATTGTCGGCCGCAAGAATAAGAGCAGTTCTTAAAAAGGCATTATTTTTAGCTGCGTCTTTTTTTGCTTCTTCTTCAAGTGCGAAAATTGATTGTGAACGTGCAAGGTTTGCATACTCACTCATTTGTTCAATAGTCTTTAAAGGATCCACTGGTTCAAATTTCAGAGATTTCAAACCAACTGTCGCAACAGCTTTTACGGTATCCATTGGCCACTTTACAAAGGTAACCCCAATCAGACCACCAAAAACTACGAGCACTGATGGAACGTCAATAAACTGCCCTAGTCCACCACCTGTAAGCATCGAACCTAGAAGTGCAGCGATTGCAACGACAAAACCAATGATTGTAGAAATATCCATATCGACTTCCTTGTATCCTTTAAAATATCCCTGTTCATTTGTCATATCGGATACTTGGAAAGCGACTTTAGGTTTTTTTAACTACTTGGCCTATTATAATAAAGGATGAAATCACTTCGTCTTTTTAAAACTCTCTATTTCTTTTAGCAGAAATGTTTTAAAAAGTTTTTTGCGAGCAGGCATCGTATCTTCAACGCTCGTCAATAGGAATAGGCTTGAGAGTAGAGTCTTACTCCCAACTTGATACAAGGATTTTCTTTCCATGGCCTCAATTACTGGTCTAGAAAGAAAAGGGAGAACACCATAAACACCAGGATTATTTTCTAAATAGCCGACTAAAGCGCTATGAGAATTGGCCATAAATTTTAATTTGTATTTAAACTTACTCGTCTTCGCAATATGCTTTTTAACAAAATTTCCTATTAATGGATCATTTTCACTGTATCCGGCAAATTCCATTTCTTCGACTTTAAGATCAAATTTTTGATTTTTGTTTGCTGAGAGCAAGTAAGAATTCTGCTCAATGAATTTATAACTTCTAATATTATCCTGATCTAGCGGTTTAAGCCCTACTCCAAAATCGACCTTTCCCTCTAATAATAATTTTGGAACTTCATTCATCGCACAAAACTTTAACGAGAGCTGGATATCGGGATATTCCTGATTAAACTTAGAACACAATGGGGCCATTACAAGTTCACCAAACTCCAATGGACAGCCAACAATAATTCTTCCCGATTTATTATCTGCATGATCACGAATACTTTGAATTGATTCAGTAATGTCATTCATTGCAGATGAAATATTATTATAAAATGATTCGCCTTCTGCTGTTAGTACGACTCTTTTATTATCTCTTCTAAATAAAGAGACTCCAATAGACTCTTCTAATTGTTTTATTTGGCGCGAAAGACCCGGCTGGGCCATTTGTAAATTTTTAGCGGCCTTTGAAAAGTTCAAGGTACGGGCCAGTTCAAGGAAAGAAACAAGATAATTAAGGTTGGTTTCCATTCGTTATCTATAACAAATTTTTATTGTTAATTATATCAATCTAGAAAAATTACCCACCCCTAACAATTTCATAAGGTCTTTTAATTGCATCAAGAGTCCTCAAGACACAGACTTTCTTTGAGACTTTTTGAGCACCTATAAGATTTCCCACAAAACTTGATATATTAGAATTGAAACACAAGGGCAACAGACCAGATTGCAACAATAAAAGATCAGCACTTAGCCTTGCAGTCCTGCCATTTCCGTCTTTAAATGGATGTAAATTTATGAGCCAAATATAGACTTCAATGGCCTTTTGAATGGGGTCAGAAAGTGTTAACACTTCATTTTCAAAACGCTCTTTTGCAAGTGAAAGAAATTCGAACTCTAAATACTTCCAAGGTCCAGCAAAGATTTCATCAACTCTTTCGTTATTTTCATTATTTGTTAAAAGAAAATTCAGTTTTTTAGCACTGGTATGGTTTATCGAGTTATTAGACTGTATCAAATTGAAAACTTCTTTATTTGCACTATCCCAATGTTCTAAGTGAGAGCGATTACTCCATAATGTTGATGAAGAGATAATTCTATAATCCGTCATCTTCTGGAGAGCTTTGGTACTAAGCTGTGTTTCTTTTTGGAGGGAGAGGACCTCCCTACAAAGAGTAAGATAATCCTCATCGTCTTTGTAGGAGAAGTCCGAAAGAAATTCTAAAATTTCTTCTGAAGTCTTATTTATCATTTGTTTCTAATAAAATGGGGTTTTTCATCAACATTGCAAACAATGCTTCTTCGTTATAATTAGTAAGATCGCTTGAAATAACTCTTAAAATTTTTCCTTTAGAAGATTCTACAATTTCAACATCAATGACGACATCCCTTTGACAACTTGAAGTCGACTGACAATCATAAATTTTGTATCTGTTTTTTCCTGATTTTTTTGCATAGTAAAACTCATCAACACCAGAGTCTTCAGAGTTTTCAGAGTGCTTTTTCAAAGTTACGACAACTTCGTAATCAGCATAAAAATCTTCAATTCCAGTTTCCATTGACCAAATTGTCGGTAGAGTTGTTCTTTTAACAAAAGCAAGACTCACCTTTTTCATCACTCTTTCTTTAAAGTAGTTTCCGGCCTCATCATACTTCCACTCATCCATTTCAATGGGTACTGAAATGAATTCACTATCTAAGAGCTTACGGTCAACCTTTGCCTTAAGGTCTTTCACTTCAGATACTCTTTGTGCTCCCATACTCATTACAGGGTTTGCTAATAAAATCGTTGATAGTAAAATCTCTTTGTTCATAATGATCTCCACAAGCTTTGTTTTTGTTGGTGCAAAGATATAAAAATCAGACGACCAAATAAAGACCATTTAAGTTATGAATGCTATAACATTTTGTTATAACAAAAGACCATATTTCAAAGAGTTAGAGTTTACTATGAAAAAACAACTTCAAGAGAGTATCGAACTGGCAAAACACCTATTAGGTCAAGGCCATGTGGCAACCTATATCCCCGAGTTATCAAAAGTTGAACCTAAGCAATTTAGTGCGGCCATTATATGCCACTCATCTCTTGAAACTTTTGAGTTTGGTGAAAAAGATAAACTATTTTCGATTCAAAGTGTCTCGAAGCTTTTTTCACTTACGCTTGCCCTTAATGAACTCGACGACAAGCTATGGCTAAGGACAAATAAGGAACCTTCTGGAATGGCCTTTAATTCTCTAGTTCAACTTGAATATGAGCAAGGGATTCCAAGAAATCCATTCATCAATGCCGGAGCGATTGTTACAACTGATATTCTTTGTGAAAAATATGGCAAAGATGCTTTCGCTAAAATTTTATCATTCATCCAAACACTGGCCGGAAATGATTCTATTAATTTCGATGAAAATATTTATCAAAGTGAGAAATCAACGGGCCATAGAAATTATGCCCTCGCCTACTTTATGAAAAGCTATAACAATATTCACTGTGATGTAGACCTTGTACTTGATACCTATTTTAAAATGTGCTCAATCATGATGAGCTCAACTGATTTGGCCCGCGCTTTTTATTTTCTATGTAATGGTGGGCTCGATATCAAAGGAAATGTTGTAACAAATTCTCGTCACACCAAGAGGATCAATGCTTTAATGATGAGTTGTGGAACTTATGATAACGTTGGTGAAGTGGCCTATCGAATTGGTCTTCCCTGTAAAAGTGGTGTTGGTGGCGCCATCGTAGCTGCACTTGCAAACAACTATTCTATTTGTGTTTGGTCGCCTGCTTTGAATGAAAAAGGAAATTCTTTATTTGGTATGAAAGTTCTTGAAGAATTCACAACACTTACTGGAAAAAGTTCTTTCTAAAAAAGAAGTGCCACTTCTAAAGAAAGTGGCACATTAAAAAGCTTATTTGTAATCTGCTTCATTCATCAGTTCTACAGCTCTTTGAGCATGAGCACCAATCTCACCAACAGTAGTTTGATCAACTTCGAAAGGGCCAAAACTCTTTAGAATGTCATGCATATTAGCTTCAGCATTAACTGGGTATTGGAAGAAATATTCAGCAACAGGAGTCTGAATATCTTTTGTCAGTAAGTATTCTACTAACATTTTTGCTTCTTTAACATTTTTCGAGTGCTTAGTTAGTGCAATACCAACACCGTTAACGTGTGCACCAGTTGTTCCTTGATTCGGAAAAAATGGTCTTGTTGCAAAGTTTGCATCGTTTACGATGAATGGAGGGAGGTAGTATGAATTTGCAATACCAACATCACAAACCCCTTCAGCAACTGCACTGATTACAGCACGATCGTTGGCCATAGGTTCTACTGCGAAGTTTGCTACTAGCCCTTTTAGAAGTTCAAGAGTTTTTGCTTCGCCAAAGTGGTGAATAAAATATGCAGTTAGTGCTTCATTGTAGCTATTTTTAGATGTTCTAACACATAGACGCCCTTTCCACTTATCACTAGCAAGATCTTCATAAGTTGAAAGTTCAGAAGGATCGACTTTGTTTTTGTTATACATAATCACACGTGAACGATAAAAAATTGTCGTCCAATTTTGATTAAGCTCTACAAAATTTGCAGGAACATTTGCCGTTACAACATTGGAATTAAGTGGCTGATACAGATCTTTCTTTAGGCCCTTTGAGAAATAAATAAGATCTTTATCTAAATGAAGATCGGCAACAGTGTTCTCACCTTCTTGTTCAAGCTTTTTGATAAGATCATTGCTCTTTCCGTCAACAACTTCAATTTGAATACCTGTGGCATCAATGAATGGTTTAAAAATAGGAGCTAAATCCTTTCCCTCATATACTGAATAAAGTGTGATTTTTTTTGTTTCACCAAAAGATAAAGTGCTTACTAAAGCAGATAGAATCAATATAACATTCTTCAAAATATTCTCCTCGTAATGTTTATTTCGTTGCAAGATAGATACGAATTTTTGTTTGTCTTGCCAAACAAAATCGTACCTACCCAAACATTATTCGGAGTATTTCACATGAATTTAAATACTTAGCTCACCAAATTGGCCAATGACAGCGTGTGAGCCTCTAACCACATTCTCATCTCTTACAAGTTGAGTTGTCATCATCCCTGCGTCCTTGGCCGCATCAAGTTCTTCTTTTATATCCGAAAGAAAAAGAATCTCATTTGGATTAAGTCCAAGTTCTTTTGCGATATTCAAATACGATTGAACTTCTCTTTTATGACCAACCAATGTATCAAAATGGGCCTTTAAATAAGGGCGAAGATTCCCACTCGTAGAGTATTCAAAAATCAAATGTTGGGCCTTTACTGAACCTGAAGAATAGATTCCGAGGGCCAACCCTTTCTCTGACCATATTTTAAAACAAGGAAGAACGTCCTCATAAACATGACCTTTGATTTCTCCACTTTTGTATCCCTCTTCCCAAATCAAACCTTGTAATGTTTTAAGAGCAAAGTGCTTGCGATCTTCTTTAATCCATTTCAATAAAAGAAGAACCGCTTGCTTATCTCCAAGTTCTCCAAGACCTTCTTTTTTAGCGTCTGCTTTTACAAGATCCAGTGATTCGCGAACTTCTTTTTGAGAAATATTGTGTGTAACAAAACTCTCCATTCTCTCTCTAGAGAATGGAAAAAGTACTTCATGGACAAAACTAATTGATGTCGTTGTCCCTTCAACATCCATTAAGACAAATTTCATGGATTATATCTCGCATCTACGCCAGATCCCGTATAGTGCGGAACCCATCCTTCCATATTAGAAAAGATACGTATGGCCTTAACAAAATATTTTGGAGCAAGATCAAACCAATGCTTATAATTTTTAGGCACCGCCATGAAATCACCTGCATTACATGTCACACCTAAAACTTCACCATTGTCTAAATGAAACCAAAATAAACCTTCACCATCTACGAAAAAGCGAATTTCATCTTCACTATGAGTGTGCTCTTTCATGAATTTTTCGCGAATGGCCTCTAAATTTGGAGTAGCAGGGGTTACATTAATAACATCTGCAGTTTCATAACCATTTTTTTCCATATAAGGCTTCAGTTCATGTTCATAGGCCTTGAGAATTGTTTCTTGATCAGCATCATCAGAAAGCTTCGTGTTCGCGGCCCACTGATCGATCATTATGTTATGAGTCCCTAAGATACTTTTAATTTCATTGAAATCAGTTATCGTTTTATCTTCATTTGCAATATAGAGTTTTGCCATGATCTAATCCCCTATTTCAATTTGTGTGTGTTTAAGTAATATTTAAACAGATATTCAAAAACTTCAAGGTGTCTTTTCGCCTCTTCAACTGATTCACCCCAAACATAAATACCGTGACCACGCAAAAGAAGACCGTAACAACCTTTGTTATCTTCGATAAGTGGAATAACTTGCAAAGAAAGATTGTAGATATCTTGGGTATTTTCAAAACATGGAATTTTAATTTCGACTTCGTGAGTTTTGATTCCTTTAAAACCTTTTAGAAGTTCTAGGCCAGATAATATTGCGTGATCTTTTCCTGGAAATAAATCAGCAAATAACAGAGAATCCAGCATATGCGAGTGAAGAACACAATTGGCCTTAGTCGCTTGATAAATTGATAAGTGAATATCCGTCTCATCTGAAGATTTACGACCAGCAAGTGTAACACTCTCGTCAGGAATGCGAGTTTCATAATTTACAGGCAAAAAGTGGTCCACAGTAAACTTACTCTTATCGATACCAGACTCTGACACTAAGGCCATTTTTGCGTTAGTTTTAGATCTGAGTGAATAGTTACCGCTGGTGGCCGGATTATGGCCCATTGTATTCATGACACGAACGAGACCTGCAAGCTTCTTCATTTCTTCGTGGTCTAGCGCACTTGTAATAAATGACATAGATTCCCCCTGTGCTGTATTATGTGTTTTACAATCTATAGAAAAAAAACCTTTTTTTGGCCACGAGTATGTAGTAAAGATAGGCCAACAAGCAGAAATTTTTAGGAAAAGTTATGAAGTCAATGAATCATGTTGTGAGCAATTTTAAAGAGTCCATTTTCTCAACTATGACAAAAATGGCCATCGAAAATAAGGCGATCAACCTCTCTCAGGGCTTTCCAGATTTTGATGGGCCAAAATGGGTTATCAATCTTGCAAAAGAGGCCTTAGATGAAGGTCACCTTGGAAAGAATCAATATGCACCTTCAATGGGAATTCTCTCTCTTAGAGAAGCAATCTCTGCTAATTATAAGAAATTATATCATCTCGATTATAGCGCAAGCTCTGAAATTCTCGTTACTAACGGGGCCACAGAAGCGATTTTCTGTGCCTGTCTTGCTCTCCTAAACCCCGGTGATGAAGTTATTGTGCTTGAGCCATTTTACGACTCATATCTGGCCGCCATTGAACTTGCAGGGGCTAAAATAGTGCCAGTGACACTTAAAGCACCGAATTTCACTTACGATATCAATGAAATCAAAGAAGCGCTTACTGATAAGACTAAAATGCTCATTATCAACAATCCTCATAATCCTTCAGGTAAAGTGTATGACAAGAGCGAACTCTCTGAGCTTTGTCAGTTTGCTTGTGAAAACGACCTCTATGTTATGAGTGATGAAGTTTACGAGTTTCTAACATTTGAGAAGGCCCATATTCCAACGGCCACTCTTGAGAATATGAAAGAGAGAACAATTACAATTTCATCAACAGGAAAAACTTTTGGCCTTACAGGTTGGAAAATTGGTTGGGTTTGCTCTAGCGAAACAATCATCTCGGCCATTCACAAAGTTCACCAATTCAATGTGTTTTGTGTTGCTCACCCCTTGCAAGTGGCCATGGCACGTGCTTTAGAAAAAATGGATGAATATATCATCGAATTTAAAAGCGAGTACAAAAGAAAGCGCGACCTTCTTGTGAATGGTCTAAAAGATGCTGGTCTCAACGTTCTAAATCCTGCGGGGACGTACTTTGCTCTGGTCATGTTGCCTGAAGGTGAAAATGACGTGGATTATTGCAAGAAACTTATCGTAGAAAATAAAGTTGCTGTAATTCCAACATCTGCATTTTACCTAAAGTCAGATGAAGGAAAAAGAATTGTGCGCTTTTGTTTTGCCAAACAAGATGAAACTCTGTTGAATGCACTTAAAAATTTGAAATAGTGTCACATCGTCGTTAGACAATGTGACACCTTTCGATTTTTCTAGAGACAGTTCTCTGGAATTGAATTTGTATAATGAGTCTCAAGAAAATCGTCAATTTCATCTACGGCCACATAACCATCGCTCGTGCTATCGACGAATAAGTGGCCGGCAATACCCATTGAGCTTGCCTTTTCAACCTCAACGATATTTTCTGAAACATAGGCCATCGGACAATAATCTGCTCTTTCCATGGCCTTCATATACAGAATATCTGCAGGCTTTAACTCTGAGTTATTAAGCGGCAGAAAAACTTCATCAAATTGCGTCCAATCGAAATCTTTATCATCAGTCCAATTTTTAGCAATATATTCCTTTAGCGTTTTAAGTTTTTCATCGTAGTCCATTCCAAATTGTTCAGGGATATTTGAAATGATCCCGACTTTATATCCACGGTCTTTAAGACGCTCAATATACTCTTTTGTGCCATCAAAATACTTAAACCCGGTTTTGGCCTTGGTATTAATAACCGTATCGCCAAGGTCGAAATAAATCCATGATGACTTCGAACTTGCCTTCACGTTAAAAGAACAAATCCCCGTGACAAGCACACCGAGTAACTTCATTTTAATTAGCATTTTTCTCATCTTCGCCTCCTTGAGATGACTTCCTAATACAAGTATCTCTCTAAGGCGAAAAAGAGCATTGATCTAGATCATTTTTTTTTATCTATTTAGATACGAAATATGGAACAATAAGCTTTAGTAAATCGTGTGGGTTTTCCCAATGAGGAACGTGCGCACCTTCTGGGAAAACATAGTATCGATCATTGGGCCTATCCTGGACAAAACGAGGCAATTGAATGCTCGGAGGAATCACTTTATCATTGGCCCCATAGATAATGAACATAGGCGCCTTGATTTTAGAGATGACACTCGCGTGTCTGAAATCATAATTTGATTCGACTTCTAAGAGGTTCATATAACTTTCGACATTACCTTCAGATTGGAACATCATGCCGATTCTTCTTAGCTGCTCTTTAACAAACTTAGGATGTGTTGACTCTCCTACTACACCTGGAATTTTGTTACCAAACAATCTAATAAAGTCTTCACCGAAATACTTTCCCCCCATAGAAACCACAAATTTATAGATGGGATTGCTCGCATCAAATATCCAAGGAAAGTCTTGAGCATAGGCAGCACTATCTAGGAGAACAACCTTTTCAACTTTTTCAGGATGGTGATAAGCGTAGTACCAAGTGAGAAGGCCACCAAGAGAGTTGCCCATCATTGAAAACTTTTCAAGCTTCATCATTTTAAAAAGCTTATCCATAAATACAACAGACTCTTCGACAACTTGGTCAGAAGGGATTTCGTCAAATGGATCAGACAACCCAAAGCCTGGAATATCAAAACGAAAGACTTTAAAATGCTGCTTTAAAGTCGGCATTAGCAGGTCCCACGTATGAAGGGAGTCTATGGTCCCGTGAACAAGAACCAAAGCTGGCCCTTGTCCCTCCATTCGATAGTGGATTTTTTTATTATCAATTGTAATGAAACGAGAGCCGCTCTCATAAGAGGCATAACGTGCAATAACTTCTTCTTCAGAATAAAGCTCTTTTAAATCCTTAAAGACACAGCTTGAAAGTAATCCGGTCAAAATTAGAAATAAAAGTGCTCTCATATTCATATCCTCGTTTTAGCAAACGACTAGTAGTCTTTAATAAATGTCAATTTTTGACATCTTACTAGTTCACCCTCTCTGGTGTGAGTTGTAAAGGAATATGGTGTTGTGTGATTCGTTGCAGGATCGAAGTCGATACGGGCCGAATAAAGCTCGTGGCCTATCTGTACAGTGTCGCTGACAAAGGTATTATCAAACTCTAAAAATGCTTTATCGAAGTGAAAGAGCTCTTTATAGCGCAAAGAATAGGTGATCCCTTTAATCTCAGCGCGAATTGTTCTATTAATTACGGATGACCTATAAGTCCCATGGTCAATTTTTAATACTTCCATTTGGCACTTTCCCCCTTTATCAGGATCAGCACCCTCATAAACACCAACTTTAATTGCGGCCAATGAACTAAAAGATAAAAGACTTAATCCAAGTAATAGCTTCATAACGAGTCCCTTCAAAATGAAAAGGGATCGCACAAGGCGATCCCTCTATATATTAAGCACTAATGTGAAACAATTCCTATGTTTCGCTTAATAGGTCAAAACAAAATTATGCAACACCCATTGTAGCGTCAAGATACTTAAGCATAGATGAGCGAAGATCATCCATAGATACAGGGCCATCTTCTAGCAAAAGCTCTTGTTTAATAAAATCCACTGGAAAACCTGTTAACTCTGAAAGCGTCCCGAAGTCCACCATCTCTTTCCCAACCGTTCCATCCTGATCGATTACCTTAGTAGCTGACATATTACACTCCCTTGTCTTATTTCAGCCTTGCACTATCTTGTGCAAATTGCGCCACTTTCTGATTTCCTCTCTGTGCGCCAAAAAATCATATCGACTTGCAAAACTTAATGTCAAACTAATAGGGCCCATAATAATGAATTGTAAGAAATTATTAGAAAGTGGACTAAATTACTCACAATTAACTGAAATCACTAAAATATTGAGATGTTATTTTATAACTATTTGAATTATCTTAAGAATTTCTCAAGACATTAAGAAAACTCTGAACTTTCATTTTCATTTCATCGAATTCAGAATCGCTTTTGCTTAAAAGAGTAACGCCGCCGCCAGCTCCATAGCTGGCTTTTTTGTTTTCAAAGTCCACAATCATCGTTCGAATATTGATAGAAGCGGCCTTTATTTTATTATTTAAAAATATCGTTGAGCCAGTGTAGAAAGATCGCTCTCTAAGCTCCACTTCCTTTATGATTTCCATAACACTTTTCTTAGGAGCACCGGTAATACTCCCCCCTGGAAAAAGTGCTTTTAAAACTTCATACAAAGAAGTCGCTTTAGAAAGATTTACATCAATGAGAGAAAACTGATGAACAATTCCTGGAACCAGTAAAGGGGCCCTCTTAATGCGCACAACAGAGTAAGGGTCACTAATGCGTGAAAGATCGTTTCTTAAAAGATCTGTGATCATATACAACTCACCTCGATCTTTTTTTGAATTCAAAAGCTTTTGCCAACCCCTCTTCCAATTTTTGGGCCTCTCAACACTTCCTTTAATAGGCATCGTCCATAGATTAATATGCTCTTCTTTTTCCTTCGCTTGAAACAAACACTCAGGCGAATTACTGAGAAGAAGTTTATTCAAGCACGGAATGTAAGTTGAGTGGGCATAAGGAGAGAGCTTTTGTTTTTGCGACCAAAAGCTCATATAAAAATCTAAAACCTTAGCATCGTCATTGAACCTGTAGTCAAATGGAAATGTTAAATTAACCTGATAGCAATCTCCATTTACTAAATGCTTCTGAACCTGCTTAAAGGCCTTCGTATAGTCTTTTTTAGAAACGCTAAACTCTTCTTTTAGTGCCAATGAAGATCGTTCACTAATTTTGAAATCTTTTACAATGATTTCTCTTTCGTACTCAATATCAATTCCAAGCAAACAGTGATCAGAAACACTTCCTAATTCAAAAAGTTCTCCGAGTTCATAGCAAAGATGCATAACTCTTTTTGAATTTGTCGTGAGTTTAAGAACCTTCATCTCGGCCAGCCAGGCACCAATGTCGTAATCTTCTTGTAACCCTGTCTTTAAATCAATGCGATAATTTCTATAATAGGCAAAGGCCCGCACTGGGCCTTCGAGAAACATCCACTTATTGCCGAGATAAAAAATTGAGTGCAGTTGTGAAACGTTCATCCCAATTACTGAGCTGGTAGGCCTTCAGAATGAGAAAGGTTCTCAAAGCTTGTGTGCGCCCCAACGAAGGCAAGCTTTGCAGTTCCTACTGAACCGGCACGGTTTTTACCGATGATAACTTCGGCAACACCTGGCTCTTTTGTGTCAGGGTGGTAGTACTCATCACGATAAACGAACATTACAATATCCGCATCCTGCTCGATGGCCCCAGATTCACGAAGGTCAGATGTGTTTGGTCTTTTATTTGGTCTTGATTCAACTCCACGGTTAAGCTGAGACAGAGCGATCACTGGACACTCAAGTTCTTTGGCAAGGGCCTTAAGTCCACGTGACATTTCCGAGATCTGCTGTTCACGAGAAGTTGTTTTCGTATGCGGAGTCATTAGCTGAAGGTAGTCGATAACAATCATACCGATTCCCTCTTCCGCTTTGATTTTACGACATTGAGATTGAATATCAAGAAGGTTGATACCCCCATTGTCGTTAATATAAATCGGGAACTCTTGAAGTTCTTTTACAGCTCGTCCAATTGAACGAAGGTCTGTGTCCATGAAATTTTTCTGACGGATACGTTTAGAGTCAACCTTGGCCTTCTGAGTAAGAAGACGCATTGAAAGCTCTTTTGAAAGCATCTCTAGCGAGAAGATCACGACAGGAAGTCTAGTTAGAGAACAAGCATTCTGTGCGATATTTAGAGCGAGGGCCGTCTTCCCCATGGCAGGACGGGCAGCAAGGATAATAAGCTGACCAGGCTGCATTCCAAGAAGAAGCTCATCTAGCTTCGGGTAACCCGTTGGGATACCTTGAACTTCACCTGGTCTTCTCGAAGTATCTTCCATCTCTTTTAAGTTTTCTTTCAAACAAGAGTTAAGCTTCACGATACCAGAAGTCTTGGCCTCATTTGTTAGTTTAAAAAAGCTCGACTCTACATCTTGGATAAAGTCTTCTACTTTTCCAGTATAGCTAATACCCATTTCAGATACGCGCATCGCAGTTCTTACGATTTCCCTTAATGATGATTTATCTTTTACAACTTTACCGTAGTGATAAATATTGGCCGCAGAAATTTGCTCTTCAATAATTTCTAAAATAGCAGAGTTTCCACCAACTTCTTCAAGTTTTCCGCGATCAGTAAGGGCCGAACATAGAGTGATATAATCGATGGGCTTGTTGCTAATTGCAAGGTCGCAAATTGCATCAAAAATAATTCCATAACCAGGATGATAGAAATCTTCTTTTTTCAATTTCAAGTCACTAATCTCATCATAGTTGTTTCCATCAATGATAAGACATCCTAATAGCGATTTTTCAGCTAAAAGATCGTGTGGTAATTCGCGTATTGGTGCGTTCATGAACTCCCCTTGAAATGATGGTGTGGTAGAACTTTATACCACAAAAAAAAGGCCTGGAAAACTTCCAGGCCCTTTATTTATCGCATGAAACGAAAATACTTTGAGATTAACCTCTAAGGATTCTGTTTGCTTCTTGCTTAAGCTTCTCTTCTTCAGAAAGTTCTTTGTTTGCGTCAACTTCTTCAGAACCTTCAGCTTGTGCAAGAGCAGCGGCCGCAGCAGCAGCTTCTTTTTGAGCTTGTGCTTCTTCAGCTTTTGCTTTTAGTTCAGCAATTTGAGTTGGGTCTTGCTTAACTTCAACTGTGAACTTAGTTTCTACACCTGTGAAAAGCTTAGCTTTAACAGTGTAAGAACCAACAGCTTTGATTGGGTTATCAAGAACAAGTACTCTTCTTTCAATTTCTACGCCTTGAGTTTCAAGTTCTTTTGAAAGCTCAGCAGTAGTGATTGAACCGAAAAGCTTACCGTTAGCTCCAACTTTTTTGATAAGTTCAAGCTTGATAGCTCCAAGTTTTTTAGCAGTAGCTTCAGCAGTAGCTTTTTCTTCGCTTACTTTTTTAGCTAGCATTTTTTGAGTGTGATCATGTTGCTTCTTATTTGATTCATCAGCAACAACTGCATTACCATTTGGGATAAGGAAGTTTCTAGCAAAACCAGCTGAAACGTTAACTACGTCACCAACGTTACCTAGAGCCTTCACTTTTTCAGTAAGAATGACTTTCATATTATATCTCCTTCATTTCTACTTTTTTTTTTAAGTTTGTTTTTAAAATCAAAAAACAAGTCCAAAACACCAGTTAGGGCCACAACTTTAAACCCCATAAATATTGTAAACATTGTAAGAAAAGTTCTAAGAAAACCTTTAATACTTAAGAAATCAAGAAACGCTAAGTAGCACCCAAAACCTTGGAAGAAATAAAAAACTCCAAGCGAGTAAATTACGTTATATCCAACTACTTCTGCCCATGGACCAATATACTCCGTTCCAAGAATCAATCCCATACCCGCAAGAAGTGGATAAATAAGATAGTCTGGAGTTCTGAAGTTTACAAAATCCTTAAGTTTGTAGGGATAGTTATGTCTATCTTTCCAAATAAAAGTATTTCTAAAAACTAAAAATAAAGTCAGCCAAAGAGTAAAGAAAATTCCTACAAAAACAGCAGTGAATGACCAATCAAGAATAAGCTTAACGGCATCAGCTGGGTTTTTTAAAGTCATCTCTAAAACTCTCGCTTCAGGTCCACCTGCAGCAAGCATCGACTTTACATTCTCACTTTCAAGAGCTGTCTCGAAAGTTTTTGTTACAACACTATTGAGTTGTTCAGTCACAGGAACTTCACTCACCATCGCCACTCCTCCAACAAGCAGAAGAACAGCAGAAAGGATAATAAAGCCTGATCTTAATAACCCTTGGACAGGTCTTTGTCCTTTAGCAATAACGTGCGAAGCGAAGAAACCAAAAACCATCGCCACAAAAAAGACACCCGCTTGAGAACCTAAAAAAGCCGCCGCAGGAAAGAAAGTTGCAAGGGCCATTAAAGCTCCCACAACAACGATCCCAACAACAGAAGTTTTTAAAGCTCCGTATAGGATGTAGGCAAAGGCCATTGGCACTGGCGCAAATAGAGATAACGGACCAAAGCCACTAAAAGCAAGGGTCAACACTAAAAAGAAAAGAAGCTTGCCTAGGGTAAGTTCCCCAGCAACAAAGCGTCCTTTGTCATTTTCAGAATGTTTGTATTCTCCGTTTTCGTTTGTCATGCCTAGTTACCAATCTTATTCTAAGAATTGTCCTCTTACATAAGATACGATACCGATATTTCTAGCTCTCTTGATTGCTGTGTTAGCAAATCTTTGGTGCTTTCTTGAAATACCAGAAACTCTTGCTGGAGAGATTTTACCGAATTCATTTAGAAGCCAGTTGAAAGTCTTTGGATCTTTCCAATCAGCTGTAATTCCCTTAGCAGAGAACCAACAGTTCTTTCTTCTAGCGAATTTTCTTCTGTCACCAGCTTCAGCACCTTCTTCATTTTCTAGATCGTCAACGATTGAACCGTTGTACTTCTTAGAGAATGGAGTTTTGTACTTTTTAACTAGTGTTTCAGCTTCAGCTTCGCTATCAGCAACTTTAACTAGAAGTGAGTTAAGTACGCTTTCATTGATCCCGATTCTTCTGTTAAGCTCAACGTTGTTGTCTTTGTTAGCTTTGAACATGAAGTAAACGTAACGACCAGTTTTGATTCCTCTTTGGTTTGGTTGAGAGAATTTTTTAACTCCCCAATCATCTGTTAGAAGAACTTCACCATCGTGAGCAGTTACTACGTCTGTAACCATTGCTTGAAGTGCTTTAACTTGTTCGTCAACAAGTTCCGACTTAGCCACTAGGGCCAACTCATAAATCATAGATTCCTCCTGGACTAACGGCCAAATCCCCAATGGACCTGGCGAGTATTAATCATCGTAAATGTCCGTGAACTTTAGCAAAATAAGGTGCTTTCGTAAATGGCCGAGGCATTTTTTTAGGGCCCTTTTTACAGGCCCTAAATGGGCTAACCCTCTGAAAGAAGGTCGAGGAAATAAAAACTATTTTCCTAATTCAAATTCTACCAAATAATTTCCAGTCGACGCCTGGCAAGAATTTTCAAAATCTGCAGCAAATTTAAGAGCAAAATAGTAATAATATTTAGAAATATATCTGAAACCTTCACGCATTACGGAATCAAGCACTGCCCCTTGCTCAGAACAATTATCGCCTAAAATTTGAGAATCGACAAAAGTCAAAGTGTCGGCCACAGCATCAATTGTATAATGTGCGCGGTATTCACAGTTTTTTGAATCCGTTGAAATAAGATTGATAATCGCCTCAGTCATATCCGTATTCACACCAAGATGAGAAAACTTCATTTCAATATTTTTAAATGTGTCAGCTGTTTCAGTAGCTGCCTTAAAGCTCTTACATGAAAATTTAGTGTGATGAGCGTGATACTTGAATTCAAGTGGCGATACAACTTCGGCCATTGTGTTAAAAGAAAATAGTGCTGTAATTAGTGCGATATATTTCATAAGTCCCCTCTCGAGAAATGTTTTTCTTAAGAGGAGATTTATAAAAGTTTGAACAATAAAACAATAGTTTTATTGTGGAAATATTTCGTATTGCTCAATATGGTAATTATTTTCAGAACGAATCTGTAAAGTTTTTCCAAACGCTTCTTCAAGAGTCTCGATCAAATCAAGATCCTCTCCACAAAGTCTTGCTGTCACTTCAGGGTGAGCAAAAATTGCGACTTTCTTTCCAGAAGATTTTCTTAGTACTTTCGTTAGCTCTCTTACAAGCTCGTAACAAACAGTCATTGTCGTCTTAACCTGTCCTGTTCCTTCACAGTAAGGACAAGACTCACACATTACTCTTGTTAGAGTATCGCGTGTTCTTTTTCTCGTCATTTCCACAAGACCAAGTTCAGATATAGGAAGAACTTTTGTTTTGGCACGATCTTTTTTAAGAGCTTCAAGAAGAGAGTTGTAGACCATTTCTCTGTGCTCTTCTTGTTCCATATCGATAAAGTCAATAATGATTAGACCACCACAATTTCTTAAACGCAGTTGATAAGCAATCTCTTTAACTGCTTCCAAGTTTGTTCTAAGAATCGTTTCTTCAAGAGTTTTTCTACCAACAAATTTACCAGTGTTAACGTCAATCGAAACAAGAGCTTCTGTTTGATCAATATTTAATGATCCACCAGAGCGCAAGTAAACTTTATTAGAAAGGGCCCTTTCAATTTCAAGGTCCACACCATATTTTTCAAAAAGAGGAACTTCAGCTTCATACTGAACAACCTTACCTTTTAGATTAGGCATGTACTTCGTAATGAATTTATCAAGTTCTTTAAAATTATCAACTGAATCAACGATGATGCTATTAATAGACTCATCAGTAATGTCGCGAAGAAGTCTTTGAATAAAACTTAGATCGTTATGACATAGGCTCGGAGCTTTTACACTTCCCTCTTTTTTAAGAACTTCTTTCCAAATTCTTACAAGAAGATCGTAATCATTTTTAAGAGTTTTATACGACTGTCCTTCAGCAACAGTTCTCGCGATCATCCCCTTACCTTCCGGGCGAATCGTATCAAGCATTTCTTTTAAACGCTCTCTTTCTGTATCATCCTCAATTCTTCTCGAAACACCAGTGTGTTCAATAAATGGCATGTACACAACATGGCGTCCAGCAATTGTAATATGACGGGTAACGCGAGGACCTTTTGTAGAGATTGGCTCTTTGGCAACTTGAACAAGAACTTCATCACCTTCTTTTAAGAAAGATTCAATCGTTGCATGTTCTGGACGAAAACGCATATCAACAGCATCAGAAAAAGTAGAGAGTTCATCAGGGATTACTTTCCCTTTTCTCTTATCCTCTTCTTCTTTGAGGATTTTTGCTTTTTCTTGCATTTCACGTTGTTCATCAAGAGTTGGAATGTAGGCATCATCTACATAGAGAAATGCGGCCTTTTCATAGCCAATATCAATAAATGCAGACTGCATACCTGGAAGAACTCTAAGAACTCTTCCTTTGTAGATATTTCCCACATGGGGATGGTTCTCACCATTTTCGCTGCTTCTTTCCATGAGATAATCAACGATTTCCCCATTTTCAAGCAAAGCAGCACGACACTCGCCGAGTGTTTGGTTGATAATCAGATCTTTAGACATAGGTATTCCTTAAAAAAAGTATTCTATATCAAGATACCTGCTATACAAGCTGTCATCAAGCAGGCAAGAGTACCACCTATTAGAGAGCGAACTCCCAATAGAGCAAGGTCTTTCCTGCGTTCAGGGGCCAGGGCACCAATCCCCCCTACTTGAATTGCAATCGAACTGAAATTTGCAAATCCGCATAGGGCATAAGTTGAAATAACAACTGAGCGTGGTGATAGGTCATTTAAATGTTTAGCAAGATCCAAATAGGCGACAAATTCATTAAGAATTAGCTTCTTCCCTAAGAGAGATCCTACTGTCATACAATCGGCCCATGGGACACCCATGATCCAAGCAACTGGTGAAAACAAATATCCTGTAATTAATTCTAAACTAAGTTGTGGGTAGCCAGCGAGACCACCTGCCCATCCAAGTAGCCCATTAAAAAGAGCGATAAGGGCAATAAATGAAAGAAGCATGGCCGCAACGTTAAGGGCAAGTTTTAAACCTTCACTTGCACCACTTGCAGCAGCATCAACTAAATTCGCCGTATTCTTTTCAATTTGAATTGAAACAGTTCCCTTAGTTACTGAGTCCTCACTTTCTGGCATTAACAATTTCGCACACACTAAAGCCGCTGGTGCAGACATAACTGAAGCTGCAAGTAAGTGAGCAGCATCAATTCCAAAACTCACGTAGGCCGCGAGTACTCCCCCTGCCACAGTAGACATACCACCAGTCATAAGAGCAAGAAGCTCTGAGCGAGTCATGCGCCCAATAAAAGGTTTAATCACTAGTGGCGCTTCTGTTTGCCCAGCAAAGATATTCGCCGCGGCCGCTAGAGATTCAGCTCCAGAAGTTCCCATCACTTTAACCATAACTTTGGCAGTGATCTTGATCACCCATTGCATGATTCCAATATGGTATAAGATACTCATAAACGAGCTCATAAAAAGAATTGTCGGCAGAACCATTGTGAAGAAAATAAATCCAAACTTTTTGGAATCAACAAGGTCACCAAAAATAAAACGTGATCCTTCATTTGTATAATTTAAGAAGCCAGTGAAAATTGTTCTCGCTCCCTCGAAAATTGTACGACCGATGTCAGTCTTTAGAATGAAAAGCCCAAGAACAAGCTGCAGGGCCACACCACTTAGAACTGTTCTCCAACAAATATTCTTCTTATCTTTACTTAATAAGAATGCAACGCCGATCATTGAAAGCAGACCAATAAAAGAAATCAATTTAGGCATGTGCGCTCCTAAAGATAAACATGTGTTGAAGATTATTGGCGGTTACCATAACGATGTTAATAAACTTAGGCAAGAAAATGATTCATTTATATGCACAGGGCCTAAACATTATTCTTTAGGCCCAGAGAATTAACTTATTAGAAAGTGAATGAATAGTTGAAGTAAGACGGGGCTTTTTGAGAAAGATCAGCGTTTTTTGAATACTCTGACTTATGCCATGAAGCTCTGGCCAAAGTTCCAAAATCAGGTTTTGAAGTTGATGCATTGTCCTCG
>NZ_AUNE01000005.1 GCF_000447755.1 Bacteriovorax sp. BSW11_IV | reverse complement strand
AGGAACATCTCAAATCCAAAGATTAGTAATTGCTAAAGAAATATTTTCAAGGAGCTAACATTGAACATTTTCGTATGTATTAAGCAGGTTCCGGACACGGAAACTAAAATTACGCCTAAAGCAGACGGTTCATTTATTGAAACGACTTCAATTAAGTGGATCATGAACCCTTATGATGAATTTGCTGTTGAGCAAGCTCTTCTAACTAAAGCTGCTAACTCTGGTGCGACAGTAACTGTTGTACGTGTTGGTGGAACAAAAGACACTGAGGCCCTAAGAACAGCTCTTGCTATGGGTGCTGACGAAGCTATCCTAGTTGAAGGGGACGACAACCTTGACTCTTATATGACAGCTAAGGCCATCAAAGGTGCAATCGAAAAATCTGGTAAAGCACCATCAGTAATCTTCACAGGTAAACAAGCAATTGATGATGACTGTCTTCAAGTTCCTCAATTACTTGGTCAGCTTATGAACCTTCCTCACGTTTCTGTTGTAGTTGAATGCAACGAAGCTGGTGGAAAGTACACTCTAAAAAGAGAAATCGAAGGTGGAGCTCTTGAAGTTTACGACGTTACTGCACCTGCAGTAATTGCTTGTAACAAAGGACTTAACACTCCTAGATATGCTTCTCTTCCAGGAATCATGAAAGCGAAGAAAAAACCATTAACAACTTTCTCTCTTGGTGACGTAGGTGTTTCTGCTGACGACAGAAGAGTGAAGTATTCTGGTTTCCAACTTCCTCCAGAAAAACCAGCTGGTAAGAAGTTTGATGCTATGGATGACGGGAAACAAGCTGAAGTTGTTTCTCAAGTTGTTAAGCTTCTAAGAGAAGAAGCAAAAGTAATCTAATTTAAGGAGTTATATAATGGCCAACGTATTAGTTCTTGCCGAAGTTTCTGGCGACAAAGTTAAGTCAGTAACTTTTGAAATTCTAGGAAAACTTGCAGGTCACACTGTTGACGTTGCTGCTTTCGGTGAAGTTCCAGCTGCTGCTGTAGCTGAACTTGCAAAGTATGGCGCTGCAAACGTTCACTCAATCAAAGGTTTGGATAACTATTCTCCTGAAGGTTATACAAATTCACTAAAAGATTTTATCTCTAGCAAGTCATACGATTATGTATTTGCTGGTGCAACTTCACTTGGTAAAGATCTTCTTCCAAGAGTAGCTGGTGCTTTTGATGCTGGTATGGCATCTGAAGTTACGAACTTCACAATGGATGGTGGAGCTTTCGCTGGAACAAGACCAATGTTCTCAGGAAAGTGTCTTGCTAAAGTTGAAATTACAGGTCCAAAGCCACACTTTGTTTCTGTTAGACCAAACGCTCTTGGTATGCCAGAAAATGCAACTGCTGGTGCGGGTGCTGCTTCTGAAGTTTCTGCAAACGCTGGAGAAATCCGCGCTATGATTAAAGAAATCATCAAAGGTGCTTCAGAGAAGCTTGACCTTACAGAAGCTAATATCATCGTTTCTGGTGGACGTGCGATGAAGTCTGCTGACAACTTCAAAATTCTAAACGAACTTGCTGATGTTGTTGGTGCTACAGTTGGTGCTTCAAGAGCTGCTGTTGATTCAGGATTTGCTGCTCCTTCAATGCAGGTTGGTCAAACTGGTAAAACAGTTGCTCCAACTCTTTACATTGCTTGTGGTATTTCTGGAGCTATCCAGCACCTTGCAGGTATGAGAACTTCTAAGGTTATCGTTGCTATCAACACTGACCCAGATGCTCCTATCTTCACAAAAGCTGACTACGGAATCGTTGGAGACCTTTTCCAAATCGTTCCACTTCTAACTGAAGAATTCAAAAAAGTTCTAGCTTAATAAAAGAAAAGGCCTGCGAAAGCGGGCCTTTTTTTTATCTTAGTACATTCCCCATCTATTCATTTGCATCTCAATCATCTCTCTTTCATACTGATAACTTGAAATTCCACCATCTGGTTCATGGCTCCACATTTCATGTTTTTCGAGATCTTCGGCAATGCTTTTTCTGAAGTCTTCATCATCAAAAGAAACAACAATTCTACTTTCTGGATCGTATACTTTTTGTTCTGAGACATGAAAAGATACTTCCATTTTTTTATTATGTTTTTTCATTTTACCAACCCACTCACTGGCCTTAACAGGTCCAGACATTAGAGATGGATCAATAACATAAGGAACATAGTCCTTTCCTTCTTTAACAAGTACACCAATAGCAACGTGATAACGCCAATAATTTGGTGGGTATAAACGCTCTGGCTTATTTGTATCTACCGTTGCGAAAGTTTTTAAAACTTTAATTCCATCAAGATCAAGCTGTCTTGCCATTTCGTAGGCACGCTCTTCACAACCAGCATAATTAAATTGGAAAGGAATTTTTGAATATTTTTTTAAGTTATCAAATATTTTATTCGCATCAGATTTTGACACGAGAGTTGCTTCAATATTGTTATAGTTTACTAGGCGAGAACTAGGATACTTTTCAACACTATTAGCACAGACTGTGTCTTGTCCGTAAAAAGCATTGTCGTTGCACTCTTTTGCAGCAAATGAATTCATCGTTAAAACAAGAGCGAATATACATAACAACTTCATTAAAACCCTACCCTTAAAAAAGCCCCTCATTCGAGGGGCGGTTTTCATTATATTTTCCTTCTTCCTTGGACTTTTTTCAATATTACCACTCGTACCCTTCTTGTGCTGCTTGATCTTCAGCTTGCTCTTCACTTAGCATTTCTACTTGGTGAGCATTTGCTTCTTCTTCAGCTAGCATTTGTCTATCGTAGCTTGCTTGTTCAGATGCTTCATTAACAGCGTGATCAACAACAGCTTCTTCTTTTGCAGCAAGTTCTTCTTCTTTAAATCTTTGCGCTTCTTCTTCTTTTGCCATTAATTCTTCTTTTTGTTCTTGAGTAACAAAAGTTAGAACTAGACCTTTATACTGACCAGTTGCAAAGTTTACTTGAACTCCACCTTTACCGCTATTAGCAACGATACCAGAGATCACTTCACCTTCATAATCAACTTGGAATGATCCACCAGCTTGAAGATCGATTGCAACACGGTTGAATTCGATTACTTCTGTCTCACTGATTTCAAGTGAAAAGCTTAGGCTTTCAATTGAATTTTCAGTTAGAGAAAGTTCACCATATACTCTTGATCCTTTAAGAATCTCACTTGTCTTATCTGGAAATAGAGCTCTATCAATTACTGTTTCTCTGTTCTCATCGTTCAAAAGAATTTCTGCTTGAACTGGTTGAACAATATTTTCTTCAATTTCTTGAATCTTATCTACAAATTCTACATCATTATTAGTTTGAACTGGAGCTTTTACAGTTGAAGCAACATTACGAACTTCAGAGCTATCAAATCTTTTAACAAACTTGATCTCTTCATCTTTCATGAACTCAGTACTGTTAACCATTACTGTATTATAAGTACCGGCCATAACAACAACTGATCCTAGTGCGGCCATTGCTGTAAATACTGTTTTGTTCATCTTAAATAGTTTCATAACATTTCCCCTGTTTGGCTTTTATTAAGCAAGGGGCGTGCCAATTACGAAAATTCTAAGATGTTTATTTGTTCGTCACTTTTTAAGGTTAAGTTACTGTTTTTATGTATAGAGGGCATTCAGTAAATAATATAGGGCCGATTAAACTTTAAACAGTCGCTAATAATTATGCACATTTTTTACAACATTCAATACGCATTCCTGTTTATAATAAGCACATGTTTAAAGTCATTTTTCTGCTCATAGCTAGTGTTTATGGGCATGAATACGATTATTTCAAGGTAGGAGTACCTCAAAATGATAGAGCTCCCTACCTCTATTATGATCATAATAACGATCCACAGGGGCTGGCCGTCTCAATTTTAGATAGTTTTGCAAAAAGTGAGGGCCTAAAGTTCCAATATATACCGCTTAACTATCATCGCGGACTAAAAGAGCTTCAAAATGGGAGCATTGATTTTCTCTTCCCTGACGGCCCAAATCAGCAGTCCATCCTAAAAGAAGATCAATTACTCTATTACAGTGATAATATTTTCGAATACTTAGAGGGTCTTGTTACATTAAGCCCATGTCCAGACTCTCTTAAGAGCTTGAAATCTCTAGGATCTCTTACAGAACGCTATCCTTTTATTTTTAATCCAGAAATTATTAGTAATAAGGTTGGTCTTGATCAACATTTAACCAATTACAAAATTCTCGAATTAGTTCTTAAAGAACGAATTAGTGCAGGATACATGGCGGATTCCGAGTTCTTTTATTTGCAGAAAAATTATGAAGCTTTTAATAAATTGGCGTTTTGTAATAACTTAAAAACGGATATGGGGGCATTAAATATCTCAAGCGCAAAGTGGCCAAGTATTTTGCAAAGACTGAATCAATACTTAAAAAAAAGACCCCATAAATGAGGTCTCAATTCTTATTCTTGTTTTACTGATGCGCCATCATAGTCAGAGTGGCTAGCTCTATATCTCTTAAGAGCAATAACTACGATCTCATCTACTGAAAGACCTGAGTTTTGTGACATTCTTTCAATTGATTCAACAACGTTCTTTTCGATTTTAACTGTTAACTCTTTTAATTCGCCTTGATTGTGCACTTGAGATTTCACGCGCCTTCCCCTTTCTATACTTTGATAACTTTTAAGGCCTTCTTTTTTCGTAAAGATACTAATACTTTCGTGATTTCATAGTCAAACATATCGAGATGTTTATAAAGATCTCCTACTTTTGAGAACTCTGTAAGCATCTCCATGACCTGAAATTCGTCATATGATAAACCAGCTCCTTCAATAATAAAATCACTATCAATCATTAGATGAAGACTATCTGGTGGGCGCAATTTTAGCGACTTAGAATGTTGCTCATATAGTCGCGCCGCTTCTTTTTTTATTTTTTCTATATCGGCCTTCATTTTACATTCAATAGAAGGAACAACTTCAGGCTCAACAACAAATTTCATGGGTAATTTGCCATCAAGATCTTCAAATATAATTGAAAACATGGCGGGCTTATCGTGCTGACCTTTGAACGTTGCGTTTACTATTACGCCTTCGTTTAAAAGAACACGACCCAGGAATTGATTATTTGAAGCGAGGAGAATATTAATTCTCCCCGTAAATCTAAATGCGACTTGTTCTTCAACTGTTTTAATGAATGACAATATTAACTTCTCTTAAAAATATTTTTGAAAAAACCTTTTTTACTATTGTCACCATCTTCTAAATTTTTTGCAAGACTCATATATGCATTCCATACTGCACGACCTTCATAGCTAGAATTGGCCATATATGGTTGGCCTTTATCACAACTCTCTCTAAGTGCAATTTCCATTGGAACTTGACCTAAAAATCTTGTTTCAAGTGCAGTTGCAGCCTTCTCTACTCCACCTTCACCGAAGATATAGTATTTCTTATCTTGTGCATCGTCTGGTACGAAATAGCTCATATTTTCAACCATACCAATAATTGGTACGTTTACTTTTTTGAACATATTAAGACCTTTTCTCGCATCCAAAAGGGCAACGTCTTGTGGTGTAGATACAACAAGGGCCCCGTCAACTTCTGTGGCCTGAACCATAGATAATTGCATATCGCCAGTACCTGGAGGTAGATCTATGAGAAGGTAATCAAGTTCTCCCCAATTAACGTCGAATAAAAATTGATTTAAAACACCACCAAGCATTGGTCCGCGCCATATAACTGCATCATCTTCACCGATGAACAATCCAAAGCTGATAAATCCAACACCATTGCTTTCAACTGGAATGATTTTCTTTTCATCAGTGGCCGCTGGCTTAGCATCTCTTTTTCCTAGAAGCATCGGAACCGATGGCCCATAAACGTCAGCATCTAGAATTGCGACTTTCTTCCCGAGATTTCTCAAAGCATATGCAAGGTTGACTGTAACAGTAGACTTTCCAACTCCACCTTTACCTGATGAAACCGCAATGACATTTTTAACACCGGGAACGCGTCTTTTAGTTGCCCCTACAGGACCATGTCCACTTTTAATCTGTGCTTTTGGTGCAGGAGCCGCTTGAGGCTTAGTTGCCATAACATCAGCAGAGTTTTTTGATACAGTTTTCACTGTAATCTTATCTTCGTTATAAAAAGACTTTAACTCGTTGATAATTATATCTTCTATAATTCTTTTTTGTTCAGGAGTGATTCCATCACGCTCGTATGTAAAAGACAGAGTATCTTTATCGGCCTTAATTTCTTGAATACGACCTTCGCTTTTTAGCGTCTCACCACTATTTGGATTTTTGATACTTTCTAAAATATCTTGAATTTTTCTATCCATTTTTCACCTCATCATTTTCTCAAGATTCTAATGAATTTCACTACACTAATCAATTGATAGAGGGAATAAATATCAACCACTTGAGAAATATCTAGGTTCTTTTATCATTAAATAAGAATATCTCATTCAGTGGAGAAGAAAGTGTCCCAATACCGCAGACGAATATATCTAGTGAATCCAAGCTTCCAATTGAAGTTTTCTTTTTTAATCACGGTTCTCGTAATTATTTCAAGTCTTTTCTACCCTTTCACAATTTATGAATTGATTGAAAGATATGTTTCTCTCGTTTCTGCCACTAACCCTGAAAAAATTCTTGATGTGAAGCAATATAAAAATGCACTCATTATTGCTCTGGCCTTATGGCAAATTGGCTTTTCTGTTCTAGTCTTCATTATTTGCATTATCTTCACTCATAAGATTGCAGGACCGATTTATAAACTTCAAAAGTATCTCGCGACAATAAGAGAAGGTGTTACTGAAGGGAAACTTTTCTTTCGTAAAGGTGATTATTTCCGCGATCTAGAAGATGACGTTAATGAAACTTTTGAAACCATCAAAGAAAATTACAAACGTGACGTTGTGTATTTAAGTGAAGTCAATTCGTATCTAAAAAACTTAGTACACGTTGTACCTGAAGATAAGAAAGTTGTTCTTGAAGAAATCAATAGAAACTTAGATGAGATCCAATTGCGATTTACAAAGCATGTATAAATTAAAAAAAATTTTTCTTTTCCTGTTCCTTGTGTCTTCTACAGTAAACGCGGCCACTCGCCGCGATCTTTCTATATTGCCCGATAATGAAAGCATCAAAAAAGAAGATTTAAATTTTGGTAATGCCCTTCTCACTCTCAATCGTGAACTTCGTTTTAATGGGCCAACCGATTACACATTAGACGTGCTAGAAAAAACAAAAACCAATCCCATTTTTGATGTAGAAAGAAATTTCTTTGCAAATATTAGAAAGCTGAAATCCAAGGGTCTAAACTTTAAAGAAATTGCTGGACTTTGCTACCAACACACTCAATTTAATGGCCCTAACCCAATTAAGAAAAATCTCTCTGAAAACTATTCAAAATTTTGCCGTGATCGTTTTTTTGAAACTCTAGCAAAAGAGAAAATTTCAATTTCATCTTTCTCTCCAAAGGACGAAATATACTTTAGAAATTCATTAAGCGAAGAAGTTAAAATAGCAAATGGGAAAACTGTTAATACCGTTTTAGACCTAGCATCTTTGAAAGAAGACGATCATTTGAAGCTTACTGATTTTTTAATAAAAATTTATCGTGGACTAGACCAATTTCCAGAAAAATCGATCCTCCAGAAAATGAAAATTAGCCCTGCTTTAACAACATTTATCCAAGAAAATGGTGTTATGAACACTAAAGATTCTGAATTCTTCAACAGTGCAATCGAAGAAATGTTTATTGAAGGAAAAAGTCATTTAAAAGAAAAAAAATATGCTCAACTAATCACTACAGGTGAACATATTTTAAGTTTTTATAAATCTAATGAAAAATACATCCAACAAGAAAAAGTTTGGAAATTTTTCATCAATACTGGATATAACCTCCTCTACAGAGACGAAAGAGAGAAAGCAAAGACGTTCTACTCTAATGCCTTATTGATCTCAAAAAATTCTCAAAAAGATGATAATTACTTCTATCTTATTTGGGCCGATATCCTAAATGGAAAATTTAAAGATGCAGTAACAACAATTGATAAGAATGATTTGATTAACAAATTTCCAAACATTGATGAGCGTACAAAATTTTGGATTTCATATTCTTTCTTTAAAAACGACGAAATTTCTATTGCTCGACATTTATTTAAATTAATCACCAAGAATTCACCACTAAGCTACTATTCCATTCTCTCATTGAAGCATATTGATATGATAGATAATCAAACTTCCCCCCACGGTTTAGTTAAGCATTATCAGACCGAGTCTAATATCTTTAATGTCTCACATGATGATTTTACTCATGAGCTTAGAAACTCTCTTACACGCCTAACTATCTGGAATCAACTTGAGTATGGTTCTTATGCTGAACAAGAAGTTTCAGCAATTTTGTATTCACCACAAACTAAAATTTTAAAAAATAGAGATAAGTACAAGCACTATTCAGATGAAGAAATTAAGCGCTATCTAACATCTTCTCTTATTCAGGATTTCAATAAGAATGGTAATTATCTGCAAACGTTTAAGCTTCTTTATAAATCTTTTGATCAAAATATTTTTTCAGTAGAGGCCCGATCATTAAAATTTCTTTTTCCTTTTGAATATGTCGAAAAAATTAAAAAAATTGATAACTCACTTGACCCTCTACTCGTTCTATCACTTATCCGTCAGGAGTCAGCATTTAATCCCGATGCAAAATCACATGTCGGTGCGAGAGGTTTAATGCAACTTATGCCATCAACGGCAAAAGATTTTAATTCTAGGGTCGTGGCTTCTGATTTAAAAACACCTGAGACTAATTTGAAGATTGGAATGAAGTACTTTAAGAAGTTACTAGGTATGTTTGATGGAAATTTAATTCTGTCATTAGCATCTTATAATGCTGGCCAAAATAGAGTTAAATATTGGGTGAAAAATCATTTTAGAACAACTGATCCTCTCATTATGATTGAATCAATTCCATATGATGAAACAAGAGACTACGTTAAGTATATCTATCGCAATCTCTTTTTCTATAACTTACTTCAAAACAATAATAGACTCACTCTTTCATTGAATGAGTCTTTCAAAGTTAATGGATTTTAGACATTGAATCTGAAGTGGATGACATCTCCGTCCTTCACTTCATACTCTTTTCCTTCCATCTTAAGCTTTCCAGCTTCTTTTACTTTAGATTCTGAGCCTAGATTGAAAAGATCATCACAGTGATAAATTTCAGCTTTAATGAAACCTCTTTCAAAGTCAGAGTGGATAACACCAGCAGCTTCAGGCGCCTTAGCTCCAGCTCTAAATGTCCAAGCACGAACTTCTTTTACACCTGCAGTAAAATAAGTTCTAAGACCTAACATTTTATAAGCAGCATTTGTAAGTAGTGATAGACCAGAAGTTTCAATTCCAGCCGCTTCCATAAATTCTTTCTTCTCTTCTTCTGACTCAAGCGAAGCAATTTCAGACTCTAATTTTCCACAAATCTTTAAAACTTCAGAACCTTCTACCGCAGCAAATTCTCTAACCTTTTGTACATATTCATTGTCTTCCACAAGGTAATCTTCTGAAACGTTACATAGGTAAAGTGTCTTCTTCAGTGTAATTAGATTTAGGTCTCTTACTAGTTCTAGATCTTCATCAGATAGATCTAAAATTCTAGCAGGTCTTCCTTCTTCAAGGTGTGCAACGAGTTTATCTAAAACAGGTGCTACCATTTTAGCTTTTGATGAAATTTCTTTATTTTGATTTTTGATCAATTTTGGAAGGTTCGAGATTTTTCTCTGAACAACTTCTAGATCAGCAAGTGCTAGTTCCATATTGATAATTTCAATATCGTCGATCGGATCAACACGACCAGCAACGTGAATAACGTTACCATCGTCAAAACAACGAACAACTTGAACAATTGCGTTTACTTGTCTGATGTGACCAAGGAACTGGTTACCAAGACCTTCACCTTTACTCGCACCTTTTACAAGACCTGCGATATCTACGAATTCTACAATTGTTGGAATGATTTTTTCAGGACCAACGATGTCTGCAATTTTTTGTAGTCTTTCATCACCAACGTTTACGATACCTACGTTTGGTTCAATTGTACAAAACGGGTAGTTTGCCGCTTCAGCTGGTGCAGATGTGATTGCTTGGAAGATTGTTGACTTACCAACGTTTGGAAGTCCTACGATACCACAATTAAGGGCCATTATTTACCTCTCTATTCAACTATTTTCTTTTTATTATAACGTCCTTGAACAACTGAAAAACCGCTTTTTAAATAGGATTCAATTGCACGGGCCGATCCTTCTAAATACTTATCAAATACAATTTTTTGGTCTTCATGGTAATGACCTAAAACCCAATCACTAACTGAACCGTGTTGTGGTCTACCAATTCCCATTCTCAGTCTTTTGAATTCTTGGGTTCCCAGACATTGAGCAATTGACTTAAGTCCATTATGCCCAGCAAGGCCTCCGCCGTTTTTAAAAGAAATTGTTCCATAGGGAAGATCTAGCTCATCATGTACAACTAAAAGATCCGCTACGTCTATCTTAAAAAAACTCATCAAAGGCTGAACGCTTTCCCCACTCAAGTTCATATATGTCTGAGGCTTGAGCATATAGATTTTGTCCTCTCCATCATGAATTGAATAGAGACCTTTGAACTTTTCTTTCCAATTAAGTTTGTCGAAAAAAGACAATTTTTCAAAGGAATCCCAACCAATATTATGACGAGTCTTATGATATTGGCTCCCAGGATTTCCTAAACCCACAATTAATTTTGGCATTTCATTCCCAACTATATAAAAAGTGAACTTACAGAATCATTATTAAATGTTCTGTGGATGGCCTTTGACAAGATCTCTGCTGTAGAAAGAACTTTAATCTTATCAACTTTTTGGGCCTCAGGAGTAAGAGGAATAGTATCTGTTACAATAACAAGATCTAAATCTTCCGAATTCTTGATACGCTCAATGGCCGGAGGAGAAAAAACAGGGTGTGTTGTACAACAGTATACTTTAGTGGCCCCATGATCTTTCAGTGCTTTACAAGCTTCAATCAAAGTTCCTGCAGTATCAATCATGTCATCAACGATAATACAGTTCTTGCCATTAACATCACCAATAATATTCATGGCCTTTGCAATATTTTTACCCGTTCTTCTTTTGTCGATCATCGCAATGTCGGCCTTTAGCTTTTTAGCATAATGCCTTACGCGCTCAACACCACCAGCATCTGGTGACACGAAAATTGTATTTTCTGTATAAAGATTCTTCTCAATGTAATCAACAAGAACAGGAGAAGCATAAATATTATCGAATGGAATATTGAAGAAACCTTGAATCTGTCCAGCGTGTAGATCCATTGTGATCACTCGAGTAGCTCCTGCTACAGTCAAAAGATCAGCTACAAGTTTCGCCGAAATTGGAGTTCTCGGGCTCGCCTTTCTATCTTGTCTAGAATAACCGTAATGAGGAATCACTGCTGTAATTGATTGTGCAGAAGCTCTTTTAAGAGCATCTATCATAATCAATAGTTCCATAAGATTATCATTTACAGGTGGACATGTTGACTGAATAACAAAGACGTCTGCACCACGAACGTTTTTTTCGATTTCACAAAAAATCTCGCCATTGGCAAATCTAACAATCTGGGGGTCAACAAGAGGTACGTCTAAAAAGTCGGAAATTTGGGAAGCTAATTTTGGATTTGAATTGCCTGATACCAGGACTATTCTTTTCATTGCCTCTCCACGAGCTTAGAAGTGGCAGGGGTAGAAGGACTCGAACCTTCGAATGGCAGAATCAAAATCTGCTGACTTAGCCACTTGTCGATACCCCTGTGTATTTGAAATACAATGTCAAAAAATATAACTCGCTAACGTCCTTTTGACAACATGAAAATTCTACTGGTTGTTAATTATTTCGCAACTTAGCTCGTTAAATCTTTTTCCTTTATCTCTACTATAATCATTGAAAACCTTGAATGACGTCGTGCTTCCATAGAGTTTTAACATTTGTCCATCACGGGCCCCTTCATATCCAAACCAAAATAGGGATAAATAGCGCCCATCAAATGCAACATACCAATTATCATAACCAGAATTGGTCGTTCCTGTTTTACCAAAAAATCTCATTTCTCTTAAGTTTTTTCCTACGGCCTTTCTCACCGTTGTCTTTGTGGGATCTGAAAGAACTAAAAGAACTGAGTCATTTTCGAAATCCTTACAATTATCAATGATGAAATTTTCGTAAAGATCCATATAGCTGCCCATAGAAATTTCATAAGCACCTAGTAGTTGTGCTGGATATTCGGCCAGAGGTTTTTTCATATCAGGCAGTTTTGGTGAAAGCTCTTTTTCAATTTCATCAAATCCATATTTCACAGCAAGCCGAATCAGTGGTCTGTTAATTGATCGAACCAAGGCCTCAGAGGCCGTAACAAATTCCTCATTAATTTTTTCTGAATCCTTAGGTTCCCAGTCTCCTGATTTCAATTTAACAGTAATGGGCGCCGTCGAGACTTCTTCATTCCAATCCAGGCCAAGTTTTCTATATATCCCGTACACAATTGGTTTAATCGTACTACCAATTTGATGTTTTTCTTCTTTGATTGCTTTCTCTTTATCTCGTTCATACTTAGAGTAGAATGAATAAATATTCGATGTCTGCAAATCTTTAATCATGGCCTTGAACGCCAAGTTTTCATAATTTGCACTACTCAATTTTTCGAGAGCTTTTATTTTTAAAACATATCTCTCATACTCATCAAAACGGCTCTCCTCTGTTGTGGTCCACCACAATGATCGGTAGAGTATTTTATTATTTTCTTTCTCGAGATTCTTAGACCAATTTGACCAAGTTACATCATTCCATTTGTAATTTATCGTAATTGGCGTCATCGATTTTTCTTTCAAAACTTCGTAAACAACGTTAGCTCTTTTTTTCAATCGTTCCATATGCTTTATTGGGTGGAAATAATTCGGTCCTTTAAGCATACTTACTAAAATTGCTGACTCATAAGGTGTAAGCTCGGCCGGTCTTTTTCCAAAATAGAGTACAGATGCAGCATATACACCTTTTACACGCACACCATTGATACTCCCCCAGAAAACTTCATTAAAGTAAAGTTCTAAGATTTTATCTTTTTCGTATTTGCTTTCTAAGTACAAGGAGATAATTAATTCTTTCAGTTTTCTACTTAGCTTTTTTTCATTTGTTAGATAGAGATTTTTAACTAATTGTTGGGTCAAAGTAGATCCACCTTGAACCATACGCATTTCTTTAATATCAATAATAATTGCTCTAAGAATTGATCTAAAATCAACACCAGAGTGTGACAAAAATCTAAAATCCTCAATTCCAATCAACCCTTTCCACATGTCTGATGGGATATTTTGAAATAGCTGATAATTTTGAAAACAGTATAGTTCTTTACAGTCATTTCTATAGAGTCCTTCTGTTTCAAAATCTTTCAGAATTTCATAATCTTTTGCGCGAACTCTCAAAACACCTGTTGAAACCAGTTTATTCAAGAAATCACTTGGATATGATTCAGATCTTGTAAATTTTAGAAATAAATCGAATTCTTCTCTATTTACGAGAGCACCTTCTTCAAATTTAATTTTTGTAGAGTATATTTCACTGTTCTTTACAATCCTCTCAAATGGCGTCAGATCAACTGTTGAGATTATCCCAGTAGCGTAAAACACTGCGATTAACAGCATTGCTGTGATTACAACTAATGTATATTTAACGATTTTTAGTACAACATTCACAACTTTAACACCTTGCCCAATTCTCTTATTATTTTGACGATAACTTTTATTATCATATATCATTTTCCCAAAGTATTTTATCGCACCATTTCCCGCAGGAGAATGCAAGTGTTCAAGAAACAAAATTTATTAGCAGCAATGATGCTAGCTTCAACTTCAGCTTACTCTCTACCAATTGATTGGCATGGAGCTTTCGGAGTTGATTCTTCTATCCTTAATAACTACAGAAGAGTAAAGGCAAAGACAAATAACGTACCTGTTACGACAAACTCTGGATCACAAGAGGTTGCTTTAACTGATGGTTCAAAGCAAAACGCTTCTTTCCAAAGTTATGTGTTCAGACTTAATCCAACTCTAATCGTTAATGATTCAGCAACTTTCAAAGCAGAATTAACATCTGGCTATGGAAGAGGTGGACGCGTTGGTGAAAACGATCAAAAAAGTAAAAAAGGTGGTCAGGTTCCTTACCACTATACAACAACATCTGATAACCAATTAAACATTAATAAGCTCTACATGGAGCTTTATGCTGATTCTGCAACTTATGTAATTGGTCGTCACTCTGCTGATTGGGGTCTTGGGGCCGTTCAAAACTCTGGTGACAACCTTTGGGACCGTCATTCATTTATCAGAGATGGAATCACTGCTAAACTGAAGATTGGTAACTTCTTCATCAATCCTTATTTCGCAAGAATTTCTTCTGATGGTTCTTTAACAAGATCTCATAGAACTAAAGAAACTGGTATCACTCTACTTTACGATAATATCGATAGCGATATGGCCTTTGGTGTTCTTTACGGTGTTAAGACAAGTTCATCATATTCAGAGAAAAATGTTAATGGCCCAGCAGGTGTTACTCTTGGTCAAACAGATGTTAAAGTCACAGATTTCTACTTCAGAAAAAAATTCAGTGATCTATCATTCGAATTAGAAGTACCTCTATTTTCTGGAGAGCTTGGTCACTATTTAACAACTACTGGAAATACTAAATACAAAGCGCAAGCGATTCTTTTCTCATCTAACTATAAACTTTCTGATACATGGTCAGTTGGTTTCGACGCTGGTCAAGTTAGTGGTCAAGGAGCGACAACTTCTTCATTTGAAGCTGCTTACCTAAACCCAAATTTCCAAGTTGCTAATCTTCTTTTCAGATACAATATGCACGCCATTACAGATGATACTCAATCTGTTTACGATTCATATGTAACAAATGCAATGTATGGAAAAGTTAAAGCTCAATACAAAAATGAAAAGTGGACCTGGGATACAGCTATCATTTGGGCGAAAGCGAACGAAGTTGCTCAAAAGGGTGAAACATTTTTCAATCACCAAACTCAAACATTGGTTAACTCTGCTAATGCAAATCAATCAGATGATCTTGGTATGGAAGTAGATCTTAGCTTCAAGTACCAATGGAATGAAGCTGTTGAAGTTGGTGTGAACACTGCTTACCTTTTCACAGGTGATTACTGGTCATTCACCAACGATGCTAATGTTAAAAATGAAGCATCAAACTCTTATTTATTACAGGCCAATGTTGGTATGAAATTCTAAATAAAAAAGGCTCCGTTAGGAGCCTTTTTTTTTAATATCCACCCATTGGGTTTGATAATTGAATTACGTTACTAGGCATCTGCATTTGCTGTTGTTGCTGTTGCAACTGAGGCATTTGTAGTTGCATCCCCATTGGCATTCCACCAGTCATTGTTGCAGTAGAACCCATACCAAAATCTCCAGAATAGCCCCACATATTAAACATGTCTGCCGTTCCTCCTGGTGCTCCTTGGCTAGCAATACTTCTTTGCATCAGAGCATTTTGATAGATCTGCTCATAATTTCTAAAAAGAGAATTCTGTTGAGTTAGATTCCCTTGAAAATTTTGCATATTTCTACCAAGGATATATTGATTAGCATTCTGTCTTTGTTGGAACAAATTACATGAATACTGATTCACGTATCCTAAGATATTTGGCTTACAGCTCTTATTATAGTCCTTTTGATAGTTCTGATAATAAGTCTGATACGCCTGTTGCTGCTGCTGTTGAGTTCTGTTCATTTGTTGTCTGATTCTATCTAGAGGCTTAGTACTTCCTCTTCTTAGATCCGCAACATCTTGCCATTCTCTAAGTGTTTGCTTAGAAAATTTATCAAGATCAGCTTTCATATTTGCTTCAGCCGTTTTGAAAGTTAACTTTTTACCACGTTCTTTCTTCTCTCTTTCAAAATACACATTCGAAAAGTGAAGAGACTTTGACTTAGTTGCAAAGATATTCTTACCTGTATTCTTCATATTATAGTTTTTCATTGCATCAACCATAAATTTGAAATCATCTTCATTAGAATCTTTATTAAATCTTCCAATCAAAGAGTTCAGGCCTTCAACTCTTTTATCAATCGCAACTCTTTCTTCTGGAGTAGCTCTCGCTCTAACAACTTGAAGCTCATAAAGATCTTCGATTGCACTATCAAGAATTAGAGAATCATATTCAGCTAAAATTTTAAAGTATTCATCAACAAGCTCTTTTGCTTCATCTCTACCAGCAACTCCAAACTCGCGCCCCTCTTCAATATCTTCTTCTGAAGGTTGAAACTGTCTTTCGATTTCTTTCATTCTGGCTAAATATTCATCCGCTTTTTGTTCTCTAAGTTTATCTTTAACATTTTCAAGAACATTGATTAGATCACCGTAGTTACCAACTGTTCTCGAATCTTTAAGTCTCGATAGCTCTGTAAAAACTTTTTTCAGATCTTCTGAATTACAAGCTTCATAGGCCTTTCGAATATCTTTATCCATTTGAGATTCGTAAACTAAGACGTCTTTTTGTCTATTGATATTCTCTGCAAATGTACATTGCCAATCACTCTCACGAGGAGCTCGGTATTCTTCTTTCTTACCGTGAGCAACGCCATTAAAGATACTATGAAGTGGTGAAACAATATAGGCCTTTGAGCTATATTCTTTATTCGTACCAGTAAGTGGATATTCTATCGTTTTGTTTTCTAACAGATCTAATTCGTTCGCTTTCGCACGATCGAATTCTCCATTTTTAACAATATCAGGATACTGTTTATCTAGACATCTATAATACTTTTCTTCTGCTGTTAATGATTCAAAAGCTTGTCTGCTTTCACCTTCATTAGCTAATGCACTATAGTCGAATGAATATTTATTTTTAAATTTAATATAGAAATTATTATCGCTAGTCTTTACATCGAAATCGAGATCAAGACATGCAGAAACATAACTTGGAAAAATCATTCTGAAGTGTGAGCCATCTTCACTTTTTGCAATAGCGATGTCTTCATCACCCATGACCGTTCTAAGAAAGTCATATGAGATATTATTCCCCATATCTCCTCTCGAACATGAAACTGATTCTCCACCTGATGTATCTGTATAATCTGGCTGAGAAACTGTTCCTGATGATCTATTAGAAGATGTACTCTCGCTACTAATTTTTGTCCCTGCTCCAATCCTTTTAAAAGGAAGGGCCTGTGTGGCATTTATTGCCAGAGTAAAAATTGGTAGGATTTTGTAAAAATTCTTCATAAGCCTGTGTCCTTAATAAGTATAGTCCCACTTCTCTACTCATTTCGGATCACAGGAAAAAAACTTGACCTATTTTTATAGGTTTTCAGTGTTTTTAGTAAGTTATGCCCATTGGAAACACAGGCTCTCTAGTTTTTACGTCAACATTTGATTGCACAGTCTTCAAGTCTTTTAGACGTTCACTAAATGTTTTATTTTTAGAAAGGATATCTTTATAGACTAGGATACTTACGTCATATGTATTCCCATCACCCATTTCAATTTTAATTTTCTTTGGCATTTCATGTTGGCCATCAAATAATAAATATTCGAGAGCATAAACATTAATTTTCTTCCCACCAAAGTTTAAAGTCATTTGTTGTAGCTGATGCTCTTCATTTGAGAACATCATTTCCCCATTATCAAATTTAACTTTCCAAAAAAAGTTTTCACCTATTTTTACGAGTTCAACATTTTTATTATCATCGTACGTTGGTGAATCCATGATCTCTTTAATTTTTTTAGCTTCTTCTTCGCCTTCTTTTGCCAAGGGAGATTTTACATGATCCTTTAAACTTGGGTCTGCCTTGATCATTGTTAAATACTTTTTATACTCATCAAGTAATTTTACTTTTTCTCTATTCAACATTTCATTATTTAGTTTGAAGTCAGAAGAATACTTTTTGATGAAATTACCCATATACTTTGATTCGTTCATCGCAAACATCATCATCAAAGAATAAAATAATTCACGTTCAATAATCTGATCACTTTGAAGAGTGGCCCCTAGGTTTCTATATGAATCTAATCTTGCAATCTCGCGATCAGAAAAAGATGAGTTAAAGTACTGCCCTTGAATTATTTCCCCACTTCTTCTTTCTTCGTTATTAAGAAGAAACTTGTAATAGCCCAAGCTCGATTTTTTCGTAGTCTCTGCTGCTTCATCACTTAGTTCCCCTGTCATCGTGTGAAGGACGCTAACATTTAGTAATATAAGATTACCTGTGATGTCGTTATTGTTAGGATTGCGAAGTAATCCCTCAGCTGTTGGTACTGCTGCAGTAATTTTAAAACTTAAAATAAGTGCTAGCGAAAAAATCCATTTTTTCATTTTTTATCCAAGGTTATATTTTTTTACTTTTTCCTTAATAATTTCTTCCATTATCTTTCTTGTCTGCGGATCACGTAATGCAAACTCTACAGTGGCATCGAGATAGCCATCGATACATCCCGTATCAAATCGATCCCCTTTAAAGATATGTGCGTAAACTTGATCTTTACCACAAAGCATATTGATAGCATCAGTTAGTTGATACTCACCGCCAACACCCTTAGGGATTTCTTTTAAGCAGTCAAAAATCTCCGCTGTTAAAATATATCTTCCTGGTGTTGCGATATTAGTAGGGGCATCCTCAGGTCTTGGTTTTTCAACCATTTTATTCATTAGAAGAGTAGATTTACTGCCATCTAGAAAATTCCCATCGACGATACCATACTTATTTGTTTCGTTTCTATCGACTTCCATTACGCCAATAACTGATTTTGCACCAAATTTTTCAGAAACATCAATCAATTGCTTTGTAATAGGCGTCTCGTGAAGAATGATATCATCCCCTAGAATAACAGCAAAAGGCTCATTTCCAATCAATGTTCTAGCGCAATTGATTGCATGTCCAAGTCCTAATTGCTCTTTTTGCCTTACTGAAACGATTTCAACCATGGTTCCAATTCTATGAACTGTTTTTAACATCTCATGCTTACCATTTACTTCTAGGAATCTTTCAAGTTCTAGATTTCTATCAAAATAGTTCTCGATTGCTTCTTTTCCAGACGATGTAACGAATATAAGTTCCTCTACACCTGAATTAACGGCTTCTTCTACAGCATAGTGAATCATTGGCGTATTAATGATAGGAAGCATTTCCTTTGGTACTTGCTTAGTCGCAGGTAAAAATCTTGTCCCTTTTCCTGCAACAGGGATGACAGCTTTTCTTATTTTCATTATACTGATCCTATCTTGTATTAATTAAGGATGATTAATATTATCGGGTATTCTATGAAACTAACCTCAAAAATTTCTCTCATTTTAGTTCTTTCACTTTGTATAAGCAAGACACATGCACGCTTAATTGACTACGAAACGACTCGTATGAAATCAACTGCAGGTACTGGTATTGCAACACCACTGGTTGATGAAGCGTCGTTTTTAAACCCATCAACTTTAGCTTATTTCAATATGTCTGCGCTTTATTTGCAAAAGACTAATATTGATTCAACCCCTGAAAATGCAAACACTATTGAGTCTGATTCTCTCGGTGTTGTTCTTTCAGACACTAAGGGTTCGATGAAAGGCAATATCAGTTATATAAAGCAATCTGATAATAACGAAGAAAGAAAACAGTTTGCGGCCTCAATGGCAACTATGGCCGGTAAAAATTCCGCATTCGGTGTCACTTATAAAAGAATTAATGAAATTATTGATGGTGATAAAAAGCAATACAATGTTTCTTCTTTTGGAGTTTCACATTTCGTAAATCGTGAATTTTCAATGGGTGTTGTTGTTAATGACCCTTTCCAAGTTAAACCTCATGAAACAAGGGCCATCGTCGGTCTGCAATATATGTTTAAAGACTATATTAGTTTAATGATTGATGGTGGGGCCGATTATAATAAAGAACTTTCTACTTCTTCACTTGTTCGCGCAGCAGCACAATTTAAAGTCTACAACGATTTTTTCATTAGATTTGGTGCTTCAGAAGATAAAGGTAGAAAAGAAAAAGCAACTGGTGCTGGCCTAACTTGGGTTCAACCAAGATTGGTGGTTAATTTTGCTATCAAAAATACAACACTTAATGAAGACGAAGAACTAAACCAAGAATCAGAGAAAATCAAAGAAACCTCATTCTCTCTTTCTTATAGGTTCTAATCATGGCCGGCAAAAAACCTAATCAAGCAGAAGAAGGCGAAAAACGCTCTCAGGCCATGCTCATGGCCTATCGCGAGAGACTTACTGTTCTTAAAAGAGCACAAGAATTTTCAGCTCGCGGTGATATTCCAAAGGCCGTTGAAAGATACAACACCTATTTAAATACACTTGCGGCCTATCACTTCACTACAGAAGAAGATTTAGGTCCTAAACATTTTGATCCTGAAAAAGATATTGCTGAACTTTTACTTATAAGCCATGCCTATTGGGATTTGGCCAAGGCCTACGATAGATCACCTCGATTAAGACACGAGTCTGTCAGATGCCTTGAAAAATTTGTGCGCTTCTCTACTGGTTTCAAATTCCAGCATATTAACGCTCAAATGGTTAAAAAGTTTGTAAAAAGAAGAAGGGCCTATAATCTTCCTGCATTTCAAGAAGCTTATAATAGAATTTATGTTAATTCCAAGGCCTGTTTCATTGCCACTCATTGCTTTCCAGAAGACGAAGTTCTTCTTACTAATCTTCGCGAGCTAAAGAATCAGCTATTAGAAATTTATTTGGGGAGAAAATTTGTTGAGATTTACTATGCGAAGTCTCCTATTCTCATTGATTTTCTTCGTTCAAATGATTATCTAAACAAAGTATTAACAAAATTTTTATTCAAACCTTTAATTAAAGGTATTGATACAATCTATAAATATGCACGCATTAAAAAAACTCATCATTAAAGAGTGGCTGCGCTTCTTTTTGGCCTCTTTCATTGTTTTTCTAATCCTTGTTTCCGTTGGAACATTGATTAATGGTTTTCTAAGGGAAAATATTACGGCCGTTGAAGTTATCATGAGTTATTTTCTCGAGTTACCCTCGGCCCTTAACAGAGTTATTCCCATCTCATGCTTGATTGCATCCCTTTTTTCAATCAACAAATTAAAAAATAGAAATGAGCTCACAGCTATTTTTGCTGCAGGCTTTTCACGTAAAAACTTTCTTATAAATATTTTTCAAGTTTCAATTTTTGTCGCTCTATTCCAGTTTCTCATCGGGGCCTACGTAGAACCTTTTGTAAAATCGCGTCGTCACATTCTAATTGAAAACTCCGATGCTAAATTTAGAAACCTAAAATCAAAAGGGATAAAGGCGTCTACAATTGGAAGCGGTCTTATTTGGTATAAAAGTAAAGATTACTATTTTTCTTTCATAAAATTTGATTCTAAGACAAACACAATCATCAACACGAGTATTTACTATTATTCAAATGATTATCATCTTGCTCGAAAGGTATTCGCAGATGAAGTTATTTACACTGAAGATGGCAGATGGATGGGAAAAAATGTAACAATTATTTCTAAAATCGATGAGCCCACTTTTCCATTCATGAAAACCTTCCCTGAATATGAGATTAAGCTCAATGAGACATTAGATGATTTCAGTCAAATCGAAGCAGATATTACGACACTAAATCATGCTGAACTTTATCAATATATCCAGAATATCAAATCTTCTGGATTAAATGTTAATGAGTACCTTGTAGTTTTTTATGAAAAAATTTCAAGCGCTGTAATTTGTATCGTATTTTCACTACTGGCCTGCGTTCCTATTTTTAATCCCAATAGGCGAAATAGTTCATTTGGTAAGAATATTCTTTTTGTCTTTGTCTTCACAATTGCATATTGGTTGATTAATTCATACAGTATCGAACTAGGTGTGAACTCTAAACTTGATCCAATTTCATCGACGTTTAGCGTGCCTATTATATTTATGCTATTTTTAGCAACTTACTTTTATAAAAACCGGAAATTGACATAGGTCTATAATGAGCCAATCTAGAAACCTTCTTTTTACTTTGTTTGCCATTTTAATAATTATTATTTTCTACTTTATTGATTTAGGAAATATAAACGGTCTAAGACAAGGTACAGAAGGTTTCTATCTTCAAATTGCAAAAGAAATGTTCAACGCTAAAAGTTTCATGACTCCACTTTATATGGGAGCGGAACATTGGTCTAAGCCACCTCTACATTTTTGGATGGCGATGCCTTTTTATGCAATTGATGGAGAACCGAGTCTTTTCATGTCCAGACTTTCCGTTCTACTTCTAACATTTTTTTCTATTTTTGGATTCTCTCTATGGGTTAAAAGAAATTTTAATGCATCTTTCTTAACGACATTTCTTTTTTTCCTCTCAACTTTTTGTTTTTTTAAATACGGCCGTATTTATATGATGGAGATACCTCTCGCCTGCTTAACTGCACTTGGAAGTTTATACTTCCTCGACTATATCAATACACAGTCTAAACGATATCTTGTACTAGCTGCTTTATTTACAGGCCTTTCAATACTTGTGAAAGGACCAGTTTCTCTTGTTATGGCCGTTGGTGGCAGTTTCCTGTATCAAATTTATCTTTACTACACTCGCAAAAAAATCATATTGAAAGAAGGTATTTATTGGACTCTTCTTTCACTACTAATTGGTTCAATCTGGTTCATCGCTTGTTACACAAAGTATGGCAGTGAATTTTTCAACTACTTTTTCTTACGTGAAAATGTTGGAAAGTTTACGGCGCAGTCTTATCCAATTCGCCATGTTTTCCAGGGTTTAATTATTTATGCTCTCCCATGGTCATTTTTCATTCCATTTATTTACTATTTCTTCCTTGATAGAAAAGACATCAATAGATCAGAAATTGTTAACGACAATTTTATGTTTGTTTTTTTGAACTTCTTTTTCTTTTTTGTTTTATGGTTAATTCCAAGCCAAAGGTCACATCACTATGCTGTACCTTCGATTCCCTTTTTCTTAATTCTTATCTACAAGAGTTCGTTTCTAGTAGACCTTGCTCCTAGACGAAGACAGCTTTTTAACTTTCTATGCTATTTAATAAGTATTTTTCTTTTAGTATTAGTTTTCTTTTTAGCAGTTTCTTTAACACTTAAGGATATCCATTCAAATACATACCATCTCATTAGTATTCTTTTTGCAATGGGTTCATGTATCGTTGGTGCTTTATTTTTTGCAAATAAATCAGCAAATATCTATAAATTCTTTTGTGCGGCACTTGTGTTTGGTTCATTTTGGACCATACTTATTCCTTCATTCACACTACCTCTTGTTCCAGGTAAGGTTATTGATGTCGTCGGCAATAACAAAATTGTATCGACTGTGCACAAACCTTATTTTGTTTCCGAGTCCTTCAATAGAGATGTAGAAGCAGTACCTCGCGATAAACTCTCAAGCTATATGGCCTATAATCATACTTATGCCATTACTTACAAAAGTAATTTTGATGAATTAGCTTTAGGCCAACACACTGTTATTATTGAAGAATGGAAAGTATGGAAAAGAAGAAGAACTTTAGCGCACATTATGGATGCATTAAAACAAGGTAATATCGATTCGTTAAAAGAGCCTATGGTCCTCATTAAGAACACGGACTACAACCCATAATCATTGGACTTGTGCGGCGCGAATGTGCTATAAAGAGTCCATGAATACGACACAAAATCTATTAGAAAACTATAAGTTAGAGGGCGAGTCCCTCACTATTTTTACTTACCCTGCACCTATTCTTAAAAAGGTTGCCGAGCCCGTTACTGAATTTAATGATGAGTTAAAAACATTCGTTAAAAATATGCTTTATACAATGTACATGGCACCAGGAATTGGTTTAGCAGCACCGCAAGTTGGTAAAAGTATCCGTGTTTTTGTTATGGACATTGATTACGATCGTGAAGAAGTAACCCTCGCTGATGGTACAACAGATTACAGGCTTTCAAATTTCAATCCAAAAGTTTTAATTAATCCTGTTTTTAAACAAAAAATTGGTGAGCAAATTTGTGAAGAAGGATGTCTATCTCTTCCAGGTATTTATGAAGAAGTTAAAAGAGCTGAGTCTCTAGTTGTTGAATATCAAGACCTAGACGGAAATCATATTTCTGAAGAGATTCATGAATTTCGTGCCGTTTGCATGCAACATGAAAACGATCACCTTGACGGAATTGTATTTATTGACCGCCTAAGTCTTCTCAAGAAAAATCTTCTGGCAAAAAAATTCTTAAAACTAAAAAAGAAAAAAGGCCTGTAAGATGAAAAAGTTTAATGTTGTTTTCTGTGGGACACCTGATTTTTCTGTTCCAACATTAGAACTATTAAGCACTCACCCACTAATAAATATCAAGTACGTTATCACAATGCCCGACAGACCGGCCGGGCGTGGTCAAAACCTACAGAGCCCGCCAGTGGCCGAATTTGCCAAAGCTCATAAGCTTCCTCTTTTTCAAACTGAAAATATTAATAAAGAAGCTGACTTTTTAACAAAACTTGAAAATGAAAATATTGATTTTTTTGTAGTCCTTGCTTTCGCTCAATTTCTTGGTAATAAAATATTGAATATGCCAAAGCTAGGATGCTTCAACATCCATACATCTGTCCTTCCTAGATTTAGAGGGGCCGCGCCTATTCAATACGCTCTTTTAAATGGCGATAAAGAAACAGGTGTTTCAATACAAAAGATGGTTAAGAAAATGGATGCTGGCGATCTTGCGATTTCTCATCCAGTACCAATTTTTGAATATGAAAATGGTGGTCTTCTCTATACAAGATTAAAGTTCCAAGCGGCCTTATCTTGTGCAGATTTAATTGAAGATATCTCTAAAGATAAAGTGACATACACCCAACAAGACGAAAGTTTTGTTACTTTTGCTCCGACTCTAAAAAAAGAGGATGGACTTCTCAATTTCAAAGAACAAACATTTGAAGAAATCACAAATCGACTACGTGCCTTAGACCCATGGCCGGGTTGTTACTGTTTTCTAGGAAAGAAGAGACTTAAAGTTTTTGAAATTGAAAAACATCATTCAACATTAATACCGGGTAAGACAGAAGTTGTTTATAACCAAATCCTTGTGGGTGCCAAAGACTGTACGATTCGTTTGAAGTTTATTCAGCTTGAGGGAAAAAAGGCCTGCCTAGATTCTGATTTGTTAAATGGTCTTCAGAATTCAAAAGAGCCAATTTTAATTAATGGGGATCTCTAATGACAATTATTTCACCAAGCATTTTGGCCTGTGATTTTGTTAATATTGAAAAAGAAATTTCTGTTATCGAAAATGTCAAAGACGTATGGGTCCATTTAGATATTATGGATGGTCACTTCGTTCCAAATCTAACTTTTGGCATACCTGTAATTAAAAGAATATCTGAAATTACAAAGCTTCCTTTAGATGCTCATCTAATGGTGACAAATCCTGAGTTCCATATCGATCAGATGAAGGATTTCGGTATACACAATATCACTTTTCATATTGAAGCTGTATCAAATCCCATAGACCTAATAAGAGAAGCAAAAAAACATTACAAAAGCGTTGGTATCTCTATTAAGCCAAATACTTCTGTCGATGTTCTTACTGATGATATTCTTTCAGAACTTGACCTAGTATTAATTATGTCTGTAGAGCCTGGTTTCGGTGGCCAGTCTTTCCAAGAAAGTTCTCTTGATAAAATCGAAAAACTTTCTTCACTGAAAAAAAAGTTTAATTTTACAATCCAAGTTGATGGTGGAATTAAAGGATCTAATGCTCACATGCTTACAGATGCCGGTGCGGATAATTTAGTCGCTGGTTCATATGTCTTTAATAACAAACCTGAAACATATATTTTAAATATCGAATCTCTAAGGAAATAGAATGAATTTTACAGACGCAAAAGAAATTCAAATCGATGGATTTACGTTAACTATTGAACAAGTTTATAAAATTGCTCACGCCAAAATCGGTGATATTAAGTTAGAACTTTCTTCTGACTCTAAAAAAAGAATGCAAGAGTCTCGTGACTTTGTATTTGATATTGTAAAAAAAGGGAAACCTGTCTACGGTATTAATACAGGTTTCGGCGCCCTTTCAAGCAAACACATTGCTGAAAAAGATCTTGCACAACTTCAAGTCAACCTAATTCGCTCTCATTGTACAGGTGTTGGTAGACCTTTTAGCAGAGAAGTTACTCGTGCAATTATGGTTCTTAGAGCAAATTGTTTGGCATCTGGCTTCTCCGGAGTAAACCCAGAGATTGTTCAGCTCCTTCTTGATTTTATCAATTACGGTGTTACTCCAGTTGTTCCGGAAAAAGGATCTGTTGGTGCTTCAGGTGACCTTGCTCCTCTATCACACATTGCCCTTGCATTAATCGGAGAAGGTGAAGTTGAGTATGAAGGTAAAATCGTTAACTCTTCTTTTGCAATTGACCAAATAAAGAAGCAAGCAGCTGTACTAGGTCCAAAAGATGGTCTTGCCCTAATTAATGGTACAGCTGTAATGACTGCACTTGGTGCACTTGCTATTCATGAAGGTACAGATTTAATGAAACTTGCTGATGTTGTTGCGGCGATGACTTTAGATGGTGTGCAAGGAACTGATTCTGCTTACAATCCATTAATTACATCTTTGAAACCTCACCCAGGTCAATTAGATGTCGTTGTTAATTTAAATAATATTTTAGAAGGTTCTGAAATTAAAGATTCTCATAGAGAATGTACTAAGGTTCAAGATCCATATTCTCTTCGTTGCGTACCTCAAGTTCACGGTGCTTGTCGCCAGACTTTAATCCATGCAAGAGATGTAATTACAACAGAACTTAATGCCGTAACTGACAATCCACTTATTTTTGTTCAAGAAGGCAAAGTTATTTCTGGTGGAAACTTCCATGGAGAGGCCTTAGCGTTTGCCATGGATTATCTGGCCATGGGTCTTGCTGAGCTTTGTAATATTTCTGAAAGAAGAATTGAGAAAATGATGAATCCAACTTTTTCTGAATTACCTGCATTTCTCGTTAAAGATTCAGGACTAAACAGTGGACTTATGATTGCTCACGTAACTGCTGCAGCTCTTACATCTGAAAATAAATATCTATGTCATCCTGCTTCTGTTGACTCTGTACCAACATCAACAGATAAAGAAGACCACGTTTCTATGGGTGTAACGGCCGGAAGAAAGCTTCATGAAGTTGTTTTCAATTTAAAACAAGTTCTTGGAATTGAACTTCTTTGTAATACTCAGGCCCTAGATTTTCAAACACAGAAATCTTCTCCTGCTATTGAGGAAGCTCGTAACGTTGTTAGAAAACATATTCGCCCAATTGAAGAAGACAGAATTTTCTACAAAGATATGGAAAAACTTGTTCGCCTAATCGAAGGACGTGAAATTTTAACGGCCATTGAAACTCACGCTGGCGAGTTGAGGTAACAATGAAAGTTCTTCGTAACTTCAATCAAATTATTACATTAAAAAAAGCTCATGAACTTGATGGTCGCAATCTAAAAAATTGCGATCTTTCTATTATTGAAAATGGTTCTGTTGTTTTTGATGAAGAAAAAATTATTTGGGTTGGAGCTGATGAAGAACTACCAGAAAATTATAAGAATATTCCTTACCTAAATAAGAAAGGGCATGTTCTCCTACCTGAGATAGTAGACTGTCACACACACCTTGTTTTTGGAGGCAATCGCGCCAAAGAATACTCAATGAGACTAAATGGTGCTGATTACCAAGACATAGCCAAGGCCGGTGGTGGAATTCTATACACAATGAACAAGACTAATGAGCTCACTCGAAGCGAATTATTTGATCTTGCTTGTGAGAGAATTGAGAGAATCAATTCATATGGTGTAGGGACAATTGAAATCAAAAGTGGTTATGGTTTAAATTTTGATAAAGAATACGAGTGTTCTCTTATTATTGATGATCTAAAACAAAAGTATGCATCGCTAGGAATACAAATCATCAATACTTATATGGCCGCTCACGCTGTTCCAAAATCTTTTGCCAGTTCGTCTGCATATTTAGATGAAGTCGTTATTCCACTCATGAAAAAGCTGGTAGACGACGGCGTTGGAATAGATTTTGTCGATATTTTTCATGAAGCTGGGTACTTTGATAACAAAGATACACAAAAACTTTTTGATATGGCCCAAATACTTGGTCTGAAATTCAAGAGCCATGCTGACGAGTTTATTGATAATAAGGGCGCAGTCCTTGCTGCAACTTCTGGTGCTTCGAGTACTGAACATCTACTTTGCACAGAAAAAGATGGAATTGAGGCCCTTGCGCAATCTTCTACTGTAGCGACACTGCTTCCGGGAACAGGATTCTTTCTTGGTAAGCCCCAAGCGAAAGCTCGCGCTTTTTTAGATGCTTCAGTCAAAGTTGCCATCGGCTCTGATTATAATCCTGGATCATGTCATTGCGACAACGTCATACTTGTAGCATCCCTCGCAGCCCCACATTATAAAATGACACTCACTGAACTTTGGGCGGCCATCACACTAAACGCTGCTCATGCATTAGATTTAAGAGAACAAGGAGCGATCATTCCTGGTCTAAAACCAAGATTCTCATGTTTTGCAGTAGATTCTGTAGATGAAATTACATATTCATGGGGAAGAAACTTCAAGGCCTCGTTACTTTAACCAGGCCTTTATTTGCTCTTTGAATTCTTCTGAATTGAAATCAACTCCGCCATTGTAAACTTTTTGAACTTTACCCTTAGCGAAGACAATAGTAATTGGAATTGCCTGAATCATAAATTCATCAATTATTTTGCCGTCCGAAAAAGGAATTATATCAAAATTTAATCCGAATTTTTTAATCACTTTTTTAAGTTCTTTTTCAGAATCTTCTTTATCAGAAGAAATGGCAACAATAGAAAGATCTTCGTTTTTGAAACTCTTTCTAAGTTCAACTAGACTTGGGAATTCCTCGAGACATGGTTGGCACCAGCTGGCCCAAAAATTCAAGATTACAACGTTTTGCAGTTTCTTGCCATCAATGTCTTTACCATCAAATGTCTTTGCATTTATCGTTTTCAACTTATTCTCATACAGAGAATTGATCTTCTGTTCTGTTTTAGAAGGTTTCGCGATTGATTTAAAGACGTTAGAATATTGAGGTAATAAAATTACCGACAATAAAACTAATACTGTGATCCAAGGTAAATATTTCTTCATTGTTATTAGAGTTCCAGCTACTAAAATAGAACTATTACTAAGCGAGTATATCAGAAAATCTCTAAATGATCGACAAGAACGAATTTGACCAGAAGTTTTCCGACGAACGTGGTCAGACATTTCTAGAATTCTTACTCCTCATTGCAATAATGATTACACTTTCCTATATCATGATTAGAGGTGTAAATGGCCAAGTGGCCGAGCGATGGACCATACTCATAAAAATTATTGCCGCCCCAACTCCATCTAATATCCAAGTTTTATAAAAGAGGTCTAAATGTCATTTATCCTTTCCATTGATCAAGGAACGACTGGTACAACAGCGCTTCTGATTGATTCTAAGAAACTAAATATTATTGATAAGATCAATTTTGAATATACTCAACATTATCCAAAGCCAGGATGGGTCGAGCACGATCTTGATGATATCTGGCACTCTGTCTCGATGGCCGTTAAAGAACTACTCGATAAAAACTCAATAAATGCTAGTGCAATCGAAGCGATTGGTATTACGAATCAACGTGAAACAACATGCGCCTTTAATAAGGCCGGTAAGCCTCTAGCAAAAGCGATTGTATGGCAAGATCGCCGAACAAGTGAGTTTTGTTTACGCCTTCAAGAAGGTGGCAATAATCGCCTTTTCAAATCAAAAACTGGTTTACCGCTCGATCCTTATTTTTCTGGTACAAAAATCAACTGGCTATTAAAAAATAACGATGCTGTTAAATCTGCACTCGCAAACAATGACCTTAGAGTCGGTACAATAGATACATATTTATTGTATAAACTTTCAGGCAACCATAGTTTTAAAACTGATACATCAAATGCCTCAAGAACACTTCTTATGGATCTCCAAACATCTTCTTGGGATGAAGAACTTTGTGATATTTTAGAAGTGCCTCAATCAATATTACCTGAGATTTGTGATACTTTTTGTCATTTCGGTACGACAAAAGGTTTAGCTTTTCTTCCGGATGGTATCCCTATCACTTGCTTAATCGGTGATCAGCAATCGGCCCTTTTTGGCCAAGCAGGATTCACAAAAGGAGATATGAAATGCACATATGGTACAGGGGCATTTCTTCTTCTAAATACTGGTACGGAAATTGTTAAATCTGAAAACGGGTTATTATCTACCAATGCCTTCAGACACAAAGGCATTAATCATTATGCCCTTGAGGGTAGCTGCTATATTGCTGGTGCTGCAGTTCAATGGGTTCGTGATAATTTAAATTTCATTGACTCCGCCAGCGCCATTGAAGAACTCTCGCAAACTGTAAAAAATATGGATGAGATGAAACATATTCTTTTCATGCCCTTTTTCTCAGGTTTAGGAAGTCCATTTTGGAATCCAGAAGCAAAGGGGGCCATCATTGGTTTAACGAGAGACACTTCAAGAGCTCATATCGCTCGGGCCTGCCTAGAAGGTATAGCATTATCTATTGATGATATTATTACTGCTTTTGAAGAAGATTCTAAACATAAAATTGAAGAACTACGCGTTGATGGTGGTGCTACTGCTAACAATTTACTTTTGTCACTACAATCTACTTTTGCAAATTTAAAAATTATTCGTCCTGAAGTTATTGAAACAACAGGCTATGGTGCCGCGCTCGGTGCACTTGTTGGAATGGAGAAACTTTCATTCAGTCAAATCAGTGAACTCTGGCGTGAAGATAGAACCTTCACCCCAGACAATACACTTTCAGACTACTGCCAAGAAAAGAAAGTTTACTGGCAAAATAGCGTTAAAAAAATGTTCTTATAAAAGCTTATCAAGCTCCTGTACTCTCTTGATGCCAATGATATCAAGAGAGTATTTTCCTTTAAATTCTGAAGCAACTTTAGCACTGGTAACAACTTTTTTATAATTTAGCTGGGCCAATTCCTTCAATCTCATTTCCATTCTTGGCACACTTCTAACTTCACCAGTTAGACCAACTTCACCAACGAAGACCGTTCCACCATCTACAGGTTTAGCGCGATAGGAACTCAATAAAGAAGCAATCACACTAAGATCACTTTCTCTAGTTGTAAGTTTCATATTACCTACAACATTTAGATAAATATCATTAAAACCAAGCGGTATTCCCATATATTTTTCAATTACAGCTACTAGCATTGCAAGTCGATTTGTATCTATTCCTTGAGTCGTTCTTCTACCGTTACCATACTTATTTTCAACAACGAGAGATTGAACTTCGATAAACAATGTGCGAGAACCTTCTATGACACAGCTTAAACTTCGACCAAATGAACCCTCTAGATGTTCATCTAAGAAGTATTGGCTTGGATTTTTCACTTCAATCAATCCACCCTCGCCCATTTCAAAAATTCCAACTTCATTTGTATTTCCGAAACGATTCTTAATGGCCCTTAGCATTCTATATTGGCCGAATTGATCTCCTTCGAAATAGATTACTGTATCAACCATATGTTCAAGAATTTTTGGACCAGCAATAGCTCCATCTTTTGTGATGTGACCAATTACAAAACATGTTATCCCGTTAGATTTCACATGATTCATAAGCTCATAGGTTACTTCACGAATTTGTGAAACTGTTCCTGGGGCAGATTGGATTTCGGAAGAAGTCGTAGTTTGAATTGAATCCAAAACCATAAAACGGGGTTTTATCTTATGAATTTGTTCTTGAATTTTTTGCCAACTAGTTTCGTTATAAATATAGAAATTACTCTCATCAACACCAATTCGTTTACAACGATCGGCAATTTGATTAACACTTTCCTCACCTGAGACATACAGCACATTACCAGATTTTAAGTCCGATAGTTTTGCCATGAGTTCTGTGAGTAAGGTTGATTTACCAATACCTGGTTCTCCACCAATAAGAAGTAAGCTACCTTTTACAATTCCACCGCCTACAACTCTATCAAATTCTCCAATACCAGTTTTAACTCTCTCATAAACCGACTTTTCTACTTCGCTAATTAATTTAGGTGGCTCGCTTCTGCCAATAACTGAACTGTTTGTAATATTAACAGTTTGCTTGGTGAATAACTCCTCTTCGAACGAATTCCATTCACCACAATCAGGACATCTTCCCAACCATTTTGCCGTTTGGTGTCCACAATTATTACATGTAAATACAGTTGATTTTTTCTTGGCCATTAGCTCAACCCTTTATCTTTAAGTCCGATAAGTCTTCTAGTACTTATTGTAGGATTATTTTTATGAAACTTATACCTCTACTTCTTGTTTTTTTAATCGCTAGTTGCTCTCATCTTGACAGAGCACCCTCATCGACAGAGACAATCTATTCAAAGTTTTCACCGCGAACAGGTAAAGAAGCCTTTGATATTATTTATGACCGAATTTCAAATGCAAAAAAATATGTCTATGTGACAATTTATTCTTGGTCTGAAGTTAGCCTAGACAATGCTCTTGCTGCTGCATGTACTAATGGCGCCGAAGTAAAAGTCGCGATTCATAGTGATTTGTTCAAAACAGCTGCAACAAAAAAGAGAATGGAAGAACTTGAATCAAAATGTGTAGAATTCAAAAAAACTGCAAAAAAATCGCATGTTAAATTTACTATCGTTGATGATATTTTTTTAGTAAACACCAGTGCGAACTTCTCTAGCAAGGCCCACTCTACATATAATGAATCCTTTGTATTCTTTGAAGGAAAAGAATTAGATATAAAGTATTCATCTATCCTTTCTCAGTTTAAAAAAGAATTTTCTAACATATGGAATTCTAGCTCTGATTATCTTTCTAAAGACGACAAAGTCTCAGATAAAATCATTTTTGATTTCGATGAAGGAAAAGACCTAGAAGTGAATATGATTTCGAGTACAGAGAATTTTGAATTTCTTGAAAACCCAAAAATTGAACAAGCTCAGAAGGATGGCATCTATTCTGTTTTAAAACGTAAATATAATAAAAAAATAAAAACAGAAGTTGTTAAAGAAGCCGTTTTAAATGAAATCAACAAGGCCAAAAAATCAATCTATTTGAATGTAAACCATTTCGTTCACAAAGATTTGGCCGATGCAATTTTGAAGCGTGCCAAAGATGATGGAATTGAAGTTAAAATTGTAGCTGATAATCAAGAATATTCACCAAAGAGTACAAAATTATTAGTTTCTTATATGGCCCGTGAATGGTTAAAGCTCTTCCCTGGTCAAAACCCTCCGATTAGATTTAAGTACTATTCTTTTTTACCAAATATTCGTTTTTCACAAATGAATCACAATAAAACGATCATCATCGATCATGAAACAAAGAATCCTGTTCTCATAACAGGGTCATATAACTTCAGTGATACGGCCGAAAACACGCAATTTGATAATCTTGTTTTCTATCATGGAAAATCATTCATCGAACTTACAAAGACGTTCGTTGATGATTTCTATTATCTTTGGGATTATGGTCGCGGTGATGAATCAGTTCTTCTTACAGCTGAAAAGAGTTTCGCGGCAGAAGATGCGGTGTACGTTCATACAAAAAAACCAATCTCTTTAGATTGGTTTGAAATACAGGCATTGCAAAAACACATTCAAAAAAAATATGGTTTTCCATTCAATCAGTATAAGAACATGCGAGATTGTTCTGTGTATATTGTTTCTAAAAAGAAATTTGCAGGATGTTTACCTAAGTAAACATCTTGCTCAACTCTTCTTCAGATATAATCGGTATATTTAATTCTTTTGCTTTTTTAGTTTTTGATGATGAACTATTTTTATCATTACAGACTAAGTAATTTGTATGAGATGATACTGCACTTGCTGTTTTTCCGCCATTGAGCTTTATTCGCTTTTCAATATCACTTCGTTTTTCCGATAAAGTTCCTGTGATGACAAAAACTTGCCCTTTGAGAACAGTGTCCTCAGCTGAAACAATTTCAAAACTTGGATTGAATCCGATTTTATTAAGCTCTAAAATAAGTTCTCTTTTACTCTGCAATGACTGAATAAAATCTGTCGCTGATTTTTCAGCAAATCCATCAATCATAACAAGTTGCTCAACTGTAAGGCCTAAAATTTTATCAATTGAATTAAAACCAAAATTAACGACTCTTTCACATTTGTTAATGGCCCCACCAGAAATTCCTAGGGCCGATAAGAATTTTACTAGATCAACTTTTTTAGATTTTTCGATGGATGTTACAAATTTAGTAGCTAACTTTTCTTTAACTTTATCCAGCTTTAAAAAATCTTCTTCTGTTGCTCTATAAAGATCTGGAATATTTCTAATGATTTTATTGTTAATCATCTCCTCAAGTCTCTTAGCGCTAATATCATCAATGCCAATTTTTTGAACAAAATTCAAAATTGACTCTAAGACTACTGCCGGGCATTCTTCGTTTTTACACAAAAGTCGTATATCGACTTCAAAAACTTCTCTTCCACAACTTGGGCAGTGGCATGGTCTTTCGAATTTATTTTCTGATGCTTTTACAACTGATAGAAATTTGGGAATGACTTCACCCGAGCGAATGATTTCAATTTCATCACCCTTTTTAAGTTCAAACTGCTTTACCATACCATAGTTATGTAACGTAACCCTTGATATCATTGCTCCGCTAAGTTCGACCGGTTTTACAATCCCCACAGGAGTTAAAATTCCATTTCTTGAAACAGACCATTCAATGTCTTCAATGATTGTTGTTTTTGATTCACCCTGAAATTTAAAGGCCATCTTATATCGAGGATGGTGAGCCGTTTCACCAAGGGCACTATGAAGGGCCAGGTCGTTATAAGCAAATACCAATCCATCGATTTGATATTCACCCTCGGCCATAAACTCTCTCGCCTCTTCAATTACTTTTTCAACGGCCTTAGCATCTTTATGTAATTCGATATTTAGAACATCAAACTTTTCTTTTTTTAGGAGATGATACTTATCCATTTCTGTTCGAACTTCAAACTCATCTTCGCGGATAATATCAAAGGCCTTAAATTTAATATAGCGACATAGCTCTAAGTGATCTTTACGACCCATTAGTCCAGCAACGATATTTCTTTGAGAAGTAGGTTTTTCAAGACCGGCAGAAACCATTTCGTTAGATAAATTGAGAAAATCTTCTTCTGTACAAAAAAGTTCTCCTCTAATTTCCACTCTACCTTTTGATGAAATGATTTGAGGAACATTTGAAATCCACTGAACCTTTGAAGTTATATTCTCTCCAAAAGATCCATCACCTCTCGTTTTTGCTAAAGTAAATTTCCCATCTTCATACAATATAGAACAGCTAATACCATCAATTTTAAACATACTCACAATTGCATGATCGCCTTTCCATGAAATTAGATCATCAATTACATATGTCTTATCAAGTGAAAGCATTTTCTTATCGTGCTTCACTTTATCTAGCCCAGTAGCAACACTTCCAACAACTTTTAATACATGACTCTCTGGAGAGAGCTTTCTAAGCTCTTCTTCCAGTTTGTCATATTCAATGTCGTTTATTTCTGGGCGCCCTTGATAGTAGAGCGCTTTGTAATATAGGATTTTCTTTTCTAGATCTTGAATGTTCTTCATATTTAAAAATTAAACGTTGCTCCGACCCTCAAAGAGGTATCTTTTAGGTTCATTGTTTTATCAGGATTTTTAAATTTCGCCTTACTATTAAGGTGATTCAAACCTGCTTCAAATTGCATAGAGGGACTATATTGATAGCTACCTCCAATTTCAAGCTCAAAGTTCGATGCAGAATCATCACCACCATTTATAGCGACTTCTTCTTCATAAGATGGACCCAATATAAACTCTAGCCCTAAATAAATACGATATTCGTTTGCAATTGGCACACTTCCTCTACCACCTAATAATAGTCCACTAAACGTTACCTCTGTAATTCCATCATTGGCCTGTGTATCTAAACCATAGTTATTAGATGCATAACCAATATATCCATCAATTTGTGGTCCATAGAAAAATCCTAGGGGAAGATATTTATAACCGGCCTTTAACTTATAACTTCCAAATGACATCGAATTTGAATCAGATTGTAGTGAGCCCGTACTTTGACTATATGATCCAAACTTTCTTGTTAGATCAAAACCTACCCAATATTTTCTTGTTAGCCACAATTCTGTTTCAAGATCTATTCCAAGTAATAGGCCACTCATCTTCTTAGTTGAACTTCCTCCAGTAACAGCAACGCTTCCTGATCCTAGAGTAAAGAAAACTCCGGCCTTACCAAGTTTACCAAAATTATTATCATCTTCTTTAACTTCGTTATACTTTGCTTTGACATCATCACTAGCTAACTCTTTAATCAGAACCCAGTCTCCAATTTGTGTACGTCGATTATCATCATACTTTATAACTTTCCCTTGGGCCTGTGTATCAGCGGCATGAAATATTCTAGCTTCACCAACCTTAACTGTTTCCCAATCAACAATCTCTTTTAAAAGTGGATGTCTTCTTTTTCTTTTTATTCTTCTAATTTCAATATCTCTATCAACTCCTAGACCATACATTTTTCCAATATCTACAGTGAATTGATTTCCTAAAACACCAGTTACTAAACCATCGTATGGAATATTTTTTTCATACACTTCTAGCCAGTTTTTTACTGTCTGACCCAAGATCACAGGATCATTACTATCGAGTGATGTTTTTTCTATGAAATAAACATCTTTCCCGTTTTCACCTATTATTTTTACGAGAACATCACTACCTTTCGGATAAAATTTCAAATCTATTTTTACCAATGTTCCAGCTCTTGATTTTTCAGAGATAATTTTTAGTACTTCTGGGTTCTCTAGTGATTCATGAAGTGAATTTTTGTAATTAGATAAAATATTCAGAATTTCAGAATTTGATTCGTAGTAACACCATGAAGAATCTTTTAAGTATCTCTCAACTTCTTCAAATACTTTAAAACCAACACTTCCTCCTACCTGATCAGAAATAGGTAGTAACATACATCTACGCATTGATTGAGTTGCAAATGCAGTTGATGACAGTAGTAGAAAAACAGCTAAAACAATTCCTTTCATTTTAATTTCTCTCATAGTTTATTAGTCATACTAATGATATCACATTACTTTTCAAAGATACTAATGCCTGAGTGTTTTGATTCACTACTCAAACATACTCTACAAAATTATAGACTATTTCTTTATTATATTTTAGTTCCCAACTATACTATTCTCATGCAAAGAGTAGATTTAAATAATTTTCGCAATAAAAAAGTGGCCTTAGTTCTTTCTGGTGGTGTTGTAAAGGCCGCTGCTTGGCATTTGGGTGTCGCCCACGCGCTTGAAGAACTAGGTTTCACCTTGAAAAGTAATTCATCTGCACAAACAGATTTAGAAATTTCTACATATGTTGGTAGCTCTGCTGGCTCACTAATTAATCTGTACTTTGCTAGTGGCTACAGACCCGTCGATATTATTCAATCATTTATTGGCAAATCAAAAGACGGCAAAATTAAGAGTATCACTTATAAAGATATGCTATCTCTTAAGCACCCTATGAAAGGTGGACGTAATACTGATTTTTACGATCCCCTCGAGGGCTTCCCTTACATGCTCAAAAAGTTTTTAAATCCTGTGTTGAATCTATCTGGTATTTTTTCAACACAAGGTCTTCATGAATATATAACTAAAAATATTATTACTGAGGACACATTTGAATCCTACTTGGCCGATATGTTTGTCGTGGCCACACAACTCGATCACTCGCGAAAGGTTATTTTCAGTAAGTACAATTATCCAAGTCCTAGTCATGATTCTACGGCCTGTTACTATACTGGAATTCCTATTTCGGAAGCTGTTACAGCAAGCATGAGTGTTCCACCATTTTATTCGCCTCACCCAATTAAAAACCCGAAAACGGGGCAGACTGATTATTATATCGATGGCGAAATACGTGAGACTTTATCAACACACGTTGCAATAGATAATAATTGTGAGTTCATCATTAGTAGTTGGACCCACACTCCTTATCATTTCCATGATGAGATCGGATCTCTGATTAATTACGGCCTTCCCGCAATTTCAATGCAAGCAATCTATCTTATGATCCAAAAAAAGATTGTTGCTTCTAGGGCAAGAAGGGCCACTGCGGAAGATATTCTTAATACGGTAAGTGACTATATGAAAAGTAATCGCATGGATGAAATTCATAGAAAAAAAATTCTTTCTATCCTCGAAAGAAAGCTCGATTATAGACCTAATGTTCACCTAATCGATATATTTCCTAAACACGAGCAATATAAAATATTTTTTAGGAATTCATTCTCTCTAAACCCTGCAAAAACTAGTGAGCTCGTTACCGCTGGTTATAAACGCACCATGGAAGTATTCAAGCATCACGAATGGGAAAGTTAGTTCTATTTTTCGCACTATTCACAGTTAATATCCATGCTCTCGTTCCAGAAAATTTTCTACAGAACGATATTTCTCTTATTACTGAAATTGTTTACGGAAAAGAGCTCGATGACGCAACTATTCTTATTGATCCGAAAGAAGATTCTGTTTTTGATAATTTAATAAACGACCCGAAAGATAAGGTTGCTCCTGATTTTAAAGTTCCTCAGTTTTTTTATAATAGTACAAAATTTTGGTTCTATATTTATACAAAGTATCCAAGCACTTCAGTTGTTATACATGACAAAAAGAACTTAAATATTGTTTATGAAGAAATGGAATTTTCTAAGTTAAAAAATAAAATCTCAAACTCACATGAGAGATATCTCTACCAAAACAAACAAGTTGATAAAGAGATTACTAAATATAAAAAGGCATTCCGAAATCTTGCCAATGGTAGAAATAAAGGTGAATTAGAAAAGAGGATACTCGCCCGCCTTTTAGAGCTTAAAATTATAATTCCTAAAAACAAAAACAAGCGTGCAATTTTCTTTAAATCACTTTCAAGCAATATCCGCTCACAAACTGGTCAACGTGATAATATAAGTACTGGAATTAAATATTATATCCCTTTTAAGCATACGATGGATGACTATATCCAAAGATTCAATGTTCCAAAGGAGCTTGTCGCAATTGCATTCCTAGAATCCTCTTTTAATATTCGTGCAAGAAGTAAGGTGGGTGCAAATGGTGTTTGGCAATTCATGCCCTATATCGCAAAGACCTTTATGCATAGTGATCGAAATATAAATGATTCTTATAACGTATTGTTATCAACATTATCTGCTCTTCATCTCTTAAAGCAAAATCATAAGATTCTCGGAACATGGCCGCTTGCAGTTGCTGCCTATAATTCTGGAACGAAACATTTTCTCAAGGCCAAACGACAATTAAAAGACAAAGACGCCAAATTAGAAGACATTCTCAAAAAGTACGACCATCCCCATATAGGTTTCGCTGCAGAAAATTTTTATAGTGAGTTCCTCGCTCTGGCCTATACTCTTACATATATGGATTATTTTTTTAAAGATGAGTATGAACTTTTCAAGAAAACGAAACCTCGTATCATTGATCCTTATATTACTTTATGTAAGTTTAGACCTGATCACTTTCTGAAGATAATTACTGAAAGTTCACCAATGATTGGCTATTACAACTATCATTTTAAAAACAAGACTATTGCTTATCCACGAGGTCAAATTGTCTTCAGTGATATCACTCTAAATTCAAAGAAGTATCAGAAGTTACAGGAATCTCTCCTTACAGAGAGATATCCTATTAATTGGGTGAAGTATTCAAAGCTTCAAAAATGTTCGATTAGATAAGTTTTTTTAGAACAATAAGTTTTTAGATAATCTTTTTTGCCATCGATATATTCAATCTCAGAGTAAATGACACCTGGACCATCACCAATAAAGTAGGCTTTAGTTGTTAATTCACTTGGCTCTAAATCAAACATCCCATCTTCATCAAAATAATAAAGATCGGTAGGCATCTTCCCTTTGTTATCAAATGAGTCAAACCTAATATTTTTAATTTTCTTTGATGGTCTAATTTCAACTATACAATTTTCTTCCATAGATCCAAGATCAAAAAGATCGATTAAGTATTGCTGATACTCTTGCGAAGGTAAGACAACATTTGATTCATCGTTATAACTAACAATTACATTTCCACGATCATTTTCAAACTCAAGCATATTTTTCATACCGCTAATTCTAAATGTCGTTTTAATTTTATAACGATTAATTCCAACTTCAGTTGCTCTGTTTTTTGAATTGAATTGATAAATCCCACTGCGAATATTAAGTTCTTGTACTTTATTTGTAAGAATACTCTCTTCAAATAAGTTAAACTCCTTAGCTTCGCCTTCTGCAACAACTGGATACTCAAAAAATATTTCATCATTTTGGATATTGATTACTTTTTCAGCATAAAGCCCATCCATAGTCTGCACTTGTAATAAAGCATTACCTTGATCGATTCCAAGAAATAAAAGGTAACGATAATCATTATCTTGTGTTGTCTTCCTAAAATCATCAGTTAGATAGATTTTTTCAACATAAGGACGGTCAATTTCAGCAGTTTCTAGTTTGTCATAGAGATCAACAAGAAGAGCACCACCATAGGCATCACTTGAATATCTATCCACAAAGCGCAAGAAGCTCTCTTTTTCAATTAGAGGTATTTCAAACTCTGTTTGACCAAAGTATAACCCAACCTCAAACGAAAGCGGCACAAGGCTCTTTCCGTCCACCATATAGCGAACAATTGATCCTTCTTTTGCAATATCGTAATTAATTTCTGTCACACCTTTAGTTGGATAAGATAAATCACCTGTTCCAACATTTAGGACTTCATATTTTTGATCTTTTATTGCACCAAAGCCTAATTTGTATGAATTTGCCTTCAGTTTAATTGTAGAAGAATAATTTGATTTTTTTATTTTTTGTCCAGGACTCAGCGTATCTACAAGTTTCTCTAAGTCTGTTAGCCCGGGATTCACTTCTTCTTTTGTTGCACTGGCCTTATTTGTAACTTCGTCAGTTATAAGTTCATCACCTTCAATATTTATGGCAACTTCATTTCCAATTTCGTTTTTTTCAACCTTCGCATAATCTTTTTTTGTGTAATATGACATTACCCAATTATCTGTATGAATTGCTGTAAATAGCGATTCAACAAATAATGGATCAAGAGTCTGCTCTTTTTCTGTAGAAAATGCTGGAATCGAACCAAGTATGAATAGGAAGCATAATAATTTCATCATTATCTCTATTGTTTCAAAATTTTTCGATAATTCAAGATGATAAAAAAAGCCCAGTAGTTGAATACTGGGCCTTTTTATTTTTGATTGTTTTAATCAGGAATTGCTTACTTTCTAGCTGCGTTAAGCTTAGCACAGTGAATACGTAGCTTAGCTCTCTCAACTTTACGCTGATACTTAACAATTTCTTCATCAGAAAGAGTAGTATTAGCAAGTTTGCCTTGAGCATCTTTAAGAGCATGTTCTGCTCTTTCTAGATCAAGTTCGAAAGATTCTTCAGATGTATTTGAAAGAATTTGAACTTTACCTGCAAGAACTTTACAAATCCCTGTTGTAACTGTGAAGTATCTGTTCGCCTCATCGCCAGAACCGATAACAGTAATTAGTCCTGTATCAAGTTTCTCAACAATGTGAGTGTGATCCTTCATTACTTCGATTTGACCCTTAAGAGTTGGGATAAAGACATTCTCAGCTGGAATGTCTTTAGCCACGACTTTATTTGGAGTCAAAATATCTACTGTAAAGTTGTTCATAATTTAACCCTCAATCAAACTAAGCTTTATTGGCCTCAGCTTGAAGTTGTTTAGCTTTTTCCTTAACCATTTCAAGGTTACCTTGTAGGTAGAACGCTTGCTCAGGTAGATCATCAACTTCACCATTAAGGATTGCTTTGAATCCAGAAATAGTGTCTTCGATTGAAACGAATTTTCCTGGGTTACCAGTAAATTGCTCAGCAACGAAGAATGGTTGAGAAAGGAATTTTTCAATCTTTCTAGCACGAGCTACAACAACTTTATCTGTTTCAGAAAGTTCATCCATACCAAGAATCGCGATAATATCTTGAAGTTCTTTGTACTTTTGAAGAATCTGTTGAACTGAACGAGCTGTATTGTAGTGTTCGTCACCAAGAATTGCTGGAGTCAGAATTGTTGATGATGAACTTAGTGGATCTACTGCTGGGTAAATACCTTTTTCTGCAATTGATCTTGAAAGTTCTGTAGTTGCATCTAAGTGAGCAAATGTTGTTGCTGGAGCAGGGTCAGTATAGTCATCCGCAGGAACGTATACGGCCTGGATAGATGTAATTGAACCATGCTTAGTAGAAGTAATACGCTCCTGCATAGCACCCATTTCAGTACCTAGAGTTGGTTGGTAACCTACCGCTGAAGGAATACGTCCTAGAAGGGCAGAAACCTCAGAACCAGCTTGTGTAAATCTGAAAATGTTGTCTACGAAGAAAAGTACGTCTTGTTTTTCTTCATCACGGAAATATTCAGCAACAGATAGACCTGTTAGAGCAACACGTGCACGGGCACCTGGTGGCTCATTCATCTGTCCGTAAACCAGAGCTGTCTTAGTGATAACGCCTGATTCACTCATCTCATCATAAAGGTCACGACCTTCACGAGTACGCTCACCTACACCAGCGAATACAGAGAAACCACCGTGTTGAGTAGCGATGTTGTTAATAAGCTCCATAATAAGAACTGTTTTACCTACACCGGCACCACCAAATAGACCAATCTTTCCACCTTTTAGGTATGGAGCAAGAAGGTCAATAACTTTGATACCTGTGAAGAATGCTTCTGCTTTTGTCGAAAGGTTTTCGAACTCAGGAGCTGGTCTGTGAATAGAGTAAGATTTCTTGTTACCGATTTCTCCTCTTTCGTCGATCGCTTCACCAACTACGTTGATAATACGACCTAGACATTCACGTCCTACTGGCGCTTGAATTGGAGCACCTGTATCTGTAACAACTAGACCACGAGAAAGACCTTCAGAAGCGTCCATCGCGATTGTTCTTACTAGGTTGTCACCAAGGTGTTGAGCAACCTCAAGAACAAGGTTGTTTTCCTTGTCGTTGATCATTTTGTTTGTAACAGTTAGGGCGTTGTAGATTGCTGGAATTTTTCCGTTTGGAAATTCAACGTCTACTACTGGACCCATAACTTGCTTAATAATCCCTGTGTTAGCTGACATCATTATGCTCCTTAACCGTTGAGAGATTCTGCACCAGACACAACTTCGATTAGCTCAGTTGTAATGGCCGCTTGTCTCAACTTATTCATTTTCAATGTTTGACTTCTAATTTCTTCTTTACAGTTTCCTACGGCACTATCCATAGCTGTCATACGTGAACCATGTTCAGCAGCAACAGCGTCTAACATACAAGTCCATAAAGTACTAGTGTATGCTTCTGGAATTAGTGTATCCAAAATAACTTCAGGTGACGGTTGGTACTTGAAATCAAATGGATATTTTTCTTTAAGTTCTTCTCTAACTTTTTCATCCATAGAAAGAGGAAGAATTTGCTTAACAGTAGGGATAAAAGAAATTGCTGATTCGAATACGTTGTAAGCAACATAAACTTTACCAACTTCTTTTGTCTTGAACATAGCTGCTAGCTCATTTCCAATAGATTGAATTTCAGCAAAAGATGCATCCGCTTTATCAAACGTGAATGTCTTTCCTGAATTTACTTCTTTTTGGATAAGCTCTTTTACTTTTCTACCAACGTAATAAACTTTGATGTCTTCATTTGAAGCTGTTACAAATTTCTTAACTTCTTTTGCAAGTTGAGAGTTGTAACCACCACAAAGACCTTTGTTAGCAGAAATAACTAAAAGAACCGAGTGCTTACTATCGTTACCTTCTAAGTACTCATGCGAATAATCTTGAACAAGAGCTGATACAGTTTTGATTGTATCTTCAAGCTCAAGAGCATAAGGACGTGCACTTTGAATCGCTTGCTGAGCTCTGTTCAACTTTGCAGCTGAAACAAGCTTCATGGCCTGCGTGATTTTCAAAGTACTTTTCGTACTCTTAATTTTCTTTTTTAGTTCTTTAATATTTGCCATATGGCCCCTCAATCACTTTAAAGAGCCCGGTTTATTTCGGGCCCTTCGAAGATAATTAGTATTTTTTAGTAGCTACGAATTCTTTAATGATTTCTACAAGCTTACCTTCATTAGCACCTTCGATTACTTTTGCAGCTCTTACGTCTGTCATAAGTGAAGCGTGCTTAGAGTTTAGGTGCTCAAGAAGATCTTTTTCACATTCTCTAATTCTTGCTACAGGAACTTCGTCTAGAAGACCTTTAGTTGCAGCGTAAATTACAGCTACTTGGTCTAATACGTCCATTGGTTGGTATTGACCTTGCTTAAGAAGTTCAACTAGTCTCTCACCTTTGCTCAATTGCTTTCTAGTTGTAGCATCAAGATCTGAACCGAAAGCAGCGAATGCTTGAAGTTCACGGTATTGAGCTAGATCTAGACGAAGAGTACCAGCAACTTTTTTCATAGCTTTAATCTGAGCAGAACCACCTACCCTAGAAACTGAAAGACCTACGTTTACTGCTGGTCTGATACCAGAGTTGAAAAGGTCTGACTCTAGGAAGATCTGTCCGTCAGTAATAGAGATAACGTTTGTTGGAATATATGCAGAAACGTCACCTTCTTGAGTTTCAATAACTGGAAGTGCAGTTAGTGAACCTGCTCCAAGATCATCAGAAAGCTTACAAGCTCTTTCTAGAAGTCTTGAGTGAAGATAAAATACGTCCCCTGGGAAGGCTTCACGGCCTGGTGGACGTCTAAGAAGAAGTGACATCTGTCTATAAGCTTGTGCTTGTTTTGTTAAGTCATCATAGATGATAAGCGCGTGCTTACCAGCATCTCTATAGAACTCACCCATTGTACAACCTGTATATGGAGCAAGGAATTGAAGAGGAGCTGTATTTGAAGCAGTTGCAGATACGATGATTGTATAATCAAGAGCACCAGCATCTTTTAGTTTTTGTTGTACTTGACGTACTGTTGATTGCTTTTGTCCTACAGCAACGTAGATACAAACAACATCTTTTCCTTTTTGGTTGATAATCGTATCTAGTGCAACAGCTGTCTTACCAGTTTTACGGTCACCAATGATAAGCTCACGCTGACCACGGCCAATTGGAATCATAGAGTCGATTGCTTTAAGACCAGTTTGCATTGGCTCATGAACAGGCTTTCTTGCAATAATACCTGGAGCTTTAATTTCAACTTGTCTGTACTCAGTTGCGCGGATTTCACCTTGACCATCAATAGGCTCACCAATAGCGTTAACTACGCGACCAAGAAGAGCGTCACCAACTGGAACTTCAACGATTTTTTCAGTTCTTTTTACAGTTGATCCTTCTCTAATATTTGGGTCTTCCCCTAGTACAGCAATACCTACGTTGTTTGCTTCTAGGTTTAGAACCATTCCTTTAGTTCCTGTTTCAAATTCTACTAGCTCACCGGCCATAACGTTTTTAAGACCGAAAGCACGGGCAACACCGTCACCGATAGTTAGAACTGTTCCAACTTCATCAACTTTTAATTTTGTTTCGAAATTAGCAATTCTATCCTTAATGATGCTCGTAATTTCTTCTGGGTTCATTGACATCTTGTACCTCTACTCGTGGTTAAGAAATTAATTATTTAATACTGTTTCTTTAAATTTTTCTAATTGGTTATCTAATGAAGCATCTAGTTGTAGATCTTCAACAGTTACTCTGTAACCAGCAGTGATTGACTCGTTCTTTACATACTTAAGTTCAGCACTGATTCCAGCTTTATCTTTTAGATAAGTTATCATTTTGTTTTTGAATTCGTCAGATACTTGATCTTCACTTCCTTCAATTGTTCCTCTTAGGAAACCTTTCTCATGATCATCAATAACGATCACGTCTTTGAAAACCAGTGGGAAAAGGTTCATTCTCTTTTCACCGATAAGGAACGCAACAAACTTTTGAACAAGATCTGAAGTGTTAATCTTGGCCATAACTTTTTTCGCCACATCTAATTTTTCTTCAACAGTAAACACGTCTAAGAAAAGTAGCGTCTCAAGATCGCCAGATTTATTAATGAGTTCACTTAGGTCTGTAAGTTCTTTAGCAACATCAATCTTTGATTCTTTACCAAGTTCGATGATTGCTTTAGCGTAGGCCTTAGAAACGTTTTGTTCTTTCATCTCTCACCCATTATTAAAGTTCAGCAACAAGTTTCTTCGTTGCTTTTTCTTTGTAATCTTTATTTTCTGAAATTTTATTTTTTGCTTTAGTAATTACTTCATTAACTAGAGCTTCATTTAGATTCTTAAGAAGAGAATTTTTTTCACTCTCTAGTTTAAGAATTGAATCTTTTTGCATTTTTTCAAGTTGAGCAGCAGTTTCCTTAGCTACATTTTCCTTGAATACAATTTCATCTTTTTGAATGTCTTCGTTAATTTTTTGAATCTCTGATTGTAATGAATTCATTTTCTTTTCATACATATCAAGTTTGATTTGAGCTTCTTTATCTTTACCTTCAGCATATGTATAAAGTTCTTTAACTTTAACAGCGTTTTCACTGAACATTTTCTTCATTGGCCCTTTGATAGCAAGAAAGATAATTCCAGCGAATACAACAAAGTTAAGAGCTGGGATAACAAGATCTGTTAAATGACCTCCACCACCAGCAGCGTATGCATTAGATAGAAGAATAGATAAAACTAGTAATGTCTTCTTCATGACCCACCTATTATTAATTTGTAAGTTTAGTAATTAGATCGTTTGCAAGAGCGTCTGCATTAGCAAGAACTTCTTGTCTCTTTTGCTCAACTTCATTCGCAAATTGTTGTGCTTTCGCTTCAATTTCAGAATTAAGTTTTGCTTCTTCTGCTTTAAGCTTTTGCTTTTCAACACCAAGAACTTCTTCTTTTACTTTGCTTAGTTTTGAAAATGCTTCAGACTGCGCATTGTTGATTTTTTCTTTGTATGACTTAGCTAGATTTTCAGCTTCAATAAATTTCTTATTTGCATTCTCTTCAAGCTTAGTCGTTTTACCTTCTCTAAGTTCAAGAACTTCTTGAAGCTTTCCGAAAAGTAAATTTCTCAAAACGAGATAAAGAATACAGATGATGATAAATTGTGTGAAAACAGTGCTGTCAACACCAAGTGACTTAAAAATACCAATAATAGTATCCATAAAGGCCTTACTCCATAGATTAGATGCATCTTACGAATTCGAGTTTAATGAATAAACTTACGGGCAAAATTCGTCAAGGTATTTCGGTCCTACGCATTGGTTTTTATAATTGTTCAAAATATTTTGTTTGATTAATTGCGCAACTATTTGCTGTCGTGCATCTTAGTCGTACCGTGGAAAATAACGCCTTCCTCAACAATTAAACTTGGTGTTGTAATTGTGCCCTCAAATCTTGCCGGTTTAATGATTTCAACCCTTGAGCTGGCCTTTACATTACCCTTAACCGTACCACTGATTAGAATGACGTTTGCGTTGATATCTGCGTTAATAATGGCACCCTCTGACACGATAACTGTGTCATTAGAAAAGATACTTCCGTTTACTATTCCAGCAATACGAGCAACACCGTTAAAAGAAAGATTTCCTTCAAACTTACATCCCTCTTCAATGATCGCTGAAATTTCACCTTTATCCTTGGCCATTATTCCCTCAAATTGATAGTGGTCCGATAGGACCACTTTTTTTGATTTTTTGGTCCTATGGGACCACTTTATATTTTGCCCCTATAGAACCAGTTCAGTGGTTCTATAGGACCATATGAGTTTATCTATTTAAAAGAAACTCGTAAATATCATTAAACTCAGCTTCGTTGCTGAAGTTCAACATAACTTGTCCGCCACCCTTTTTATTCGATTTGATAGCAAAGTGGAATCCAGTTTTTTGTTCAAGCTTTTGCTTATACTGATCAAGCTTTTCTTCGAAATATACATTTCCATCAGCTTCTTTTTTAGCGACAACTCTGGCCTTCAAAAGTTTCTCAGTTTCACGAACAGATAAATTCTTAAGAGCTGCTTCATGTGCTACACGAATACACTTCTCTCTTTCTTTAACTGCCGCAAGTAACTTAGCGTGACCGAATGATAATTCTTCTTTTTGAAGTAATTCAATTACGTCTCTTGGAAGTTTTAGTACTCGTAGAAAGTTAGCTACTGTAGATCTTTCTTTTCCAAGTTTCTTTGCAACTTCTTCTTGAGTAAGTTTGAAATCATCCATTAATTGATAATAAGCTAGGGCCTCTTCAACACAGTTTAGGTCACTACGTTGAACGTTTTCGATAATAGACATTACCATCTTGTCTTTATCTGTAGCTCTTTTAATTACAACTGGAACTTTTTCGTAACCTGCTCTTTTAGCAGCACGAAGTCTTCTTTCCCCTGCGACTAGTTCAAAACCTTCATCCGTTTTTACTACAATCAACGGCTGAATAATTCCATTTTCTTTAATCGATTCAGAAAGTTCTTCTAACTCTTTTTCTTTAAAGATTTTTCTTGGTTGATTCGGATTAGTAATAATCGAAGCAACATCAATCATATATGGAGAATGATCTTCTTCTTTTTTTGTTGGCTCAGCAACGACAGATGCTTCTGCTTGTTCAGCAGTGAACTCTTCATCTAATGCCATCTTTGCTTTCAATGCATTAGTGTAATCAGTATTTGATCCACCAATTAGTGAAGCAATTCCCTTTCCTAGAGCAACTTTCTTGGCCATGTCTCTCTCCTAATTCTACAGTTGTTGTTGGCTAAAACTCTCATGTGTCGAAGGAATTGCCGGAGGCACTTCTCTTTGAACTGGAGTGTTTGCGACATTAACGGCCTGTGCTCTACTTCTTAGAATTAATTCCTTGGCCAATGCTAAATAGGCTTCACTGCCTTTTGATTCAATATCGTAAAGAATAATTGGCTTACCAAAACTTGGACATTCAGCAAGCTTAACGTTTCTTGGAATAACTGTTTCAAAAACTTTGTCTGCAAAGTGTTTTCTAATTTCACCAGCAACTTGCTTGTGAAGTGATGAACGTGCATCAAACATAGTTAGAAGGATACCTTCCATTTCTAGTCTTGGATTTAATGAAGCTTTGATAAGCTTCACTGTATTCACAAGCTGAGCAAGTCCTTCCATTGCAAGATATTCTGTTTGCATAGGAACAATAAATGTATCAGCTGCATTTAAAGCATTAACTGTAAGCAGACCAAGTGATGGAGGACAATCGATAATGATAAAATCATAATCGTCAGAAACTTCCATTAGAGCGACTTTTAGTTTCGCTTCTCTTGCAAATAAACTTACAAGTTCAATTTCAGCACCAGATAGATTGTTATCAGATGGACAGATATCAAAGTATGGTAGTTCAGTTTTATAAATAGCATTTTTAATATTGGCTTCACCAATAAGTGCATGATAAATATTGCACGCAGTATGCTGCGCTGAGTCTAAACCAACACTAACAGAACCATTCCCCTGAGGATCAAGATCAATGATTAATGTTCTCTTCTCAGCAACTGCTAAACAAGCAGCAAGATTAATGGCCGAAGTTGTCTTACCAACCCCGCCTTTTTGGTTCATCATAGCAATAATTTTAGCCATTTAGATCCCCCAAAGTGATCAATTGATGTTCAAATTTCTTATATTAGGATTAAAGTAAGTCAGTGAGTTTGACAAGGTCTTTCTGCTTATTTTTTTGTAATCTTTTGATTAATGTTCCACGTAGAACATTTCTGTTTTTGAATCCAACTAACATACGTCCTTCTGTACCAGGTAGATCATAGTACTTCTCTTCTATTAGTTCCCAATACCTCATGATCTTTTCTAAATTCTCTAGTTCATAAAAGTTGGGACCTTTGTAGAAGAACACGTATAAATTCTTATCTGAAATTAACAAAGGAAGAAAGTCTTCAACTTTACCAACGGCCTTCAATGTTACAACAGCATCGCAGTCAAAGTAGACATTCTCTACACGTTGGTGAAGAGCTTTAACATTTGTAAGACCAAGTTCATCAGCAATAGATTGAACCGCCTTTGCCTTCTTACCTCTTGCTTCAAATCCAACTGACTTTAACTCGGGTACAGCTTTAGCAATTGGTAGTAATGGAAAACCTCCACCGAACCCTACATCAACATGGACACCAGTTCTCTGCAGGGCCTCGACAAATACATCACTCTGCTCCAAAGGTAGAACTGAATCAACAATCTGCTTCATATAAAAGTCTTCTTCTGATTCAATTCTTGTTAAGTTAAGTCCTGCCAGCCTACCAGTTAGTATTGCCAGATATTGTTTTGCAAATTCTTTCATTAAATTATATTTCCTGCTACATAGGCCAAGGTTGCTGGCCTAATTCCATCTATCTTCTGAAGAGCGCCAAAAGTCTCTGGCCTAATCTCTTTTATTCGTTGTTTGCACTCATAAGAAATATTTCCCGACTCAACGAGCTTTTGCCAGTCAATATTCATAGATGCAAGTCTATTTACTCTTTCGTTCTCACTATTCGCTCTTTGAATATATCCTTCGTACTTAATCCCAATTGCCACAGTTCGAACGACATTATCATCAAAAAGAAGTCCTTTATTGAGCAACTCCCTCTTTAAAGTCTCATACGGGTCTAGTTGAGATCTTTTAATGAGCTCAAACATAAACGTATTGGTATCCAATGGGCCATAATTGTTTTCAGAAAAGTACTGCTTTGTTTCAGCGCTTATTCTATAGACAAATTTTTTACAGACATTCCAAAGAAGATCATATTGTCGAATGTATTCATCCAAGTAAATATCAAGCGTATCATTCAAACCAAAACTTCTACGATAATTATAAAGACGAACAAGTGTATTATCCTCTCTTACATAAAGACGGTTTTCATTTCTTGCCGTAAACAATCTATAAGGCTCATCTCTCTTAGATGAGACCAAGTCCTCGATCATAACACCAATATAAGTATCATCTCGAGACAACACGAACTTTTCTCTCCCCAACACACTTAGAGAAGCATTAATTCCTGCAATAATTCCCTGACCAGCAGCTTCTTCATAACCGCTAGTACCATTAACCTGGCCAGCAAAATACAAACCAGGGATATCAATGTATTCAAGGCCTAGATTAAGCTTTGATGTATCCACTACGTCATATTCAACCGCATAACCATAGACCAAGATCTCAACATTCTCTAGACCATCAATTGTTCTAAGAAATTCAAGCTGAACTTCTTTTGGAAGTGAAGTTGATACACCATTTGGATAGACTGTTTGGATATCTAGTCCCTCAGGCTCAATGAAAACATGGTGACTATTTCTTTCTGGGTAACGGAAGGCCTTATCTTCAATCGATGGACAGTAACGTGGACCAATTCCCTGTATTTGACCATTGAAGATCGGGCTTCGCTCTTTATTATCTCTAATTATATCTAATGTTGTTTGATTTGTTCTTGTTAAGAAACAAGACACCTGACGTGAATTGCGACTTAATGGATCCGATAGACAACTAAAGTTTCTAGCTCTTTCGTCACTTGCCTGCTCTTCCATCACTGAATAATCAATAGTGGCCTTATCCAATCTTGCGGGTGTTCCTGTCTTAAATCTTTTACCAAGAGTTTCTACTTTGGAAAATATACTCGAAAGGCCTGGTGATTTTTGACAATCAACTCTTCCACCTTCAACCTGCTCTTCTCCAGTATGAAGCTTCCCATTTAGAAAAGTACCAGTTGTGACGACTACTTTTTTCGAAAAAATAGCCTCATCATCTGTAGTAACGATAAAGCCACCATCAGCGTCGACTATAGACAAGACCAACTTACGAATAACTTCAATATTTGTAACCTGAGAAACATACTCTTCAGCGTATTGACTATAAAGCTCTTTATCAACTTGAACTCTAGTCGATTGAACAGCGTACCCCTTCGATTCATTTAAAATACGGTATTGAATGCCGGCCTTATCAGCTAGCTTACCCATTAATCCACCGAGAGCATCGATCTCTCTCACGACTTGACCTTTGCCAACCCCGCCAACAGCAGGATTACAAGGTGCAGATGCTAGACCAACACCTGGAATTGTAACGATGGCCACTTTCAACCCAAACTGGGCAGAAATCCAAGCCGCCTCAACACCAGCGTGACCACCACCAATGATAGTTACGTCAAATTGTTTCATGCTTCCCCATTGTTCCACGTGGAACAAAAGAATAAAAAAGTTCTACGTGGAACATTTTCTAGTCCAAATACGAAAAAAAGTCCATAACTATTTAAAATTCTATAGATTCTACTTACCAATACAGAAATTAGAGAAGATATTATTTAAAACATCCTCTGGTCTAATAATTCCAATTAGTTGTGCAACGGAAACTCCAAGAACATTCATCTCAGACGAGAGAATGGCGATATCATCCACTTCAGACATAAGTTCTTGAAAATAAACAGATTTACTATAAATGTCTTTTATTGACTCACGATGCCTATCGAGTAGTATCGGATTAGAAACAGTTAAGTCTTTGAATTTATATGAAATATCGCTCTTCAATGCGATTACTGGTTCTATAGGACCAAAAACAGATGCTGGTTCTATAGGACCAACTTTTTCAACTGGTCCCATAGGACCATTATTATCTACATCATTTTGTGGTTCTATAGGACCAAAAAAATATTCTGGTTCTATAGGACCAGAAGAATTTAATGAGCAGAACACACCTTTTTTAAACTTGGGAATCTTAGTCAAAACGGCTTTGTAATCGATCTTTTCAGCATCTGCATGCGTGATAAATAAATAATCAAAAACAATATCAGATGGAAGTTTATTGAATTCGTTATAATCTGTTTCAAGAGGATTTATAACCAAAATTTTAAAAAAAGCTCTTCTTAAAACTTCAAAAGTTCTATCGATACCGATCTTTTCTACATAATCTTCTGTTTCACGAATACCAGCAGTATCGACAAGCTTATAATTTACATCATCAATAAATACATATTCACTTACATAATCGCGAGTTGTCCCAGCGATATTTGAAACAATGGAGCGGTTGTTGTCTAAGAGTAAATTGAATAAAGAACTCTTTCCCGCATTAGTCTGACCAACCAGTACGATTTCTGGGGATTGTAGACTATTAACATTTCCAATTGTTCTGTTATGCAATGACTTAATCAAAGTGAAAAAACTATTGAATGAGCGCTTTAAAAATGCAGCCGACTCATCCTCCCCTACATCCTCAGCAAAATCGATATTAATCTCAATAGCTGACTTCAATTTCATGTAGAGATCATAAAGCTTTGTGTACTCTTCAAAGAGTGCGCCTTGAAGAGTCGATAATCCTTGTTGCAGCATAAGGCCAGAATTGGCATTTAAAAGCAAGTCAAGGCCTTCAACCTGGGCAAGTGTAAGCTTTTTATTTAAAAGCGCTCTATACGTAAATTCACCCTCGTGAGCGGCCCTAAATTTACCAGAGTCGATAAATAATCTTATAATTCGAGAAATATTGATTTGATTACCGTGAACACCAAGTTCAAGAATGTTTTCCCCATTATAAGAGTTTGGACCCTTAAAATAAGTCACGACAATGCTATCCAAAACAACTGCGCCACTAAGAATATTTGTGTAATGGGCATATCTTGGTTTTAAATTTGAAATATCTGTACTGAAGAATTCTTTTAAATCAGAAAGAGATTTAAATCCAGAGAGACGAATAAGCCCAATTGCTGTGTTTGACAGAGTGCCAGTTGAACATGCAATTATGGGCTTATCATCGTAAAAAATCATTATTCAGCTGATTTATAAACGTATAACTGTTGAGCAATACCAAAAACAGTTGAAACAAAAATATAAAGGTTAAGACCTGCAGGTAGATCTTTCATCATAAAACAAAAGATCAATGGCATGATGTACATAATCTTTTGTTGATTAGGATCAGCAGAAGCAGATGGATTCAACTTAGTTTGTCCAAACATAGCAATCCCCATAAGAACAGGGAGTACATAGTATGGGTCTTTTTGACTTAGGTCGAAAATCCATAAGTAGAAAGGTGCTCCAACAAGTTCAACTGCATTATAAAGAACTTGATAGAACGCGAAGAAAACTGGCATTTGAAGAATTAATGGAAGACAACCTCCAAGTGGGTTGGCACCGCTTTTCTTGAAAAGCTCCATTGTCTCTTTTTGCATTCTTGCTGGATCATCTTTGAATTTTTCTCTTAGTTTTTGCAGTTCTGGCTGAACTTTTTGCATCTTCTTCATACTCTTGAAAGACTTGTATTGAAGAGGGAACATTAACATTCTGATAACAAAAGTTAGAACGATAATTGCAAGACCATAATTTCCTACGTAGTTATAGAAAAATTGAAGTCCACGAAGAATTGGAACAGCAATAATTCCAAAGAAACCGAAATCAACTGAAAGCTCAAGCTTGTCTCCGAAGGCCATAAGCTTATCGTAATCTTTTTTCAAAAATACTAAATCTGAATTAAATGCTGTTGTAGGAGTAGTTAACTCTACAAAGAAATCTCCTGATTCATAAGCGTTGAAAACGGCATTAGGCTTATCTTTGAAGATCATTGAGAATAAGTGGTAATTATAATCTACACCGGCCCACTTTAGAGCACCTTCACCTGTTTCAGTCTTACCAACTTTTGCACGTAATACTTTTGAAGAGAAGAAAACAAACTCACGTGACTTGTGATTATTTGTTTCATGTTTTTCGTCATCTGAATTTGTACCGCCAAAGAATAATCTATAACTGTATGCTGCTGTAGAATTAAGTCCAAGATTAACTCGACCATCTTCAGTTAGAGTTAGAATAACTTTTACATTTTGGGCAGGATCAAAACCTTCGACACTCGTTTCTGTAATATTAGAAAACTGAAATTGAAGATCTCTAAAATTCTTTGATTTCTCAGGGGCAACTTGAACTTTGAAAGATTCTTTAGGATGTCCAATTGTGCTTTCGAAATTAAATTGTGAGTTAGAATTTTTAAAATCTTTAATCCTAAGGAAATTGTCAAAAGTGATAGAGTGATTCTCATTTGATAGAGTGATTGTCTGCTCTTCTACAACAACATTAGTATTATTTTCGATTTGTGTGTCTTGCTTTTGGACTACTTCATTCTTAGCGGCTTCAACTTTACGAGTTTCAATCACCTTTTCTTTTGCTAATTCTGTCACGCTTGTCTTTTGTGGAGCAAAGAATAGTTGCCACGTAAACAGGACAAGACCTGCTAGAATAACGAATAAAAAAGTGCGTTTTTGATCACCATTCACGATGAGTATCTCCTTGATTCTTTTGAAAGATTTCACTTTCTACCACAGTAAAAATGGATAGAGAACAAAGGATTATTGATTTTTAGACTTTAAGGCAATTTGATTAAAAATAGAATTTATCGCTTGTTGTAACTGCTCTCTTCCTTCATCTTTTGTCTGGAAAGATTTGAACAAAAAGGGGGAAACAATAACGAGAATATCTTGTCCACAATTTCGAACATCATGAAGTCTAAATGACTCACGAATAGTACGCTTACAGATATTGCGAATATTGGCCTTACCTACTTTCTTAGAAGCAGATATACCCACACGAGATTTATTGACAATAGAATTCACAGACTCTTTTTGCGAGACTTTGAAATAGACTTTTAACCATCTATTTTTTAAGAAGTGACTTTTAGATTTTAGATAATTGAAGTCATTAGCCGACAAAAGCCTGTTTTCCTTCGGAAAGCGATTATCGGCCATACAACTATTACTTAGTACCAGTCTTAACTGTTAAGCTGTGTCTTCCCTTAGCTCTTCTAGCACTGATAACTTTCTTACCACCTGCTGTAGACATACGCTTTAGGAAACCGTGTACTCTAAGTCTTTTCTTTTTCTTTGGTTGCCATGTTCTTTTAGCTGCCATAACTATTTCCTCTTCAACTACAAATTTACATCGAAATTATGAATTAGTACGTTTACACGCAGACACTGGAAAGGTCAATGGCCCTGAGCAAAAAAATCTAAGCGCATGGAAACTTTGGCCATGCAAAAAAACAGGATTTTTTTGGTTGGAAAGTGAATGGGGCCATGCTACAAAATTTTGCCCGATAACCATATATTAAAGTAAGGTCGCTGAGACATGAATCAAAATTTTCCATTCGATCATTTTCTTAAAGCCACATTCGACCAGAACAATTCTAATATTTTCAATAACAAAGAGACAGTAGAAACAACTAAACAAGTTGCTGCTACAGATACGAATGAAGAATTTTTCTCTACAGAAGAACTAAACCTTATTAATGATGAAATTCACAACACATTAAAATCTCTTATCAATGTACAAAAGTATAATGCGTTTTTTAACAATGCTTTAAGCCTAACTAATATTACATTAGACTCACTAGAATTTTCAGTGCCAAGTAATTTAATCAAATCTATGGTTGAAAAAAATAGTGAACAAATTGGTGAAGCTGTTAGAAATGCGCTCGGTAAAGAATATAACATAGTCATTAATGTTTCTGAGCAAGCTGGACCAACTGGCTTCACTTCAAATATTGATAGAAGAGCTCAGGACTACACAACAAATAAGCCAAAAAGCGCAAGAGACGTATCATTCACACTTGATTTAAACCAGTCAAAGAATGACCTACTCACAAAAGTTGAAAGCGTATACATTGATCATATGAATCCAGAGCAACCTGGAATGATCATTGATCCAGTTAAAACATTTGATAACTTTGTTGTAGGACCTTCAAACAACCTGGCCAATGCAGCTGCAATTGCTATTGCAAAAAATCCAGGAAAAGATGGTAAATACCCTTCTTTATATATCTACAGTAACTCTGGACTTGGTAAGACTCACCTTCTCCATGCTGTTGCTAATGGTATTAAAGAGAATTATCCACACTTTGTAATATGCTTAATCACTGCACGTGACTTTATGAAAGAGATGATCGATGCAATGAAAGATAAAAAGCTCCATGAATTCCAAAAAAAGTACTCTGAAAAAGTAGATGTACTAATGATTGATGATATTCATGAACTAAAAAACAAAGAAAGTACTCAAAATGAGTTTTTCCACGTTTTTAATGAGCTTTATAATAAAGGTAAGCAACTTATCTTCACATCGGATAAGGCTCCACATCAAATTGATGGTATCGAGGAAAGAATCAAGACAAGACTTCAATGGGGACTTGTTGTTGATATTCAAAAACCAGATTTAGAGACAAGAATTGCGATTTTAAAAAGAAAGGCCTACGAACTAGATCTGTATGTAACGGACGATATTATTACTCTAGTTGCCTGCCACATTAAAAATAGTATCCGTGAACTTGAAGGGTCACTTGTTAAGTTAAGCGCTTTCAGTGAGATGATGAAAGTTGATATAGACGCGGAAATGGTGAAAGAAATCCTTATGATTAAGGATATCGATACAGACAAAAAGATCACCTTAGAACAAATTGGTAAGATCACTGCTCAGCACTTCAAGATTCATCTTGCTGATCTGAAGTCAAAGTCGCGTACAAAAGATATAGCTCACGCAAGATTTATAGCAATGTACCTATCAAGAAAAATTTTAAATGCTACACAAGAAGAAATTGGTATCTTTTATGGTGGTCGTGATCACAGTTCTGTTGTGCATGCCGAAAAAACAATTGTGAAAAGATTAGAAACGGACATGTCACTTTCTAAAGATGTTATTGCCATCGAAACAAAACTATAAACAAATTATTCACTTATTCATGTAAATAACTCAATGAAAGGGAGGCGGAAGCTTCCCTTTTTTTTTGCTTGTTAAAAAGTTACCCACAAAGATTAATCACTTAACCTAGTTTTCCACGGCCTTGTTTATAACATTAAAGTTTTCCACACGAGGCCGTGGAAAACATATCTCTTTATTAATAGATACTTAGATACAATTTTGGATACTTATCAACATTGTGAATAACTTTGAGGCAGTAATCTTGAGATGTTAAAAAAAAAGTTATCAACATGTTTAAAGAATGTTTATAACTTTTGAAAAAAATAGGATTTATTGGCCCTCTAAAAGGCCGACATTTTTAATCTACTAATAATTTGTGAATTACTTGGGAATAACTGTTTAAATTGTGGATGAAAAAAAGAATATCCGAATTGAGCATTTGCAGCATAGAAGAGTTATTAGAACTATTCATAACTGGAAAAATCGCAAAAACTCGATTACAAAAGGACTTAGAGGTTTTTCAACTTATCAACGGCCTATAATATATAATAAGATTAATATATATATATAAATATATAGAATCATGTATTGATTTGCTGTTTGAATGAAGCTAAAACATTTTAAACTTTCTATTGGGGTGTTCAAATGCGCATTAAGCTGAATAGTGACTCGCTTAAAAGCGGACTTAATAAAATTCTGACTGTCGTAGACAAGAAGAACTCAAGACCTATTTTAACTTACACGTTAATTTCTACGAATACAGATTCAATTGAATTATGTGCAACTGATCTAGAAGTATCAGCAAAAGTAAAAGTTGATGCTGTTGTTGATAACTCTGGGAACTTCTGTGTAAATGCCAAGAATTTATTTGATATATTAAAAGAACTTCCTAACAGTGAAATCGAACTTATTCTTGATACTAGTGAAAATGTCCTAAAATTAAATTGCAATGATATTCACTATTCACTTTTGATCTACCCAAGTGATGAATATCCAAAACTTATTTTTGGAAATGAAAGTTCAAGATTCAATTTACTATCAGACCAATTAATTGAGATCATCAACAAAACTTCGTACGCAATTTCAGACGATGAGACTCGTTTACAATTAAATGGGATCTATCTTCACGAAGTAGAATATAAGCTAAGAGCTGTAGCAACAGATGGATTAAGACTATCACTTGTTGAGACAGATCTTGAGCAAGGAAATATCGATACGCTAATAAATGGGATTATTATTCCAAAGAAAGGTGTATTTGAAATTAAAAAGCTTGCTGAGAATTATCCTGATAAAAAAATTACTATCTCAGTTGATGAATCTTTCATGTATATTAATGCGAATAACGAATACTATTTATCAATTCGTCTAATCGCTAGAGAGTATCCAAAATATCAAGCAATCATTCCAAGTAAGACAACTTATTCAATTACTGTTGAAAAACAAAACTTACTAGACGCCATCAGAAGAATTAAAATTATGGCCAATGAGAAATCAAATGGCGTTCGTATTTTAATTCAAGAAAAGGAAATGACTATTACAGCTAATCACCCATCACTTGGTGACGCTCAAGAGACAATTCCCGTTGAATTCAATGGCAAAGAAATGGAAGTTGGATTTAATGCAAGATTTTTAATCGACACACTTCAAACAATTGATGAAGGTGAAATTTCGATTGAACTTAATAACGAATTAACACCGGTGATTATCAAGTCTAATAATTCTCCTAATTACTTGGGAATTATTATGCCACTTAAGATTTAATTAATGGCGAGTTATAAAATCTCTAAGTTGCAGGTAACTAATTTTAGAAACCTGCAACCAGACATTATCGAATTCTCACCGCAAATCAATTGCATCCTTGGTGAAAATGGAAACGGTAAAACAAATATTCTAGAAGCCGTTTACGTCCTAGCAAATAAAAAATCATTCAGAAAAAATACAAGTTTTCCACAGTACTTGGGAATAGATGGTGAGAAACCTGAGATAATATTTTCATCTGTTTTACACAATGAAGATGAAGAACTTGTGAGTTATTCAGGTAAAATGGAGAATGGTAGTTCTAATTGGTATTTGAATGGCCAACCGACAAAAAGAAAAATTGGTATCAATGTCGTATTTATAAATCCATTTGATTCTTTTTCATTTCATAACACATCATCGTTTAGAAGAAACTGGATAGATACTCACCTATCAATGTTAGACGACCAATATAAAAAAACTCTTTCACGATACAACTCTGCTTTAAAATTTAGAAATACACTCTTAAGCAAAAAACCGAGCAAGTATCTTGAACAGATTAAGGTTATCGATATTGATTTTTCTGAATGTGCAAAAATACTGACAGAAAAGAGAATGCAATTTTTAAAAGAATTGAATCCTTACTGTGGCCAAACGTTTCAACAAGTTTTTTCAGAAGAACATAAATTAGAAATTGTTTTAGATTCTCGCGTCATTGGTCTAACAAGCAAGAATATATATGACATGCTGCAGACAAGACTCGAAAAAGATCAAATAGTAGGTCACACAACCTATTGCGTGCACAAAGATGACTATGTGCTTCTATTCGATGGACTGAATTCTTTCGAATTTTGCTCCTTAGGGCAACAAAAAATGAGCTATCTGAGCCTCTTATTTGCCTATATAGAGCTATTTAGGTATAAATTTAGGGCATACCCTATTGTCTTGATTGACGACGTCTCAGGAGAGCTAGATCGCTTTCGCTGGCAAAAGTTAGTTGAGCATTTGGAAAAAAGCCAATTTCAAGTTTTAATTACCACGGCCAATGAGGCGTTCAAAGAAGAACTCGAAAAAATAAGGGATGCAAAAAAAATAATTATTAAGAGTGGATCAATACTCAAATAGTTTTGAAATTTATTCTATTGAAGGAATAGTTTTACAGTAGGAGCATCCTTGGAAAATCAATCACAACAGTCAATCTCTAAGGTTGGAGAAAAGTATACCGCCGACCAAATTAGCGTTCTAGAAGGTCTTGAAGCCGTTAGAAAAAGACCAGGTATGTATATTGGTGATACATCAACTAGAGGTCTACATCACTGCGTATACGAAATCGTAGATAATGCAGTCGATGAAGCACTAGCAGGTTACTGTTCAGAAATTAAAGTCATTATTCACGTTGATAACTCTGTAACAGTTGTTGATAACGGGCGTGGTATTCCAGTTGATATGCACCCTAAAGAAAAAATATCTGCTGCTGAGCTTGTTTATACAAAGCTTCACGCAGGTGGAAAGTTCAACGAAGAAGGATCTGCTTATAAAGTTTCTGGTGGTCTACACGGTGTAGGTGCCGCAGTAGTTAACGCCCTTTCTAAATGGGTAAAACTAGAAATTAAAAAGGGTGGAAACAAGTATCAAGTTGAATTTGAAAGAGGTGTTTCGAAATACCCACTTAAGCAAGTTAGCGAACTTGAAAATAAGAGTGAAACAGGTACTGCTGTAACTTTTAAACCAGACAATGAAATCTTTGAAGTTCACGAATATAATTACGATACACTCGCGAATAGATTTAGAGAAATGGCCTTCTTAAATAAAGGTTTAAAAATTTCAATCAAAGATGAAAGATCTGAGAAGAAAGACACTTTCCATTTCGAAGGTGGTCTAGTTGAGTTCGTAACATATTTAAATAGAGCAAAAACACCTGTTCATAAAGACCCTATTTATGTTTCTGAATCAAGAGAAGACTATGAAGTAGAAATTTCTATGCAATGGACAGACTCTTATAGTGAAGTTCTTTCTGGTTATGCTAACGCAATTTCAACACCAGGAGGTGGTACACACCTTTCTGGTTTTAAAACTGCACTTACGAGAGTTCTGAATAACTACGCCAAAGAAAATAATCTTTTGAAAGGTATCAACACGAATTTAACAGGTGATGATATGAGAGAAGGTTTGACAGCAATTATTTCTGTTAAACTTCCTGAACTTCAATTCGAAGGTCAAACTAAAGATAAGCTAGGTAACTCAGAAGTTGAAGGGATTGTTAACTCACTTGTTGGTGAGTCTCTAAAAAAATATTTCGAAGAAAATCCAAACACAGCGAAAACAATTATTAGAAAATCTGTTGATGCTGCAGCTGCAAGAGAAGCCGCAAGAAGAGCAAGAGAACTTACAAGAAGAAAATCTGCTCTAGAAATCGGAGGTCTTCCAGGTAAGATGGCCGACTGTCAGGAAAAAGATCCAGCACTTTGTGAAATCTATATCGTTGAGGGTGACTCTGCGGGTGGTTCTGCAAAGCAAGGTCGCGATAGAAAGACTCAAGCTGTACTTCCTTTGAAAGGAAAGATTCTAAACGTTGAGAAAGCTAGATACGATAAAATGCTTTCTAATAATGAAATTAGAATGTTTGTTCAGGCGCTTGGTACTGGTGTTGGTAAAGGTAACTTTGATATTTCAAAATTGAGATACCATAAAATCGTAATTATGACTGATGCCGACGTCGATGGATCTCACATTAGAACACTAATCCTAACTCTACTTTATAGACAATTCCCTGAGCTGATTGAACAAGGTTATATCTATATTGCACAACCACCATTGTATAAATACAAAAAAGGTAGAAAAGAAACTTATATCAAAGACGAGAAATCACTAGAAGAATTCTTAGTTGTTAACTCTGTTGAAGATACAGTTATTTCTGTTGGTGGAGAAGTTATTGATAATGAACAAGCAATGTCTATTATCAAAAAATATAGAAGTTACAATAGAACACTTGAATCTTATGATACTCACTTCGATACTCTACTTCTAAGAAAGATCATTGAAGATTCAAATCTATCTTCTGAATTATTAAAAGATAAAGCGAAGTTAAGCACTGAGCTTGAAACACTTACGAAATATCTGAAATCAATTGAAAATGAAAGTTTGAGAAATTATTCATTTGATATCGAAGAAGATAAAGAAAATGGAACAAACCAAGTAAGAATTTCTGTTAAAACAACAGCTAGAAATAAGAAATTTAAATTAAGCTCTTACTTTCTAGATTCTGCAGAGTTTGCAGATCTTAAAAACTTCTATGACGGAGTTAAAAAATTCACAGGCAAGAAATTTAAAATTGTACGTGAAAAAAATGAAGCAAGAGAATTTGATTCACTATCAGATTTTTCTGACTTCATCATTCAAGATGGAAAGCAAGGAGCTTATATCCAGCGTTATAAGGGACTTGGCGAGATGAACCCAGAACAACTTTGGGAGACAACTATGAATCCTGAAAACAGAACACTTCTTCAAGTTAAGATTGAAGATACTGTTGAAGCAGATCAAGTGTTCTCAGTATTAATGGGAGATCAAGTTGAACCAAGAAGACAGTTCGTTGAAGAAAACGCACTGAATGCAAGAAACCTAGACGTTTAATTAAAGGGATTTTGGTAAGAATATGAGTGATGAAAATAACAATACACCAGAACATAACCACGGAAATATCGCACCAATAGCAATTCAAGAAGAAATGAAAAATTGCTATCTTGATTATGCGATGTCAGTAATTATTGGACGTGCACTTCCAGATGTTAGAGATGGTTTTAAACCAGTTCACAGACGTGCACTATATGCCATGAATACACTTGGTAACTATCACAACAAGCCTTTCTTGAAATCAGCAAGGGTTGTCGGTGACGTTATCGGTAAGTATCACCCACACGGTGACTCTGCCGTATATAATACAATCGTACGTATGGCCCAAGATTTCTCTCTTCGTTATCCACTAGTTGATGGTCAAGGTAACTTTGGTTCAATCGACGGTGATAGTGCTGCGGCCATGAGGTATACTGAGATCAGAATGAAGAAGCTTGCAGAAGAGCTTCTAAAAGATCTTGATAAAGAAACAGTTGATTGGCAACCAAACTACGATGACTCTTTAAAAGAGCCACGCGTTCTTCCTGCAAAAATTCCGAACCTTTTAATTAACGGTTCAGCTGGTATTGCTGTAGGTATGGCGACAAATATTCCTCCGCATAACTTAACAGAAGTTATGAATGCATTAATTGCTCTGACTGAGGATAGAAGTTTAGGAATCGAGGATCTAGTAAGATATATCCCAGGCCCAGACTTCCCTACTGCTGGTGCAATTCATGGAACTGAAGGTATTCGTTCTGCATACCACACAGGAAAAGGTATTATTCAAGTCCGTGCAAAAATGGATGTTGAACAATATGGGAAAGGGCAAGATAGAGAAAGAATTGTTATCTCAGAAATTCCTTATCAAGTTAACAAGGCAAAGCTAATTGAAAAAATAGCTGAACTTGTTAACGATAAAACTCTGGTTGGTATCTCTGATATTCGCGATGAATCTTCTCGTGAAGGTATCCGTATTGCAATCGATCTTAAAAAAGGAGAAATTGCATCGGTAATCATGAACAGATTATACAAAACGACTCAGCTTCAGGTTTCTTTTGGTATTATCTTACTTTCTATTGTTAATGGATCTCCAAAAGTTCTTAACCTAAAAGAAATGCTTGAGTGTTTCATTGACCACAGACGTGAAATTGTAATTAGAAGAACAATTTACGAACTGAAAAAAGCAAAAGAAAGAGCTCATATTTTAGAAGGTTTAAAAGTAGCCGTCGAAAATATTGATGAAGTTGTTGAACTTGTAAAAAAATCAGAAGGTCCAGCAGACGCTAAGACTAAATTAATGTCTCGATTCAAGTTATCTGATATCCAAGCGCAAGCTATTCTGGATATGAGACTACAAAGACTAACAGGTCTTGAAAGAGATAAGATTATTGCTGATTACGATGCCATTATGAAAGAGATTGCTTACTTAGAAAGTATCCTTTCAAGTGAAGAAAAAATTAAGGGCATCATCATTGATGAATTTAAAGAAGTTCTTGAAAAATATGGTGATGAGAGAAGAACAGAAATTATCGCTAAGGCCGATGAGATCAATCTTGAAGACCTTGTAAAACAAGAAGATGTAATCGTAACAATTACACACCAAGGTTATATTAAGCGTTTAACTCTAGACACATATAAAACTCAAAACCGTGGTGGTAAAGGTGTTAAAGGCGCATCACATGATGACGACTTCTTCACAAACGTATTCGTAGCAAATACTCACTCTACTATTCTATTCTTTACAAATAGAGGACAAGTCTTCTCTAAGAAAGTTTATAACGTTCCTGAAGGTTCTCGTACTTCTAAAGGAAGAAACATTGCTAACTTAATTGCAATTCCAAGTGGAGAAACAATTAAAGAGATCATGTGTATTCCTAAAGAGGAAGAAATGGATGGAAAATTCTTAATTATGGCCAGTGAAAAAGGTCTAATTAAGAAAACAGATCTATCTGAATACAAGAAGATTAAACAATCTGGAATTAGAGCAATTAAACTACAAGATGGAGATTCAATCTGTAGTGTAAGAGTGTCTGACGGAAATAAAGACGTTCTACTATGTTCTACATCTGGAAAGATTATTCGTTTCGACGAAAATGATGCAAGACCTATGGGTCGTGTATCTCAAGGTGTAAAAGGTATTACACTTGATGATAATGAAAAAATTATTGGTATGGAACTTATCGACGATAGCGTTGAAATCCTATCAGTAACAGATAATGGGTACGGTAAGCGTACTATGTCTTCGCAGTACAGAAAGCAAAGTCGTGGTGGTAAAGGTATTCTAGCAATGAGATTAACTGATAAAACAGGTGATATTATTGCAATTAAACCAGTTACTGATAAAGACGACCTAATGATCATTACAGATAAAGGTCAAGTTATCCGCACTAAGATTTCTGGAATTTCATTGATGGGTAGAGCAACACAAGGTGTTCGCTTGATTACAGTAAAAGACCAAGAAAAAGTTGTATCGGTTGAGAAAATTGTAGATCCAGAAAATGATGACGAAGTTGTTGAAGAATCAAATTCTTAAAAAATTAATCGGGGTGCTAATTTTTAGCACCCTGGTTACTTCATGTGATTTCACTCCCCGCTTTCATAAAAGAATTCTTTTAGCGCAGGAATATTTAAATAACCAAGATTATAAAAATGCTCTTAATCAATATCGATTGATTCTTAGAGATAATCCTTCAAATGATATCAAGGTTAAAATTCATTATCAGATAGCTGAGATTCTAAGTATAAACTTAGGCAAAAGTTTAGAATCGCTAGAGCATTATAGAAAAGTAAAACAGCTAACTGAAGATCCCTTATGGCTTGTAAAGGCAGAAGAGCGCATTGCTGAAGTTTGCTTCACTTATAAACGCGACTATGAATGTTCATCAGAGAGCTATAAAAAACTAACAGAATTTACTCCCAGATTGAGTCGTTATGATTTTTATGAATATCGTTTGGCCCAAAGTTACTCTCATATGCTTGATTATGAAAAAGCAGAGATCATATTCAATGATATTCAAAAGCGAAGCAATCACGAATATAACACGCGCTCTTTTTATGAGCTTGGCTTAATAAATTTCGAAATGAAAAAATGGAAATACGCCATTGCATTTTGGAAAGAGTATATTAAACGAGAGACGAGAAGAGATAGTATTACACAAGCAAAATTTCTAATGGCCAATGCTTACGAAACAATGGAAAACTTGAAAACAGCATATAATATCTACTATTCAATTCTAGGTGAATATCCTAATACCCAAGTAATTCAAAATAGACTCAATGCAATTTATGCAAGAAGAGTTGCAAGAAAGAGATAATTAATGTTAATTCAAAGCAAATGGGCAAAGGTAGTTGCTCTGGCCTTAAGTCTGCCCTCTACAATTTTTGGATTAGCATTAGTAACTGATGCTCTTATAAAAAGTAACGTTGTGCCAAAGACTTTGGGCTGGTTAATTTTTATTTTAATTATTATAAACTCTATTTTTTTGATGGTTTGGTATGCTCTTCGAGTTAAAGGAAAAGATAAATCTTAAACGATTTTTTCTACTGTCATTTTTATCATTAGCTATAACGCTAGGCTTCTCAAAAAGTCTCGCAGAGATTTACACGATTATAGGTGTTTATATAGCAACACTCGCCTATCTCTATATTTTCTTTTTAGCAGTTGCAGAACTTTTTAGACCATATACGGATAAAAATTATGACAAAAGAAAAGATGGTAAAGGAAAAGTGTTGGGACTTTTCGCGACGAAATTACTCGTTCTCATCATTGCGCTATTATTAGGTGTACAAATCATGGGAAGTCGGATAATAATATGCGTGATTAACTACATTCTTCAGATTTTAATTCTAGGCGTAAGCTTTAAAAAGGGTAAATGAGTTAATGAAATCACTAATTGCATTAATTACATCACTATTATCAATCAACGTATATGCCGCTGGTGGCTTTACTTGGTACAGTTCATTAATCCACAGTCTTCACTTAGACCACTTAGTACATTTCGAACATATCGGAACACTACTTTTAGTTTCTGTGATTACAATAACTGTTGGTCTACTTTATAGATTAAAAATCTCTAAAGTTAAGAATACAATTATTCCTGATTCAACAATTTCTCTAAGAAACATTGTTGAACTATATGGATCATTCATTTATTCACAATGTAACGCAGTTCTTGGGGAACAAGCACCTAAGTACTTTAAGTTCATTTCGACTATCTTTATAATTATTTTCCTTTCAAACGTAATCGGTTTGATTCCAGGATTCCTACCTCCAACTGAAGTTGTTTCTACAACTCTAGCTCTTGGGGTTCTTTCATTCATTTATTACAACATTAAAGGATGTAAGGAATTAGGAACTATTAATTACCTAAAGCACTTCGCAGGTCCACTTTGGTACATGGCGATTCTTATTTTCCCAATTGAGATTCTTTCTAACTTCATTAGACCAATCTCTCTGGCTCTTCGTTTAAGAGGTAACATGATGGGTGACCACATGGTACTTGGAACTTTCTTAAACCTAGAAATTCTGGGAATCAAAGTAGCTTACTTTGGAGCAGCACTTCCGTTCTACTTCTTAGGTCTACTTGTTTGTTTTATTCAAGCTTACGTATTTACAATGCTGACTATGGTTTATATTAGCTTAGCTACTGCTCATCACGATCATGATGAGCACCATGCTCACTAATAGAAGGCCGTCGGCTAATAATTAACTTTTTTCTTTAAGGAGAAAATCATGGAAACTATCGCAATTAAGTACATCGCTTACTTCCTAGCTATGGCTATCGCAGCTTTCGGTGGAACTGCTGCTCAATCAAGAGCTGCTTCTGTTGCTCTAGAAGGTATCGCAAGAAACCCATCTGCAGCTGACAAGATTCAAACTCCAATGATTCTTGGTCTTGCTCTTATGGAATCACTTGTAATCTTCGTTCTTATCTCTGTTTTCCTTGCTGGTTAATTTCAGAGATAGAATTTACAAAAAATTCTGTTAAGAGAGGGAGTCGTAAGACTCCCTTTTTTTTGACCAAATTCTAGTGTGTATAAACTTTAAACACCCCATGAAATCTTTCTAACCTTGCCCCCATAGGACCACTTTTCGCGATATCATTCAAAAAAACCTATGGAGGCCCTAATGAAAAAATTAGCCGTTTTACTTGCAATTTCAATTACTTCACTTTCTTCTCTAGCAATCGTTCCTAGTGATGTGGACTATCTTGTAACTGAAGGTAAGCTTCTAGCAAACGTGGAATATGCCAAAGTATCTGTAGGTCAGCTGGACATTAAACTTTCAGAACTAATTGAAAATATGAATACAAAAGTATCAAACCTTG
>NZ_AUNE01000004.1 GCF_000447755.1 Bacteriovorax sp. BSW11_IV | reverse complement strand
CAAGTAGTTAATACAGACTCAGTTAATAACGAAGTGCAAAATACTCAAAAAATAAGAGTTATGGATGAGCTTCACCTTGAACAAAGTGCTCTTAAAAAGGTACAAGCTTCTGATAAAAGTGATGCTGAGGTTGCTGAGTTAAATGAAAACCTTGAGCGCGTTCTCAATCTTAAGGCCTCCGATCAACAGATCGACATGGTTCTCGATATCAAATTAAAAGGTCAAGAAGACAACGAAAGAGTGCAAAAGATCTTAAAAGTCGTAAAAGATTTTAGAATGTTTGAGCGTCTGCAAAATGCACTAGAAGAAGACCTAAGTGATATTGAAAAAGAAAATCTTATTTCATTTTATAGCTCACCTCTTGTAAAAAAAGTTAAAGAGGCCGGTGAGCAAAATTCAATTCAACCTGACCTTTATGAAAAAATGCAAGACTTCATTGAAAACTATGACAGTGAAACTGTAGATCAAGATCGTCTTGCTCTAATTCAGGCCATTAATAATAAAAGTGGCGCTGAGCAAGTTCAAAAATCTCAGGCCATGGTTTTATCTCAGGCCCTAACAAAATCACTTCTTATGGCCATGTCTCCAGATAAAAGTGAACAAGAAGTAGATGGAATAGTTTCAAAAAGTCTTGAGGCCGTATCGAGAGAATTTGATCGCGCTTATAAACCAGCACTTTATTACTCTTTTAATTCACTCTCAAAAGATGAACTAAAAGATTATTTGAACTTATACTCTGTGCACCCGCAAGATCTTTACGCAGATAAGTTCACTAATGCTTTGAAAAAAATTATGGACGAATTTGGTGAAACTCTTGGCACATCTCTTAGACAAGATTAATTAATCTTCATCAACTTCAAAACTCTCGAGAATATTGTAAGGAATAATCGCGAGAGTTTCTTCATGTGTGGCGGTAAGTTTAACCTTAGGAGCGCAACCCGCTTTGTAGGCCTCAAGCCATCTGGCCGCACATAAACACCATCGGTCACCAGGAATCAAACCCAAAAATCCAAATTCTGGCCTTGGCGTTGAAAGATCATTTCCACGCTCCATAGAATAGTCTAAGAATTCAGATGTCACTTCGACACAAACTGTGTGCATTCCCGTATCGTCATGACCTGTATTACAACAGCCATCGCGAAAAAAACCTGTGCGCGGATTTAGAGAGCAGACTTCCAATTTGGTACCTAGGACATTTTTACTTTCAAACATTAGACATATACCTTTGGAACCCTATTTGTTAAATGCAAGAAGATCTCATAGGGAATTGTAGCTGTTTCATCACTAAGTCTTAAAATATCACTCGGATCATTTCTCCATACGATAAAACGATCATCAACTTTTAAATTGTTAGCTGCTTCATTCTTAAATAGAACTTGCGCCATATCCATATTCACTCGACCGACAACTTTGCCGAGGTGACCATTGTGGGTCAAAGTTGCACCAACATAACGAGTAGAAAATCCATCACCATACCCAAGAGCAATAATTGCACATAGGCCTTCATAAGGAACAGGTGTTGCTCCATAACCTACAGGTTGACCTTTTTTAACAGGAAAAACTTTTAGAACATAAGTTTCAAGGCTAGAAATAACTCTCCCGTCCCACAAGCTTTGTTCACGGATAGGCTTAATGAGTGAACTCGGTCCATACATCATGAGCCCAGGTCTAATGTGTGTTTCCTCTAAACCATGCCCTTGTTCGATAGCACCTGAGTTAGCGATAGAAGTTCTTTCGAGTTCAATCCCTGCTTCAATAAATGCTTCTTTGATGGCCTTGAATCGGGCCTTTTGCTCTATATTTCTCTTATTCGTTTTCATCGATAACGATGAAGATGAAAAGTGTGTTAGCAAGTGATAAATTGATTTTCTTCCCTTGCTCTTAATTAAAGAAATAACTTCATCGACCCTATCATAATCAATGCCAAGGCGATTCATACCAGTATTAAATTTTACACTTAAAGGAAAATTTTTAAAGTCAGAGTTATCTAAAATAAATTTCAAATCATCCATATTAGAAAGAATTGGAATAATTCTACGATTCAAATATATTTCTGATTTTTCTTGAAGTCCAAGTTGAACATCTGAGAAAACATAAATTTCAAACTCAAGATCAAAAAGTTCATCGCGCAGGTGAATGGCCTCACCAAGAGTCGCACAACCAAATTCTTTAATCCCTAACTCTGTCACGGCATGACGAACAATGGGTAAAATCCCATGCCCGTAAGCATCGGCCTTTACCATAAAAAGGACTTCATTATTTGGGCATATTTTTTTTAACTTTTGATAATTCTCTGTGAGAATATTCAAATCAACCAACAAACGGCTTCTAAATCTCATTTAATCCTAAACTGTTTGATCTGGAGCATCTCCCCAGATTAATTTCCTTGTAATCTCTTGCTTCTCTTCCTGATTAATTAAATCAGCGGCAGCAAAATGTAGTCCTTCCATGACTTGGAAATAACCTTCTGAAGAAATTGGAGACATTCTCACTTCAGGTCGTAATGACTGAGCGAGAACTAGATCCGAATCTTCGAAAAAACGCCAAAACGGGTAACGACCAATCAGACCTTTAATTAATCTGAATGCATCTTCACAAACATACTCTGGAACAAGTAGTCCCACGTGCTCAACACCCATTGAAGTAACTTTCAAAGAATCAATTTCGAGATGATCTATACGAGCAACAAAATCTTTAAAGAATTCTTTCCAATAAAAACGGCTTCCCTTTGTTGATCTCACGTAATCAACAAGTGTTGTAAAATCAAGATTGATTAGTGCAACACTCTCTTTAGTTATTTCATTCGGAAGATAATGATCTCCTGGAACTTTTCCCATGGCCTTTGAATCAAGTAGGCTCATGACGTCCCATGGACTCATAAAAATATCCGTAGAAATATGTTTTGGGCTAGCTTTAAGCTTATAGTGCTCACACAATCCACTTAGGTATCTTTCAAGAAGATCCCAGTTAAAGTGATTGAGCATTTCTTCATCGTTACACTGAACGAATAAAAGCATTTCAGGATGCTTCTTCACACCTTTGATATTGAGACAAATTAAATTTTCTCCCATTAAATCAAAGGCCACTTGTGAAGCAAGGTTTTGGGCGAAAGGTTCAATTCCATCTTGGCAATTTTTCCCAAGCCATAGAGCAGGGATTTGAAAATATTTTTTCCCCTCACCTTCTAGGCCAATTAACTTTTTGCCATTGGCAGACATTTCAAAACAACTATATTTTTCAATTTCTTCATATTTTGTGAAAACTTCAGATAAAGCTGCTGCAAATGTTTCATTCGAGCGTGCACTCTCAAAATCTTCAGTAATAGAAGAAAAAAGCTCACCGTAAAATGTTTTTTCTTGAAGCTTTTGATTGGCCTCAACAACGCGACCAACTTTTGAATCAACATCAATGGCCTGTGTTCTTAGATTTGAATTTTCTCTATCAAGTCTGTAAAAGTGATTCACTCTTTTTAAAAGAGATTTAATCTGACCATCGAATCCGAGTTCATTTTTAATCATTCCAAGATTAAAACATTCAAAGGCAGGACCAGTGAGATAAGCACTTTCATCCGTGTAATAAAAAACTAGAGGTAAAGCCTCTGTTCTAACAAAGGGGTGTGTTGCAAGAAAAAGATCGCCATCACTCATCATTTTGACATCAACAACGCTCAAAGACGGAACATCATTAACAATGCCATTCCAATAATCGCGAAGAGTATCATAAAAGTAGGGAACAACTCCTGCTTGCTTAAATACACGAGAAATTTCACGTGCAGCAGTTAAGTCACTCATCAGAAGCGCTACAGATAATTGATGATCGTTTTTCACTCTAATTCCCCTGCCAAAATCTTTCCTTGTATTATCACTTTTTTTACACGATTAGTCTAATGAACTAAGGTCTTCAATGCGGACAAACTTCGCACAGCATCAACATCTTTAGAACACAATTGAATTTGTGACATTTTAAAGGTTTCTGCACGTCTTAGGTAAATCTGTTCTAATTCATCACGACTTTTTTCCAACAACGGACGATTCCTGTCCCCTTCAACCCGCTTCATACATGTTTCAAAGCTCATATTTAACCACACCAGAAGATGGCGATTAAATTTGATGATATCGAGGCTACTTTTCTCTTCAAGTGAACCGCCTCCGAGTGCAACAACATCATTAGGCCCTAAAAGCGTCGCAAGGGTATGAATGCAGTTTTTTTCAACTTCTCGAAATTTTTCAAAACCTACCCTGCGAATATAAGAACCCAAATCGGAATCTCTATCATCTGCGTGCAGATCAAAAATATAATCATCCAAATCTATGGCCTTACCACAAGCAGGATCGCTTTGAAGTTTTTGCAACAAAGTCGATTTGCCCGAACCCGTAAATCCACATATGAAAAAGGCCACAATCCCCTCATTTTCAAGCACTTTATCTGTAATTAGTACCAAAGTATTGGCCTAAATTTCAGTTTTAAGGTAGCTTGCCCCCTTATTAATATCACTCTTTTTATGTTACAGGACTTGCAATGCAAACGGTACAAAATCCTGAATTAAAACTTGCTGCCATCGTAAATATCTCTGACTTTACTGATGTGCCTAGCGAGTATGAATTAAACAGTAACGACAACCAATGGGTGCGAGAAATCCTTGGAGAAATTGAAGGAGACTTCTTTGATGACGAACTTCCTAAGGGCGAAGGTCTCATTACAGCAAATCTTTCAATAAAAAGACTCGTTAACAATATTTATGGTGAACACATTGTTGTCAGAGCACATGCTCATGCAAAATATTATGCTGCTTGCGTTCGCTGTCTCGAAGCTGCACCTCAAGAAGCTGACGCAGAGTTTCAAGTCGCATTTATTAATTCACGCTTCGAAAAGGACCCTGAATATGGTGAAATCTCCCATATTTTGGCCGATGGAGAAGAAGCTGAACTGTATTTCCATGAAAAAGGCAAGGCCAACATCAAGGAATTACTACACGAGCAGATTTATATGAGCCTAGACCCTCTTCCATTACATGACGAAGAGTGTAAAGGACTATGCCCTCAATGCGGTGTGAACCTCAACAAAGAAAGTTGTGGCCACGGCAATGCGGCACAGTAATTTTCTAGGAAAAATTAAAAATAGCTTGAAAATTGGCCGTAAATGGCGTATTGATTTCATCTCATTGTATTTTTTTAATAATAAGTATCAAAGTTGAGCTTGGAAATATTGGAGTAGAAAATGGCAGTACCTAAGAAAAGAACTTCTGTCTCAAGAAAAGGTTTAAGAAGAGCAGGACAACATCATAAACTATACGGAAAAACTTCAGTTTTAACTGATGGAACAACTGGTGAATTAACACTTAAAGGTTGTATCTCTCCATCTGGTTACTGGAAAGGTAAAAAAGTATTCAACACTAGAGCTGATAAAGCTGAATCTACTGAAGAATAAGAAATTTTTTGATCATATTAAAGGCTCCGCAAGGAGCCTTTTTTTTTACGCTTTTTTTAGCGAATAATTGCTCTAATTTATTTAGACAAATTCAAGCACGGCACATTAAGATTCCGTGTGAATTTGATTTAAGGTGGACATTATATGGCAAATTACAAAGTAAAAATTAAAGGAACTGGAATGTACGTTCCTGAAAAAGTACTTTCAAACTTTGACCTTGAAAAATTGGTCGATACTTCTGACCAATGGATCTATGAAAGAACAGGAATTAAAAATAGAAGAATCTGTTCTACGGAAGGTGGCGAGTGGCCGACAGATATGGCGCTAAAAGCTACTCTTGATGCTCTTAAAACAGCAAAGCTTGAACCGAATGATATCGACATGATTCTTTTTGGTTCAGTAACTCCAGATTACAAACTTCCTAACTCAGCAACTGTGCTTCAAACAAAACTTGGTATTACAAACAACTGTGCGGCCCTTGATATCGCTGCAGCTTGTTCTGGTTTTGTTTACGGTTTAAATATGGCGCAATCAATGATTAAAACTGGAATGGTTAAAAACGTTCTTGTTGTTGGTTCTGAAATGCTTAGCCGTGAAGTGAATTGGGAAGATAGAAATACATGTATTCTTTTTGGTGATGGTTGTGGTGTTGCGATTGTTGGTCGCAATGAAGACAACGACGAGTCAGATGTCATTTCTTGCTACCTTGGTGCCGATGGTACTGGTAAAGAATTTTTTGACCAACCAGTTGGTGGGGCCGTTGAGCCAATTACAACAGACCACTTAGAAAAGAAAAACTACTTCATGCAAATGAAGGGTAAAGAGATGTTTAAAGTTGCGACAAGAACACTTGCACAAAATGCAAAGAGAGTTCTTGAAGATGCAGGTATGGATCTTTCTCAAGTTGATTGGCTAGTTCCCCACCAAGCAAACGTAAGAATTATTGAAACAACAGGAAAACTTCTTGGTATTGAACCTGAGAAAGTTATTGTGAATATTGATAAGTATGCCAACACATCAGCTGCGACAATTCCAATGGCCTTCCATGAAGCAATTCAAGAAGGAAAAATCAAACGTGGAGACATCGTTCTATTCGATGCTTTCGGAGCAGGTCTTACTACAGGTGCGACACTGTTTAGATACTAACTAAGGATTGTTAAATGGTAACATCAGTAACACTTCTCTTCCCAGGACAAGGTTCACAATACGTTGGAATGGGAAAGGCCCTTGAAGGTCATAGTTCATATGAGCTTTTCTCAAAAGCTAATGAAGTTTTAGGCTACAACCTTTCGCAAATGATGTTTGAAGGACCAGATGAAAGTCTAAAGCTAACTGAGAATACTCAACCAGCTATTCTTTCTCATTCAGTTGCTCTATTTACTAAATTGAATGAACTTCTAGCATCAAAAAATATTAAAATTGATCGCGTTCTTGGCCACTCAGTTGGTGAATACGCAGCTCTTGTTTCAACTGGTGCAATCTCTTTTGAAGATGCTGTAAAAGCAGTTCACCTAAGAGGTAAATACATGCAAGAAGCCGTACCTGCGGGTAAAGGTAAAATGTATGCTGTTTTAAAAGTATCAGAAGAGATGATTAGAAAAGCTTGTGAAGCCGCTTCAAACGAAGAAGGCCAAGTTATGCCAGCAAACTTCAACGATCCAGAGCAAATTGTCATCTCTGGTGAGGCGGCAGCATGTGATCGTGCTGTTGAGTGGTTAAATAATAATATGAGTGATCCTTTTAGAGCTGTTGAACTTAATGTTTCTGCTCCATTTCACTCAAGCCTAATGAAACCTGCGGCCGAAAAATTAAATGCAGAATTTAATAATTTTGCATTTAAAGAAAATAATATCCCTTACATTGCCAATATTGATGCTAAGGAATATCCAGCAGGAACAAGCGCTGAGACAATTAAAGAAAATCTTTATAAGCAAGTTGACGGCAGTGTTCTATGGACACAAAGTTTCAAGTCTCTTCCAGACAATACACTTTGTATTGAAGTTGGTCCGGGTAGAGTTCTTATGGGACTTGCGAGAAAAATCAACCGTAACATCAAAGTTATCTCTCTTGATAAAGAAGGGGCCTTTGAAGAACTTCAGGAGCTTTTATAATGCAAGTTACTTATTCTGATTTAAAAAATAAAATTGTTCTTGTTACTGGTGCTACTCGTGGAATTGGGAAAGAAATTGTAAAAAATCTTGCATCTCAAGGCGCCCACGTTGTTTTCAATTACAGAGAAGGCAAAGAAGCTGTAGCTGAAGAATTGAAAAAAGAACTTATGGCCCTTGGTGCTGCAAATGCAACAGGTCTTATGTTTGATGTTTCAAATGGTGAGCAAATTAAAACTGCGATCGATTCATTCTCAAAGGATTTTGGACCGATTTCAGGGCTAGTAAACAATGCAGGAATTTCAAAAGATACTTTAATCCTAAGACTTAAAGAATCTGATATTCAAGAAATCTTAGATACAAATCTTAAGGGTGCTATCCTTGTTGCTCAGGCCCTTTCTCGTGGCTTCCTAAGAGCTGAAAACGTTTCTATTGTAAACGTAAGCTCAGTAGTAGGACTTATGGGAAATGCTTCTCAAGTTGCTTATGCTGCCTCGAAAGCTGGTCTTCTAGGATTTACTAAATCAATGGCAAAAGAACTTGCTTCTAAGAACGTTAGATGCAATGCAATATGCCCGGGATTTATTGCCACTGATATGACTGATGCACTAGACGAAAAGGTAAAAGAAGTTTATCTATCTCAAATCCCGTTGACTCGTTTTGGTTCAGCGAATGAGGTCGCAAATCTAACTTCATTCTTGTTAAGTCAGGCCTCTGCGTATATAACTGGTGAAATCATAAAAATTGACGGTGGACTTTATATTTAATTAAACTCGATATAATTTTTGAATCTTTTAAGGAGAGAGAAAATGGAAGAAAAAGTAATTAAACTTGTATCTGATGCAACTAAAATTGATATCGCTAAGATCAAGCCTGAAACAAGCTTCGTAGACGATCTAAACCTAGACTCACTAGACATCGTTGAGCTTATGATGAAAATGGAAGACGAATTTGGTGTTGAAATCCCTGAGGAAGACGCTGAAGGTCTTAAGACTGTAAACGACGTAGTTGCTTACATCGAAAAGAAACAATAATTAAAGCATCATAAAATGAAAGAAGGCCTGGTTTTTACCAGGCCTTTTTTTTTGGGGGGATGGGGGAAATTTTTTGAACTTTTGATGAAAGAAGCGATTGATTCAGTCGTTAAAATTCATAACAGACAGTACTCATTTTGGGGGGGAAGTATTTTAGTACTTCAATCGCTTCCAATTTTTCGAAACTCGATTGGGGGGTGAGAAGCTCTTTGGGGGGATTCGAGTTCTCATCTCGTTTCGATGGACCCAATATAAATTAAAAAATGACGCTACAAATCAACAATATCTTACAATTTTGACCCGTAAAAACGCTAAAAATCAATAAAATGAAGTTAAACACCTGAAATAACTACACGTTAGTGACATTTTTATAGTATTGGACCAATTTTCCAATACAATCACACAAACCTGCACACGGAGAATTTTGTGAATTTTATCAAGACTTTTATGTTCTTGATTTGCTTGCTTGTAGGATCATTCACATTAGCAAGCGACTATAACCTTATTAGCGACATCAAACGCGATAAGAAAGTGGCCTTCTACCCTGGCTCGTTTGACCCACCCCACAGATCACACTTACAAACTATTAAAGAGCTTATTGAAGATTACGGTTTCGACAAAGTAGTCGTTTCAGTAAATACGAAAGGACCTAAAAATTATTTGGCCTCAATAAAAGATCGCATGGACATGATTCGTGCCATGACTGCACTCTACGGTGACAAGGTAGAAGTTACTTACGAACCAACGGGTGGCAAATCACCTCTTTGGAAATCTCTTCAGAAAAAGTTTAATGACATCGTCTTTCGTGTTGGCGGCGCTGATCGCTGGGAAATTTATACGGAAGAAGAAAAAAATGATTACTCTAAAAATTGGATTATCATGCCAAGACCTGAACTCACAGAAGACGAAGAGTTTAAGCGCCAACCAAATCTTTATATCTTCAAAAGAAAAGATTATGGGCAAGGTGTTTCGTCTAGTGAGCTAAGGGCAAAGCTAGCGGGCCAAAATTGGCCTGTCGATGATATGAATCCGGCCATCCTTGATATCATCAAACAACGATCACTTTATCATTACAATGGTTCATTGAATGCTTATGAAAAAGATTGGTTTGAATTTGTGAGCCAAAATAATCTTTCAGATCTAGAAATGCCTGAAGTTAAAAAATTACAAACTCCTCGCGCTTGGAGAGAGCACTTTGTAAGAATGAGTGTCGTTTGGCTTAATATGGACGATGAAACGGCCACGGCATTTTGGAATAAGAACGCACTTTACATAGAAAATGGAACGAAGAAGCCTACTTGTGTTCAGCTTCTAGGACATTATTTCTTTTAATAAAGATTTGTCATTATCAAGAGATTGGAACAACTTCATTTTGAAGTTTCCTTTCTTATTCACTAGGTGCTGACACATTTTATCAATAGCAATAATACTCAAAATTGTTTGAATATATCCATCAATGAGATCGTCAGTACCGATTCCAAGTGAGTTAAAATCTTTTCTATCCATCAACATCAATCTGCTTGTATCCGATGACCATTCATTTTCAGCAAGCTTCACAGAAAGATTTGTTCCCAATACATCCCAACTCGATTCAACTTCTTTCAAGTCTGACTTTAAACCCTCTTTTGCTCTTCTGGCATAGATGGCACATGGATAAAAACCATCTGGTGATGAGTAGACCATCATTCTTAAATCGGCAACGTAGATCTGGCCTCTTTTATTGGGGATCGTTCCAATGTGGAAATACTTCGCACCATCAGTTTTGGAACTCCAATCATAATGACCGATTAAACTTTGAACAATGAATTGATCATAGGCATAATCTTCGGCCATAAAGGCATCTAGTTCTTTTTGAGAAGTGATTGTATAAACACCTTGCCCAGCATTCGAGTAAGGATTTTTAATTACGGCATAGCCACCGAAGCGTTGAATCCAAAGTGGAATCTCCCCTTTACTGACATCACGAATTGTCTGGGGCATGTTGATTTTAAGACCCGAGCTTGAAATTTCTGAATTAAAAAATTCATAGGCCTTATTGGCGACAAGTTTATTTCTTCCCCCTGATAGACATACCAGAGTAGAGTTATAGATAAATGTTTTCGTATCAATTGGAATTCTATTCCAAGGCTTTTGTGTCACATAACGAAGGGCCGCTCTAATAGGCACTTCCCCACGCCCTGGAACATTGGCGTAAAGAATGCCATCTCTAAATTCAGCAGCTCTTTTTTCATTGTTAAAAAACGGCACAAGAAATACTTCTTCTTGTAAACTGTCCGCTAAAGTTGCAGCATATCCTGAAACTTCCATATAGTTCTTATCATAAATAACTGCAATTCCACCTTCTGGAAGTCTTCTTTTTTTAAGCTCAGGAATAAATGAATTCTCTACGAGAAATTTATATCCGCGGTGCTCATCAGCATCCGTTCTCTCAGGCATGGATTTTTGTCCAGAAGGACATGAGTTCGTTTCAAGAACGACCATTCTTCTATTACCCGCTTCTGTTGTTACATAGAATAAATCCGAGCCCCCCCAAAAGAAGTGCTTACACTTATACTTTAATATTTCTCTTAGAAATTCGGGGTCAACTTGTGGATGTAAATGGGAGTAGCGTTTGATGATTCGTTCGTGGTCGAGGTTGAAAAAATGGCTAACCATCGCATGGAGTTGAGTATTAAGCGCTTTAGGATAAAAATGATTTTGCTGATCAAATTTATTTGGCTCGATAATTTCTACTTTATGCTTCACTTCAACCTCAGTCTAAGCTTTTTAAAAGATCAAGTGCCTGACCTTTGTAGTTGTTTTTAATAATACCCCAGACAGAAGTTTGCAATTCTTTTAATTCACCAAGGATAATGACATCCTTATTTTTACAAATTCTATTCTTTGCGACTTCTGGAACAACCGTGAAGGCCATCCCCTTTTCTGTCATCATCTGTAATAATTCTATATCGTCAGCTTCGCCAATAACTTTTGGGGCAATTGCGTGTTTCGTGAAAAATAATTCAAGTTCCGAGCGAATTGATGAGGAATTTGAGTAACTAAAAAAAGGAATTTCATTTAATGAACTTGGAAACCCTTTTTTATGCTTAAGGAATTTTTTATGGGCGACAGCGAAGGTCTTATTTACTCCCACCCTATAGGCATTGGTTGTAGAGGGAAGGAGATCTTTACTATCAGTAAAGACAATGTCCAATTTACCTTCTTCAAGGTCGGCCAACAAATAGTGCCTCTCACCTTCTTGAACTTTAATTGTCACATCATTGTTGTTAAATAGGGGCAACAATTTTTCATAGACAAAAAATGGGCTCATGGAAAGACTTATACCAATATCAAGTGTCTGCTTTGGTAGATGAAACTTTCCTCTTAATTGAGCTGTCGCCTCATTGCCAAGTGAGAAAATTTTCTCTGCATATTCGAGTGCCAGTTTCCCTTCTTGATTGAGAATAAGACTGCGATTTCTTCTATCGAATAACTTGCATTGAAAAAAATCTTCTAAGAGTTTTAATTGATCACTAATTGTTGGTTGCGAAACGTGAAGTTTCTCTGAGGCCTCTTTTATGGAACCAAGCTTGGCCACAACATAAAAATAATAAAGATGGTTGTAATTTAATCTTTCCATATATCACTTAATTTTTTCCTATCTTTCTTAAGAGATAAAACGATTTTACCTAAATATAAACAAGATTGAAAATGAATTGTCATCAGTGACATCATCTTCTTTTAAGGAGTTTTAGATGAAAGTTCTATTGTTTGCTGCGCTATGTACTCTAGCACCGAATATGGCCATGGCCATGAGTTGTAAGAAAGGACAAAACGTTATTTCTTGTTCAAATGTACAAGGAAAACAAAGAGAAAGTTTCTGTTGGAAAGGACAACCTAAGGCCCAAAAACTTGAGAAAATTTGTAAGTCTCAAGCGAAAGTAAAGAAGAATAAAAAGGCCACAAAAACTAAGGCCTAATTAAATCTTGCGAAGGATGGCACGGTAAACAGGAAGCAAAACAACCGTGTCATCTTTAGTCACTTTTTCAATTTCAATTTTATCTATTCTTTGTTCAAAAACGTCATCATACATTTTTGATATGTAATCGACTTGGTAAGGTTGTAGACCAACAAGCCTTAACTCTCCACCAACTTTTAAAACGCGAACCATCTCTTCAAGGCCTTTAATAAAAACATCGCGATCAGCAATATTATTGAAAAGCATAGAGGCCACGATAAGATCTAGACTGCGATTAGGATAAGGAATATTAGTAAATGATCCGCGAATAAGATGGTCATAATATTTACTATTGAACTCTGACATCTTTTTTCCCGTGAAGCTCTCCACAGGGTAATGATTCATGTGATACCAAAGATCGAGGGCCTTCGCTTCTACTCCATGACGTAAAAAGCGATCGAGTAATGAGCCAAAGCCTTCTCCGAGAGAGAGGACTTGAGATTCATTTTTTTTAAGAAATGAAAGTTTCGCATTATCGAGTTCGAGCACTTTAAAAATTTCTTCACCCGAATACAGATATCCTTCACCCGTTACAAGAACGTCGTTAACAAAGACACCAAGTCCCATTCCTCCCCTATAGGCTTCATCTTGTCGATGAACGCGAACAACGGGTTCGTTAAAAGTATCCAAAGTTGAAAAGCAACCCTTATTGGAATACCACGAAGCAGGGCTTCTCATGCTATGCAACGAAGAGCATGAAACGGAGAAAATTAAGATTAGAACAAGATAAAGCGCTTTCACCTGCTCTATATCGGTAAAAAGAATCGAAAACTCAACGCTTTTTCTCAGTTTAAAGAAGAAAATTCACTAATAATTTCTTAACGTTACCCCTTTTTGGTCAAAGTTCTTTCACTAGCTTATTTTCGCCAAAAAATATACCCCTCTCACTGTTGCCAATAAGCGAATTTTACAGTGAAATCACTGTAATTTTTTATTTAATTGGCAATGCGATTAAAGGCGGAGGACCTATGAAATTAAGAAGAGTCGCCATCACTGGGATGGGATCAGTTTGTGCTCTTGGAAAAGACTTGAATGAAGTTTGGAATAACATCAAAGAAGGAAAACCAGGAATTTCAACTGTAACAGACACGCCTTTAGATGAGGCCCTTGCAATTAAAATTGCAGGTGAAGTTAAAGACTTTAAATTATCAAATGATATTCTAGATGAAAAAGAACACGCTCGTTACGATCGCTTCATTCACTTTGCTCTTCACGCAGCAGATGAAGCTCTTAAAAATTCTGGATTAAAAGGCAACACTGTTTACGATGCAGAAAGAATTGGTGCCATCCTTGGTGTTGGTATCGGTGGTTTTCCAGAGATCGAGAGAACTTCTAGAAACTTTTTTGAAAAAGGGCCAAGAAGAATTGGACCATTTTTCATTCCGGGAATTATCCCAAATATGACTTCAGGTCTTCTAAGTATCAATTACGGACTAAAAGGTCTTAACTACTCTATCTCATCTGCTTGTGCTTCAGCAGCTCACGCAATCTCTGCAGCATCATTTGAAATCATGATGGGTAGACAAGATGCAATGGTAACTGGTGGTGCGGAAGCCGTAATCAGCAACCTTGGTCTTGGTGGATTTATTTCTATGCGCGCTCTTTCTAAGAGACAAGATGAGCCTCATAGAGCTTCACGCCCCTTTGATAAAGACAGAGATGGATTTGTCATGGGAGAAGGCGCTGGTATTTTAATTCTTGAAGATCTAGAAAAAGCTAAAGCTCGTGGGGCAACAATTTACGCAGAAGTTGTTGGTCACGGAGCAACTTCTGATGCTTACCACATCTCTGCTCCACACCCTGAAGGTGAAGGTGCAATGAGATGTATGAAGATGGCACTTGAAAATGCAGGTATTAATGCAACAGATATTGGTTACATCAACGCACACGGAACTTCGACTCCACTAGGTGATGCCGGTGAAACAAATGCTATAAAGAAAACTTTTGGTGAGCACGCTTATAAGCTAGCAGTAAGCTCAACAAAATCTATGACAGGTCACCTTCTTGGTGCGGCCGGTGGTATTGAGACTATTTTCTGTGCAATGGCATTGCACGAAGGTATCTTACCTCCTACAATCAACCTAGATAACCCAGATGAAGCATGTGATCTAGACTATGTCGCTCACAAAGCAAGAACTCAACAAGTTGAGTACGCTCTGAACAACTCATTTGGATTTGGTTCAACAAATGCTTCTCTTGTACTGAAAAGATACACAGGGAACTAGGAGAAAGAATGTTTCACAAAGACGCTGTAAAACTTGAAACGATGGACCCTCAAATTGCCGAACTTATCGGCAAAGAATGGGGACGCCAAGAAGAAGGCCTAGAGCTCATTGCTTCTGAAAACTATACGTCAAAAGCAGTTATGCAAGCTCAGGGTTCCGTTCTTACAAATAAATATGCCGAAGGTCTTCCTAAGAAGAGATATTACGGTGGATGTGAATTCGTTGATACAGTAGAGCAACTTGCAATTGATCGCGTATGCGAACTTTTCGGAGCTAAGTTTGCAAACGTTCAACCTCACTCTGGTTCACAAGCAAATATGGGAACATATTTTTCGTTAATCGAACCAGGTGACACAGTTATGGGAATGAACCTTGCTGAAGGTGGACACCTTACTCACGGCTCTCCTGTAAACTTCTCTGGTAGACTATACAAAGTTGTTTCTTACGGACTAGACCCTGTAACTGAAATGATTGATTACAACAATGTTCGTGAAGTCGCGCTAAAAGAAAAACCAAAAATGATTATTGCTGGTGCATCCGCTTATTCAAGAACAATTGATTTCAAAAAATTTAGAGAAATTGCTGACGAAGTTGGTGCTTACCTAGTTGTAGACATGGCCCACATTGCTGGTCTTGTGGCCGCAGGTCTTCACCCTTCTCCAGTTCCTCATGCTCACGCTGTAACTTCTACAACTCACAAGACTCTTAGAGGTCCAAGAGGTGGAATCGTTCTGACTAACGATGAAGAGCTTGCTAAGAAAATCAACTTCAATATCTTCCCAGGTATTCAAGGTGGTCCACTTGAGCACGTCATTGCGGCCAAAGCTGTAGCTTTTAAAGAAGCATTAGATCCACAATACAAAGTTTACCAACAACAAGTTATCAACAATGCAAAAGCACTAGCAAGTGCTCTACAAGCAGAAGGAGTTGATCTTGTTTCTGGTGGAACAGATAACCACCTTATTCTTGTTAAGACTGACTCTGTTGGCCTTACGGGGAAAGTGGCCGAACAAACTCTTGAGAAAGCAGGAATCACTTGTAATAAAAACATGATTCCAAATGATAAGAGATCTCCTTTTATCACTTCAGGTATTCGCCTTGGTACACCTGCGATTACAACTCGTGGTCTAAAAGAAGAGCACATGAATCTTCTTGCGGGTTGGATTGTTAAGGCGCTAAGAAATAGTGAAGATGAAACTATTCTTAAATCTGTTCGCTCTGAAGTGTTCAAACTTTGTAAAGACTATCCCGTTTATTAATACAAAGGAGGTTTTCGAACCTCCTTTTTTTTTGAGTTTTATTGATGACAAATTTTACAATTAGACATCTAGAGCGAGATGATTTTTTTAAGCTCTACAATGAACATAGAGCTACTGTATTTGAAAATGATCATAGTTACTTTTTAAGAGATGTCCTCTCGCAACAAGAGAAAGACCATATCGCCGAACTTAGAAAAAATCTTGGTAACGAATACTATCTTTATATTGCGGCCTTCGATGAAAAAGATAATTTTGTTGGTTGGTCATGGGGCTTCCAAGAAAATGCCACAACTTTCTATATGTGTAATTCGGCCGTTCTTCCTGAATATAGAAGAAAAGGTCTTTACTCAAAAATATTGGATAATGCGATTTCAACACTTAAAGACAAAGGCTTTCAAGTTATCTACTCAAGGCATTGTGCAACCAATAACTCAGTTATCATTCCAAAACTCAAGGCCGGATTTACAATTTCTAAAATGGAATTAGATGATATTTTTGGTGTGCTCATTCATCTTATCTATTACACAAATCAAACACGTCGAAAAATAATTGATTACAGAAGTGGTCAATTGGCGCCTGATGATGAAGTGAAAAAGATTTTGAAGATATAAAAAAAGGCCCTCAATATGGGCCTTCTTATTATTTTCTATTGCTGTTTCTGATCATTTTTCTTTTTTTAGCAATTCTTTTACAGTGAAGTTTGTTCTTTGTTCTCTTTCTAGCTGCCATTGTATACTCCTTGAAAATTATTAAGCCATTATAGTCATGTCGAGCTAATAAGAAAAGCTAAACTACCGCCGTCTTAGCGATCTCTACGACATTTGTACCCCTTACATTATCGATAATTCGCACACTTGCCCTATTTTTAACAATTTCCACGACCTCTTCGACCAAAGTTCTGCCATGATGCTTGCCATCTCTAATGAGAACAAAAGCACGACCATTTTCATTTAGCATATATAAAATTGATTCAATTAAGACTTCGAAAGAGCTGTCCATAAAGAATCGACATCGATTTTTAAACTCGCTTGGTGAATACAATCCTTCACCTTGAAAAAAGTACGGAGGGTTCGAAAGAATAAAATCATAACGAGATTTAAAAGCAGGTTCAGACATGGCCTTTTCATAATTCATCAGATGAAGATTCAAATTCTTTTTATTATCAAAAAGTTTTTTTGCATTCTTTTGAAAGTGCTCAATATAAATCTCTTGCACCTCCATAAAGTCCACGTGATAAACTTCATCTTCATAAATCGCAAGTTCAAGACCAATCACCCCACAGCCACTACATAAATCGAGAAATTTCTTATTTTTTAGCTCTGATTGTGACTTTAAAAGTTCAGCAACTTTTTGGGCCAAGAAAACCGAATCCAATGAGAATCTGTACTCATTGGGTTGAGAATAATGAAATGTATAGCGTGTGTTAACTTCACTCATGCCCTATCAGTAGCGGGTTTTGCGCTAAAAATAAAGACACTCTATGGCGATGGCAGCTTTTGTTGACCAAGATCAAGGCCCCTAAATGCTCTTTGTCGTATAATAGAAAAAATGAGGTGTTTATGCATAAACTATTGATTTTCCCATTGATAATTCTATCTTTACCGACCTTTTCTTTCGATCAAAAAGAAGCTCAGACCCTAGCGAGCAATTTGAAAAAGAATCTGCTTTCAAATGTAAAAGAGGCCATGGGAAAGGGTGGACCCACGAATGCCATCGGTTTTTGCAATACCAATGCTATGGCCCTAACTGATAAAGAGAGTACTAAAAACTATTCTCTCTCTCGTACATCTTTAAAAGTGAGAAACTCAAATAATACTCCTACTATAGAGCTTAAAAGCTATCTCAATGAGTTTGCTAAAAGTAGTGCAGACCAACCTATGCCCGATAAAGTTGTGACTTTGAAATCAGGAAAAAGGGCCCTTCTCTCACCGCTTTACATGCAACCGGCCTGCCTCGTTTGTCATGGTGAAAAGATAGCGGCCCCAGTAAGTAAATTATTGAAAGAACTCTATCCCAATGACGCGGCCACGGGCTACAAAGCAAAGGAATTTAGAGGGTTTGTCGTCGTATCTGAAAATGAATAAATAAAATTCTCATGTTCCCGATAAGGGAGCATGAGATTTATATTAATTGCTCTCACATTTCTCATTCATTCAAAGATCATGGCCAATGATCTTTACAGCACCAATAATCACAATGGTAAAAGTTGCGATTATCTTTCAATTGAATTGAAAAAGCTCTTTAGAAAAAATACGAAAAATCCCATTTTATTCTTTGTTCACGGAAGAGGGAAACATCCTGAGAAAGGTTTAGATTACTTACCTGAATTTGAACAAAGGTATGGATTAGATATTTTAATGTTTCATTGGGATTCATGGATCAATGCCGTTTCCAGACCTGAACAAAATGCCATCGATGCGGCATCTCGTCTGGCCCATTGCTTCGAAGAAATTCAAGAGTTCAAAGATGAGTATCCTTCTCTATTTAAAAAACGACCAGTTCATTTTATGGCCCACTCAATGGGAAATATTGTCTTCAAATCTCTTATCGAAAATCATCAATTTGAAGCAAAAAAATTTCTCTTTGAAAGTGTCACTCTAAATGCTTCAGATGTTCCTTATGATGAACATAAAAAATGGATTGAAAAAATTAAACTTGCTCCAAATATTTATATTACTTTCAACAGTAATGATGCCGTATTAATTGGATCGAAATTCATCGATTACAAAGATGGTGATTTTTTCTCTGGTAGAAGACTCGGCCGATCAAATACCTCACAGATTGATCGACGAGAGTTAGCAAAGAACGCTTATTATCTCGACTTTTCTCAACTCACTTTTGGTGGTCACCAACATTTTTTAGATGATGGTAAAAATTCAAAAGCTCCTTTAACGAGTATTTTTCAAGATATATTCCATGGTGCACAATCCTTCCAAGCTGAATTTTCAAGAAATTCAAAAAATGGAATCCTTGAATTTACTAAGAAAAAATAACTCGAACTTCTTTCAAACCAATAAATTTCTTATAGTTACATAACCAGACTTCCTGTTTTTCCCTTGCCTTATGACGTTCCAGTAGGTAAAAAACCTGTTAGTTCCAAGGAATTTTTATGCACTGTCCTAGTTGTAATGCTGCTGATACAAAAGTAATCGACTCTCGTCTTCTCTTAGAAGGCCAGTGCATTCGTAGGCGTAGAAAATGCTTAAGCTGTGACAGTAGGTTCACGACGTATGAACAATTGCAAATTCAAATGCCTGAAGTTGCAAAAAACGATGGACGCCGTGAAAACTATAACCGCGAAAAAATTCTTAAAGGTCTAAAGAAGGCCTGTCAAAAAAGACCGATAACGACTAAACAAATTAATGAACTTATTGATTCTGTCGAAAGAGAGATAGTGAATAAGTATGCAGACGAAGTCCCTTCGGATGTTATCGGACTACTAACAATGAGTAAGCTCTATGAGCTTGATCCTGTTTCTTATGTACGATTTGCATCGTTTTATTGGAACTTCAAAGACATCGAAACATTTATTAAAAGTTTACAAAAAGATATAGCAGCAATTCAAACATGTGAAGAAAGAGGATGTGACCGTGACCAGCTTCAGCAATAAATCAGTAGCAAGAACTTATGCTTTTAAATTTCTATACAAGCTACAAATGAACGAGTTTTCAGATCTTCGTGATCTTCTTCACTCAAATATCGAAGCATTCAAAACAACTCTTGAAGAATTTGATACAAGCTATATTGAAAGAGACAAAGAGCACCCAGAGAATGATCTTACTCCAAACATTAAAAACTTTGGAACAGGTCTAATTCAAGGTGCAATTGAAAAACTTCCAGAGCTAAAAGATAAAATTGCTCCTTTTTTAAATAAGAGAACTTTCACAACTCTTGAGAAAGTTGATGCTACAATTCTTCTTCTTGCAGTTTATGAAATGACTTATATGACTCAAACTCCAAAGAATGTTGTTATCAACGAAGCTGTTGAAATGGCGAAAAAGTTTGGTGGGGCAGAGAGTTCGAAATTTATTAATGCCGTTTTGGATAAAATAAGCAAAAACTAATGACTGAACTTTATTCAAAACTTCAATTTCAATTAACACCCGATCTAGCAGGACTTATCTGGATTACAGATGAAAAACTGCTCGATCGCCCGAATGGGTTTAATGAACTTGATTATTTCTTCGATGGACTGCTCACACAATTTGCGGCCCAACCAGAAGTACCATCTTTTAAGACAACTTTCTTTTCTACAGAATCTTTTGGAAACGACTTCTCGCTAACTCACCTTCAGCCAGGTGAGGAGAAAATTGAAAAAGACCTCGAAAATATCATGGGCCTTCTTCATAAAAAAGATGCGCTAAACAGGCCTGTTGCTGTCCTTAATTTAAGCTCTAAGCAACTTAAATTAAAAGATAATCGCTTCCAGATCCTAGATATCTAAATTCAACTTAAATTATTGAAATATCTGACCGATAAGCTCTTGTGCGCTTTCTATATCTCTTTTGCCTATTATTACTCTTAAGTTGCTCCCTTAATCAAAAAGGGCGCACTCCTAGTTCCATAAAAAATGATCATTTGAAAATTGGTGTCGTAGGCGACCTCGAGGGAAATTACGATCTTTTGGAAGATTTTATCAATCAAGGTGATACTTTATATTTTGAAAATTCACAGGTTCAACTGAGAGAAGATGCTCGATTTATATTTCTGGGAGATGCTACTGATCGTGGACCTGGTTCAATGAGGATTTTAGATACTCTCAATGATTTGAAAAAAAGATATCCTGATCGAGTCACTCTACTTGTTGGAAATAGAGAAATTAATAAACTAAAAATTCTAAGCTATATTTTCAATGCTAAAACTAAAAAAGTTCCTTCCATCGTTATTCCTTGGTACAAAAAAATTATCAAAGAAGATATTGGACTTGATATAGATGATTTTACATATGAAGAGTTTCAAAGTTTTGTCACTCCTATAGATAACGATGTGATTCGTCTCAAGGCCTTTCTTGCGGGCATGAATGCTGCGGAGGCCTTTGGTCACCGCAGGCGAGAATTGGAAGAATTTAATCCTGGTAAAACTTTTAGTGATAAAGACGTCTATCTCAGCTTCCTCGATGATTTTGGTCCTAATGGGAGAATGCGTGTCTATTTAGAAAATGCTGAAATCGGTGCCATTTATGATGGAAATATTTTTGTTCATGGTGCAATCACAAGTGAAAACTTCGGTCATATTCCGAAACAAGAATTGCGAGAGTTTGATACGTCTAAATGGGTTCTAAAGTTAAACAATTGGCTAAATAATGAAGTCAACGCTTGGTTTGAAGGAGACTATAACCGCAATGATCTCTTTGACTATCATGCTCCTGCTTATGGAAAGAAAACAAATCCAAAGAGTGTTATCTATGGCCGCTTCTCTTCAGATTCTGGAAACCCTAAAGCTCCTTCAAATAATTTAATAAAAAAACTCAGACAAGATGGAATACATCGCATTGTCGTTGGCCACACCCCGACAGGAGATTACCCTATTATTTTGCGTAAGAATGAATTTGAAGTTCTGCTGGCCGATAGCTCCTACAGTACAATCAGAGGTGCTCCAAGAATTATTATAGAAAATGAAAATGTACTTGTTGAGACTTACATGCCCAACGGAAAATTACTTAAGATAAACTCAACTCCTCTTGATCACAGTAATCCTCTTGGAGTAGTGACTGCTGATAATGCAAGAGTCATTGGAAAAATCGAAGACAGTAATGATTATCTCGTTATGAAAATCAAAAAGAAGTCCAACCAATTCTCTACCCATTATGAAAGAGTGAATGTGAAAGAGTTATCTGCAAAAGTAAAAAAAGAAAATAATGGATGCTTTTATTTACTTTCACTTTTTAACAGATTTCGCACTTCTATTTACAACGAAGGCTTTTAATTTCACAATATAATAAACAAGGATGTTTATTATGAGTAAAAAGCAAAAAAGTATTTTTGATCGAATGATACGTTTCTCAGTTCGTATTGTTAATGAGTTTCTTCCTGACCCTTTTATCTTCTGTGCCCTTTTAACATTTATAGTTTTCCTAAGCGCACCTCCCGTTACTGGAATGACACCAATAGATGCTATCACAGGCTGGTATTCTGGCTTTTGGAACCTTTTAGCTTTTTCAATGCAAATGGTTCTGGTCTTAGTTTTAGGACACGCTATGGCCAATTCTGGACCGTTCTCGGTTCTTCTAGCAAAAATGGCCAGCACTCTTAAAACTCCTGCACAATCTATTATTGCAGTTTCCTTCATTTCACTTATCGCTTCTTGGTTTAACTGGGGATTTGGTCTTGTTATTGGGGCCATCTTCGCAAAAGAGATTGCGAAGAAAGTAAAGGGTGTTGATTATCGCCTTCTCATCGCCTCTGCTTATACAGGATTTCTTGTATGGCACGGTGGTTTATCTGGCTCTATACCTTTGACAATTGCCACAGAAGGCAATCTTGCAAAAATTACTCAAAATACAATCACTGGAACTATTGATGTCGCCGAAACTTTATTTTCAATGCAAAATATTGTGATTCTCATTATTCTTCTTTTTACAGTTCCTCTTCTAAATTGTTTCATGCATCCAAAGGAAGTAGATACTGTTGTAGTAGATCCAGAACTTTTGAAAGAACACACTCCAAAGATGAACACAACAAATACATGGGCCGACAGAATGGAAAACAGTAAGCTGATTTCTGGTTTTCTCGCTCTTATGGGCCTTGTTTTCATTGGACAATATTTCTACACAAAAGGACTTGATCTCAATTTAAATATCGTAAATTTCATTTTTCTTTTTATTGGAATCATTTTGCATAAGACTCCAAAGAATTATATTCAGGCAATTAGAAATGCAGTTGTAAGCTCAAGCGGAATTATTCTGCAATTTCCTTTCTATGCAGGGATCATGGGTATCATGGTTGCAAAAGGGCCAGAAGGTATTTCACTTGCTGGAGCACTTTCAAATTTCTTTGTGAGTATTTCTACTCCTCAAACTTTTCCATTCTTCACTTTTTTAAGTGCAGGTATTGTAAATTTCTTTGTTCCTTCAGGAGGAGGTCAATGGGCCGTTCAAGCGCCAATTATGTTACCTGCTGCAAAAGAGCTCGGTGTATCAGTAGCAAAAACCTCTATGGCCATTTCATGGGGTGATGCTTGGACAAATATGATCCAACCATTCTGGGCGCTTCCAGCTCTAGGTATTGCTGGTTTAGGAGCTAGGGATATTATGGGTTACTGCTTAATAATTCTCGTCTATTCAGGTGTTGTCATTTCAGCAGCAATGCTAGTTCTATAAAAAAAGGCCAGTTTAAAACTGGCCTTTTTTTATTTTACTGCACAAAGATAAGTTACCCACGATTCGCAATTTTCCGCTTCAGAAGTACGGAAGAACTCTCCGTTTCCACCGCCTTCACCGTCTTCTCCCTCCCAGTAGGTAATTACTTGAGAGAAGCCAGCTTCTTCCATAATGTCGCGAATTTCACCAATAGACCACATTCTCCAGTCATAAGTGAATACATTTTCGTACTTCACTCCATTGTCATGCTTTTTAAAGTGAATATGATAAAGAACTTCTTCTGTAATAGGATTATACTTATCACAATCCCAGTAGTAAGTATGATCATCATGCTCAGTTTCTTCCACTAATTCTTCTCGGGCCTCAGTGCCACCGAAAATATCAACAAAGAAACAACCTTCTTCATTGAGACCTTTACGAACTTTTTTGAAATAGTTCACAAGATCAGCTCTTTTCTTAAAAATAAAATATGAAAAGTTGAATGCACAAATAACATCGGCCTTAAACCCATGACTATCAAGAACATTACCTTCAACATACTTCATTCTTTTTTGTTCTTCTTCATTTAATCTTGAATAGTGATTTTCAATTCCGTAAGCAATTGGCTCACTATCTAAATCAATGGCCCAAGCTTTGTGGTTTTTTGATTGTTTTACCCAATCACAGGCCATTGCCCCAGTGCCACCGAAATCTTCTCTGAATGTAAGAGGAATTCTTTTATAAACTTTCTTGAATTCTCTCGATACAAATTCAATATCAACTTCATGATTTTGTACTGAACCTTCGTACAATCTGTACTTGTCACTGATTGATAATTTTGGCATAGGAACTCCTAGTATTCTTCGTATGATTTGACTTCTTTGACGGCCGATCCAAACTTTTGATTTATGTCGTTTTTCACAGCGAATCTTTGGTCATTTGTAATATAAACAAGGCGAGCAAGTTCAATGAACTGTTCATCAAATTGTTTGCTTCGCTCTTTTTCTCGGATATCATCCTCTATTTTCCACAAACGGGAGTTAATTTCAACCAGCTTTTCCAAATAATTGTCGATTTCGGACAATGATAACGAAATTAAAATTTCACTGAGAAGTTTTTCCTCACGAAACACTGCTTCTAACTTTATTTTGTCGGCTATATTTACTTTCTTAATTCTTAGAATTGATATTTTGTCGACTAATTCTCCCAATGACACTGGACAAGAAACTTCCATAAACCTTCCTAGTATATTTCTTTATATTTTATATCTAAAATTTCTAATTCCACTTCTCCAACCGGCGTATCAATATCAACACTATCGCCTACACTCTTTCCAAGAAGACCTCTTGCAATGGGAGATTTCCAACTAATTAGGCCTTTAGGCGTATTCGTTTCATCTTCGCCAACAATGCAGTAAGTCTTTTGCCGTCCCTCTTCATCCTCCACTAAAACCGTGGCACCGAATTGAACCTTTAATGATTTAATAGACTCCGGATCTACAACATTGGCCGCATCAATACGCTTAGAAAGAAAACGCAATCGACGGTCGATTTCACGCAATTTCTTCTTTCCATAAAGATAATCAGCGTTCTCTGAGCGATCCCCTAAAGAGGCCGCCCAAGTAACGATACGCGTGGCCTCAGGTCTTTCAACTTTTAAAAGTTGTTCTTGTTCATCAACTAGCTTTTTAAAGCCTTTTGGAGTGATATAATTATTTCTCTCCACAGAGTCCTGCTTTTTTCAAATGTTCGAGAAGTCCAATTGATCCATCTTGAACAATATCTAAAACTTCTTCAAAACCCTCGGCTCCACCAAAGTAAGGATCTGGAACATCTTTGCCAGAGAAAAAACGACAAAAGTGACTAAAGAGGTACACTTTATTTTTAAAATTCTTTTCGGGATCTAGTTTCATGACGTTTGTGTAATTACTTTGATCCATGCAAAGTATGTAATCAAATTTTTCAAAATCTTCTTTTACAAATTGCCTCGCCCTTGACGTTAAATCAAGGCCTCGTTTTAGAGCATGTTCTCGCATCCTTGGATCAGCAAGCTCCCCCGTATGATAGGCAGAAGTTCCGGCCGAATCAATATTAAGACCATCGACATTCTGCCTTTGAACTAAATCAATAAACGCCCCCTCTGCTGCAGGAGAGCGACAAATATTACCGAGACAGACAAAAAGAATATTTACTGACATATTATTTCCAACTAAAAAATGATATATAATTAGGCTATCAAGTAATTAAATATTTGGCGACTAAGGAGTCGAAATGAGCATACAAAAAGTAATAAGAATGGGTCATCCTCTACTTCGCCAAACTGCACAAACTCTAACAAAAGAAGAAATTCTGGCCGAGAGTACGCAAAAGCTTGTCCAAGATATGCTTGATACTATGGAAGAAGAACAGGGTATTGGTATTGCGGCACCACAAATAGGAGTTAGCAAGCAAGTTGCCTTAATTGGTATTCCTGAGGAAAGCGCACGCTATCCTCAAACGGAAAGTTCTCCACTTATCGTTGTAATTAATCCGGTTATTACTGTACTTGATGAAACCCAACAAGGATTTTGGGAAGGGTGTCTTTCTGTTCCTGGATTGCGAGGCTTCGTCCAAAGACCAAGAAAAGTACAAATTGATTACTTAGACCTTAATGCTCAAGCGCAAACAATTATCGCAGAAGATTTTTTAGCGACAGTCTTTCAACATGAGCTCGATCACCTCTTCGGGAAATTATATGTTGATCGTATTACCGATCTATCGAAGCTAAGCTATATGGAAGAATTTGTTCAATTTTGGGCAGAAAATCCAGAAGCTTATAAAAATGATTAACGTCAAGGCCATTGCATACGTTCAATCACCCTTCAAAGAAAAGTTTGGAATTCCAAGACAGGCAGGATTAACTCCTAGTGTTCCTGCTATTCTTATTTTTGAAAAAGAGTATTCCGATCTTGATGCTTTCAGAGAATTAGAAGGCTTCTCCCATATTTGGGTGACTTTTTATTTTCATAAATTTAATTACGATCATTTTCAAAGTGTCGTAAGACCACCTAGGCTTGGCGGAAATGAAAAAATTGGTGTTTTTGCAACACGCTCACCCAATAGACCAAATGCTTTAGGACTATCTAAAGTCAAAATTCAAAAAATTGAAAAATCTGGAAACAAAGTTCACTTGCACGTCTTTGGACTCGACGCTTTAGATGGCACTCCAATATTAGATATACGTCCATTTATCGAAGAAGATAGTGAACATAGTGCGAGCTTTGGCTGGACTAAAAGACAAATTAAAAATGAATGCTATGATGTCTCTTTTTCACAAGATGCCCTATTAGAAATTGAGGCCTCTAATATTCCTAATCTTAAAAATCAGATCATTGAAGTTCTAAGGCTCGATCCATCTCCTCAATACAAAGAAACCCCTTCAGAGAGCTTTGGAATGAACTTCTATCACTTTAATATCAAGTGGATAAAGACCGCACACAATATACATGTGACCCAACTTGAGATACGTTAAAGGTGCCCTAGAAATAATTTCAACCTCAATACTTTTTCTCTATGAATCGTGATAACAGTTTATAAACACAACACAGAGACAGGATCTAAAATTAATGAAAGCTTCGGCCATATTTACACAGATAAATAGGGATCGCTACGACTTATTAAAAAGATATGTAGGTGATCTTTTATTAACCATACTGATGACCTTCTTTTTTTATCAGTACTCTCCTTTAACTGAATTTAGCTCTATTTCAACATCTCTTTTTTTATTACCTTTTGCCATAATCTTTGGACTGACACTATCTTCCCTACTTCATAATTCATCTCATGATAATATTAAATCAAACCTACTCAACAGAGTTGTTGGGATTTTTTGTGGAGCTTGGGTTCTCTATGGACATGCAAACTTCGTGATGATTCATTCTCTACACCATAAATATTCTGATAAAGAATTTGATCCTGTAAATCCAAAAGGAATGACATTTTTAGTCTTTGTATCCGCTCCAATGAGATACATGATTCAAACTGCTAAAAAATACTTATTTCATATTCACGGAAAAAATAAAGATTATGAAACGATCATGCTAATGCAAACAATTGTTTTTCATCTTAATCTTATCGCTAAACTTGCGATGTGGTACACGTTTTTTGGCAAAACACTATTTTTCTTGTTCTATCTCGTATCACTTCTTACAAACTATATGATCTTCGCTCATATTAATTATGCCTGCCATAGAGATAATGCTGACGGTTCGGTTGAAGTCGTAAACCTCGATCATAATCTCTTTTACAAAGTTGCGAACTTCTTCACTATGGGTGGCTACTACCACAAAAGCCATCACATTAATTTGAGTATTTTTAATCCAAAAAAATATAACAATAAAAGACTACTAAGCCCACTTATTACAGTGGAAGGAAGTTCAGATACGTATGAAGAATTTAAAATGAATAATTCTTCAAACAAAGTATTATCTTACTTTGACCTTGCAGGAATTTGGGGGCATAAAAAAGAGATTTAACTTCTCAATGTTAATCTAACAGGCATACCATCAAGTGGCTTCAAGCTAACTGAGGCCACAGCTTCTGGTAAGTCCTTCTGGATAAGTTCTACATTATACCTTTTGAATAAATGAAAGAGAATAATCGACATTTCCACCATTGCAAAAGTTTCAGCGACACAACGTCTTGGACCTCTTGAAAATGGCAGAGACTTATAAGTGCGATCATTTTCACCATTTGTAAATCGCTCAGGATCAAAATCTAAGGGCCTATCCCAAAACTCTTCACTTCTTTGCATAACAAAAATTGGAATAACCACATTGGTATTTTTAGGGATATGATAGTCACCAATTTGATCTTCACCATTTGCTTTTCGAGAAAGAACAGGAAAAGCAGGATAAAGTCTCATCCCTTCTTTTATAATGGCCTGCAGATATGTCATTTTCTCGAAAATTTCATTGGATTTAATATCGTCAAACAGATCGATTTCCTGTTGAAGCCTTCTTTGAACTGTTGTGTTTTTTGCAAGAAGACCAATAATCCAAGTTAATGAATGGGCCGAAGTTTCATGACCTGCCAACATTAAAGTTAGCGCCTCATCGCGCAGCTCTGTTTGAGAAAATCGATGCCCTGTTTCTTCATCATGGGCATGAACAAGTCTTTGCAAAATACTACGTTCATCTGGATTACTAGGATTATTCTTTTCATCATTAATGATATTAAGAACAATCTCATTCATTGAATTGAAATGCTGATGAAATTCACGATGAGTTTTTGTCGGCAACCAATAAGGAAGTGGAAAAAATTTAAAGATTCTTTCGTAAGTAACAATCGATGTAAAATGAACTGCTTTATTAACGATAGAGGCATTTTTCTCATCTAAATTTGCACCCAAAAGAGTTTGAGCAGCAATATTAAATGTCAAAAATTTCATCTGTTCACAAATATCTGTTGTCCAAGTTTTATTTTCAAACCTGCTAAGCCAATTTTCAAAGAGATTAAGAGTTAATTGTTCAAATTTAGGACAAAAACTATCAACGGCATTTTTCGTGAACACTTTAGAAATGATCGATCGACTTTTTTTCCAAGACTCGTGGTCATTATTTGTAGCAAGCCCATTTCCAACAACAGCTCTCAACTCTTCTATTTGCTCTCCCTTTATGTAATTCTTGCTACTTTCAACTAGAACCTTTTTCGCAAAAGATGGAGAATAAATGATTATTGAATTCATTGGCCATGGAAAACTAGCAATATGACCGTAGTCTCTGTAGACTCTTGTAAAAGCTCCTAGAATATTATTTTGAAAGAGCTTCACATAATTGAAAAAAAGCAAACCTCTAGGTCCAGGAATATGAGATAGATTCACATGAACTAGGGCCTTCGAAAATGGTGATCGTTTGTTTTTATTTGCCATAAGGTTTCTATGATTAATACTAAACGAATAGAACTTAAAAAACAAAATTTAATCATGTGTGTAAAAGAAATTGGACAACCAAATGATAGACCCATTCTTTTACTTCACGGCTTTCCAGAAAGTTCAAATGAGTGGGAATCCTTCGCCCTTGATCTTGCTAAAGATGGTCATTATATAATTATCCCCGACCTAAGAGGTTTTGGAGACTCATCAGATAACTCATCTCTTTCTATGTACACCCTCCACTCTCTCGCTAAAGATATCATCGAACTACTTAATGTAAGTGGATTAAAGAATGTTCAACTTGTAGGTCATGACTGGGGAGGAGTTCTTGCATGGTATTTGAATGATCATTATCCGCAATCGCTTAATGGACTCATTACGATTAGTGCTCCTCATTATCAAATTTTTCACAATGAGCTTACTCATAATCCCGCGCAACTTCTAAAGAGCTTTTATATCTTCTTGGCCCAGCTCCCTCTTATTCCCGAGTTTATTTTTAAAAGAACTCAGTTTAAATTTATCAAGAAGCTCTTAAAAAATAGTGGCCATCCAAATACTTCAAACTTTGATCTTATATGGTCAAAAAATATAACATCAATGCTCAACTGGTATCGGGCCCTTAGATTTTATAAAAAGACGGCGATCAGTAAAAACCTAACAGCGAGTCCTTGTATCATCTATGGGGACAGTGATCCTTTTTTTACACCAGGTTTGAGTGAGAAAGCACTGATCTACTACCCCCATGCTCGAATTCATAAGCTCAAGGATTGTGGTCATTGGCCTCACCATGAGCAGGGAGATATTTTACTTCAGTTAATAAAAGAGCACATATCTAGCTGATTTTAGGAACTTCATCGATAATTCATTCACTTTTTTCAAGTACCTGACCGAAAAGATAGGGAATCTATAACTGGTAAATGGGGTACTTATGCCAAATTCCACACAAAAAGTAATTTTCTCAGGACTAGCGGTCATGTCCTTGGCCATTGGAACGAATTATCTCGTCCAACAAGACCTTAGGCCTACTCCGTTTTGGGAAAGTCAAAAAAGGGCCGAACGCTCCCCCGCTAATTTTCTTACAGACCTTGATACAGACGTCTATAAGGATTATTTTCTTCCTGATAAATTTAAAAACTATTTGAACTATGATGTGCAGGTACGTTTTTCATCAGATACAGATAAAGAGTACATAAACACTAAAGCAAAAGAAGCACTCCATGCGGCCTTCGGAAAAACATTCATGGAACTTAATGCTGGAGACAATCCAGATGCAACACTAACAGTTGCCATGAAAAAGAATCTCGTCTCTGAAGTGATGGATAAATTTGTTAAAACCCTTTATGTCTACAAAATCTTCGATGGAAACTTTCAGATTGATTTTATTTTTACTCCAAGAGTAATTAGTTCTATTGACTATCATCATGAACTCTCAACAAATCAACTCATCCATCTCGACAATACTGGTTCACTTCATAAAAAACTTACGGCCCAAGATATCTCACTACCAGAGCTTATTAAAAATAATAAAGTACCGAATAATGGTGAACTCTATCAATACTTAGCTGGTGCGATTTCTGTAAACGTAGAACTTGCAGACTTGACTCCTGCTTTTAAAATTCCTGATCCCAAGAAAAATATTGTTAAGGGAAATATTAAATTTAGAAAATACTATCGAATTAACGACAGAAGTCTTCTAAATTTAAATCTTAAAGAAAAGGGCTTCACTGTCGACACTCTCCACCTTAAAGAAGTCGATGACAGCAAAGAACATATTCTAACTGTGGATCTTATTAAATCATTTAATCTCAAAGAACTTGTTCCAGAAAATGACAGATTGGAAATTTCATTTGGAGAAATCTCAGATTTAAAAATAAAGAAGAGAAACCTTTGGTCTCGCTTTATGTCTTTTATAAATGGCAAAGATATCACAACAAGTGATCTTCATATTTATGGAAAGTATGATGGCGAAGAATATAAAGCGAAAGTTGAAAAACTGGTTTATTCGTTCAAAGAAAAGAAATTTACATACGAAAGTAAAATTAATCTTAGACAAGACTTTTCTGCTCATCATCGAAATGCATCTGACGATATGCAGGCCCAAAGATGGTTTAAGAAAGAACTACTCGAAGACTCTAAAGACGAAGTCATCTCGCAGTTAAAATTGAATACTTTTTCAAAAGATATTAAATAAGGAGTGACCATGAAAATAAAATCAATGGTCTTATCGACAATACTTTTTACCCAAGCGATTTCAACTTCCTTTGCAGCTGATCTCGTCAACGTTAAGGATCGTATCCTTACACAAAAGATTTATCTCGAAACCTATGAAGATATCTTTGGAAATCCAGCTTATGCAAGATTTGATGATTTTTCAGAACTTGTAGATGATTTACCTAAGAAGAAAAAGAAAGAAGTTCTAGAGTTTGTTAAACATTTAGACTCTAAAGTACCAGAGAGTATTTTACGTCCTCTAGTCTATTGGCGATTTATAAAGCCTGACTCAAAAAAAGTTGAAAAGGTTCTGTCTTTTTATATGTTCTATAATGTACTTACTGTTAGGGATTATATTGATAACCCAATCAAACCCGCAAGTGAGAAGTCCGAGGCCGTAACAATTCTTAGAACTCTCACTACTGAAAATGTTACAACAGAAAATCTTGCAACTATTGCTTACCCACTCATTCAGAAAAAGGCCGCTTTAATGGCCAAAGAAGGTGGAAGTACTGCTTTTGCGAGTGCTATTCGCAATGAGAAAATCATCTCTCGAAAAATTTCTGCAGAGCTAAAAGATTACGATCCTTACGTACTTTCTTATCTCGGTATCGTAAAAGGAAATAAAGTTGATGTGATCTCAGAGAACAAAAGAGACCTTGATCGTATCAAATGGCTAAATGATCGCGTCATCTTCAATGGTGGAAGTCTGGACTTTGACTCTGACTTTATCAAAATGCCTACGGCCGAAGACCCAACAGGACACATAATTTTCAAAGAAGATCCGATCTATATGAAGATTAGAGATATGATTGATGATTCTAAAGATTCAGTGTTCATAGATATTTTCCTCTTTGGTGGAACACTAGGGGCCACTTTATCTGAGTATCTAATTGATCAGGCCCTCATAAAGAGAAAAACGAATCCTGATTACAAAGTACTCATTCTTCATGACTATGCGACAAACTATAATATGCTTGGCGAGATGATGCCTGTTTTTGAATATATTAAGAAGAGAATTGAAACTGAGCCAGAAGTGGCAAAGACAGTTTCTTTACTTCAGGCAAATATTCAACGCCACCCTCCTGGTATACCTTTTGGTATTACAAACTTGATTCCAAAGACAAAAGAGACTTGTAAGTTTATGGAGTCAAAGAGTACTTATTACGAATCGAAGATTGACCACTCTAAAGTTATTGTGGTTGATGCCAATACTGACAGGCCACAAGCATACTTTGGTTCTAAAAACTGGACTGACCACTCTGGTGGATATTACTACGATGATGCCATCTACGTTAAAGGTCCAAGTGCGGCACTTGTACAAGCGTCATATTATCGCGATATCGAAGCGGCCTTAACCGAAGATAAGCTTGAGCAAGATTGCTTCTATTTTAAAGAAAAAGGTTTTGATAACAAAAAATATCTTCCTCGTAAAAAAGAGATTCTTGATTGGTTTGCAATTAAAAAAGAAAAATATCCTGTTGTTGGTGATCAACCAATGAGACTTGCAGAGGCCGATGTTGATGGAACAATTAAAAATGTTCGTAATCAACTTGTTGATATGATCAAAAATGCAAAAAAGAACGTTTATATGGAACAGCTCTTTATTTACGATCCGTATATTAACGATGCACTAATTAAAAGAAAACTAGAAGTGCCTGATTTGGATATAAAGATCCTTGCAGATCACAATGGAAACTTTGGTTTGAACGGTCTTCCAAATACACTTTTCATCAAAGAGATGCAGTCCTATGGAATTGAGATACGTGCGAGAAAAACGTATGGTATCCCTTTTACCTTTCCAAATGGACATGAACAGGAATTTCATCAAGAGAACCATAGAAAGATCACATCAGTTGACGGGAAAGTTCTACTTGGAGGTTCATCGAATTTGAACCCAGACACCCTTCAAGGAAGTTTTAGAGAATTTGGTGCTCAGCTTTACGACGTGAAGGTTATCGGGAAATTTGAAACAAAATTCCTAGAAGACTGGCATAATTTAGAGAAAACAATGGAGATGGATATCGAAAACTTTCAGGCCACCGTGGGTGGAAAGAGTCTTTCAATAGAGTTCTCTGAACTTATCAATGGCATTGGTTCGACTCTCTTTAGAAATAAAGACAAAATCGAAAAGCGATATTAATTCAAACACTTAGGCAGATCGTCTCTACTCCTTGGCGATCTGTCTTTTTTACAAAAACACTTCCATTTTTTTCATCAGACCCTACTATGGTCCCATGAAAAAAATTAGTTTATTTCTTCTTTTTCTCTCATTTAATCTTCATGCGGCCTCTGAGTGTAGCGATCTTGAAATGGGCGCTTCGATCAAAGTAACCAATGTTGGAAAGAGTAAAACTGGTATCTCGCAAAAATATTCTCTAAGAAGACAAAACGAAAGGACATGGCAAGTCTTTGTTAATATCGACTTCAAACCAACCAAAGAAGCTACTGGAAAAAAATCAACTGTGATTCTTGAAACAAGAAAAAGAACTCAAGAGTGTTATGATGAATACGCAAAACATCTCTATGACGAAAAAGGCCGCAAGCTTCGCCTTTTTCTCTACGATCGCTCTAAACATAAACATCTCGTCGATAGGCCCCGCGAGGCCAATATTAAAATTATCGGTGCAAAAGAGCGCTCCTACTCTGACCGCTGGGCCCAAGGTGTTGGCTGTGGAACGATTGTCCATGAGACATTTCACCTTCTAGGACTTGTAGACGAATATCATGAAAGAAGTATTAAATCAGGCAATAAAACGGCCTACAACTGTCGTCACTTAGGTCCAAAAGATTCTATTATGAGAAGTATTACTGTAAACCAATTCCTAGAAGAGAACGTGATTTACTCTGGCCAATTGGATGCCATTATTTATCCAAACTGCAGAGAAAAAAATAATCAGTATTACAGATGCTCTGAAAATGCCTACAAAACGGCCAAGAGTTGCCCAAGCTCACCATCAGTTTGTTACGATGAGTCTTGGGTGTTGAATTAAATATCTTTTGAATAATTGGCAAATTTCATGCCCATCATTTTTCTATAGAGAAAGCGCGGAAGCCTTTCTAAGATGAACATGACACTTCTCATTTGCCATGGAAAAACGTAGAGACTCTTCTTGCTCTCCAAAGCCTTTTTAATCATCTTCGCGGCCCTATCGGCCTCCATCAACCATGGCATTGAATGATCATTCTTTCTTGTCAGTGGAGTATCGATAAACCCCGGGCACACACAACTTACATCAATATTCCACTTTTTAAGATCAAGTGAATATGACTCACAAAGTTTAATAACAGCAGCTTTAGATGCCGAATAACTTGAGGCACCAGGAAGCCCCACCATACCTGCAACACTGCCTACCGCTACGATATGGCCCTTTCCTTTTTCGAGCATAATATCAAGGGCCGCTTCAAAGCTATTAAGCACACCAAAAATATTAATATTTAAGACATCGCGAGAAGCATCGAAATCAGGTTTCTTTGTTTTACTCCCAACACTTCTTCCTGCATTTGCAATTAGTAGATCAAGTTCACCTTGTGCAAAATCATGTACAGTCTTTTTAACTAATTCTCTATCTGTCACATCTACAGCATAGGACTTTAGAGCAGGATACTTATTTGTAAAGTCGGCAGGAAGCTTTGAAAGATCTCTTCCACAAATACCCACAGTGTGACCTGACTCCAAATATTCTTTTGCTAAAGCAAGACCAATTCCAGTTGTCCCACCTGTTATAAACACTTTCATTTAGCTATCCTTCGCAGCATGATTTACCAGATTTAAAAAATTTCCTAACGCTTTCATTGTAGACAATACCTTTTAATAAGAGAAGGGCCACAATAACCGCACACGATACTTCAAGCCAATTAGCAGTTTCAGCATGATGGCCATCGCCCATAATATTAAATGATAAAATTGTCCCCGTGTAGAACCAGTCCACGAATGAGCTCATACCAAGCGCCACCAGCGCAACACTAATTACATTGATTAACACACCCCATTTTCCAATATACTTTTGCATAACAAGAATATTAGAAATATTAGTTGCAGGACCAACAAGAAGAAGCAAAATCCCAGCTCCAGGACTAAGACCTTTCATAATAAGGCTTGCCGCAATTGGTGTAACAGCGGAGGCACAGATATAAAGAGGAAGACCAACGAGCAGAATAATTGCTTTTTGCTGTATCGCTGGAATATCGTTAATGAGATTAAGTGGCACTAGTATTTCAATAGCAACTCCGATGATTACACCAAAGGTCAGCCATAATGCCATGTCATCCATAAGGTCCCCAAAAGCGAACTTCATCATTTTAGCAATCTTAGTACCCAAAGATTTTCTATCAACTTTAGAAGAGCAACTTTTTTGCGACGAACAGCATGAACTCACTTGTTCTTTTTCTTCATCTTGATATTCAAATTTATTAAAACCATTTTGTAACACTCCGGCCAAGAGTGCCGATAAGAGCGCCGCAATTGGACGAAAAATTGTCATTGGAAAATCCATCACACCGTAGGTAAGCAAGATTGAATCAACCCCTGTCTCAGGAGTAGAGATAAGAAAAGCTGATGTTGCACCATTAGAGGCCTTATTCTTTTTCAATGTCACGGCAGTAGGAAGAACAGAGCAACTACACAAAGGCAGCGGTACTCCAAACAACGCGGCCTTTAGTACGGATATAAAACTATTTCCGCTAAAACTCTTCTGTATTTTTTGAAAGGGAATAAAAGCGTGAATGAAGCCAGCTATAAGTAAACCAATAACTAAATATAATGAGAATGATAAAAGATAATTCCAAATTGCGAGAAAAAAAGGCATAGGACCCTCTAGATAAGATAGTTTTCTCTATTGTAGATCACTTAAACTATTTCATCTACTTTTCTCATACCTACTTTTATCTTTTCCATGAATTTATCAATATTTAACTGTTTATATTTTTGCGTTTCCAATTCATCTTCTTTAGTTTTTGGCAACTTAATTAAATCATTAACAAGTCGTCGAACTTTCATTTTATAGGTTTCATCAATTCCATTAACGATTCCCTTACTAACATCTTTGTCTGAGAGATCTTTAAAAATGGTTATGTAGAATGGATTTACATTATCAATGAGAAGAACGGCCCCATCATTCAATGGCATTGGCGCCTTTACTTCAACCATGTGCTCACTTATATTTTTGAGCACAATTGGGATCTCAATCATTATTGTGCGTTTTAATCCGATGAGATCAATTTCATCACTTGAAATTTTATCCTCTTGACTGTCCCACTTTAGTGAAGATTTCCATTCTGGTGAAATATTCTTTTGATAAATTTTTCCTAACTTTTCTAGGAGTTCAACAGTCCCATCTCCATCAAAACACATACAATACCTTAAGTTCGAAACAAATTTCTTTTTGCGATTAAAGATCAGAAGGATTGGGGGTTCTTCGAATGATTCTTCAAGTTGCTTGACTAAACGCTCTAACTTTTCCTTTGTGGACAATTGCAAAACTTGTCCTTCCCCATTAACAACTTCAAACTCATCTTCTTGAACAATTAAAATTTCAGGTAAAACTTTTTTTACAATTCTAAAGTCGTCAAGCATGTACGGGTAATTAAAAAGATTATATTCTAATTCTTGATAACGCTCACACACACCTTCCATCAATCGCATTTTTTTATCGATAATCATAATGCGAGTCTTATCTTTTATAGGATGATTTTTATATTTTTTGAAATTCTTTTTAATTTCGTTTAAAACTTCTTCCTCACGATCTAATTCAATTCTTTTTTCAACAAGCAAGGAATTGAAGCGCGCATCCACACCACTTTTTTCCAAACTTTTGACATTAACTTTGTCACACATAAACATCTCTGGATGCTCAGTGATAAAATTTAACGTATTAATATCTTCGATCCAAGAAAACTTCTTTTTCACATCGTCTGTTTCATTTATAAAACTTCTAGGTGCAGCGAAACTTGGCAAGAACTCTTCCAACCACTTTTTATCAGGGGCAATTTTATTAATCTTCGTAAGAGTAGATACTTCTTCAAGAGAGATGTCAGAAATACTGCACAGAAACTTCGCCCACAAAACTGTTCCATGGCCATCGGCACGGGCATAGCTTGGAGCCCCTGTCCCTTCGCGCTTTTCCAAAAATTTTAAATTAAAAACAAAGTCTTCAAGATCATCGCGCTTATAATCACATAACAAAGCACCAAGAGAATAGGCCTCAAGTAAATCACTATTGTGATGAACCTCTCCAAACACTCCAACTCGAGGTATATGTTTTAAAAAATGATACTTGTTAATGATTTTTAAAAGATCGCGCTTGTACTGGTAGTTTTTATCGAAGTCGATAATGAGAAGAGAAATCATTTTTTTTTCAATGAGAGCTGGAAATAAGGCAGCAAGCGAATAATCACGACAGCTCTGATCGTGACCAAATACCGCAAGCTCTCGCCCTGGATAGTGATCTTTTAAGAACTTTCTCAGCTTTCTGATATAAATCGGGTCATCAGATAAAAGTGCTATTTTAACAACTTCACTTTCCATGGCCCCTCCTTAGCATCATTATAAGGGGGAATTCTCAATGAATTTCATTACAATTGTTAAAATAATTAAATGTTATTTAAAAACAGCCCCTTACGCTCACTCTAAGTGCCCTAAAATCCAATAAACCTCAACTTTTTGATTTTTTTGGTTTTTTTCGTATTGACGATCAGATTCCATTCACTTATATTCAATCTCACCTAATAAGCGGGGGCGTAGTTAAGTTGGTTATAACGTCTGCCTGTCACGCAGAAGGCCGAGGGTTCGAGTCCCTTCGTCCCCGCCATTTTCATTTAGGTTCAAGATACAGATCGCTACATGCGGTCTTTTTTTTTGCCTAAAATTCGGTCATCATACATCTTATGAAAAAAATCCTCTTCTTTGGTGTCGGTCACCTTGGCAATATATTTTTAAAGCAGAATAAACTTCACAGCATAATTGGGACTAAAAGAAGCGCTGATGCAAATTTAGGAAGCCCAATTATCCCCTACTCATTAGGTGATTCTTGGATAGGGCCAACAGATTTTGATGTGGTTATCATATCATTTCCTCCTAGTGAGAATTATGCAAAAAAAATTGAGGCCCTAGTTAAGAACTTTCATTCAAAGACTCAGATTATTTTCATAAGTTCCACATCAGTTTTTGGAGATGGACTCATTAATGAAATGAGTGAGCGTGAGGGACAGGCAAGAAATGCGCGAGAGCTTATTCTTTGTGAAAATCACATAAAAGCTCGCGATAATTATCTAATCATACGTCCAGGTGGCCTGATTGATGAGAACAGACATCCAAAAAATTTTCTAAGAAAAATGAACTCAGTTGCGAGCTCTCAAACAAATGTTAATCTCGTACATACTAGCGATGTGGCATCTTTTATACATTTTGCGATTGAAAAGAATCTTATCAATGAAGACTACAATCTTGTATGCGATGCTCATCCGACAAAAGAAGAGTTCTACGGCCACTTCCACCTTGATCTCACTTACAATCACGAAGGTTCGAAACTTAGGATCATTGAAAACTCTAAGAGTAAAAGTACGGGATTTAAGTACAATTTCGGTGACCTTGATTGGACAAGAAACTAATAATCACAGAAATTTATACAACGTCTAAAAAATTCCCAACGACAATTTGTCTGGATTTCTTTGTGCATAGATTTTTGAAATAATCCCATTTTTTAATTCAAATGAAAAAATCGTTTCAATATGCCATAACCCCTTTTCATCGAGGCGTGAAAGAATAAGTCCGGGTAGATGGTTTACAAAAGTTGCTTCATATTTAAATTTTGAACTTTGCTCATTATTCGTTGAAAAAATACTAATAAAAAAGCGAATAATTTTCTGGGCCTCGTAGATAACCACGCGTACAGCTGAAACTTTACCACCACCATCTGACCAAAATTCAGAGTCAGGAGCAAGTAGTTCCTTGATGATATTTTTATCTCCTTTGCAAGAAGCATCAAAAAATGTTCTGATAAGATCCAGCGAATTGTGATCGTATTTATCGAAAGTTTCTTTTTTAGATGAAATCTTCTGTGAGGCCCTCTCAAAAATCTTTCTACTATTGGCCTCGGTAATACCAACAAATTCTGCAATTTCTTTAAAACTATATTCTACAACTTCACGTAGAATAAATACTGCACGCTCTTTTGGTTTTAGATTTTCAAGTAGAATTAAAAATGATGTATGCAAAGATTCTTTATGTTGAACAGTATCATCCCAAGTAATCAAGGAATCTGGTAACACTTCGGGCAACCATGTTCCAGTGTAGACTTCCCGACTCTTGTAGGCCCTTTTCAAGGCATCGAGCGCTTTATTTGTTGTTACACGAAGTAGCCAGGCCTTAGGATTCTCAATAATCTCGGTATCGGTACGCAACCATTCGATGGCCACATCCTGTACAATATCCTCGGCCTCAGAGAAACTGCCAAGCATCCTATAACTGACCGATATCAGAAATCCGCGGTAGAGATCAAATTGTTTAATACTATTTTCTTCTTTCATATAGCTAAGACGAATTGTGAAGGTGAAATGTGACAAAGTAAAGAATCCCCTTGTCACAAAGTCGAAGGCCCATTCGTCTTATGTAAAAAGGAGAACAATATGGACTTTATTGATCAATTTGAAAAACATTACAACTACGACTGCAACTACATGAGAAAGATGGCCAAAGCGAATCCCAAGGCCTTTGAAACCTTTGTAAACTTCCTCCCGATGGGACAAGTTGGCAAGTCACTCCCCTCAGATGTCCTGTGGACGGCCAAAATTGCGGCAATGCTCACTGAAGACTGTGGGGCCTGTGTGCAATTAAATATCACAATGGCGCTAGAGGCCGGTGTAGACAAGAACATTGTCCAAAATATTGTGAAATCGCCAAACGCACTCAATGATGATTTAAAGCTTGTTTATGATTTTGCAAAAGCAGTGGCCACAAATCAGGAAGATCACCACAGTATTCAAAAGATTGTAGAGCAAAAATTCTCAGCTGATCAACTGACGGAGCTCGCTCTTGCAATTGCATCGACAAAAATCTACCCTTCAATAAAAAGGGCCCTAGGCGATTTTAAGAGCTGTAGTCTCTATCAATTTAGCATCTAACACCCTCACGGCAGTGGCCGCGCTACTGCCGATTCTTTCAATATTGGCCCTCGAATTGCAAATATCCTCTCTAAACATCGAATAAACAGCGTTTTTAAGACTTTATATTGAATATTACGAGATCAATTGACTAACTTTTTGACAGTATTGAGAGGCCTATGAGCAATCTACAAGAAACGAAAATTTTCAACAATAAGGAAGCGATTATTGAAGGCTGGTATTGGGCCCTTCAATCAAAAGAGCTAAAAATTGGAAAAGTTGTTCATGCGGATATCATGGGAAAAAAATTGGCCATTTATAGAGGAAAAGATGGTAGGCCAAGAGCTCTTGATGCATTTTGTCCGCATATGGGTGCCCATTTAGCAGAGGGAAAAGTTGAAGGAAATGAGCTTAGATGCTTCTTTCATCACTGGAAATTTTCAGAAAAGGGAGAACTCAACGACATCCCTTGCAGAAAATCACTTCAAGGAGTAAGTGCTAAGATTGACTCATATCCTGTAGAGGAAAAATTCGGCCTGATTTGGATCTGGACAGGAAAAGAGGCCAAAAGAGGTCTTCCCTACGCGCCCGAACTAAAAGATCTTGAGACTGATTCACTTTTAGGTAAACCCTATATTAAAGAATGTCATCCAAACGTTATGATGATCAACGCTATTGATGCCCATCACTTTGCGAGTGTGCATAAACTTCCTGTGGATCTAAATTTAGTTCCTACCGTTATTGATAGTAATACAATTGAATTTTCAAATATTACAAAAGTACCAAATACAAACCTTTTGACGAAATTCATTGGAAAATTCTACAAAGGCCCACTGACATATTCCCTTTGTTATCACAATGCAACAACTGGAACAGTTACACTTGGTCCTGATTTTCTTCATTTCTATATAATGTTTGCCATCCGAACAAATAAGAATGGTCAAGCTGAGGGCCAAACTATACTTTTGACGAAAAAAAGAAATGGTCTCATTGGCAAAATCTTCAATGCCATTGTCTTAAGGGCCACAAGAGTTGTTGGAAATTATTTTGCGAAAGGCGACACTGAAGTATTTAAAACAATTAACTTCAAGTTCAAAACACCAATTAAAGAAGATTACCCAATTATCAAATTTATTCAGCATGCAGAGAAGCAAGAAACTTGTAACTGGGGCTATGGAAAGAAAGTTTTAAATTCAGACTTAATCACAATTGATGACAAAGAAATAACTAACTTAGAAATGAATATTTCAACAGGAGAGAGCAATGAGCAAAAAATTATTTTATAAAACAATTAAAGTTCAAGACATCTCTGAGAATCACAAGTTTGAAATGTTTAACGTATTTCGTCGTTATTATGACAATGTTAGTGAAGAGCAGTTTAAGAAAGACCTTATGAACAAAGATGCTGTTTTTGTTCTTTTCGATAAGAAAGAAAAAAAAGTAAGAGGTTTCTCAACTATTGTTGAATTGAATTGTAATTCAAATCGCGGCTTTTTCAGTGGTGATACTATTATTGAAAAAGAATATTGGGGTCAAGGAACTCTTGGAGTGGCCTTCTTAAAGTATCTTTTTGTAGAGAAGCTAAAAAATCCTTTTAAACCACTTTACTGGTTCCTTATTTCAAAAGGATTCAAGACATATTTATTGATGGCCAATAATTTTTCAAACCACTACCCAAGATTTGAAAAAGAAACCGATTCAAAGCATAGAGATATCTTAAATTCATTCGCTAAGGAACTCTACCCTAATGACTTTATTGAAGAGTTAGGAGTTATCTCTTTCAAAGAAAATATTAAAGACTCGTTAAAAGACTGTGTTGCGCCTATCACAGAAGAAATGAAAATAGAAAATCCTAGAATTAACTTTTTTGCTACGAAAAATAAAGGCTGGCAAAAAGGAGACGAGCTTTGTTGTATTGCCGAAATGACATTAACAATGCCATTTAAATATCAGTTTAAAAAAATCAAAAAGAATCTTATGAAGTCTCTAACGAAGAAAGAAGTGAAAAAAGCAAAAGAAATAGTACCTGCAGTGGAGCAGACTATATGAGAAAAATTCTTATCACAGGATGTTCTTCAGGTTTTGGAGAAGATATTGCGAAGCAATTATTAGAAGACTCTAGCAATTTTATAATCGCTACGATGAGAAATGCTGACAATCGTGAGCACTCACTAAAGTCTTTAAATAAAGATAATCTTGTTATTCTGCCTCTAGATATTACGAATAAAGAAGAAAGAAAAAAAGTTCTCAACTATATTAATGAGAAACACGACGGAAAACTCGATATCCTTATCAACAATGCGGGTCATGGACTCTATGGTGCTCTTGAGTTGACCTCAGAAGAACAGCTTAGAGATCAGATGGAAGTGAATTTCTTTGGTACGGCCATGATGATTAAAGAATTTTTACCAGCTCTTAGAAAGAGTGACTCTAAAGACAAAAAAATCATCAATATTTCGTCCATGCTTGGGCAAACAGGGATGCCCCTATCTGCCAGTTATTCCGCTTCAAAACATGCCCTAGAAGGACTTGTCGAAGGCCTTCATTTTGAACTTGCACCTCTTGGAATTGACATTCTAACTATCTGCCCAGGAAGACATAGAACTAATTTTATGAAAAGTGTTCAGTGGTCAGAAAACGAAGATGCAGAGGGAATTTATATCGCCCAGACTGATAATTTAAAAAAGCTTATGCAAAAATTTGCTACAGGAAAAGAGATTCCTCTATCAAATGTTTCAAATAAAGTTGTTAGAATTATTAATAGCAAAAAATTTGTTGCAAGAACTTATGTCGGAAATGATGCAAACTCTTTCTATATCTTAAGAAAGCTACTTCCTTTCAACATACTAATGAAATACATCCGTATTTTATATTCAAAAATGGTCAGTGCGAGTTAATCATGAAACATGAAATGAAGCTTCAACTAAAAGATATTCACACAAGAAAGAACACAAAGATTGCAACAATCTTAAAAAAGAGATTTGCATCTTCACAGCTTTCAAATCAAGATGAACCTTTTTGGGATGCTTCTAGCTATGGACTAGATAAAGTCGAATACTTTCTTGAACTCGAAGAGAATAAGAAAGTTCAACTTTTAAATGAATTAGCACAAAACAGAATTTCTGAGGCCTTCCATATTGAGAAATCGGGAATTGCCTATGGATCAAAGATGACGATCCTTAGTGATAATATCGATGAGCGTGTTCTGTATGGTAGCTTCACTGGTGATGAAGCAAGACACTTCAAACTCATTGAAAAGTACCACCACAATACTATTGCAGAAGATATTACTGACAATTCATTTCTTGAATTTCTTTCAAATACTATCGAAGTGGCACCAAAAAAGTCACTTGTTTTTATGATTCAAGTCCTTCTTGAAGGATGGGGTCTAGATCATTACAGCACTATGGCCAAGGAATGTAAAAATAGTAATCTAAAAACAGACCTTCAATCTATTCTTGAAGACGAAGTTGTTCATCATGGCTCAGGTGTTATTCTTTTCGATGAAAATAATCTCACAAAAAAAGAGAGAGAATTTATCACTCATTCTTTAATTTCTTTTTTTCAAATGGTTCAAGTTGGCCCGATTGGTATCTTGGCCCAATTGGAGACAATGACTTCAAAATTCAACAACTACAATAGAGTTCATGCTCTGGAACAACTAAATGCCTTTGGCTCTACAGATGAAAAACTCCTAAAGCTTAAGAGGCTTATGAGAAAAGCTGGTGCCAATTCTATTATTGAAGAGCTTGAAGCGAAGGGCCTATTGAGACCACTTGACCTAAGTCAAATGGCCGCTTGTTTCTAATTTCTTGGAAAGACTTTCGTCACAAAAGGATATTTTTTATAAAAGGCCTCATCGAGATCTTTTACATATTTTGGTCTTAAGCACATAAGATTGATCTTAGTTGCATAAATGAAAGACTTCCATGGAGCTTCGGCAGCAGTTCTTGAAACGACACCATCAAAAATCCAGTGGCTGATATAGCCAAAGCCGTAGAATAACACAAAATAAATAACAAAAAGCCACCATTTAAGAGTGTAAATGGCATATGGTAAGAGAAGTAAACCGCCAAGCATCCCTACCAAGTGCATAATACGCACTTTTTGATTCAAATGAAGATAGTAGAAGTAATCCTCATAATTTTCAAAATCATTTGGCATAAAGTTATTAATAACGTCTTTTCTTTGATTTCGTCCCATTTTTGAAGACATTTTCTGTTCCCGTTCTAAAGAATAATCAACTCTATTACGATATTAACAGTATATGAAAATAAATGAAATTAAGAACGAATTTCTAAACAAAAACGCTCAACCATTAAGATCACACAAAATATTCAACAACTGGAATATTGTGACAAAGGGTTGGTATTCAACATTTCTTTCTTCAGATTTAAAAATTGGTGATAAAAAATCAATTTTACTCAATGGCCATAAACTAGTTATTTACAGAGCTGAGACTGGAAAAGTTTTTTGTCTGGATGCTTTTTGTCCGCACATGGGAGTTGATTTATCACTTGGAAAGGTAATGGGAGAAAATTTAAGATGCTTCTTTCATCACTGGAAATTCAATTCACAAGGAAAATGTATTGATATTCCTTGTGGAGAAGAACCTCCAAAAAATTTAAACTTAAATTCATATGCTGTTAAAGAAAAGTATAATCTCATTTGGGTTTATCCAGAAACTCATACAGATGAAGAGGTCTTAGAAGTCCCTGCCCTTGAAGGATTAAGTGACAAAGAAATTTGTGTTAAAATCGACGATATCTTCTATCGTAAATGTCACTATCATATCACAATGATCAATGGTATTGATCCTCAACACCTAAGCACTGTCCATAAAATCAATATCGATATGGATATAAATATTGATAATTCGAAATCAAATCATATTGATATTTGTTTAAGAGGAAATTTCACAACGGATACTTTCAAAGAGAAAATGGGCTCTTTGCTACTTGGTAAAAGCTATTCCTATTCTATGAAATATGCTGATGGCTGTCTGGCAAGCCTCACTATGATGAAAGACGCCAAACTCTTTAATCGCATTAAAATGCCTGAGCTCCATATGCTTTTTTCCTATTCTCAACTTGAATATGGGAAAGTTGCAGTAAGGCCAATCTATGTAAATAGTAAATCAAAAGGACTTCTGGGACCTTTTAAGAACTGGTTCAAACTAAATATGACCAAGGCCTTTTTTAAAATGCTTCAAGGAGAAGATGGTCAAATTTATGACAATATTAGATTTAACACTGAAGCCTTTTTGAAAATGGATCGCCCAGTTGTAAAATATATTGCCTATATTAATAGATTAGAACCTTCTATTTGGTCGCAAGAAAAGATTGAATTAGGTTGATTTCAAAAGCTCTAATAATCGTGGAGCTTCTCTGTAAAGCAGAAAGCTCTCTTTAATATCACCTTTTTTGATTTTCAAAATACTTGTGTAATACTGATTTAAAATCTCGTTTGGTTGATTACAAACAACAACTTCAATTTCATTAAGCTGCCCCAATAATCTCGCATTTTTATAGTGAATATTATTATGAAGTCGATTTTCTACTTCAGCGACCTTTGCCTCATTAAAAGAATTATCGACGAGAAGAATATATTTTAGCTTCTCTAATGAAGGGATAAGCGCATAGGCGCCAGTATCTTCAATGGCGTTGGCCACTTCACTTTCATGCAACTTCTCTCCTACCATATCGCTAATTTGATGCTTTCTTCCGACAAACTCCAATAATGGGGTCTTCTTATAAAACCCTTCAACACGAACAAGATCATTCATTGGATATCTTAGAAGCCCTCCTTTTTGAGAAATGACGACTTCATAGGTTTCTCCTACAATTAATTTTTCAGGCCCTAATATTTCACTCTCTTTTGAGATAAATTCAAAATAGACGTCATTTATCAGCGGAACACTTCCCTCTATATTAAAAAGAGGAATAGTCATTGGCGCCTCTGTGGCAAGAAGTCCTTTTTTTTGAATAACAACATGTGGAAATAATGTTTTTAATTTATCAAAGCTCACTTGAGCACTTGCACTTCCCCATGTTGATATAAACTTCAAATTAGGAAACAAATTCAGTGAAGTCACTTCATCCAAAACGATAGGATCAAACTTCAGTCCTTTATACTCTCCGACTTTTAGAATTCTTAAAAAATTCTCTTCATTCTCCTTCAGATAAGACATGAGAGATAATAAAAATGTTGGAGACCAAATAGATATAATTTCAAGATTACGATTTGAGGCCAGAAGTAGTCCTAATTTTAGTAAGAACTCATTTGGATCTTGAATAGATTTTGCGTTTGGCAGCTTTACGAAGTAGTTTTTTGAAAAGAGGCCAATACTCTCTCCCAAATAAGCGCTGTCATCCTCAAGGCCACTCGCGTTTTCGGAAAACTGTGGACTTATTGAAAAATAAAACTTGTAAGAACTAAAGTTTACATTTTTCAAGATATCATAGCTCCAAATCACAAACATATTGCTAAAGGAACCTAAAAGATTTTTTGTATAAGGAATCCTTTTCTTTATACCTGAGCTTCCAGAGGTCTCTTCAAAAAAAAGAATTTTCTTTGTAATGAGATCTTCTATCGGATTCTTTGCAAGTTCATTATAATTTTGAATTGGAAGTTCATCGAATGGAATATTATTTTTTTTATACCTGAGACTTCGATAATAATCTTTTTCAAGCTGCTCTTTCAATCTTTGTTGAGCATGATGCGGATTATCTAGAGCACTAATAAAGGCCCGATACTTGCGGGCCGCATAGATTTTATAAAAGAAAATAATAAGTGAGTTTAAAAGATTAACCATCAACTTCTACAATTTTTCCTGTGTGGCCATCTTTTCTGATATGAGTATCGGGAAAGACATTACTTCCGGCCCTCACAAATGTTTTCTCATCCATCGTCACACCAGGACTTAAAACACTACCAGCTCCTACAAAGGCCCTATTTCCAACTCTAACTTTGGCGATCTTTAAAATCCCTTTACCTTTTTTTGGCGTAATAACATGGGCCACAGTTAACGATCGCTCGCCGAAAATAGCATTATCACCAACTTCTAAAAGATTTCTGTCATAGTTTACAACACCAGGAGTCCAGTAAACCTGTTTTCCAATTTTAGAGCCCCAACAACGCAACCATAATGAATAGAGGCCCGGTATTATTATGAGTAAGGACTCAAGTCGTGGCATAGCGACAAAGAGTAATTGAATTTGATGACCCGCCCACCATGGAGAGAAGCCACCACCAAAAATATCACTTTCCCCTTCATTTATTGGATATAAAATGACAAATAGACGAAAGCATAACAAAGGAAATATATAAATTCCTAAAAAGATTGAAACAAAACTTAGAGGATTTGGATTTAACACAAAATGATAAATACATACCAAAATGAGTAAGATATGAAATAGTGGAAATAGATTAAAGAGCTTACTCTTCCAACTCACGAATTCTCCTTTTGTAGCTTCAGTGGTCTAAAAAGTTTCGTCTTTAAATCACTCTTTAAATCAAATCCAATATCATTCGGGTACTTTGTATCGAAGTAATAAGTACCAAATATTTTATCCCAAACGCTGAGATTGGCCCCGAAGTTGACTCGACTCTGACTACGACTATGGTGCCAAGCATGGTGCACTGGAGTTATAAAAAGAATAGAAATATATTTTGCTAATTGAGATTTCGGATCAATAAAGAAGGGACTATGCCTCCAAAGATCTAACATGGCCGTTATGGAAATACTCAATATAAAACCCGTTTTATTAGTTAGCGCAAAGACAAAAAAACTATTGACCCACAAATAAGGAAAAAAGAATGAAGTCCATACTGTATTTCTTGAAGATACAACGATATCCATTTTTCTGGCGCTATGATGTAAAAGATGAAATCCCCACAGTGCATTGCCGTGAAAAGTGCGATGAGTCCAATAAAAACAGAAATCAACAAAAACAAAATTAACTAAAAATCCAAGAGTATTGTTAATCTCAATACTGTTTTTAAGATTAGGAATGCCCATCTCATAAACTCTATAGATCAAAAAATATGAAAATAGAGGAATAAGTGTTCCCTGAATTGTTAGACTGATGATATCAACAATATTTTCATCCAATGTACGGCCAAAAAAACTCTTTCTTCTATCCACATCAAGAAGATACCAAATCATTAAGAATAAGAAGATAGATAACTCTATGACAAATCTTATATCCAAAATTTAACCTCAACCCTTTTATCTGCAATATCTTTGGGGTTCTTTCCTTCTTTGATAGCGTTATAAAGAGATTCGATTAACACATGAACGACATCAGCTGTTGCGTTGGAGAACTGTTCTCCATACTTCTTGATAACTTCGGCCTGATTATCTAAAACGACAATATCTTGATCGATAACACTTTGACCTTGATACTTAACAATGGGACGGCTCAATTTATTAATTATAGGATGTCCAAAATTATATGTAAGATCTGTCCACACCCACGTTTCATGCTCAGAAATAGGTATCGATTGGCTCGTAATCCAAAATTCTTTTTTATCAATAATGTATTTAACACTGGTAATATTTGGGGCGTAGTATGAATCGATATGAACGATTGGAACTTTTCTAGGATTTAAAAACCAAGAAAACCATCCCAGATTGTCTGACTCTCCAAGATATTCAATTTCAACCATTCCCTCTTTTCGATGAACAATGCAGTTGATCTCTTCATCAAGAGCATCACGAAATATTTTATCGTGTACAAAAACGGTGTGAGGAACATCAATATAATTTTCAGCACAATTTATAACAGAATTTTTAAAGACATTAAAAAGTCTCACCGTTTCAAAGCCAGGAGCATTATACTTTGGTGAACGAAACGGCTCAGTGAGATTATCTGGATTTTTATTAAGTCGGACAAAAATAAAACGATCTTCTTCAACGGCCTCATAAGTCACAGCACATCTATTTCCAACCTTTTTTTGATTGGGTCCCTCTGAGGGAATATTTTTCAATTGGCCTTTTCCATCAAAAATCCAACCATGGTAGGAGCATTGAAGTTGACCATCTTTGACCCAGCCCTTTGAAAGCTGTGAGTTTCGATGAATACAGCGATCCTGAAAGGCACGAGGATTTCCTTTTTCATCTCTAAAAAGAACAATCCACTCGTCTAAGATCTTGCGACCAAGAACTTGATCTTTTTTAAGCTCGTGGGATTCGCATGCAATATACCAATAATCTCTAAAGCTAACTTCCATCTATTTCCCAATGTACTTCAATTTCAAATTGCCATGACACTTTAATAAACAGCCTAGGCGCGCATTTGTATCTTCAGAGACTATTTCTAACAGTTCTTTTTCATCGTCAGTAGCATCATTACAGTTTTCAATACCTTCTTCTACAACGACTAAACAGGTTGCACATATTCCTGTTCTACAGCCAAATAAGATTGGACTATTTGTAGCGTTAAGCTGCTTACTAAGTTCGACGTTTTCGTTAACTTCTAGTTGTTCACCAGTATTCGTAATCTCAATTTTACATTTACTCACTAAGCGGCCTTCTTCTTAAATTTGTTCAGTTCATTAGTGTTCTGAATAAGATACTTTTCAATAGACGTCTCATTCATCTTTCCGCCACGAAGTGCATATTCATCGAGGTAATCAATTCCTGATAAATAATTGCGATAGCTTTCTAAGGCAACTTGATGGGTTTTAAAACTCTCGTGAATACCATTATTTTCTTTGCAAAAACATTTCTCCAACATCTCAATGGCCTCGGCATGAGAGAAATTAAAGATCTTAGACCTCATTACTCGATAGGCCGCTTGAAAGGTAGCTGGATCGTACCAAAAGATACCATTGACCATCGTTGAGAAATTCGAATGATCTTTTAGCGTTCCTTTAATTCCAAGGTTTGCAATATTTTTTTCAAAAGATGTCGGTGTCTTTAAAAGTTTTAAAAGGTCGGTTCCGATAATATTCGAGCTATTAAAGTGATACGACTCATCCATAAAGTGATAATAGCTAACGGCACTCGGCACAGGTGCCTTTAGTCTTTCCTCTTCAGATAAGCTGCTATAAAACTCACTCAGTTGATGCTGGATAATTTTTCCATTCAATGTTCTTAGACCTCGGACCGTCAGATACTGACACGCAATGAAAGCATTTCCTGAGCTCAAAACACTGTAGGCCTGAAGTTGTAGTCTTTTCCAAAACTTTTTTATAGCGTTTGTATTTTGAAAAATCATTGTCTCGTAATAATAAGGTCTCATTGGATAAGTGAATATTCTTTCTCCAAAAAGCTTTAACTCAACTTCTTCAGATATTTTTTTAAAGGCATCAATATGTGCCCTTTCTTGCATTGATTCGAAATCAAGAGTTTCACAGGCTATTCTAAAATCTTCAATACCATAAAGACCTGCTGCCGCTGTTTGATTAAAAAATATTGTTGCGATCTCTGCAGAGATAATCTGTGAATAATAAGCTACCCAGTAGAGCTGATTTAAAATGATTCTTTCAGATTGAGAGGCCTGCTCCCATAAAGGTGTTCCATAAAGAAGAGAAAATTTTTCGGGATTCCAGTAACTATCTTTACACTGTTCATAATCAAATCGATTAGCACTTGCATCTAAGAGTTCTGTATGGTCTTGCTCTTTGTTTTTTTTGTAATTGAACTTAAGCTTTTTATGAGTAATAGCATCATCTAACAAACAGTAATCGAAATTCTGCGATAATTCTTTTTTCATAAACCTTCTCAATCCCGAGTATTTTAATACAGTATCGGTATTTTAAGGTATCCTCTTTAGGTAGAGGTGAAGAAATCACATAAATGACTGATTTTACTTAATAAATCAATATCCTTTTTTCGTCAGAATTTTATTTAATGAGTTTGTGAAATTGATCTTATCCTTGGCACTATAGGCATCAGGCCCACCTGTGACAAGGCCATTGTCTCGCAAATCTTTCATGAAATCGCGCATGGAAAGACGCTCACTGATATTGTCTTCATCATATAGCTCCCCTCTTGGATTAATGGCCAGGGCGCCTTTTTTGACGATTTCACTGGCCAGGGGAATATCAGCTGTAATGACAAGATCATTGATATCGGCATTGGCGGCAATATGCATATCGGCCACATCGGCGCCACTTTCAACTTTTACAAACGAGATAAGTTGATCATGAGGAACATTCATATAAGAATTAGCAACAAGAACGACTGGAATTTTTAAGCGTGCGCAAACTTTATAAACAACTTCTTTAACGGCCTTAGGGCAAGCATCTGCATCGATCCATATCTTGACAGCTTTTTTATCCACTACAACATTCCAATTCTAAATTTTTTATTTTTGATTTTACTTGCGTTTAGTTTATCACAAACAAGCTTAGCACTCTCATTTTTTATGGCCACGTAAGTAATCACATTTAACAAGTTAATATTACCAATGTGTGAGAAATCAACACCTGATGAGCCAATAATGGCACCGACAATATCACTTGGACGTAGTTTGTCTTTTTTTCCACCACTAATAAACAATGTCGTCATTTCTGGTTGAAGAGAATACGCAACATCACTTTGTAATGAAGCGAGTTCTTTAATTTCATATTCTTTATTCTGATATTGTGAAATGGCATCGAAACTATCGAATTCATGCTTGGTGATAAAACTCACAGCATGTCCTTCGTTTCCAGCTCTTCCCGTTCTACCAATACGGTGAACGTAAACTTCGGGATCAGTTGGTAGGTCAAAATTGACAACGAGGTCTAGGCCTTTAATATCAATACCTCTAGCTGCAACATCAGTTGCAACAACACCTGAAAGACTACGATTAGAAAACATGGCAAGCGTGGCCGTTCTCTCATTTTGCTCAAGATCACTATGGATTGAGGCAACAACGATATTTCTACGATAAAGTTCATCTGCAACAGTATCTGAAATTTTCTTCGTTTTACAAAAAATGATAAAACTCTGCGCTTGATACTGTCCAAGAACTTTTAAGAGAGCATCAATCTTATCTTTATGTGAGTCTAATTCAATAAACTCTTCTTTTATAATATTGTCGAGATGCTGAGAATCGACAACAATCTTTTGAGCATTTTGCTGAAGATCACGACTAAGCTCTTCGATATCTTCTGGAAAGGTTGCAGAGAACAATAATGTCTGTCGTTGTTGTGGAAGTCTTGATGAAATTTTATAAATATCATCTCTAAATCCCATATCTAGCATTCTATCGGCTTCATCTAGAACGTAATATCTTACGTTCTCTAAGCTTAAAATTCTCTTAGTAAGAAGTCTTAATACTCTTCCAGGAGTACCAACAATTATATGAGCACCATGGGCCAGAGACTTTTCCTGTAAGAACTCAGATTTCCCACCAGTAATTGTCAAAATTTTCATGTTGGGCAATGTTCGAGCTAGTATGCGCAGCTCTTTTGCCACTTGCTCAGCAAGTTCTCTTGTAGGACATAGAATTAATGACTGAGGTCTTGTGAATTTAATATCAATATCATTCAAAACACCAAGGCCAAAGGCCACAGTTTTTCCACTTCCAGTTTTTGCTTGGGCAATAACATCGGCCTTATCTAATATAAGAGGTAAGGCCTTTTGTTGAATAGGTGTCATTGCTGTAAATTCTAGGTCTTTTAAGTTTTTTTCTAGCCTAGGATCTAGTTTTAAACTTTCGAATTTATCAATCATTTTTGCTTCTTTGATGAATTTGATGAAAATGAACGCTTTCTTCTATAACTTCGCGACTGTGGTTTTTTACCAGCGAGTTCTTTTTTCTCAGCAGGAACATTTTCTTTTTTTACAATTTGCGCAGGCACACCATGAAATGGGTGTGTCTCATCAACTGGAATTTTATAGTTAATACATTTTTCAATATCTTTTAAGAGTTTTACTTCGGCCGGCTCACAAAATGAAATGGCCACACCTTCTCTTCCTGCACGAGCAGTTCTTCCGATTCGGTGAACATAGCTCTTAGGATCGTCGGGTAGATTATAATTAATAACATGAGTAATACTTGAAATATCAATTCCACGGGCAGCAATATCAGTGGCCACTAGTACGCGAATTCTTCCATTTTTAAATTCACTAAGGGCCTTTTCTCGAGCGGCCTGAGACTTATTTCCATGGATTGCTCTTGCAGCAATTTTCGCCCTTTCCAGATGTTGAACAACTCTATTTGCACCATGTTTAGTTCGAGTAAATACAAGAGCAAACTTTATACTTTTATCTTGGAGGATACTCTCAAGCAATAATGGTTTATTGATCTTTTCAACATAGTTAATACTTTGCTTAATCTTCTCTACTGTTGTCGATTCCGGAGTTACTTCCACTCGTTTAGGATCTTTTAAAAGCTTGCGTGAAAGTTCTGCGATATCTTTAGGCATAGTTGCAGAAAAAAGTAGAGTCTGTCTCTTTTGAGGAATCTTTGTAATGATTTTTTTAACGTCATTAATGAATCCCATATCAAGCATACGGTCTGCTTCATCAAGGACAAAAATTTCAAGTTGATCAAATTTGATGTGGCCACCGTTCATCAAATCAAGCAAGCGCCCAGGTGTTGCAATAACAATATCCACACCTTTGGCCATTTTAGAAACTTGTGCTCTAGGATTCACTCCACCAAAAATTACAGCACTTGAAATATTTAGATTCTTGCCGTAACCCTTAATGTTGTCCTCGATTTGAGAGGCCAGCTCTCTTGTGGGTGTGAGAATCAAACATCTCATATGATAGGGCTTTAATTTAACTTGATGAGCGGCCAAGTTTGTTAAGATTGGTAGAGAAAAAGCTGCTGTTTTCCCTGTACCCGTCTGAGCAATACCAAGGATATCGCCTTTATTTAAAATATGAGCAATTGATTGCTCTTGAATTGGTGTTGGTTTTGTATAACCTTTGGCCGTAAGTGCTTCTAAAATTAAGGGGTTTAGATTCAATGACTTGAATGAAGACATGCATAATTCCTAATTGTGATATTGCTGATGAATAAATCCAAATACCTGCATCAGCAAAAAATTATAATTATGTATCTAGATTTATGTCTTTAATCCCCTTTATTACATGACAAGTCAAACGAATTGAAAAACATCCTCAATATGAGGATGTTTTCTAGTTACAAGTAAACTGCTGAGTCCAAGTTCCCCATCCAGAAGTCGTAATTTTTCCTTCGTTGAAATTATATGGACCTTCATTATTCACTCTCCACGCATAGTCTCTACTACCCCAGTTATATTGACCATTGTCACTTTTGGCATGAAAGTAATAAACTGAATTTCTCGTATCCGCTACATAGGCCTTCTCACCTGGCGCAATTTTCCACCAGCCTTGTGTTATCCATTTACCATTAAGATCAACATAGTGAAGCGCTGTCCAGATAGTTCTATGACATTTGTTTTCAAGGAAAATCTTGTCATAAGTTTGTACTGGTTTTTTATTAACACTTACAAGATCATTAGGAAGTCTTTTATTCGATGTCCACGTACGAATAATTTCAAATGTCTCTTTTGTGATTCTTGCTCCACCATTATAGAACTCAGAACCATAAGTATGGATTCCATTAATTAGAGGTTCACCTTGATCGTTATGGACAACGATCGCCGATCCACTCATACCTCCGTAAGTATCGCATCTGTGGGCAACTTCAAATTGATAGTAGGCCAGTGGACACTCAACTCCCCACTGAGTTCCACGACTCTTATCACCAGGATAACCAGTGATCATTCCCATTTTTCCTGTTTTAAAAGAATTATTATACCCATAGGCCAACCAACCTATTTGATTCCCAAGATCTTCTTTTAATTCGATAACAGCAAAGTCAGTTTTAGCACTCCCTTTTTCTGTATATTCTTGAAGAATGTAGACTCTCTCCCAATCTTTTGTGCCGTAAGGAGAATTATTACTAGCAATACGGGCCGGAGAAAAAGTATTTCTATCAATCCACTTCTTCGTTTCGTATTCATACACACAGTGTGCAGCAGTAATAACATGGCGAGGACCAATTAAAGTCCCTGTGCAAACCTCATCGATTTGACCAATAACTCTATTTGGAAAAACTGAAGTATCAAAAACTTGATCGCGAGTGAATTCATCAAAAACTTTTTTCTGTCCAAGAAACTCAAGGCCTGTGAATGAAGTAGTTTGACTTTGATTTGAATTATCGTTGATTAAAATTGAATCCACCTGCTCAACATAACCTTGTCCATGGAGCACAAGTGTTTTTGATGCTAGTGCACTGAATGTCAAAAACGACATTGCGATAAGTATGATTCCCCTCATCTTTACCTCTATAAATTTTGATTGAATTAAAGGCGCTATATAACAATAAAAAACATCTAAGTGGAAGTTTTTTTTGCAATGTGGGGTATCAAGATTTCTTAATCTGGAATTGTAATTCTGATTGTTTCAACAAGGCCTGGATATAATTTTTTAATGCTTGGATTTAAAAACAGATACTTCTTCACCCCTTCTGTTCTCTCACACAGAATATGGGCCTCAAGAAGGATTTTAATATGATGAGAAAAAGTAGCTTTGTTCACGCAATAGTCGAAAGAGCCACAACTCATCTCACCAGTTTCACTCATAATAAGCTGCTTGATGACACCCATTCTGATGGGGTCACCTAATGATTTAAAGATCTTATCTAGTGGTATGAGTTTGCATTTATCCATTGTTAGATAAAATTCTAACAAAGACCTTGATTTTTTTCAAGAGCAGTCTTATTGTTAGATAAATATCGAACAATATAAAAGGACACATATGACAAATTTATTCTCACCTCTAAAACTTGGAAGCCTAGATCTAAAAAATAGAATCATCATGGCCCCTCTCACTCGTGCAAGGGCCGGTGATGAGAGAATCCCAAATGAATTAATGGTTGAATATTATTCTCAAAGAGCAAGTGCTGGCATGATCCTCACAGAAGCGACTGCAATTACACCTTCGGCCGTGGGTTATGCTAAAACTCCAGGTATTTGGTCACAAGAGCAAGTGATTGGTTGGAAAAAAATAACTGACGCCGTTCACGCCAAAGGTTCAAAGATATTTATGCAATTGTGGCACGTTGGAAGAATTTCTCATTCAATGTTTTTAAATGGTAAAGCTCCAGTGGCCCCATCCGCCGTTCGCCCCGCAGGTCACGTTTCACTTGTACGCCCAGTTACTGAATTCGAAATGCCACGCGCACTTGAAACTGAAGAAGTTGCTCAGATCGTTGTCGATTATAAAAAAGCGGCCATGAATGCAAAAGAAGCTGGTTTCGATGGAGTTGAAATTCATGCGGCCAATGGATATTTGATTGATCAATTCATGCAAGATTCAACAAATAAAAGAGAAGACCAATACGGTGGATCAATTGAAAATAGAGCGCGTTTTTTATTAGAAATCACAGATGCTCTTATCGAAGTTTGGGGAGCTGATCGCGTTGGTGTTCACTTAGCACCTCGTTGTGATGCCCATGATATGGGTGACTCTAATCCCCTAAAACTTTTTAGTTATGTTGTGAGCGAGCTTGATAAAAGAAATATCGCTTTTATCTTCACAAGAGAGGCCCAGGCCCCTGACAGCATTTCTCCAGAGCTGAAAAAACTTTTCAAAGGTGTTTTCATTTCAAATGAAAAATTCACAAAAGACAGTGCGAATAAAGCACTCTCTGAAAATATCGCTGATGCGATCTCATTTGGAGTTCCCTTTATTGCAAACCCAGATTTAGTAGAGCGCTTTGAAAAAGACGCTCCTTTGAACGCTCCTGTTTTTGAAACTTTTTATAATCCAGATCATGTTGGATACACTGATTATCCAGCACTTGAAAATAATGGAATTTAAAATGCCAAAGCTTTCTATACTGGATCTTGTATTTGTTAATGAGGGACAAGAGCTCAAAGACGCTTTTGCAAATTCAGTAAGGGCCGCACAAGCGGCCGAAGAATTCGGATACAACAGAATTTGGGTGGCTGAGCATCACAATATGAAGGCCATCGCCAGTGCTGCAACTTCAGTTGTTATTGGTCATCTTGCAAGTGAAACAAAAACCATCCGCATTGGCGCGGGTGGTATTATGCTTCCGAATCATTCTCCACTTGTTATTGCTGAACAATTTGGAACTCTTGATGCACTTTATCCTGGCCGCATAGACTTAGGGCTTGGTAGAGCGCCAGGAACAGATCCTCTTACAACACAGGCCCTAAGAAATGATTTAAAAAATTCAAATAATTTCATGAAAGATGTTATTGAACTTCAACATTTCCTTTCTAAGGAAAGTGAAGATGATGCCGTTGTCGCTACTCCAGGAATGGGTCAAGATATTCCTCTTTGGATGCTAGGCTCAAGTACTTTTGGTGCACAATTGGCAGCGCACCTTAGTCTTCCCTATGCCTTTGCTTCCCATTTTGCACCAGATGCCATTGCAGAAGCTATTGCATATTATCGTAGTGATTTTAGACCTTCACAAAAATTAGAAAAACCTTATCTAATGCTTGGAGTGAATATCATCATTGCTGATACAGATGAAGAAGCTGAGTACCTTTCTACAAGTCAAAAACAATCATTCGTGAATTTAAGACGAGGTGTGAAAAAGAAATTTCAAGCACCCATTGATGATATGAACTCATACTGGAGCGAGGCCGAAAAACAAATGGCCTCTCATATGCTCTACTTTTCATTTATTGGTTCAAAAGAAACAGTAAAAAAGAAATTAGAAGTTTTTATCGAGCGCTACAAACCAGATGAACTCATGGTTGTAACGTCGATATTCGATATTGAAAAAAGAATTCATTCCCTAAAACTTCTGTCTGAAATTATTTAGTTTCGGGCATTGCCGAATCTGATCCTATTTCTTGCAAAGGCGCATCTTTCCAAGGAATAGGACTTTTTTCAAGCATTTCAGGATTAATCGGAAAAGAGCAGAGATTGTCTTTTTTAGACGTCTCACCTGCTACGAGTAATTCAACATCTTCACCCGATTCGTTGATAAACGTATGGGCAATTCCTGTTCCACTTGGAAAAGCGACGCTGTCTCCCTCTCTCATTTGATAGCGATGTCCATTAATCCAAACGATGGGAGTGCCTTTTAATATATAAACAAATTCTTCCTCTAAAGATTCAGCATGAGGATGACTTGTGCGAAAACCAGAAGGCAGCACTTGGTGGTGAAGAGCAACTCTTGTCACCCCGAGGGCCCTTCCCAAATCGCGATCAGAGTGAAAAACTTTATTTTCATGTGATTTGTCGCCAATGAAAACTTCTTGAACATCTTTATAAGATGTCTGATATCGCCAAGGACCTTCCTCTCTTTTGACATTTTTTGAAGGTAAACCATTATGATCGCCAAGCTCGACCTCTGGGCGTTGCTCCCAAAAAAAGTTTTGCTCTTTGCACTCTTCATTTCTACTTGGATGCAAAGGATAATAGATTAAATCCCCATGATCGCCCTGCTCTCCAAGAACCATCATCTCAACATTTTCGTCTGTATTATTTAATATGGAGTGTGCAATATTTGTCCCTGGAGGAAAGAAAATAAAGTCCCCGGCCTTTGCGCCATAAATTTTTCCATTGATCCAAATATCTGGCTCGCCTTTAAGAATATAGACTAGCTCTTCTTCTACTTTATGGGCGTGAGGCCATGAACTTCTTTTGTTTGGCATAAGAATTTCGCGGTGGATTCCAATCTTAACAAGTCCAAGCTCTACCCCAACCGATGACAATAACGTAAAACTCTCATCACTTCCTGTGTAGGGAGTGTAAGTGCACCAATCAAGAAGAGAAGAATAATGTCTTAAATTATCAGGCCTTGTATCTTCCAATCGCTTTAATGCTGGTCTAGGACCTTCATATGTAAAAGGATAACTTTTAATGACCTTAACTTGAGATGGTAGACAAATAACTTGGTATTCATTTTGGTACAGAATTTCACCTTCCACTGTTCCTATCGTACAAGTGAAATTTCCGTCAAGAACACTAAGATGCGAATCCCTCAAACCAGTTTGGAGGTATTTTTTATAGCCAATATTGGTCCAATATACGTTCGCTCCATTAAATGAGTTTTCAATTTTTGGCGGCCATGAGTCTTCTGGACCATTGGATTTGCTATTCAATACTAACGATTGAAAAATATCCAATCCATTACATTCCAATCGATATACTCTCAAACTCATAAGTTTTCCTCTTTTTTGATTACTAATATCATGGCATAGCAAAACTCATAATTCATGTCCTTTTTAGTATTGAAACTTAATGGCAATTTTGCTTAAATTTTAATAACTTAATTCTCAAAAGAAGGAGACTATATGGCATCGAATCTTCCTCCCCACGATATTGCAGTTGAAGAATTCAAAGGAAATAAAATTTTCAAGATCTTCAAGGTTGATGATGAAGGTAATGAAATTGAAAAATATGGAACGATCTTAAGTTTTGGTGTGACGAAAGCAAAATATCTTCTAGAGCATATTGATGATATTAAAAAATTTGTAGAAACATATTCGAAAGATTAAAAAAAAGGCCAGCTAGTTTAGCTGGCCCTAAATACTCTATTTCAAATCAAAACGATCTAAGTTCATTACCTTTGTCCAAGCAGCAACAAAATCTTTAATAAATTGATCTTTATAATCATCGCAGGCGTAAACTTCAGCAAGTGCTCTTAACTCAGAGTTTGATCCAAAAACAAGATCAACTCTTGTTGCAGTCCACTTCTTCTTTCCACCCTTTCTTTCAATACCTTCGTAAATATCTTTTTCTGATGATGAAGGCTTCCATTCAATCGCCATATCTAACAAATTTGTAAAGAAGTCATTTGTTAATGCACCTACTTTATTTGTAAAGACACCGTGAGAAGAACCTTTATGATTAATTCCTAAAACTCTTAATCCTCCAAGAAGAACTGTCATTTCAGGCGCCGTAAGCGTTAGGAGCTGGGCCTTATCAATAAGAAGCTCCTCTGGAGAAACTGTGTATCTAGCTTTTTGATAATTTCTAAATCCGTCAGCAATTGGCTCCAACATTCCTACTGATTCAACATCTGTTTGAGAAGCAGTCGCATCTGCGCGTCCAACTGTAAAGGCAACAGTGACATTATGTCCACCATCTTTGGCCGCTTTTTCAACCCCAGCACACCCAGCGAGAACAATCATATCTGCAAATGAAATCATCTTGCCGTCTGTCTGCTTGTTGTTAAAACCTTTTTGGATGGCCTCAAGTTTATTAAGTACTGTTCCCAGATTTGAAGGATTATTTACTTCCCAATCTTTCTGTGGTGCAAGTCTGATACGAGCACCATTGGCGCCCCCTCTCATATCTGAGCCTCTAAAAGTAGAAGCACTTGCCCAAGCAGTTGCCACAAGATCAGATACACTTAGCCCAGAATTTAGAACTTCTTTTTTCAAGGCCTCAATATCTTTGTCGTCAACTAACTTATGAGTAGTTGCAGGGATTGGATCTTGCCAAATAAATTCTTCCTTTGGCACTTCTTTTCCAAGATAACGAGCGCGTGGTCCCATGTCTCTATGTGTAAGCTTGAACCATGCTTTTGCAAAAGCATCAGCAAGCTCACTTGGATTTTCATAAAAACGACGAGAAATTTTCTCATAAATAGGATCAAAACGAAGGGCCAAGTCACTTGTTAACATTACAGGTGGATGCTTCTTTGATTTATCATGGGCATCTGGAACAGAATCTTTAGCTTCACCATTTTTTGGAATCCACTGATGAGCACCAGCAGGACTTTTCGTTAATTCCCATTCATATTCAAAAAGATTTGCAAAAAATCCATTATCCCATTTGATAGGATTTTTTGTCCAAGCACCTTCTAAACCAGAAGTAATTGTATCTCCACCTTTTCCAGTTCCAAATTTATTCTTCCAACCAAAGCCTTGTTCTTCAATTGGTGCGGCCTCAGGTTCTGGTCCTACATTTTTCGCATCCCCTGCACCGTGAGTTTTACCAAAAGTGTGACCACCAGCAATTAGAGCAACAGTCTCTTCGTCGTTCATGGCCATTCTTGCAAATGTTTCACGAATATCTTTTGCCGATGCAATTGGATCAGGATTTCCATTTGGTCCTTCTGGGTTTACGTAGATAAGACCCATTTGTACCGCTGCAAGAGGATTTTCAAGATCACGATCTCCACTGTAGCGTTTATCGGCCAACCACTCTGTCTCTAATCCCCAATAAATATCTTCTTCTGGTTGCCATACGTCTTCACGTCCGCCTGCAAACCCCGTAGTTTTGAATCCCATTGATTCTAATGCGCAATTTCCGGCAAGGATCATTAAATCTGCCCATGAGATTTTAGCACCATATTTTTTCTTAATAGGCCAAAGTAAGCGGCGAGCTTTATCTAAGTTCCCATTGTCAGGCCAGCTATTCAGTGGTGCAAATCTTTGTGTCCCACTTCCCGCTCCCCCACGACCATCACCAGTACGATAAGTACCAGCACTGTGCCAGGCCATTCTGATAAAAAGTGGACCATAATGACCATAGTCAGCTGGCCACCATTCTTGAGAATCAGTCATAAGAGTGAAAATATCTTTTTTAACAGCATCAAGATCAAGTTTCAAAAACTCATTTTTGTAATTGAAATCTTTTTTCATTGGATTAGCTAATGAAGAATTTTGACGTAAAATATTTAACTTAAGGGCATTTGGCCACCAATCTGCATTAGATGTTCCACCGCCTGCAACAGGCTTTTTACTACCGTCCATGGTTATCTCCTGATAAAAATTAATACCATATTTATATCAGAGATTACTTTCAATTCAGACACAAGATTAGATTAAGACACCTGACAAAATGAATCGGAGAAAATTAAAATCTAGCTTTTTTTATGATGTCGATAATTTTTTGACCAATATGATCTTTTTGTCTTTCAGGTCTATAGATGAGACAAATCTCATCTTTAAATATTGGAGCACCTTTTACTTGCTTCAACCTAGGAAATTGCTCAGCGACTCGCGTTGGTAAAACGCCATGGCCTAATCCGAGTGAAGTGAGCTTCGCCACGACCTCTAAATTTTTCGAACGAATATTATTTTCATAATGATGAATACTCTTATAGTTTTTAATAATATGCTGGGCCTGCAATAAATCTTCATCGAAAATCAATGTGTTACTTTCTATTCCATCAAGATGAAATATAGAAACGCTATCAGTACATAATTTTTTAATAACAAGATCGTTATGGCGAATTGGATTTACAACTATTCCAAAATCAGCTTCCCAACTAATAATTTTTTCCGTCATTTCTCTCGAAAGTCCATGAATAAAATTAATATCTAGAGTTGGAAAATTTCTAATTATTGTAGGAAGAAATGCTCTCATTGAATAAAGTGCGATCGAAGGATGTATGGCAAAGGTATAAGAAGAATCAATCAATGATGAATCTGCAGCAATATTCTGGACGTTTTCCCATTCGACAATAAGTTTACGAGCTCTTGTTAAAAACGATTCCCCAAGCTTTGTTAGGCGCATTCCATTTTTCAAACGAATAAGGAGCTCTCCACCCACTTCTTTTTCAAGACGTTTAATTGAATAACTAAGTGCGGGTTGAGAAATACCAATTTTTTCAGATGCTCTTGTTATATTACAAGTCTCTGAAACTACGATAAAATACTTTATATCATCCATTACTAGTGCCATAAAAATATTTTATCACAACCATGGATTATTATCATTTTATTTATCGCGCCTCCTGTAATAATTTTCTTCTTGCCAGAGAAATCTGACAAATCACATAAGAACAATGGACAGTTACAATCCAAAGGGAGCAAAAATGAAAACACTACTTACGACTCTTTTAATTTCTACTACTTTCATTGGAATGAGCTATGGCGAAGAAATTCATATTCCAAAAAGTAATATCAACCTCTTTGTAGGAAGTTTTTCACAACTAGAAAAAGAGTTAAAAGATAAAATCTTTGATATCGCTATCGAAAAGTGTGGAACTCTTGAAAACGTTTCAATTGGTAAAGCAGAAATTACACTTAATCTTAGTAATATATACAATTTTTCTGTTCAAGGACGTGAAGACGTTATTGAAGGCTCATACCCGCAAGTTGGGGCAAAAGTTAATATTAATTGCCACAGATAGAACAAAGGGCCTAACAAGGCCCTTTTTCAAAGATAGGTATCAGATATTTTTCCATCGACGAGAAAAATCTCACGATCGGCCATTTTGGAAAATTCTCTATCGTGAGTAACTAATGAGATAGTCGTCCCACTCTCCTTATTCACTTCTTTTAATATATCCATTACAATTTGAGCATTTGTTGAGTCTAGATTTCCAGTTGGCTCATCTGCAAAAATATACTTGGGATTCATAATAAGTGCCCTTGCAATCGCAACCCTCTGCTGCTCTCCACCAGACATTTGACCAGGCATTTTATTAAGCGTGTGAGAGATATTTAATCTTTCAAGTAATTCAAGAGCTCGTTTTTTATATTGTTTCTGTATTCCTGAGTTCATTGGTGGAAGTAAGACATTTTCTAATGCGCTAAGTTCAGGCAATAAATAATGGAATTGAAAGATAAAACCAATATTCTTATTTCTAAATTCATGAACTTCTTCTACCGAGAGATTATTGATAACTCGATTGTTTATTTCAACAACTCCGTGCGTAGGATTGTCTAAGGTACTAATGATGTATAACAACGTACTTTTGCCACTTCCTGAGCGTCCAGCAATTGAAACAAACTCACCTTCTTTAATATCAATTGTAATATCGTTAATTATTCTTTGAGCAGGTTCTCCAAATTCTTTCACTAAATTATGGGCATGAATCATTTATTCCTCCCTTATAATATCAATCGGAGTCATCTTACTAGCCGACATGGCCGGAAGAAGACTCGCAATAATTGAAGCAAAGAGGGCCGATGCGAAGGCCGTTATATAAATTGAAGGTGCATAAGAAACAAGTAAATGATTCCCATCACCAATTTTGATACTAAGATTAATACTTTCAACCAAGCGACAAATTATCAGACCGAGAATTATTCCCACAATCCCCCCACTGATTCCCAAAAAGAGACCTTGATACATAATCAATTCTAAGATTTTTTGTGGTCCATAACCAATGGATCGTAAAATAGCGATTTCTTTTTTCTTCTGATTAATCAAAATGGAAAGAACATTATAAATTCCAAAGGCCGCAACAACGAGAACCGCGACCGTGATAAAATAGCGAACTCCATCTTGCATCATAATAACATCCATAATCATTGGATTGGCCTTTTTCCAATCTTGCACCTTATCTCGGCTAAACAATGACCATCTTTGGGCCAATTGTTCTGAGGTATCGATATCAATCAATGCCACTGCAATTTCTGAAATTCTACCAGGAGTGTTATTTAATTTTTGTACATCTGTTAAATGGGCAAAGGCAATCGTCTTATCTATATAATCATCTCCTAGTGAAATCGTCCCCACGACTTTAAATGATTCTCTCAGTCCTTTTTTTCCAGTAACAACATCGATAAATTGCCCAGGTCTTACACCCAATTCATCAGCAACGCCCGTACCAATAACGATTTTCCCGCCACCAGAGTCGAGATCAGAAAAGCTTCCTTCAACCATATCGCTTTCAATTTCACTAATGCGAAGTTGCTTGCGAGGAATTGTTCCAGTAAGACTCACATTGTGAACAATGGCGCCCTTTTTAAGAATCACTTGAATATTTAATCTGGGACTAAAGTCGAATACTTCAGGATCGTGACTTAAACGATCGGCCCAACCTTGATAATTTTCGAGTTTAGACTCTCCTCTTTTTCCATAAGGTGCGGACAACCAATGAACTTGTTTATTTGGAAAGAACCACTCGTTCACATCATCGCGTTTGATAATATCTTCACGCCCCGAAATTAAAATATGGGCAGTATTATTGAGAAGAGATTTAATAATAAATTCTCGAAGTCCAAGTTGAATTCCAGATATGGTAATAAAAAGCATTGTTCCAAAACTGATTCCTAAAAGAATGAGAATTGTTTGCTTTTTCTTTGAGGCCAATTGCCTCATTGCTAGAAATAACATGACTACCTCTTGATGAAGAGCTTATCAGTTGTCTTGATGTCCCCAGAAAGCACCTCGGCCCAATTTCCATCGTTATTTCCAAGGGCCACATCGATTTTTTCTCTATGGTTGTCACGAAGTCTTAGGACTTTCCCATTACTAATAGCGCTTATTGGAATAAGAAGAACATCTGTCTTATTCCCGACTTCAATAACTGTATCTGCTGTCATTCCAGGTAAAATATTATCAATCAAATTCTCAACTTCCAAACGCGCAATAAACTCTCCTTCTCTTGGATAGATCATTCTCACATTTGCAGGATACTTCTTGAATGACTGACTCTCAAAGATCACTTGTGCTTTTTGCCCTGACTTTATTTTTAGTGCAGCATCTTGTTCAAGTGAAACTTCTATGTATTTTTTATTAAGATTTTCAAGTCTAAGGATAGGAACTTGAGGAAACGCCACTTCATTTTCTTGATTTGCAAGAAGAGTTACAGTTCCATCAAATGGCGCTTTAAACAAAGCATTATCATCGAATGAAATAAGACGATCACCCTTTTGAACTTTGGCACCTTCTTTAACAAAGGCCTTATTAATAACGGCGATTACTCCAATTTTGACTTCGAAAATTTGATCTGATTTTACTTTTCCGAGACCATAAATAGCTTCAACAATATTTCCTCTTTTTGGCGAAATAAGTTCGAAATTATTTTTAAAATAGTAAGTTCTGGCGAAAAAAGTTCCTATTCCCATTAAAATTATCAATGAAACTGTCCAGTATAACTTTTTCAACTTCGTACTCCTCGCTTAGATAAACATTGCTCAATGAATAAATTTTATACCATCTGAAGCTTGGGACAACCTTTTATCTTTACTTATCTCGAGTGACACATGGCGCACTAGTACTCACTACCAGTTTTTATCTGGACGAGAACGCCCCTCACTTGATAAATTAGATGTCATGAATGAAGAAACAAATAACAAAAAAGACATGCGTCCAAAACAGGACATCCCATCAATCCTAGGCCGAATTACTCGTCCCAAAAAAGCAGTGATCACTGCCGGTATGCCCTATGCAAATGGACCAGTTCACCTTGGCCACCTAGCAGGTGCACACGTTCCAGCAGATGTTTATTCACGTTGGACAAGACTTCTCATCGGCAATGACAATGTATTGTTTGTATGTGGTACAGACGATCACGGCTCAACGAGTGAAGTAGCTGCAAAGAAATTAGGCAAAACAACTCAAGAATTTATTGAAGAAGTTCACGCTCGCCAAAAAGCGACTATGGATCGTTTCTCAATTGGCCTTGATGTCTACACAGGAACTTCTCGTGAGGAAAATTTTGAGGCCCATAAAGAACTGTGCCAAGATTTTCTAAGAAAGATGCATGCAAATAATATGCTTGATAGAAAAACAAGCAGACAATGGTTTGATACAAAACTTAGCATGTTCCTTCCCGATCGTTATGTACAAGGTAAATGTCCAAACGAAAGTTGTACAAATATGAGTGCTTACAGTGATGACTGTGATGTATGTGGCGCTCAATATGATCCTAGTGAGCTTATTAACCCAAGAAGTACTCTAAGCGATGCCACTCCTGTTTTAAAAGAAACAGACCATTGGTATTTGAATATGTGGAAAGTCACTGATCAATTAATCGAGTGGCTTTCGACAAAAGAGAAGACTTGGAGAAAGTCTATTCTTCAAGAAGTTCTTGGAACAGTTCACCCTTCTGTTTTATTCACGAATAAATCAGAGCCAGACTATAAAGAGATTAAAGATTCACTTCCAGCACATAAAAGTCGTTATGCACCAGGAAGACAAGTTCTTGTCCAATTCAACAATCTAGCAGATTTAAAAGTTGGGCTAGAGCTTCTAACAAAAAAAGGTATTGAATGTACTCTAAATGATGGTTGGGCACACCGTTCAATTACCCGTGACGTATCTTGGGGAATTCCTGTTCCGACAGATATTGAACCTGGTATGGAGGGAAAAACTCTCTACGTATGGCCAGAATCTCTAATTGCACCAATTTCATTTTCAAAAGTAGCGCTTAAAAAGAAAGGCCTATCGCCTGAGCTTTATAAAGATTTCTGGTGTGATCCAGAGGCAAAGGTTTATCAATTTCTAGGAACTGATAACGTCTTTTTCTACGTCTTAATGCAAGGAAGTATGTGGTTTGGTTACCAAGAAGACCCAATGAGACAACCACTTAAAGGCGAACTACAACAAACTGATGTTTTCAGTAATTTTCACCTACAAATTAATGGTGAAAAAATGAGTAAATCTAAAGGAAACTTCTATACGGGTGATCAACTTGTAAATGAAATGGGCTATGCTCCAGATCAGTTACGTTACTTTTTATCTACTTTAAGTCTTTCTGAAAAAGCGTCTAATTTTGATTTTGAAGTTTTCAAAAACAAAAACCTATTCCTTGCTGGTCCAATGAATGCTGCATTTGAAAAACCAATCTCAGCGTGCCATTCAAAGTTTGATGGTGTTGTTCCAAAAGGAAAACTAATTGGAAAGACAGAAGCTGAGACACAAAAAATGGTTCAGTCATATATTCGTTTTATGGAAAAAGCTGAATACCCTAAGGCCTTAGGGGCCCTAGAGAACTATGCAAGAATCATCAATGGCTTATTCAACCAATATAAGCCCCATGATGATCGTTTTCCAATTGAAGAAAGAAGTGATGCTCTTTACTCATGTTTTTACATTTTAAAGAACCTTCTCATTATGCTTCAACCATTTGTTCCAGAAACGATGGAAAAGCTGCGCCACTCTCTCAATCTTCCAGAGTCGATCTACTCTATTGACGAGTTGAAAAATGACTTCCCCGAAAATCACAAAATTAATGAACAGGGTGTTTACTTCCCAGCTGTTGAAGAATAAAAAAGGCCTCGCAAGAGGCCTTTTTTTACACGTCAATTGCGCTATCAGAACTTAGTTTTTTTCTTAGTTCAAATTTCTGAATCTTCCCTGTCGAAGTCTTTGGCAGCACTTCAAAGTATACTTCTTTAGGAACTTTGAATCCTGGTAAAATATTACGACAATGGTCTTGAATTTCTTTAGCAGTGACTTTTGTATTATTTTTTAATTCAATAAAAGCACAAACGACTTCTCCCCATTTCCCATCAGGCTTTGCCACAACAGCGGCCAACATAACGGCCGGGTGCTGATAGAGAACATCTTCAACTTCTATACTTGAGATATTTTCTCCTCCGGAAATGATAATATCTTTACTTCTATCTTTAATTTTCACATAGCCATCAGGATAAATAACGCCCAAATCTCCTGTATGAAACCAACCACCTTTAAATGCTTCACCTGTGGCCTTTGGGTTTTTCATATACCCTTTCATGGTGATATTTCCTCTAAAGAACAATTCACCAATAGTTTCACCATCGTGAGGGACCTCTTTCATTGTGTTGGGATCAAGAACTGTAATATCACTTTGCAAATGATAAGTGACTCCTTGTCTGGCATTTAATTTTGCCTGTTCGCCTAATGAACTCTCTTGCCAGCTCTCTTGCTTCACGCAAACAGATGCCGGGCCATAGACTTCAGTCAGTCCATAAACATGAGTTATACCAAATCCCATATTCACCATTCCCTCAATCATAGCAGCAGGTGGAGCAGCACCAGCAACAAAAGCTTCAACTCGATGGTCTAGACCATTTTTCAAATTTTCATCAGCATTGATAAGCATATTGTGTACAATCGGGGCCCCACAATAATGAGAGACTTTATGCTCCTTCATTAGCTTAAAAATATCTTCCGCAACAACTTTTCTTAAACAAACATTAACACCAGCTCTTGCCGCAATTACCCAAGGGAAGGTCCAACCGTTGCAATGAAACATGGGAAGAGTCCAAAGATAAATGGGATGATGAGGTAGATCCCATTCTAAAATATTCGAAAGAGCAGCAAGATAGGCACCTCTATGAGAATAGACAACACCCTTGGGATTTCCCGTTGTACCTGAAGTATAATTTAAACAAAGTGAGTCCCACTCATCTTTAGGCCAGAGACCTTGAAAATTGTCATCACCTTCCAACAAGAAATCTTCATATTCTTTTTCACCGATATCTCGAACCTCTTCTGTAAAGAGAAGATCATGCACATCAATTACAACAGGAGGATTTTCAATTCTTTTAACAGCATCAAAGATCACTTGTGAAAACTCTGAATCTACAAAGATAATTTTGGCCTCTCCGTGCTGAAGCATGAAGGCAAGAGATTCAGAGTCTAGCCTAATATTTAGACAATTTAATACGGCCCCAGACAGCGGTACACCGAAGTGCATTTCAACCATTGCAGGAGTATTTGGCAACATTACGGCAACAGTATCACCTTTACCGATTCCTCTTTTTTGTAGAGCGCTCGCTAATTTTAGAGATCTCGAATAAGTCTGTGCCCATGTTTGGCGAAGCTCACCATGAATAACAGAAATACGATCGGGGTAAACACTTGCTGTTCTTTTAATAAAATCAAGTGGCGTTAAGGGTCTAAAGTTTGCTTGATTTTTTTCTAATCCCCATTCATATTTTGTTTCCATAATTCATCCTTGTACTTATGTATAAGACTATTATGACGAAAAATGTGGGAATTCTAAAGTAAAAACAAATTTAAGATTATTTACTAAATATGAGCTTGATCAGGTTATGATCAAGCTCATATCGTCGCTATTGAGAGAGAGACTTTATATGAAAAGCAATGTGCTCTTCTATAAAACTAGAAATGAAATAATAGCTATGATCGAAATCTTCACGGTAGTTAACAGTGATACTTTGACCTACTTTTGAAGATACTTCTTCAATATTTTTTGTACAAAGCTGCGCAGGATAAAATTCATCACTAAGACCTTGATCGATCAAAATAGTATCCGCTCGCTTTACTCCTGATTTCAAAAGCTCTGAGGCATCGTACTGACTCCAACTCTTTTTATCATCACCTAGGTAACCAAGTAATGCCTTCTGTCCCCAGGCACAATTGACAGGATTAACGATGGGAGAAAATGCACTCACTGATTTGAAAAGATCTTTCTCACGTAGACCCATAATCAAGGCCCCATGACCACCCATAGAATGGCCCATGATAGAGATATTTTTCACTTTAAATTGATCTTTAAGAATCCCAACAAGCTCATGCACGATATAATCGTACATCTTATAATGATCTTTATAACCTTCGGTTGTAGCATTTACATAAAAACCCGCACCAGATCCGAAATCATAAGCATCATGTTCCTGTGGAAGATTTAATCCACGTGGAGAAGTATCTGGGCAAATGATCATCGTAGAAGTACCACTAAGGTACTTCTGTGCACCGGCCTTTGTAATAAAGTTTTCTTCATTACAAGTTAGCCCTGACAACCAAATAATACAGTTTTCAATATTGCCAGAAGGCTCATAGGTGGAAAACTTCATATCTGTTTTAGTCACACTCGAAGGGTGCTGATAGATATTTGTGTACCCATCAAATGTTTTATTCGACTTTAATTTATTAACCGTCATTATTTCCCCATAGAAAAATCAATTACAGTACGAATACTCTTTCCTTCGTGCATATAATCGAAGGCCTTGTTGATATCTTCAAGTGGCATTGTATAAGTTACGAAATCATCTAGGTTAATCTCACCTTTCATATAACGATCTACATAACCAGGAAGTTCTGTTCTCCCTTTAACACCACCAAATGCACTTCCTCTCCAAACTCTTCCTGTTACAAGTTGGAATGGTCTTGTGCTAATTTCTTGGCCAGCCCCAGCAACACCAATAATAATAGATTCTCCCCAACCTTTATGACAACTCTCTAGAGCTGCTCTCATAAGACCGACGTGACCAACACATTCAAAAGAATAGTCAACACCACCATCAGTGAGTTCAACAATCACTTGTTGAATAGGCTTGTCGAATTTATTTGGATTTACAAAATCAGTTGCTCCAAACTTTTTCGCCATTTCAAATTTATCGTCATTAATATCGATGGCAATAATACGACCTGCATTTGCAAGTTTCGCCCCTTGAATAACAGAGAGCCCAATTCCACCAAGACCAAATACGGCAACAGTATCACCTTCTTTAACTTTAGCGGTATTGAAAACAGCACCAATACCAGTTGTTACACCACAACCTAATAGACATACTTTATCAAGAGGTGCGGCCTCATCGATTTTAGCAAGAGAGATTTCAGGAACAACAGTGTATTCTGCAAATGTTGATGTCCCCATATAATGAAAAATAGGTTTACCGTCTTTAGAGAATCGAGTTGTTCCATCTGGCATTAAACCACGGCCTTGAGTCTCTCTAATTTTTTGACATAGATTTGTTTTTCCAGACTTACAAAATTTACATTCACGACACTCTGGAGTGTATAGAGGAATAACGTGATCACCTTTTTTAAGAGATGTAACTCCTTCACCAACTTCTTCAACAATCCCCCCACCTTCGTGACCTAGGATTACTGGAAAGATCCCTTCAGGATCTGCACCAGAAAGAGTGTAAGCATCAGTATGACAAACACCTGTTGCTAGAATACGAATAAGGACTTCGCCTTTTTTTGGTCCTTCTAGATCAACTTCTTCAATTTTAAGTGGTTCATTTGGTCCCCAAGCAACAGCAGCTCTTACTTTCATATAGTCTCCTTCGTCTCAATTTTTATGCTTTATTCTAACTCATTATTGACAATACAATCTTAAATTTACATAGTGTTTACATATGGAAACAATAAAAGGCTTCGGCCACACCTATGTCTTTGTCAAAGTTGCTCAATATTTAAGCTACTCCAAGGCGGCAAAAGAGCTTGGCGTGTCCAAGGCCCACCTGAGTAAATCCATCCAACAACTCGAAAATGAGATTGGTCAAAAACTTCTGAACAGATCAACACGTCTAGTCAAACTAACCTTAGAGGGTGAAAAGTTTTTTGAAACCTGTTTAGAGGCCGTATCGGCCATTGAAAATGCCAAAAATAATATAAAAGAATCGATCAATTATCCCCAAGGACTACTTCGCATTACTGCGGCAGGTGCTTTCGCAGAAGAGTATCTAACTCCAGTGGCCTCATCACTTTTAGCAAAATATCCTAAGTTAAAAATCGAACTTTCGTTCTCAGAAAAAATAGTGAATCTTGTTGAAGAAAATTTTGATATGGCCATTCGTGTAGGACATCTCGTTGACTCCTCTATGATTGCTAAAAGAATCTCTACGCGAAAAGAATATATTTGTGCTACGAAAAAATATCTCTCTAAGAACGGTACGCCAAAAACACCAAATGAACTTAAAGACCATAACTGCCTCGCTGGGAATAATGGTCAATGGGTTTTTAAAGAAAAGACAAAACAATACTCAATTAAAATCAATGGAAACTTCACCTCTAATAATGCAAGAGCACTTCTCAATGCAGCTCTTCAAAACACAGGTATTGTTAGACTACCAGAAGTCTATGTACGATCTTATATCGATAGTAAAAAGCTTGTACCGATATTAACAAATTATATGACAACCGAAGTTCCAATCTGGGCAATCTATCCGAGCACAAAAAAGAAATCCACAAATGTGGCCTTCTTTCTCGAGGAGCTCGAACAATCATTATCAAACAAGTAAATCGTCTGAAATATCTGAAACTTCAATCTGATAGTCCACATCAGCATATCGTTCGGGAACTTGCGAGAGCTTAGAATTAATAAGCTCTTTTAACTTCTTTATAGAGACCAATCCTTCCCTATCTTTTTTCCATAGTGCGTATAAAGCAATTCTAAGAGGTTGTCCAAATTGAAAAGTTTTTAAACCTTCATAATCTTCTAATGGATTTTTAGGCAAAAACATTACACAGCGACCACGTTGACAAAGTTTCTTTAAAAACTCTGGGTGATCACTTGTAATTTTTTCTCGAGGCCGAACATTATTTTTTCTCAAATGTTCGTATATTGAATCATTGAGACTTTTATCCCATGGAGCTTCTGCAAAAGGGATATTGATAAGGATATCATGTTCATTTTTAAATTTATCGTACAGCTCATCAGAACAACAAAAAACAATTTCAAATGAATCAACTTCTGCATACTCAATATTCTTTCTCTTAGGAACTCTAAGTGAGAGACCAAAATCAATTTTATCTTGCACAAGGTTCTCGATAAGAACTTCATGATCTGCTTGTCTCAATGTATTTACAGTTCCAAATGGAGCGAATAAATCCCAATATTGAGAAGCAAATTCTGCAGCGATTTCAGTCGAAAATGTCTCTTCAATACCGACTTGAACAGGATAGCCACCGACGATATCACCAGATAGACTTTCAATAACTTTTCTACCATTTTCAAAAATGGTGCTGATTTGATCAAATAGAAATTCTCCATCCATCGTAAGCTTTAAACCACTAGAGCTTCTGATGAAGAGTTTTTTGTTCAATGTCTGTTCTAATTTTTTTAATTTTTCACTTAAAGTTGAAGGCGCAGTTTGCAAATAAGCAGCTCCCTTTTTGAGGGATTGAGCTTTTGCAACTTCGTAAAAACAAAATAAGTGGTTCCAATTAATATCATTTAAGTTATTCATTGTACCTCCTCTAGTTCCCTATTTATAACAGATTAACTCCCCACAATCAAAAAATTAATTAGGTTTATACGAATTGACAGTTAAAGCAGTTGTTTATGGGTCAATTGTTTTTTAACGTGTTAATCACCGAGGAGGATTTTATCCAATATTGGAATCGTTTTCTAAAAAAATTAACATCGATAAGTTCTGAAACAGATAATATTTGTGGAGTGAATCAAGTTCAAAAAATTTTGAAAGATAAATTAACTGAACTCAACCTCGAAACAAATTTAATCCCCAATCCTGACAATCATTCAAGAAGTGGACACCTACTTGTAGCTCAATCAAAAAATAAAAGAGAAAAATATATTACTCTTATCTGTCACGCAGACACAGTCTATCCCTTATCGAAGAATCCTATCGTCAGTTCATCTGACAATAAAATATTTGGTTCGGGTATCATCGATAATAAGGGTGGTGTCACTGTCGGAATATATGCTCTGTCTCGTTTGGCCGAAAAGAATGAAGATCTTTCAAACTACGGAATACGCTTCATTTGCTCACCAAATGAAGAGATGGGCTCTCCTGGTTTTCAAGAAATATTTGAACATTATGCAAAAGACTCAGATGTTATTTTAGGTCTTGAGCCTGCTCTAGAAAACGGTGACATCATAAGTTCACGAAAAGGAAATCGTTGGTACGATATAACATTTGAAGGTCAATCTGCCCATGCAGGACGACATCACGCCCATGGAGTGAATGCTTGTGCAGAACTTGCAATCCAAATGGCAAAGATCCATGAACTTACAAATTACGATAAGGACATCACAGTCAATGTTGGAAAAATTGAAGGTGGAGAAAAACATAATATCGTAAGTGACAAGGCCTATGCACAACTTGATGTTCGCTTCCCGTGTTTTGATAGTCGCGAGGAAGTGAGTGCTAAAATTTCAGATATATTAGAAAGTAGAAATGTTCATAATAAAAATCAAACACAATTCTCAAATGTTACTTACGAAATTGTTGATGACTGCCCACCTCTTGCAAAAAGTATTCAGAGTCGAAAGCTATTTGAAGTCTACAAAGAGCTCATTAAAGAAAATGAGAAAATATCGATCAAAGAAAGGGTTGTCGGTGGCGCTGCTGATGCGAATTACTTCAGTTCTAAGGGAAAAGTTATCCTCGATGGACTAGGCCCAATTGGTGCAGGAATGCACACAGAAAATGAATATATTGAACTAACGAGTATTAAAACTCGTGGAGACACTCTTTATCAATTGATCAAAAAAATTAATCAAGGAGTCTTACATGAAACCTGCTAAAACATTTACTATTCAAAGAGCGAATTTCGAAGATATGAAAAAGATTGCTCGCTTTATCAATTCGTCGGCCGAATGGTACAGACCAATTGTCGATCCTAAAGATATGCCAGAACACTGTGTAGATCAGAAATGGATGAAGAAGAACTATGAAATGAGAGATTTCTATATAGGAACAGATGATAAAAAAAATGACGTCGGAACTATTTCCATGCAGTATTTTGGAAAGCAAACATACCTAGGCTACATCTACCTAGATGCTTCTCATGTTGGTAAAGGACATGGCAAACGTTTAATGGATTTTGCCAAATTTATGTCTGAGAAAAAAGGGCAAGACTCTATGATTCTGATTGCCCATCCAGATGCAAAATGGGCCATTAAGGCCTATGAGAAATACGGTTTTACAAAAAAATTCGAGAAGAAAAAAGATATTCTTCAATACAAGGATGGACTCATGAAACCCTACTATGAAGAAGGGTTTCATCTTTACGAATATAAATTATAAAAAAGAAATAATAGTTTTAATGGCAACAACCATTAAAAACAGTGCGAATCCTTTTCTCATCTTATCTTGGGGCAGCTTATGAGAAAGAGCTGCTCCAAATCTTGCAAAAATAGAGCTCGTTAAAACGATTCCAACAAGTGCTGGCACATAGATAAAACCAAAACTATGTTCTGGAAGTCCTGCCACGCTTTGCCCATTCATTGCATAAGTGATGGCACCGACAAATGCAATTGGCAGTCCAAGGGCAGCTGATACTCCTACGGCCTTCTTCATCGGCTCACCCGAATAAGTTAGAAAAGGAATGCTTATAGTACCACCACCAATTCCTAGTAATGCAGACTTAAAACCAATTATAAAACCGACACAATTATACACGAGAAGTGGAACACTTCTTCTTACGCCTTCACTATTTAATCCGAACCACATTTTCATTGAAACGAAACTAATATAACAAGCAAAAATAATGGCCAATGTTTTTGCTGACAATATGTGAGAAAGAAATCCCCCACTCGCAGTTCCAATAACAATTCCAATTCCAAGCTTTAAAACGAGGTTCCATGAAACGTTATTCTTTTTATGGTGGGCATAAACTGAGTTGAGTGCCGTAAAGAAAATTGTGGCCAAGGAAGTCCCTAATGCCATGTGCATGATCATGCTGTCAGGAAAGTTCATTGCCTTAAAACAAAAAACCAGGGTGGGAACAATTACAATCCCACCACCAATTCCAAAAAGTCCAGAAAGTGTCCCAGCGAAAATACCTAGGACCATATAGATTAAGTATATTGTCATATTTTTTATAAGCTAAAGTGTTCTTCCCCTTTTAGCTCATGACACTTTAATTTAGCAAGCCACTTATTAGACTTTGCCACTTTATGAACTTCGCGCTCATAGTGATCGTCTACATAACCTCTTAAAACATTTACACATTGTAGCTGAGCATTTTTAAGAGCGCTTTCTCTCGTTTGACCTTCTGCATACACAGAAAGTTCAGTATACGTAATATTGCTTTCAACTACACATTGACCGTAAGAGAAGTTATCGTATTCAAATTGGAAAGTATTTAAATTCATACGACGAGAGCTCATCATATTAAAATAAACTGTTCCCATAGATTCTTTTACAAATGTACCTTTAAGTTCATTCTCACATTTACTCACAAGAACTTCTGAAGCTTTTTTACTTTGTGAATCTTTAAAGAAGCTATCAATGAAGCCTAATTGGTCATCAACATCATCAAAATCCACAAAGAGACCAATTGTCTTTTTGTTTTTAGCTTCGACCACTTTACACAGATCAACATTATCAAATTCCTGACGAGTACTTACGCCCTGTCCTTTTGGTGTCCAACTCTGAAGATAAAGCTCTTCTTTTTTCTCAACCAGAATCGGGTACTGTCCTTGCTCACCTTCTTTATCTTCTACTACATTTACAACAAAGCGCGAGCAGTCTTCATTAACACACTTCAGTGCAACGTTTATATCAGCAGTGCCTTTAACAAGTTCTAGTTTCGTACTGAAAGGACCATTAGGAACTAGGCCCATAAATCTCATAACTTCTTCTGAGCAGGTTGGCTTTATTTCAACAACAATACTCTTCTCATAAGCATCTTCTTCAACAACGACACTTACATCCTGAATTTTTTGATTCAAGTAAATATTGCGGTACCCATTTTTATTGTAATTAACTGTCCCACTAATTTGGGCAAGGTTTTCTTTATCTTTTGCTACTTGAGGATCGTCTTGTTTACGGCCACAAGAAATCAACAGAACCATTGATAATAACAATATCTTCTTCATTAGAACTCCAATTTCTTTGAAATATTTAAACCAATATCAAAAACTTTAAATGTATCTTTTGCGAATGTTTTGTAATAGTTGTTTCGAAGTGGGTAAAGTATTGCAGAGACTTCTGCATCAATGCCATAAACACTCGTCCCGACGTAAGAAATAAAATGCCAACGATCATAGACTTTATTTGATCTCTTATGAAATTCATTCAGCTGGGCCGAAACATTTCTTTCGAAGGCCTGTCCCATATTAAAATTTTCGAAATCAAATTTTAGATTGATTCCATAAATATAATCATAATCAGAAGTCGCACTATAAAGTGGAATTCCACCTGCAAATTTAACAAACTCTCCATAAATCTCAGTAGAAAACAGTGGATTAAATATATAGAGAATGCTTGCTTCAGTTTGATGCTCCCCTTTTAGGGAATACTTATTTTGAAGGTAGTTATCTTGAATAAATTGATAAGAGTAACTTAGTCCAACCACTAGCTTATCGTTGAAAAAAGATGACCCAACACTGGCCATAGGTCCTAATGAGTGTAGTCTTGAGATGGGCTCGCTTCCCTTTCCCATTTCTGATGAAAAAATCACTTTTGGCCCTAGACTAAATATTTCTAGAAATTTCTTTTCAATCGAAATACTCAATTCATTTTCAGCAGAATTGAGTTGGTGCCCTTCTTCACGGGTTAAGGTTGAATCAAGCTCCACAGTCATTTCAGTATTCAAAGACAGTGCGAAGCCCTTTATAGATATTAAAAGTAATAGGATAATAATTTTTCTCATTTTGGGAGGATACTACCAAGAAGTTTCATTAACCAAACTTTTGTACAGCTCCTATAATTTTTATAATCACTGTCTAATTGCTTTGTAATTCTCCTCGATCAGAGCAAAAATAGGCCCATGAAATCAATAATTTTTGCCTTAATACTAGCACTTGCTTCTACGCTATCTCTTGCCCATGATGATCATGATCACGATCATCACAAAGAGGAATTACAAGAGTCATACAGGGAACTTTTTCAAAATTTATCAGTCGATAAATCTTATTCAGATAGTGACGTAAAGGCGCTAAATCTTGTTAAAATAGAAATTGGGCAGACTAAATACTATTTACCAGAAACGACATTGGCGATGGTTGTAAAGTCTCATATCAAGGCCTATGAAGAAACAGTACGCGAATATTGTGAGTGTGATATTTCAGAGCTTCAGGTCGATAATCATGGGAAATTTCGTGAAATCATGGAGCGAATCATCACCTTCATTCCTGAACTTGGTCATATTCTCTCTGATATGGTTTGGTCAGAGGTCGCAGGTGGTAGAAGATATGGACTCGTTTATATTATCGTTTCTGCCATTGGTGAGATCATTGACCATAACATAAGCCCCGTCCCTCTTTGTAAATTTGTCGCGTTTATCTCTAGAGCAATCTCGGACAAGATTAAAACGGCCAGTACACTTTTATGGCCAGTAGGAAAGTATAATCCAATTGATAAATACAAGGCCCTCTATAGCCGTATGGTTTACAGAAAACAATTCAGAAAGAAGTGGCAATCAACCCTAGAATCTACGGCGCAAACACAGAGCGTATTCACAAATGAATCGTTAAAATTTTCACAGAAACTCGATTATAAAATGCGACATTTAGAAGTTGGATACCAAGCACTAAAGAAGTTCCCAGAAAGTTTCAGTCCAGATGAAATCATCGCCATCGATATAAATAAAGAAGTCGAACTTGCGATGAGCGAACTTAATACTATGGAAAAGATGTGGTACACAGATAGAGTCATCGACTACTTTAATTTCACTTATTCACTAATGCTTGAAAATGCAAAAATTCTTAAGCACGAAAAAGAAATAAACAAGACAAACTTTTTCAAAGTACAGTGGGCCGTTGGCGGTTATGGTGCTCAAATTGATAAATTAAAGATTTCTCTTTATGTCGCTTCATCTATAAAAAATGAAGAAAAGAGAGCTAAGGCCGTTAAGGAAATCCAAGAACAAATCGGTTCTCTTTTAACAAACTTTAAAAATTTTCAGGATCTTTTTCAACAAATAGATAACAACTGGGAACCCTATTCCAAAATTAATATAAAAGAAATGACTGTAAAAAATGTTAACAGATCAAAGTGTTTTCAATTGGTGACTAAAATCATGTCTTGGAAAACAGTTGTTGCGACTTCTCTAGCGGCATGGGCCTATCATATCTTAAATGAACAATCCGATGTTTCTGAAAGTTGGTAGAAACCATATTTTAATTTAAAATGCCTTCAAGTTTCATAACACCCTTTCCGATATCATCAATCGCAAAAGGGTGTTCATGAATCATATAATCATTCCAACTTTATTTATTCTTTTTTTCTTAGTTGCTTGTACTAGTCAAGATATCCCTAAAATTGGTTATCAAGAAAACTCATGTATTAAAGAGTTGAACGAAAAATATAGAAATATCTCAAGTCTTGGGAATAATATTTATCGACTAGAGAAAATCGAACAAAAAGGTTTAATCGTTTCGATCTGGCATCATAACGAATGGTATTATCAAGGACATAAAAAACACACTTATTTTCATGACTCAGGTGGTTTTTCTTACGAACCTACAAACTGTCCAGATAATAAAGGGGCCAATGCTGATTTGAGTAGTAGATTAAGACAAGTTAAAACAAAATAAAAAAGGGAGCTAGAAGCTCCCTTTTTTTATTTCTTAATTTCGTCTAAAAGTCTTGGATAACCCGATTTCAAATAGCGTGTACTAATTACTTTAAAAATTGAGACATCTTTGTTTTTAATAATATCATCCTGACTCTCACGAGATTCATTTAATGCGGCAACAGCATCATCAGTTGCGTCCATACCATTACTTTCCTCTGAATCCAGATCAGTAAATTTAAAGTCGTTCATTCCTGAATTTGTATTGGCCTTTGAATCAACTAGCCCTGCATTTTTTAGGGCCTCAGTATTAACTGCCGCCACTTCTTCTGCCTTTTCTTTTTGCGCCTCAATAGGTGCAGCAATACCAGCACTTGCAAGGAATCCTTCAGGTGTCATTCCTTTCTTTTTGAGACCGTCTTCAACAGCTTTTTTCATTTTAGCTTGAAGCTTTGATGCCATTGCATCTAGATTTGGTCCCTTTTTACCATTTTTATTCATCAAATCTGAAAGTTTTTTCTTTTGATCCTTCATTAATTTACCAATGGCATTACTTTGACTACCAAGTGCATCCATTGAACTTAAAGTTCCTGATCCTATTGTCGCACTTCCTTGAACACCATCTGCAACATCACCTAAGGTTCCAACAGTTGTAGCAAAATTAGAAGGTAATGAAGAGAATGTTGAAGAATTTCTAATTGCACTACCAAGTGAACCACATACTCCTGGTTTAGAACCTTCTACAACACATGACATTTTTGAATTACCATCAGAAATGTTTATTGCACGGCCTTTGTCGAATGGTTTAAATGAACCATTACTCAACATTTTATAAGAACCATCTAATTTCTTTTCAGTTCCGTAGTACATTAACTTTTTAATGATTCCATCAATCTTCTCGATATTGCCTTCTGCTTTAGAAATAACATTATCAATTGATCTCGTAGACATATAGGCCATACCTGTAAGAACACCATAAATAATCGCTCTGGTGAAAGGATGGGCCATGTGGACATCAGTCATTGAATTAAGTGGCATAAACAATGCTGCGACAACACCCATTGCAACAGGTCCGAAGCCCATAATACTTGCATTTGCTTCAGGAAAGATTAAATCCATTCCTTTTTGAGCAGCGAAACTTAAAAATGAATTCAAATCTTTTTTAGGAAGATCAAGTTCATTTAAATTATTCTGATATTTCTTATAGTCATCTATCGATAAACTCGAAACTTCACCTTCCAAAAAACGATCATAATCCCTAGCTTTGAAATAAGAATCGATATTTGAATCATTATTGTTAGGTTGATTCAATTTAAAAGGTGATATTTTTGCAAGAAGATTTAATGAGTGATACTGATCTAAATAGTCAGATGCAATTTCATGATCTAGACCTGAGTCTTTTAATGAAATTAAAACGTCTTGAAAAAAAGTTTCTGTAAAATTATTTGCTAATAATTTCGATTCAATACTATTTGGATTAAATAACTTATTTGATCCGACAGTCAATGGAGCACATGCCATTGTATTTAAGGCGGCGAAAGTTTGTTTTTCCACACATGCAGAAAGTTGAGTAGATAAAGTTCCTAGTGCTTCTGCATTAGCAGCCGTGCATGCTGCCGTTGATGCAGTATCAAGAGCAGTGACTTCCGTCTTTACTGCTGCTGACGGTTGAGTAGGCGTTGAAACAAGAATAACTCTTTTTCCTTCAATACCAGCATTTGCTCCACACATAGCACATGTCGTAGCTGCAATTTTTTCTTTTGTATCAATCATATATGCCATGACTGCAGCGGCACCTAATCCAACTGTAGCGGCTAATTGAATCATCTTTTTTGTTTTAGCTGTTTTAATAACATCTTGATAAGATTCTTTTTGTTTGTTCAAATATTCAATTTGATCTTCATTAGCTGAGCCATCTTCAGTAACGACATAATCAATTTTTTCATCTTTCATTTTCTTGTAGGCATTAAGAGAATAAATTTCTCCACCTACGTAGACTATTCCAGCTCCGGCCGCAACCATAACATCAGTTGGAACAGGCTTACACATTATAACTTGTCGAGAAAGAATGTAACCCATAAGCATCATCGTAATGATGTTCATAAAGTCCCCACCCTTTTCAGTATCCATCTGCTCACTTTTCTGTTTTGTATTCGTCGTAGACTTCTGCTGTTCGGCCGCAACGGCCTGTGAAAGCTCAACCTTCAAAACATTTGTCTGGAAGGTTATTTGAATATTCAGCAGTGAAAATAAAGCGAGTGCACTAATTATCTTTTTCATAAAAGATTCCCTTGAAATCATTACATTTATCTTATGATACAACTTCGCTTTAGCTTATAGAATCAGGTAGATATGCCCTACTTTCCCCTCATTTCGAGGGGTTGAGTATAAGGAACTCTCGGACATACCTGAGTTAAAAAGTTGGCATTCTAGTCAATAACGAACTTACGGTGACGTTTTGGGATGATTTTCATCTCTTCGGGCCTGTTGATTCTCTTTCGGCCTCGATTACTTGGAATTGTGGGATCAGAGCTACACTTGAGCTGGAATTCGACGTGTGCGCCAAATGAGCCAAGAAGCCTGTCTTCTTTGCCCTCAAGATTCTCAAGACCAACCTTATCCATTTCCTGCAATAGAAAGTGAATCGACTCTAGAGTAGAAAGGCACAACTCATCGGGTTGGTGCTTAATTAGAAAATTACTTTTCTTATTTGGAGAGAACATGATTCTTGGAAGATGTCTTATATTAGAACTTTCCTTCATCATCTTCTTTGCACATGGCCATGTACCATCAATAACAAAGATCAAAAGCTCTTTTTCAGGAGGCAAAGGAAACTTCTCAATTGGATCGACAGAGACATTATACGCTTCGTCTCCAGGATAAAGGACTACTGGGTAATAACGAGGATCACAAAGAAGCTCATTCACTCGAGTATCTTCTGTAAAATCAACACCAACAATAACTTCACTATTTGTTAGTGTGGCAGCAGTAATTCTTCCAGTTCCTAATTTCTCCCTTCTTGCTTCTTTAATATGCATTAGCAGGACAAACTTCGCTTTCGTATCAAATGAGCTGATATGGTTGCACAGACAAGCATTAAGTGGTCTGTAACAACTAAAACATTTACTTCTTCTTGGAAGCTCTTCGAATTCTTTTTGTTGTGCTTTTTTGCGCTTTAAGTATTCTTCTTTATTCATGATCTCTTAAAGCTCACCGTAAACAGTTTTATCAAATCCGAAACAAACAACCTTCCCCTTCTTTTCGAGGATAGGTCTTTTAACTGCTGAAAGATTTTCTGTAATAAGAGTAATCTTTCCTGCATCTGTAGCAGCTTCAAAATCGTCTTTAATAATTTTATAAGTGCGACCTTTTGTATTAACCGGCCACTCACCCATTGCTTTTTTCCATTCAAGGATTTTTTCTTTTGAAGGAACTTCTTTTTTAAAATCAAAAAAATCAAAAGCAATATTCTTACTCTCTAGTTCTTTCATGGCCTTTTTTACAGTGTCACAGTTTTTTATTCCATACATTGTATACATATTCTAATCCTCTTCATTTTTAAAATTATATAAAATTGCTACAGAGTTGCCTTCAAACTGAACTTCACAATTAAGTTCAGTAGCAATCCATTGAAACGTTTTGTGCGAATAAAAACTCACATGAGTTGGATCATTTTTATAATACCAAGAAGAAAATTTTTCTTTCACAGGAAGGAACTCAGTCATAAGACCAAGAACACCTTTTTCAGTAATAAGTGAACGAAGAAGCTTTAATTCAATCATAGGTCTAAACATATGTTCTAAAACTTCTGTACACGTAATAAAGTCATACTTTTTTTCGAGTACACTTTTATCGTCATGAAAGAATGGATCGTAGTTATTCATATTATAACCACGCTCGCCCATCATCTTGCTAATTGTTGGGCCAGGGCCACAACCAAAATCGAGACCTTGTGCACCTTGCGATAAGTGTGGAGTTAAAGGAATTAAAAGTTTATCCAAAAAGTTTCGATAGGCATTGTCTAGTGGATCATTAATATGATTTTCATATCTCTCTTTTTCTTCCTGCGCATTTAACCAAGATGAATCATCTGCACAGACAAGAGAGCATTCGCTACACTCGTAATATTTTCGGCCATTTTTGTGATGAGACAGATCTAAATAAAGTGTGGTCCTTTGTGATTTACACAAGGGGCATTCAATTGTTTTCATGCACTTTGTTTATTACATTGAAAAGATTTTGGAAACGGTATTTTGCGCCTGCTTCAAGCGGTGACGCACCTCACCCATCGCTGATTCACCCTGTGGTGAGCGAGGCCCTTTGAAGCGATGAAGAGTTTTCCACAATAAATATGGTAGCGTTCCACCTGTACGAGCGACTGTGTAACCGGCCATTATGGCCATGTTGGCCTTATCTGTATTGATTAATCGAATAGGTCTTTGCTTACCATCCATTGTTGCGCAATCTGAAGGATCAGACATAACCATATTGGTGCGACAAACAGCAGGTCTATTTTCATAGATAGAACATTCATTTTTATTATTTAAAAAGACACAACGCCTAATGTCGTATGGAGTTTTAAACCATTTTACATCATCGTTTTGCGCTTCGCTTTGGATATAGAGTCTTTTTAAATCAATATCATGACCTTCTATAATAATTGAGGCCAAAAGTTCGGCCTCATCACTAGTTATACTGACCTGACTATGACAACAGGCCGCACAGCCTCTTTTACAAGAGATATTATTTTCTACGATTGGATGAGCTAGAACTTCTTCATTAAAACGATTGATTTCGCGATGAAGCCTTTTAGCTCTCGCAATAGGATTATCTTCTGACTTTAACTTCTTAATAGTTGTGCTATAAATAAGACCAAAGACCGGATTGTCCTTTAGTCGTTTGAATGTTTGGTAAGCCGCTGCGGGAAAGTTTATAAAGACCTCCTACTATGTTAGTCTTTCAACTCACTCAACAATTTTCATTATAACTAATCGCATAATGATTTGGGACAATAGGGAAATATTTGCCCCCGAACCTGATGGAGTTAAGAATTGAGCTTACTTTGTACCCTAAAGCACCTAAATCTTTCATTTGCTGGAAAAACTCTTTTTCAAGATGCAACTCTTTCGATTGCATTTAAAGATAGAATTGGTCTGCTAGGTCTGAACGGGAAAGGAAAGTCCTCACTTTTTAAAGTTCTCACGGAGACAGTTAAACCCGATATTTCAACTCCCCCATTTCAATTCGACAAGGCCAAGGGTGAGGGCGATTTAGAAAAGGCATTCTCGGTATTTCTTGTTCCTCAAGAAATTCAATTCCAAGAAAATACAAATCCTTCGATCAAAGAATTTATTTTTGACTTCTATCCTGACATCAAAAAAATTCATGATGAGCTTGAAAAGGTAAATGCTAAGATCACTGGCGGTGACAATAATCCATCGCTTATTAATTCTCAAAAAGACCTTCTCGAAAAGTACGAACACTTAGGGGGATGGCAACTCATTCAAAACTATGAATCTTATCTTCGTTACTTTGGTCTCAATGATCATGACAAATTTGTACGCGACCTTAGTGGTGGAGAGCAAAAGAAAATTCTTCTCAGTCTTGGACTTTCGACACCGTACAATCTCGTTCTGTGGGATGAGCCGACAAACCACCTTGACCTTGAAACAATTAAAGTCTTTGAAGAAGAGATGATGAACTCACAAAAAACTTTCCTTGTGATTTCTCACGATAGATACCTACTTTCCAAACTTTGTTCAAAGATTTTTCATATTAACAGAGGAAAAGTTGAGTCCTTCAAAGGAAGCTATGAAGATTATCTGGCCTACCTCGTTGAATCGGAACAAGTGCGAAAGGCGCAACTTCAAAGGTTATCAAACTCACTAAGAAGAGAAACTGATTGGATGCGCCAAGGGATTAAGGCGCGCGGAACAAGAAGTAAAAAGCGTGTGGAAAATTTCCACGATCTTAGAAAATCAATCAGCGATCTCAAAGATAGAACAAAAAAAGAAGTTCAACTTTCAATCAATAGTTCAAATCGAAAAACAAAAATTCTTATGGATGCCGAAACAATTGCTTACGGCTATAAAAATAAAGAACTTTTCTCTAATGTAACGTTAAATGTATGCAAAGGAGATAAGATCGGACTTATCGGAAGAAATGGAGTTGGTAAATCAACTCTTCTTCACCTTCTGCGCGGTGAATTTGAACCACTCGCTGGTAAAATTAAAAGAGCTGATAATCTTCGAATCCAATACTTCTCTCAAAATAGAGATGAGTTAAATCCAGAGAAAACACCTTGGGAAATTCTTGGTGATGGTATCGATACTGTCTTCTTGCCAGGTGATAAGAAGATGCACGTGAATGCTTATTTTGAAAGTTTTCTTTTCAACAAAGAAGAAATCCACAGACCCCTTAAAACATTCTCTGGAGGAGAAAGAAATCGTCTTCAAATGGCCATCAACCTCATGAAAGATGCCGATGTTTGGATCTTCGATGAGCCTACCAACGACCTTGACCTTGAAACACTAAACATTCTTGAAACAAAACTAAGTGAATTTGGCGGCTCTCTTATTATCATCAGTCACGACCGCTCTTTTCTTTCAAATGTCACCAATAAGATATGGTTGCTTGATAAAAAAACCATTGAAGTTTTCGAAGCTGGCTATGAGCAGGTTGAACCTTACCTTGAGGCCGTCGCCATGGACCACATCATTGATGAAAGTGCTCAGAATGAAGAAATAAACTCAGCTTCAGTTGAAGTACAAGTTGAGAATGTCCAAACAGAACCGACTCAACAGACCAAGGAAAAGCTCTCAAATAAAGAAAAAGAGCGTCTAAAGATCATTCCGATGGAAATCGACATCCTTGAAAGAGAGCTGGCCAATGTGGAGAAGAATATCGCAAATTTCGACTTTTCGATCATGGATGAGAAGCGAGGACAAGACTTTGCGGCACTTGGTGATCGCCAACAACTCATTGAAACAAAAGTTCTTGAGCTCTATGAGGAGCTGGACGACTTAACGTTAAGATCGTAAACCATTAATAATACTTACATTTTAACTTTTAGATCCCAAATAACTGGAATTTAAGTTGAAAAAGGCCGTATTTAGGCCTATTTTCAAACAAATGTTTGATTTAAAACAAACGTTTAATTAACACTACAGATCATATTTTGGGGACTCAATCCATGAAACATCAACTTGCATTGCTAGCGACTACGATGACATTTGGTCTCGCTGCTCACGCGAAAACAACGAAAATCGATGAATCGTTTTTAAAAAAACAACTTACAAAGAACTCTCCCACTGTCCAAAATATTGAGGCAAACTTTCTCTCTCTCAAATTACAAGAATCCTCAGTATTGGACAAATTCTCATATCAAGTGACAGGTGAAGCGAATTATATGAAGACATCTGAAAAGCCGTTTTCTACGTTTTCACCTGTCACCTCTCCCGTTAAATCCGCTTCAGTAGGAATCACTAGACCAACAACTCTAGGGATGAACTTTGGAGTTAAAGGATATAGTGAACAGTTCTCGAATAACTTTGTTCAAAATGGAACAACTACTGGTATCGCTGTTCAATTTCAAATGGATCTTTTTAAAGACTTCTTAGGTGGACTAACTCGTAACCAAATTGAGGCCCTAGAATATGGCCGTCAAACTGGTGACATTGAAAAAGACATTCAAACGAAAGCATTTTATCAAGAGTTAAGAAAGCTATATTGGAAACTAGTGGCCAATCAAGAGTCTCTAAGACTTTCTGAAGAGCTTCTCAATTCTTCAAAAACTCAAGCAGAAGAAGCAAGAAGAAGATTCAAAAACAATATCGCTGACTCTGGTGAAGTTGCTCGTTATGAGTCTCAAGTCGCTGCAAGAAAAGCAAATATCATCGCTCTTAAATTTGAAAAAGAATCTCTTGTTCAATCTTTAAAGCAACTTCTTCCGGAAATTGCTAATGATGATATCCAACTTGCTCCTTATAACCTAAATATGACTGTTCTAAATGTTCTTGCTTGTACAGCAAAGATTGAATCTTATCCTTCAATCCCTCTAGAGAACACTCGTTACGATGAGATTTTAAACAATCTTAAACTGCAATATGAATCGCAAGAAAAAGTGACTGATCGTTATAACAATATCGATGTAAAACTTAATACTGAGTACAAAAAGATTGGTAAAGAGTTCAATTTTTCTAATTCAGTAGATGAACTTAAAAATGAAGGCGGAAATAGTGTTGCTGTTGGACTGACAATCAATATTCCTCTCGATAGCAAAAAGAGTACTACTGAAGAAATTCAACATTTAGTTGAAAAGAAAAGATTCATGGCAAAGCAAGATGAAGTGAATGCAAAACTTACTGCTTATCATACTCAGGTAGTAAAAAATATTGCTTTCCTACAAGAGATTGTAAAAGAGCAGCAGATTAACTCACAAAAGCTTGAACACAGTTTAAGTGTTACTAAAAAGAAATTTAATCAAGCGAGAATTTCTGTAAGAGAGCTTATCAATGATCAAGATGCTTATTTACAGAGTAATTTAAGTGAAATCCAAACTAAGTATAACGTTATTGCAACTCTACTAGATTATTTATCTGTTTATACAGAAACGCCTTGTGCGCTAAATAATCTATAAAAAATAGGACAACCGAATGAAAAGAATAGCAAAATTTTTCATCGAAAACTCAAAGCTAACGATCGTTCTTTCCCTTTTCCTTTGTATTTACGGGGTAATGGGACTTAAGAAAATGAATGCGGAAAGTTTTCCAAATGTTAACCTCGCGATGTCTACTGTTATCACTGTTTATCAAGGTGCTTCAGCAGATGATATCGAAACAAAAATTACAAAACCCATTGAAGACGAAATTCGTACAGTCTCTGGTATAAAAGATGTACGTTCAGTAAGTCAGGCAGGATTAAGTTCAATTTTCATTCGTGTAGACATGGACAATGTCGACAGTGTTGACGAAGTAATGAGTGATATCCAAAAGGCCATCGATAGAACGACTGGTCTTCCAAATGATCTTATTGACCCTCCCAAATTCACAGAAATTAAATCTGAAGAATTTCCTGTTTTCCAAATTGCCATTACTGGTTCAAATGAAGACAGACAAAGAGATAAGATCGCTGATGCACTAAAAGAAGCTCTAGAAGATAACAAAAAAGTAAAAAGTGTTATCCTATCAGGTTTTGCCCAAAGAAGATTTCAGATCATTCTAGACAACGATAAAATGCTTCGTGAACACATTGGGATTTCAGAAGTTATGGCAAAGATTGGTGCTCGTAACGTAAACATCCCTGGTGGTAACCTTAAAGACACAGAGAAACAAGAACTCATCCGTCTTGAAGCAAAGGTTAGAAGTGCAGAAGAACTTGGAAAAGTACTGATCCGCTCAAACTTTTCTGGTCAAACCATTTATTTAAAAGACATTGCACAAGTTTCAGACTCAGAAGAAGAGATTAAAGTAAAAGATCGTTATAACGGTGAAGAAGCTACTCTTTTAACTGTATCTAAAAAAGCTGGTGCTGATACGATTGCTCTCGTTCATGATGTAGAAGACAAACTAAAAGAATTTGAACACATCTATGATGGAAAGGCGAAGTTCGCAGTTTTCCAAAACGAGGCCCTAAAAGTTAAGAACAAACTTGAAGTATTAGCAAATAACGCAATCTCTGGTCTAGTTCTAGTAATCGTATTTCTATTCTTATTCCTTCCAGGACGTATTGGTCTTATGGCCTCTTTCTCTCTTCCTCTGGCCGTTATGGCCACTTTAGGGATGATGCCGGCCTTTGGAATGAACCTAAATTCAATTACTATCCTTGCCCTTGTAATTGCCCTAGGGATGCTAGTAGATAACTCTGTAGTTATTGCAGAGAACTTTACGAGGCTAAAGCAAGAGGGCTACAGCTCAATTGAAGCTGCCACGAACTCTGTTGGTCAGCTGTGGCTTCCAATTACTGCAACTGCTTTTACGACAATTGCGGCATTCATGCCAATGCTTGTAACAAAAGGGGTAATGGGACAATTTATCAAATTCATCCCCATTATCGTTTGTATTTCACTGCTAATCTCACTTGTTGAATCATTCCTATTTCTACCAATGAGACTTGTATGGGCGGGAGATTCAATTGCTAAAGTAAACAAGAAAAAAGGAAAAGAAATCAAAAAAGATGACTGGTTCTCAAAATTTGAGAAGAAATTTGAAGCCTTTATGGATTTCTGTGTAAGAAGAAGATATTTCGTTGCAACGATATTCTCTGGTCTTATTTTGATGTCATTTTTTATGATTGGAGTTGCCAACAAATTCGTTCTCTTCCCAGCTGATCAGACAGAAATTTATGTTGCACGCTTCAAAATGGAAAATGGTACTAGAGTTGAGAAGACTCTTGAAGCTGCAGGAAAACTTTCTAACGATATCAAAAAAGTTCTTGGGGATAGAGCTGAGCACATTGTTGCTCGTGCTGGTGAGTCGAAAGTTCAACTAACTGATCCAAAAGCTGAAGATGGTAACAACGTTGGGATTATCTTCATCTATGTTGATGATGAAGCAAAATTCAATCTTTCACACACAGAAATTCTTTCTCGTTTAAGAAATGAAATTAAAGCAGATTACGTAAAAGAAGTTTCTTATGAAGCTCAAATTAACGGACCTCCTGTTGGGGAAGATATTTCTGCAACATTCAGATCAAATAACGTAAAAGATCTCGATAGTATGATTGCTAAGATTTCAGCAGATCTTTCGAAAACACCTGGGATTCTAGACCTTAAGGTTGACGATGTTATCGGTGATGACGAAATCTATATTGATATCGATTACGCTAAGGCCGATCAACTAGGACTAAATGTTAACAGTATAGGAGAAACTGTAAGAACTGCAGTGTCAGGAAAAATTGCTTCAACTGTTACTTTAAACAATAAAGATATCGACCTATTTGTAAGACTTAACGAAGGTCAAAGAACAAGTGCAACAGATCTTGAAAATGTAAAAATCATGGATAATCTTGGCAACCTTGTCCCACTTGGAACAATTGCACACTTTGAAACAAGAAAAGGTTCTCCACAAATTAAGCGCTTTGACTTCAAAAGATCTAAAACTCTTTTAGGTTCTGTTGATGATACTAAAATCACTTCAGTCGTGGCCAATAAACAACTCGCTGAACTGTACACAAAGTATAAAAAAGAAATTCCAGGCGTTGCCCTTGAATTTGGTGGAGCTGCTGAAAGTACAAAAGAATCGATGGAATCACTTGCCAACGCTTCAGTCCTTGCGGCCATTGGTATCTTTGCGATCCTAGTATTCCTATTTAGAAGTTACTTAAGACCGCTCATTATTATGATGACGATTCCTCTGGGACTTCTAGGCTTTTCAATTGCATTTTATTTACCAGTTCTTTCTGGTTATGCCGACAGATCAAGACCAATTTCGTTCCTAGCACTTATTGGTATCATTGGTCTTGCAGGTATTATCGTTAACAGTGGTATCGTTCTCATTAGTTTTATTGATGACATGAGAAAAGAAGGTAAGCTTTCTTTACATGAAATTTTGGTAAAAGCTTCGGGAATGAGACTCAGAGCGGTTCTTGTAACTTCACTTACAACTATCTCTGGTCTAATCCCAACAGCATATGGTATTGGTGGTACAGATGCTATGCTAGTTCCGATGACTCTTGCTATGGCATGGGGTTTGACGGCCGGTACAGTACTTACATTGATTTTTATTCCATGTGCCTATGCAATCCTTGAAGATTTCTTATCATTAGTAGGAAAATTCCTGAATCGCGATGAAGATACTCATAATGAGAATACATCTTCTTCAGGTGATTCAAATCTACTTAATGAAAATGTAATTTCATAAGAGGATGAAATGAACGAAACAAAGAGAAAAATATTAGACGTTGCCAATGCCCTTTTTGCAAAAAAAGGGTTTGCGGCCACATCGATTCGCGATATCGCTGCAGAGGCCAACGTAAATATTGCTGCCGTTAATTATCATTTTCAGAATAAACACAATCTCTATCACGAGCTTTTTATTTCTTGTAAGTGTGACCTCGACAGTTCTCTAGAGGTGGATTTAGAACAATTCTCAAATACTGTTGAGGCCTGTTCATATATGTACGATCTTTTCATCGTAAACGGTGAAGGCCTTCTCAATACATTCAAAATCTTTCTAAGTGACGAGATTGATATTTCTGACGACCTCTATAGTCCAGACGAACCAAGAAAATTTGGCCCTCCAGGCATGGAGGCGTTAATAAAAGTTATGGATAGAGAGTTTGGTGAAAAAGTCCCTGAAGAGGCAAAATTATGGGCCGCTCACTCAATTTTTAATCAAATCGTTCATACTGTGGTTCTCTTAAACACAAAATTTATTCAGATGAAGTGTTCAATGAGAAAAGACCTAACTCCAGAGGGGCGTAAAAAGAGCGTTATCCTGGCGGTTGAGGCCATCGTAAGCTTCATGCACCAGCACCCTGAAAAATGGTTATAAGAACTTTCTTCTGACTAAAATCTTCTTTTATTTGATGTTAAAATACCCCTAGAACACTAGGGGTTTTTAATATGTGTAGAATTTTCGGGTTTCGCTCAGTTATCCAAAGCCAAGTCCATACATCCCTCGTCCATGCGGAAAATGCACTTGGACTTCAAAGTAATGCTCACCCTGACGGATGGGGTGTCGCCTATTATATTGGAGGCTCTCCACATCTTATAAAGTCTGAAAAAACTGCGATGGATGATTCCATCTTCCAGCGCGTGTCAGGAATCGTTTCATCACAAACGGTTCTCGCCCACATCCGTAATGCAACTCTGGGACAAGTGAATATTTTAAACACCCACCCTTTTCAATTTGGGCCATGGGTCTTTGCACATAATGGAAATGTTAAAGACTTCGCCAATTTTAGAGACAAAATTGTCTCAATGATTAATCCTAATCTAAGACGCTTTATTTTAGGAAATACTGATAGCGAAGTTATCTTCTATTTTCTGCTCTCTCATCTTGAGGGTAAAATTAATCTCTTCGAAAAAAGCTTCAACATAGATATTGTCGCAAAATCACTTCAAGAGTCCATCGCTGAACTTGTAAAGATCATCGGCCCTTACTCACAAATTGATAATGCTGGTAATACTGAAACATACCTGACTTTTATTCTCACTAATGGTGAAACGATGATCGCACATCATGGTGGTAAGAATCTTCACTACTCTACTTATAAAACCAGATGTCCAGAACGAGACACTTGTCCTAGCTTCGCTCCAGAGTGTGAAGCCGTAACGAAATCGGGATATGTGAACCATCTCATTTTTTCGAGTGAACCCTTATCAGGTGAAAACATCTGGATACCAATGCGTCCTGGTCAACTAATTGGTATTGATCACGATATGAAACTTCGTATTTATTAGGTGCCACATTTTTTCCCCCTAAAAAACCTCGCTCAATTCACGATAAGATAGTAATTAGCGGGGTTATCAATGCAAAAGAATCTCATATTACTTGTTTGTTTAATTATCATCACGGCCATGAATAGCAGCTGGGGGCGCGAGCCTGCGGTTGATCCAGTAAAGACTATTACAGTAGAAGAATACGATGCTCCTAAAGAGAACGTTAAAGGCTATGACTTCACAAAAGCAAATAGTAGAGAGATCAATTCAACACAATCCCCTACAGGTCTTCCTGTCAAAGAAAGTGAACAAACTGATACGATGAGTACTGGTAAAGGTACACTTTTGTTTTTTCTAATTGCAATCCTACCTTTTGCTTTTTGGTTCGGACTTATGTTTGGAACAAAAGTTAAAAATCAAGATATTGCTGAAGCGAAAAAAGAAGAAGAAAAAAGTGATTCAGATGATGATCACTGGGATCTTCCAAAAGCTTCATAGAAGTCTTAGAGATTTTTCCATCCTTTATTGGGATAGTATTTCATAATATAAGAAATCGTTCCCGACTTCGCGATAATTTCTTTCTGACCACTGCCATCGATATCATACGCTCCAACTTCATAGTTTCTGCGATAATAGCGACCAAGGTGGTCTTTTCTTTCAATCCAATAAGGAACACCCTTGTGCACTGAGAGCTTTGTTAAATCACTATCCGGAATATTTAGAACATAAAGTCGTCCGCTTCCCGTTGTTTCAACATGCTTAGAAATGCCTTCAAAAAAATACATCACAATGGCACGATTTTTACTGTCCACTTCTACCAGTTTCATTTTATGAACTTGTGCTCTTGCACCAAAAGATTGAAATTTAAATTCGAAGATTTTGTGTTTTTTTAAATTATAAACTTCTACCCAATGCTCACCATCGCGATAGGCGAAAGAGATCCCTTCAACCTTACCATCCCCATCAATATCGAATTGGTAAAGCGCAGAATTTGTCAGATAGTGGTAGTTTTTCTCTACAGTGACATCTTTCCCTTTTTGAAGGGAATCGCCTACGAAGAGGGCCCTAAAAACGACTTCATCTTGCGAAAACGCAGGAAAAACCGCCAGAATAATTAAGAGAAGAAGTGTGCACTTAGTCATAAGTCTATTGTAAGGCCCCTTTTTGTCGGGGTCTATGTGAGAAAAGCATACCTAGCCCCTGTATGCATCACATCAATTGTTCACATCAAAGAACAATTAGGATAGACTGATGGCCGAGTATTAGACGCAACTATAGAGGAAAAAATGGAATTTTCAGTAGCTCACATCAAATCTGACAATCAATTTATTTACAGAACATTTAACACTGAAAACGTTGAAACTAAAATTATCGATCTTGGTGAGTTATCGGACCTAGAAGTTCAGGCCCTTATCTATGAAGATTCTCTTTACGAAAATGATGAAGTTAAAGAAATCATTTCTGAGCAAGCGAAGTTCTTCCCTATTCGCTCTAGTGCTGAAGTAAATTTAGCTAGCGAGAAGTTTGAAAAGCTTGATAACGATTCAATGGAATCTATCTTCAAAAAAATGAATTCAAACTGGACTCTTCAAAACAATATCACTCTTTTAGAAGAGCTTTTCACAGTTATCACTCACCTAAACAAACTATGGCCAAACGATAGAACAACTTTTTTTGAAGAACTATGGTTTATCCTAAAATCAAATTTAGGTGCAAAAGAACTTAAAATCATTTTCAATGACATTGAGCTTGCAAAAAAAGAAACTGAAAAAAATAAGCTTATTAAAGCGAGAATTGAAGGCAAGAAACTTCCCCACCCTTTCACAGGTGGAGAATTCGAAGATAAAGTCATGGGTCACTATGAAAAAGAATTTGGCCAAGAATTTACTATCGCTGAATTTAATCAAGAAAAAGGCGAACTGGTTCTTGCTTGTATGATCAAGAAAAGCCCAGTTCTTATCATGGCCAAGGTTTACGAAATTTCTCGTATTCAAAAAGCTGTTCTTAAATCACTATTTGATGGGCTTTCTTTTTAGAAGGCCCTCGTTTAAAGAATTTCAACTTGTTGAGTAAAAATTTCTAAGCGATCTACTAAACTAACATTTGCTTTTTTTGTCCACAAGATATCTCCTCCAACAGCAGCAAATGGTCCATTCGCAGGCTCACCACGAAATTCAAAAACTCCTGTTTCAATTGTCCTCTCATTAATTTTTGAATTGATTGCTATTTCAACTACAGGGCAATTTACTAAATCCAATGAATAAATCTTAATTTCGTTATTACTAATTTGAGAAATGTTCAAAGAAATACTTTGCTTGTCTTCTCTATCTATTACAATCCCTTTAATTATATCAGTGATATTAAGCATTCTCTTTTTTTCTTCAGAAATTTCTCTACGTTTATAAGGATGTCTATCAATATATTTTACATTTCCAAAACTATCTTTTTTTGGAGCTTCAAAAATTTCATCTAAAACAACCGGCTCTTGATAAAAGACATTTCCTGAGACATTAAAGCGCAAAACACTATTGTTACATAAAATAATCTTTTCTTTCTGTGCAAGGTTAGAGCTCAAAGGTAGAAGACTTTTTAGAATAGTTTCACCTTTTACTTTCAAAGCAGCATCTAAATCGTAAAATTCACTCGATTCTATATCAATCAAAAAATCAGGAAGAGCTTTACTAAAATCATTTACATAAACTGAAGGTGAATAAATAAAATAAAGTCCTTTCTCCTTATTCATAATCCTCAAACGATATTCATTATCTGAGACATTTAAAGGTTCTAAATTAAGCTTAGAGATGATCTCAAACTTCCCGCCGACCAATTTGACTAAGAAGAAATTTTCATCAAATAATTTAAAATTTAACTTAATAATTTTATCAAAATTTACAAGCTCTTCTTCTTCATTTGATAATGGATAAACTTTATTTTTATATTTTTCGAGGCTTTCTACTGAAGAATAATCTCCTCTTTCATTAAAAAACTTAATTCTCATCGGAATTACGAGAAAGTAGGGATTGAACATTTTTTTTGAGGACTGTTTATAATCAATACTTCTTAAGCTCTCTATTGTTTTAACTTTTGTAACAGCACTCACTTCTTCTTTGGTTTGCGAATAATTAAGTGGTGCCGGTAAAAGTTCTGGAGATGAATTCCCCTGAGAACAAGAAGTAAAAATTAAAACAGAAAGAAAAATTGCTAAAATCATAAAACCTCCAAGTTTCAAAGCTTGTACACTTAAAAACTGGAGGTCTAGATTATTTTATGAATTTATGGAGCAAATATTTCAAAAGTGAAAGAGCTCTTCAAGCTCCAAAGCCCTTGAGTTTCTGACCACCTAGTAGGTGAAAATGCGTGTGAAATACAGTTTGACCACCATCTGGGCCAAAGTTTGTGACAACTCGAAACCCTGTTTCAGTAAGTTTCGAGTCTTCTGTATACTTTTTAATGGCAAGAAATACATCTGAAAGCTCAGAGGGATCAGTTGCCACTAGCTCGTTTACGTTCTTAGTGTGTCTTTTATGGATAAAAAGAATGTGCTCTTTTGCTTGTGGGTAAAGATCTCTAAAAGCGATGACATTTTCATCTTCATACACTCTTGTCGATGGGATTTCACCTTTATGAATTTTGCAAAATAGACAATCTTCCATAATAAACTCCTATTCGTTTACGCGCTTAACGCTTGCCCCAAGCTTAGAAAGCTTCTCATCAAGTTTTTCGTATCCTCTATCCAAGTGATAAACACGATCAATAAGTGTATCTCCTGATGCACTTAAAGCGGCCAAAATCAAAGCTGCTGAAGCGCGAAGATCTGTACACATTACAGGAGCAGCTTTAAGAGCATGCCCACCTTCAACGAAGGCCACGTTTCCTTCAAGATCAACTTTAGCACCAAGACGGTTTAACTCTGGAACGTGCATAAATCTGTTTTCAAAAATATGCTCAGCTACAACCGAAGTTCCTTCAGCAATAGTCATAAGCGCCAACATTTGTGCTTGAGCATCCGTTGGAAAACCTGGATATGGAGCCGTTTCAATTTTTGCGTGCTTTAATTTACTTGGATAAGTTTTAACAAAGTTTTCACCTACTTCAAGTTTTGCACCCATATCTTTTAAGACTTCAAGTACGAAATCGATATGATGGGGGTTGAAATCTTTTACTGTAATTTCAGAATTCGTGATAAGCCCTGCCATAACATAAGTGGCCGCTTCAATACGATCACCAATGGCCTCGTACTCAACTTCATGAAGCTCTTTTACTCCTTCAATTTTAATTGTCGAAGATCCAATTCCAGAAACTTTAGCACCCATGGCATTAAGAAAATTTGCGAGATCATCAATTTCAGGCTCTCTTGCAGCATTTTCAATGACAGTCTCACCTTCAGCAAAAACAGCGGCCATCATAAGGTTTTCAGTGGCACCAACAGATGGAAAAGAAAGTCTTAAAGTCGTTCCTTTAAGCTGAGGACAGTCTGCTTCAACATATCCGGCCTCAAGATTAATTTTCGCACCCATTTTTTCAAGGTTTGTTAGGTGAATATCAATAGGTCTCGTTCCGATAGCACAACCACCAGGAAGAGAAACTTTTGCTTTTTTAAGCCTTGTTAATAGTGGTCCTAATGTAAAGATGGATGCCCTCATTGTTTTAACAAGATCATAAGTCGCTTCATGAGATGAAAGAGTACCTGGGTTAAAATGAGTCAGGTTCCCCTCTTTTTCAACTTCTACACCTAGATTTTGAAGAAGTTTAATCATCGTTTTAATGTCACGAAGTTCAGGTAAATTTTTAAGCGTAATTTTTTTATCAGAAAGAAGTACGGCCGCAAGAATAGGAAGGTATGCATTTTTCGCACGCGAAATAGAAACTTCACCATTAAGTTTAGCAGGGCCTTTTATAATCATTTTATCCATTTTTTCCTCGCAATTAAAAAGCGATCCCTCTCTGTGTAGTCTTGAATGATTTCAACGTGTGAAAGACCATTTTCACGCGCTAAATCCCCAAGCTTTTGGAGGTGATCTTCGTGCCCTTCCATGATGAATACACCATCTTCAAGAAGAGCTTCATAGACTGACTTAAATAACGAATTAAACCAAGAAAAATAAGTTTCGTCATTCAAATACAGAGCTACATGGGGTTCAAAAAGATCAACTTGATCGTGAACAAGTTCTCTATCATTATTTTTCATAATGTAAGGAGGATTGCTGACAATCACATGAAACTTTTCTGTTATGTCTTTTAGTCTATCAGTTTCAATAAAATGAACTGATGATTTCTTTTGAATCTTATATCTTAAGTTGAAGAAATTTCTCTTCGCAACTTTTAGAGCCTTGCGTGAAATATCAGTAGCGATCGCATCAATTGGTCTATCGACTTCTTGTAAGAGCGACAACACAATGGCGCCACTTCCTGTTCCGATATCACAAAGTCTTAAATTCTCATCTGTCTTCTTTTGCCAGTCTTTTAATTCTTGAACACCAAGTTCTACAAGAATTTCAGTTTCACTTCTTGGAATTAGAACGTCGGGGTTGACTGTAAATTCAGAGCGATAAAAATAGGCCTTTTCCCTTATGTACTCGAGGGGTGTCCCCTTAGCAAGTAGATCAAAAAAACGCTGAATTGGAGAATTGAGAGTCGGCACATAACGACTCTCAAAAAGATCTTCAATATTGATTTGAAACTCTAAGCAAAAATGCTCGAGTTCCTGTTTTAATCTTCTTGGAGCAATGCCGGGATAGTGCTTTTGAAGATCGTCTTTGTGATCTTTAAAGTACTTCTCTGCAAATTCTCCAAAAGAAAATGAACTCATCAATCGTCTTGTCCTTTTAGTAGCTCTGCTTGGTTATGGGCAATAAGAGCATCAATAACTGGAGCAAGATCACCTTCAATAATGCGATCTAGAGAGTAAAGAGTTAGACCGATTCTGTGATCAGATAAACGACCTTGTGGATAGTTGTATGTTCTAATACGCTCAGAACGATCCCCTGTTCCAACAAGTCCTTTTCTCTCAGCAGCTTCTTTTGCGTGTTTTTCACGGATCATCTCATCGTAAATTTTTGCAGCAAGAATCTTTAGGGCCTTATCTTTGTTTTTAAGCTGTGATCTTTCATCCTGACAAGCAACAACTGTGTTTGTAGGAATGTGAGTTACGCGAACAGCTGAGTCTGTCGTGTTTACAGACTGTCCCCCCGCACCTGATGAGCGGTAAACGTCAATACGAACTTCATTAAGATCAAGTTTGAAATCAAGTTCATCTGCTTCTGGCATCACAGCAACTGTAATCGTAGAAGTGTGAACACGTCCTTGAGTTTCAGTCTTTGGTACACGCTGAACTCTATGAACACCTGATTCGTATTTTAATTTTGAATAAACTTTCTCACCTGTAACAGAGAAAATAACTTCTTTAATCCCTTCGTCACCTTCAGAGATTGAAATAAGCTCTTGCTTCCAACCATTTTCTTTAATGTAATATTGGTACATTCTCCAAACATCACCAACGAAAATAGAGGCCTCGTCACCACCGGCACCTGCACGAATTTCCACGATAACGTTTTTATCATCGAGCGGATCTCTTGGAAGAAGAAGAATCTTAATCTCAGCTTCCATTCCCTCAACTTTTCCTTCGTTTTCTGCAAGAACTTCTTTTGCCATTTCTCGCATATCTTCGTCTTTTTCATTTTTCAGAATATTTTTCGCCTCTTCGATGTCTTCCATTACTTGCTTGTATTCTTTGTAAGCAATAACGACATCCTCAAGATTTGCTCTTTCAGAAGAGATTTTCTTGAACTCATCCTGACGATCATAAATGCTTGGATCAGCAAGTTTTTCCGTTAATTCTTCGTAGCGATCAACAACGGCATCTAATTTGTGAAACATTTCTCATTTCCTTATAACGCAAAAGGGCCAACATGATGGTTGGCCCTTAATTTCAAACTTTTTTTTGTTCTAGCTGTTCATGCTTTCCATGAATTCTGCATTTGTCTTCGACTTCGTAATACGAGCAAGCATGAATTCCATTGCATCTACAGTACTCATTGGATGTAGAACTTTTCTTAGAACATAAGTTCTTTGAAGGTCTAGCTGATCCATAAGTAGGTCTTCCTTACGTGTAGAAGACTTATTAATATCTAGAGCTGGGAAAATTCTCTTCTCTAGAAGTTTTCTATCAAGTTGAATTTCAGAGTTACCTGTACCTTTGAATTCTTCAAAGATAACCTCATCCATTCTTGAACCTGTATCAATAAGCGCCGTAGCGATAATTGTAAGAGATCCACCATTTTCAATATTTCTAGCAGCACCAAAGAATCTTTTTGGTCTGTGTAGAGCATTTGAGTCAACCCCACCCGAAAGGATTTTACCAGACGGTGGAACAACTGTGTTATATGCACGAGCAAGACGAGTAATTGAGTCTAGAAGAATAATTACATCGTCCCCAGCTTCAGTTAAACGCTTAGCTTTTTCAAGAACCATTTCTGCAACTTGAACGTGACGGCTCGCTGGCTCATCAAATGTAGATGAAACAACTTCGGCCTGAACGTTTCTCTTCATATCTGTAACCTCTTCAGGTCTCTCATCGATAAGAAGAACAATCAGTTTTGCATCTGGGTGATTTGCTGTGATTGAGTTTGCCACTTCTTGAAGAAGAACTGTCTTACCTGCCTTTGGAGGTGCAACGATTAGACATCTTTGTCCAAAACCTTGAGGAACAAACATATCGATCATTCTTGTCGAATAGTTCGTTGGATGAGATTCAAGATTGATTTTTCTTTCAGGGTAAAGTGGAGTTAAGTTATCAAAAAGAACTGTCTTTTTGTGTGCTTCAGGAGTTTGTCCGTTGATTGTATTTACTTTTAGAAGGGCGAAGTATCTCTCACCTTCTTTTGGTGGGCGGATTTGACCTTCAACAGAGTCCCCTTTTCTTAGACCAAATCTTCTGATCTGTGACGGAGAAACGTAAATATCATCGGCACCTGGAAGGTAGTTGTAACCTGGAGATCTAAGGAAACCAAAACCATCTGGTAGGATTTCAAGAACACCATTTCCAAAAATGTCTTCTTTATTTTTAGCCGAAGTTTTCAAAAGAGCGAATATAAGTTCGTGTCTCTTCATCCCACTGGCGTTTTCGATTTGTAATTCTTCCGCTTTTTGGTTGAGTTCCTTAATGTCCTGTTCTCTTAAATCATTGAGATGCATTAACAACTTCTCCTGGTAATATGTAAATTATTTTTGGTAAACAAATAGAATCGTGGCGGTCATGTAAAAAACTAATTTCCTGAATTTTTTTGGAAGGAAGCTTAAGAGTGATTTCCACGAATAGTGAACATTTCTAGTATCGCTATTTAGTAAAAAATGTCAAGAAAGGCGAAAGTCCTAGAATCAAATACTTGAGCAAAAAAATGGGGAAAATTTGGCCTTAATGTGCGAAATTCCTCAAGAATAAATAAAATATTCATATAGCGTCATGAAGGGGAATTCTTGAAAAGTTTAATTTTAATCCTAAGTATATTGTGCCACTTGTCAGCATGGGCGTTCGACATAGAACCTACGCCAAAAATTATCGCTATAGAAGAAGACACAACTTGGCTTGAAGTGGCAAAGAAATACAACGACCTCTACATCGCCAAATACAAACCGGCCATTGATTATGCCGAAGAACTTAAAAGATGGAATAAACACATAAAGACGCAAGGTCCAAAAACTGGTGACCGCATTTATGTAGAGCCTCCTTCGTCACCGTTCATTTCATGGAACTACTCACAACCCCTCGAGCCTACAGACTTCTTTTCACGAAAGTTTAATCTTTTGGCCTTCTATACTGTTTCAAAAGGGGCCTTCCAAGAAAAGTTAAGCAATGGTGCTACAATCGATTTCGATCAAAACTCACCAGGAACACTAGGTCTAATGGTTCGCTACCAACTTGCTAACAAAGATTCTTTATCGGCCAGTATATACGGATCAAAATTGACGACTTCTACAGTTACGGGTGTTAGTTCTGAAAATATTGACGTTCCTCTTGAGATTGGTGCGACACTTTATCATGAAATTGGAATAGGCAGAACTCGTACATTCAATTACTACTACGGTCTTGATTATGAGAAGTTCAGCACTTCAGATCCTACCAAAGTAGACGTGGGAGAATTTGGATTTGTCTCCAATACGATGACTTTTGTCACTGGTGGACTAAGTATGTATAAAAATTTTGGTAAGCATAATATCATCGCCAAGATAAGTGGGTCTTATGGTGTGCTTTCAAGTTCAAGTGATGGGAGAGATGGGTATAAAGGTTACAAAACGATTGGAACACTTACTTACATTTCTTCTTCTAGACTAAGCTATAATATATTTGTTAAAAATCACTCTTTAACTAGAGATACTGATGAATTAAGTTCTACTAGAATTGGTCTTGGTGTCGGGCTGCGCTTTTACTAGAAGATAATATGAATTTTGAAAATTTCCCAAATTATACAAAGTTTTTGAACAAAACAATTCTTGCCGTTGATTATGGAACGAAAGTAACAGGACTAGGTATTTTCACGCCAGGTAGAGACCCCTACCCAATGCCCTTTGGAAAGATTATTTATAAGAGCGACGATCAAATAATCTGCGACATAAAGTCTATTATTGATGATGAGTTAGTAGAAGTCATCGTTCTCGGTCTTCCTCTTTATACAGACGGAAACGAAAGCGATATGACTGAAAAAGTAAAAAAATTTAGTGAAGAATTTTTAAAAACTTTAGATGGTGTAGAACTGTATCTTCAAGATGAAACACTTACTTCCTACGAAGCAGCAGAGCGTATGAAAAACTCTCCTCGCTACAATTTCAAAGTCGATATGAGAGAAATTGATGCGCTAGCAGCATCAATTATTCTTGAAGATTTTATCAAAAATGAAATCGCGTAAAAGCAAAACAAGAAGTATTTAAATCGTTATATCTTTTATAAATGACAAAATTCCATTAATCTTTTTTGATTTTGGTTTTCGATTGTTAGGTAGTATGCTTTAGCCATGTTACTTAAGATTATTCTAAGCATTCTTGCTTTCAATATTCAGGCCAGCGATAACTTAGTCACATGGATGACTTTTGACTATGCTCCTATTTATCAAAGTGATCGTAGCGGCTTTGGTGACATTGTTTCAAAACAACTTCAAAAATGTCTCAAGGACTTTAAGCACACAAATCTTGGCTCCAGTAGCTTACCCAGAATTTTTAAAAATCTTGATAGCAATTTGACCATGTATTGCCTTCCGGCCCTAGGAACAGATCCAGCGGAACAAAAAGGTCGTCTCGCCTCCAAGCTCGTTTTTACAATTCCGAATGCATTCATAGTTGTCAGAAAAAGTGATTTAGGAAGATTCAAAGCTATTAATAATCGCGTTTCATTAAAATCACTACTTCAAGACAAAAAACTTCTTGGTGGAATGGTTGAACAAGGAACTTACGGAATAGAAGTAAATTCTCTTTTAAGAGATCATGGAAAGAACGTTTTAAAAAGAAACTCTGTTTCACCAATGGGCTTCTACAAAATGCTTCTTCAAAAAAGATTCGATTACTTCTTTGAGTATCCCATTAGCTTTTTATACCATATCCAAAGTTTGCCGGCCGAGCAAAGAGGCCAATTTGCATATTTATATTTAGAAGAAAATGAAAAATCAGGGGCCATCAAGGCCTATGCTCTTTGCTCTAAAGCAAGTAAAGCCGTTATAGAGAAAATTAATAGCTGCTTGAAAAATTCGGAGCTTCAAAAAACATATATTGATGAACTTGTAGAGCATTTACCTGTTGATTTAAGAGAAGACTATCGCCGTTTAAATTCGCTCTTAATTGGTAAGTAATGAATTTTTCACTAAATCATTTCTTAGAAAATGTATAAAAACTGGCAGGCCGTTACTTTTTTACAATAAAACTCATCACTCTTTTTTTTTAACATATAATTTGTTGATGAGAATTTTACTAATCTTCTTTTTATTACTCTCAAGTCAAAGCTTCGCTGTTGATTTCGTGTCTGAAAAGAAGGCACTCAAGCTTTTACAAGATGCTCCCAAAACTCTTGATCTTCAAGGGGCACGAGAAGCTCAAGCTCTGGCCTTGGATATTCTCAAAAAGACCATTGAGCAAAATACATGGTCCGCAGGCTTCATTGCTGACAATGCCATTTTTAAACGCCTACACAGTCGATTGGCCAAGGCCAATATGATTATTGAACTTCCTCACGATAAACTGCGTTTTTGTGATGAGAATACGATGGCCTATGCTTTTGGCCATATTGGTAACAATGTATACTTGTGTCTCAGAGCATTAAAGCAACCTATCGAAATTGTCGCTCAAATTATAATTCATGAGAGTGCGCATTTTGTTGTAGGTACAAATGAATGCCGAGCAACAAACCTAGAAGTTCTGGCCATGATGAACTCTGATCTTCCTTATGCAATTAAGAATGGCTACTGGGACCGTTGTAAAATTTTACGTTTTCAGCAGCGCGTTTCTCGTTATATGAGCGAAAAGTAGCCCTCAAAATACTTGCCCATATTTCGCCCCTCAATTATTCTATAAGCTATGAGTAAGAAACATTTATTTATCCTTTTAGTCTTGGCACCCGGTCTTGCCATCCTGTTGGCCGGAATTAGAGTTTACGATCAAATCAATTGGTGGAAATACAGTGGACCAGACATTGTATTCGAAGTTAAGTCTGGAGAAGCATTCTCAAGTATTAACTACCGATTAAAAAAAGAAGACCTAATTTCTAGTTCAAAGCTTTTCTATCGTTATGCGAAAATCAACGACCTTATGACAAAATTTAAGGCCGGACGTTTTATGATTAAGAGCGATTCAAATATGCTTGATGTATTTGATACTCTTGTTAATGGTAAAGCAATCGCAACTCAAATCACTATTCCAGAAGGAAAAAACCTTTTTGAAATTGCAAAATTATTAGAAGAAAAAGGTGTCATCGAATCAGCAAATGAGTTTATCACACTTGCTAAAGATGAAGAATTTGCAAAGTCTCTTGGAATTGAAGGACAAAGAGTAGAAGGGTACCTTTATCCTGAAACATATCACTTCAATGAAAAGATGCCTGCAAAATTAGTTATTCAATCTATGGTCTCTGAGTTTAATAAGAAAATTTCTGAAATTGATTTTTCTAAATCATCACTTTCTAAATCAGAAGTGATTACCCTTGCTTCTCTGGTTGAAAAAGAAACTGGAGCTGCATTTGAAAGACCTATCATTGCTGGAGTGTTCTTAAATCGTCTGAAAAAGAAAATGAGATTACAATCAGACCCCACAACAATTTATGGTATCTATGAGAACTTTAATGGGAATCTTAGAAAAAGAGACCTTCTTGAATTAACTCCTTACAATACTTATAAAATTCCGGCCCTACCTGCTGGTCCCATTTCAAATCCAGGAATTGAATCTATAAATGCTGTTCTCAATCCTGAGCAGCACTCTTATCTTTATTTTGTAAGTAAGAATGATGGAACTCACATTTTCTCAAAAACTTATAAAGACCATGCTAAGGCCGTAAATACTTGGCAAAAAATGAGACAAAATCGTGAAGGCCGCTCTTGGCGTGATCTAAACAACTAATTTCATTAATCATAAACAAAATACTTAAGTAAAACCCTCGGACTTCCGATAAAATAATGGAAACGAGGGTTTTATTCGTGAAACAAACACTAATCTTAACATTAATCTTCATACTTGCCTCTTGCTCATCCATTGAACAAGAGCATAAAGATCGTGTTGCTCAACTTGGCAATTCACAAGAGGCCCAAGAACTTGAATCACTTTTAATTTCTGAAAAGAAAATTGAAGAATTAAAAGATACTTCCGTTTCTTCTCTTGAAAAATCAGATTTAGAATCAATCATTGAAGAAAATAAGGCCGTCGCTCAAGCCGCTGCCAAACCTATGGAGACAGTGGCCAAGGCACCTGCGGTTGAGCCAGATAATACTCCTAAAGGACCAATTACAGTATCGAGCAACAGAAGCCCGGCCTCAATAAAACCACAAAGAAACAATGGCCCATCATTTCTAACTATCCCTCGCTATCTTCACGTCGATCTTGCTCCGACAGACAAAGGCTTTTTAAAATCGGCCAAAAAAGCAACTGCGGAAACGTTAAAGTATATGCTCTCAAAAGGTGTTGATATTAATGTTCAAGATCAATCTGGTAGAACAGCACTTATTATGGCCGTAGAAGCTCGTCGTTACGATATCGTGAGATTCCTTTTAAGAAATGGTGCTGACAAAAGTTTATCCGATCAAAGTGGTCTGGGACCCTATGAATACGCCACTAAAAATGAAGATGATAAGATGAAGAAAATCCTTCTTGCCACAGAATAACTAGAGAAAGAGTTAATATTCATAATCCTAAGCTCTGATTTTTACGTTGAAACCATAAAAAATTTAAGTCGAAGGCGAATTTCACCGATAATAGAGGATACTTCTTTTTGCCGAAGAAGAGGTTTATAAGCAAAAGAAGAGCTATTTTTTGATATGAAAAAGGACGATTTTGCCCTTATATCAAAAAAATGCAGGGCATGGTTAAAATTTAATGTATGCCCTACCCATGCGCAAAAGCGTTATTGGAATAGCACTTCAAGGAGGATTGTATGGATAAGGCGAAATTAGAAAAGTATAAGGACAAGCTTTTGCACCTTAGAAGTGAAATTCTTAATGGTGGCATCCTTAGAAAGAATGAAGATCTCACTGTTTCAACAGATGATCTAGCTGATGAGGCTGACCTTGCCAACAATGTCATCAATCAGCAAGTTTCATTTAATATGAGAACACGTGAATTAACAAAACTTCGTGCAATCGAGCTAGCGCTTGAGAGAATCGAAGATGGTACTTACGGTCACTGCGAAGAATGTGATGAAGAAATTGCGGCCAAAAGACTTGATAATCAACCTTGGGCCGACCTTTGTATCACTCACGCAGAAGAGCGCGAAAGAGAAGAACAAAGATTCAAAAGAGTTGGCTAATCGGCCAACTCTCTCTTATCTACATTTCATAAGATTTAACAACTACTGTCTCATTTAAATTTTCTGTTAATACAAGCAGTCTTTTCAATTCTTTTTCAAAGAATGCATCTTTGTTATATGCCGGAGCTCTTTGTGTGCGGTTACTTGAAGTCGCACAAGATGTCATAAACAGTAAAATTGCCATGACAAAAATACTTCCGAAGGTTATCTGTGACATTGCTCCCTCCTTGATTGCAAGTCTCACACAATTTTAAAAGCATGAATCGTGCCAAAATAACTTTTAGTGATTTCAAGATGTTTTATAAAATGAGCGGGGTCACTTTAGGAGAGCGGTGTCAGAATTACTTTTGAAGGTGTCAATTAAGGGACTTTTAGTTCTACTAACAGACCATTTAGGCCATCGACAATATTGACTATTACCTGATCTTTATAGATTTTGATAATAACAGGATTATACACTCCAAGTTTTTCAATATCGAAGAAATCAGAATCGTTTGCAATAATTGAAAGAAAACTCCCTTTGCGCTCGATTTCAGTACGCATTGTTTTCGCAATATCATTTTCAACTTGTTCAAGAATAGAAGTTCTCTCAATCGCTCTCTTAGCGATTTCATCGAATTTCAATTTGTTTGAATAAGTTTCTAACTCAGGATCTCTGTCAAAAATAGTCCATAGCTCAAACGTGTCATTTTCTCTTTTCAGTAATCCTTTTGAGGGGTGAAGATCAATATCTGATTTTTTTAAATTCATCTTACCGTTGGGAAAGCTCCCGTATAGAATGAAGTAATCCCCTTCTTCCATCAATTCAGTAATGCTCGATGATTTTAAATCATTAGCAATTTCTAAAACTTTATTAAAATCGTATTTAAAATCAAAGTTTGCATTTTTAAAGTAAGTATTAATTCTCTTCCCGATGGCCTGAGTGTAGAGTCCCGACTCAATCTTAGAAAATTGTTCTTGAAAGACATCATTATTTAAAACTCTTTTTAAGAACTCTAGATTTCTTCTTTTCTTTTTAAGTTCGGCCTTATCATCTGCATCCGCTTTTTCACTTAACTTAAGTACTTTAATGTATTCCTCACCGAGAGTCTTGTTGAGCTTCGCGCGCATATCAGTACTAAGATTAGCTAAAAGTCTTACAGAAAATGGGCTAAAGTATTGCATCGAATGATTAAGATTAGTGAAAACTTGTGAAATATAGATTTCAGCGAGAACAGGCGTAATTGTACTTGGAGTGTAAGTAGAATACTCATTTAGAATATAGTCTAAGAATTGAGCAGCTTTTGTTTCATCAAAAATGACTTCAACTTGCATTCGAATTGATTTTAATCGTGAATGGATATTACCTCTATTATCCTCAAGCATTTGATAAACATTTTTTTCAAGTAGGTTAAATCCTTGTACAAAGGCCTCTGACTGAGAAACTGTAAATGATGGGCGTAGTGCATAAATGCGATTAAGTAGAGATGTTTCAACAATAAGTTTATAAATATGTTGAGATGCAAGATCAATCATCTCTCTTTCATTAGCAATGTAATTTCTTTTTTTAAAGGCCAAATCATTTAGAGAATCAAGAAGTCCTAAAAGATCATCTGGTGAATTTGTGTTGCGAACAAGTTTTTCCATGCCATCGATAATCTCTTTTGCAAATGGACCCATTCCATAAGTACCTGGCTCACGATTCATGATCATGTATTCAAGTTCATTGAATGTGAAAGAGCTTTCTAAAGTGAAGGCATGGTCTAGTTTTTTGAAACATCCCGGCGTCGCTGCAAATGAAGCAGTAAAAGAGAAAAACCCAATAAGGACAATTTTCACGAGATATTTCATGCCCTCATCTTATATAAGGGTGCCGTCAATTGCTTGCTAGTAGAAATTATTACATCTTGTGCCAGTTCTCTAACAGGAGCGAAATTTATTGGGCCTCAATTTTTGTCTAAAAAATAGGCGGCCCTCCATACTTTTTTCGCCTACTATTCAGACAAAAGCCATAAGACCTTGAAATCACGTACTGTTTTTTGGCCACATAATTGCTTTAATACAGGTGTCACCAAGCTTCTAGCTTTTTGGTGTACAGAAATTGTTGTTGAAATTATGATCAGTCTAATTCTTATGGGGAGCCTAAGATGTTATTGAAGAAGTTAACATGTTTTAAAACACTGATTCTCGCTGGTTCGATTATGTTATCGACAAGCGGCCTTGCAGTCGACGCTTCTCACCTAGACTTAAACCAACTTAAATCAAAGTATTCAAGCTGGGGTATTGATCCAGACAACAAGCTCTCATCTATTAATCTTCCTGAAGCATGGAAACACTTCTCAGAGAAAAAAGAAGTTGTCGTTGCTGTAATCGATACTGGAATTGATTATTACCATTCATTCTTAAAGGACAATCTCTATGTTCCTGCAGGAAAAGTTGGTCCGGCCAACTACGGTGTAGACTTCTCTAAAAATAGAGTAAGTAATTCGCGTCCAAGTGATGATCATGGTCACGGTACTCACGTATCAGGTATCATCAAAAGCATCTTCCCAAAAGTTAAGATTCTAGCTCTTAAATATTACGATAGAAACGCATCTGGAAAAGATAACTTGAAGTCAACTATCGATGCTCTTAGATACGCTGTTGAGCAAAATGTTGATATCATCAATTATTCAGGTGGTGGCCCTAAGCCAGATACTGAAGAGCTTGAGATTTTAAAGAAAGCTGAAGCAAAAGGTATCCTTGTTGTAGCAGCAGCAGGAAATGAAGAATCAAATATTGATTTAGAGTCTAATGCTTACTATCCAGCAAGCTACGATCTAAAGAATATTATAACAGTAACTGCTTATGACCAAAATCTAAGAGTACTAAGTTCATCAAATTATGGAAAAAGAGCTGTTGATATTTCAGCTCCTGGATACCAAATTAAATCTGCACTTCCAAGCAATAGATCTGGTTACCTAACGGGTACAAGTCAGGCAACAGCATTTGTAACGGGTGTAGCTTCAATGATTAAGTCTCAGTTTCCAGACCTAAGCTCTGAGCAAATCATTGATATTATCAACAAGTCTGCAAAGAAAGAATTCACACTGGAAGGTAAATGTGCCACAGGTGGAAGACTTGATGCAACTAAAGCACAACAACTTGCTTCAGAAATGACGACGATTAAAGTAGACGATCGAAAAGTAGCAAGTAAGACAACAACACCTGCTCCAGGTAAGATCATTTACAGAGTAAAGTAACTAGAGATTTAAAAATCTATAAACTGCTAAAGCACCACTAATGACGGCCACGGCCGTCAGTGCAAAAAAGAATACATTAATAATTTTTACAGCTCCCCCCAAGCGATACGAAAGCAGGGATTGCAATGAGACTCTTGTTTTGTTGCGATCCCTCTTCCCTTCACTAATCGCTTCAGAGATTCTCTGATAGAAAGTTAATTCAAATTCAAGACCCTCACCTTCGGCCTTAGTCACACAACTCCAAATTTCTTTTTCTGGAACATCGTAACTGATAAGCTCAAGGATTATGTCTTTTAGTTCGTAAAAATAGAGATTATGGTGGGCATGATCCTTATTTGTTGTATCGTAGAAGAAATCTAACAAATCATTATATCTTAGAATGACCTTAGAGATATATCTCTTTGCCTTCTCACCCTTTTTACTTTCTAAGGCCCTATTAGACCTTTCTAATGATGAAAGTTGAGACCAATACGACTCACGAATTGAATAAAAACTCTTTTCTCCTAATGGTTCACCAAGAGGATTATAGTTAAACTGAAATCCACAGGCCTCACACTCACGCTCAGTGATGAAGACTGAAGAGCACTTAGGACAGCGCTTCACTTGCTCGTAGTGAACCTTGAAAGGATTGTGTGTATTTAGATGTTCATTATTCTCGTGTTGTATGTGCATAATATTATGATAACTAGCACCCGAGAAATTGGCAAATGCCTAAGTCACATTTAGAATGAAATCATGACAATATTAAAAATAAAAAACTTCCCATTCGCAAACAAGTCGATCCCCTTTATTGGAGGGCTGCTATATGCGAGCGCATTTCCAATAAAAGGCCTTCCTTCATTCCCATTGGGAAGTATTCTTGGCCTTGCCATGCTCTTTTATTATTTTTCATTAAATTACAATGAGACAAAAAAGATTTCACTTAAAAATGAAATTGTTAGCTTCCTGCTTTTCTCACTTGGATACAATCTCTTTGGCTATTATTGGATTCCAGAGCTTCTCAAAGTTTTTGGTGGATTATTTTTTCCTGTGAATTATATCTTAGGGGCCTTATTCACATTAATCATTACCCCACACATATTTGCATTTATTGTTATTAAATATTTCGCTCGTAAAAAACTCTTCAATACAAGCTTTACAATGGTGCTTTTGACAGCACTCTTTGTCTTGCTAGAGTATTTTGTCCCACAACAGTTTCCAGCACACGCAGGCCACCCTTTCCTATGGTTTGCACCCTATATAGGTATTTCCAAATTTTTAGGTGCCCCCTACTACTCATTCATCAGTGTGTTTCTAGCTCTTACAATAGTGCGATCTTTAAAAACAAAAAAAGCCGATGTCTTATCAATTGGGGTTTCAATCGCCCTAATACTAGCTGGAGTAGTTGTCCCTCTACAAAAGAGTGAAGGACAAAATGAACTCAACCTGAGGCTTGTACAAGGAAATATTGGTAATGACCTAAAAATCCACTCTGAAAATGGACTTCAACTAGCTCTAGGTGAAGTGATTACGATTTATAGAAATCTCTCGATTAGTGAAGCGCAAGTGACACCCGATCTAATTGTTTGGCCAGAGACTTCATTTCCAAGAATATTAGATTCACGTCTTATGAAAAATGACCCGGCCCTAACACCATACACATTTCAAATGATTGCACAGAAGATGGGCTCAGAAATTTTTATTGGCGGTTACGATACTTCGGGCAAAAGAAATAACTTTTTCTTTGAGACTCAACACAATGCGGCCTTTCACTTTAGTGAAAATGCTAGATTGAAAGATGCTTATCATAAGAGAATTTTAATTCCTTTTGGTGAATCACTCCCATTTGGACCACTTAATGAGTTCTTAGCAAAATATATTGAAAATATTTCATTCTTTGCGGCCGGAACAACCTATCCATTATTTGAAACGAAAAAAAATGCAACATTTTCAGCGGCCATTTGCTATGAAATTTTATTTTCAAGCTTCATTAGGGACTACTTAAACAACACAAAAAAAATTCCAGATTTTATTATTAATATTACAAATGATTCTTGGTATGGAAATACATCGGAACCATTACAGCACTTGTTCTTATCTCATTGGCGCGCCATTGAGTTCAATGTTCCCATCGTGCGTGTGACAAACACTGGTATTACTTCAATACTATATGAAGATGGTAGTGAAAGTGAGAGATTGGCCTATCACACAGATGGAGTTTTGGATTTACCGATTGTCGTAGATAAGAATCTTGCCCCAACAGTATTTCAACAATATGGAATTTGGGGCAATGGTATTTTATGGCTTGTTCTTTCTCTTTTATTTTTTGCGAGAGATCGTAAATCCTTCTTTCATTAAGTCATGTAGGCGTAGAAATCCGCAGAATACGCCTTTGTCCACAACAGGAAGTAGATTAATTTCATGTTGACGCTCTTCCATTAACTTCAGAGCATCATAGGCCAGAGCATCTGGCCCAATTGCAACAGGAGTTTTATTTACGATTTCAGAAACTTTTGTTTCAAGTCCCTCTCCATTTTTTGCAAGAGTTCTTCGAATATCACCTTCAACAACAATGCCTACAAATTTCCCACTATCAACAACAGCACAACCGCCGACAGGATTTTTTGTCATTTGAATAATCACGTCTTTCAAAGTGTCTGAAGACTTAAGCAAAGGACACTCATCCGTGTTCCACATTAAATCTCTTACCTTCATGCGAAGGGCCTTCCCTAATAATCCACCGGGATGATTTTCTGCAAAACCTTCTTTCGTAAGACCAGTGACATGCTCAAATAAAACGGCAAGAGCATCTCCCATGGCCAAGGCCAGTGTTGAACTTGTTGTTGGCGCTTGATTATTAATACAGGCCTCTCTCTCAACACTACAATCAAGAACAAGACCACATTTTTTAGCAATTGGAGAAGCTGTATTTCCGACTAAAGCGATCATCTTTTTTGGATCTACAGTTAAGTAAGGAAGAAGCTTAATAATTTCTTCTGTCGTTCCCGATTTTGAAAGAAAGACGATAGCATCATTCTTTCCCACTCTCCCAAGATCTCCATGGAGTGCCTCAGTTGGGTGAAGGAAAAAAGAAGGAAGACCTAACGAAGTGAATGTGGAAGCTAGTTTTTGAGCGATAACACCAGACTTCCCAACCCCACAGAAGACAATATTGGAACCGGTGGCAAGAAGATCTTTAAAGATTTCTGTCGCATGGAGGGCATCAGATTCTGTAATTTTTCCAGCGGCCTGTTCAAGAGCACGGGCCTCAAGTAATAAAACATTTTTTAGGATGTCGCCATTTTTGTCCATATTGTGCGCCTGCTTTTAATGAGATAGGGAATCATATATAATTATATCTGTATGTTAGTATTTTTATAAGAAATTGACCATGCGAAAGATTATGAAAAAAGTGATTATGGCCCTCTTCCTAACAATTTTGACAAGCTGCTCTTCCTATGAGCAATTTCAGTATATTGTCGAAGAGTATGAAATTCCTTCACAGGTTTACACCTTTGATTACAACCAAACTTGGCAGGCAGTCATAAAGATTATGGCCAATTATGATCTTGAAATTAAAAATCAGGAAACGGGTGTAATCAAAACAAGATGGCGTGATAACACAACAGAACTAAATTTTTCAGATTCATTCGGATCAGGAGATTCTGTAAAGTCTGCAAAATTTAAACTTATTGTAAATGTTGTCAAAGGCTTCAAAGGATCTCGCGAAGTTTCAAAAGTAACAGTTTTCAAAAGACAAATGATTGAAAAAGATTTTCTTCAAGGATGGAAAGTTATTCGCAGTGATGGCTTTCAAGAAAAAACTATTCTCTATCGCGTAGGAAGAGTCCTTGCACTTGAGAGAAAACTAAAAGAGATCGAAGAAAAGAAAGCTAAAGAAGAAGAAAGTAGCTTCTAAATTTTTTCCAAACAAAAGGCGAGCTTACTCTCGAGCTCGTCTATATTCCACGGCTTTACGAGATATTCAGTAGCTCCTGCACTAATTGCATCAATCATATTTGAAACTTCATTTTCAGTAGTTACCATTAAAAATGGTGCACTGGCATGTGCTCCACCACCCTTAACTTTAGTTAAAATTTCAAATCCAGTTCCATCCGGAAGATTCCAGTCAGAAATAATCAAATGAAATTTCTTACTATTAAGCGCTTCGTAAGTGGTTTTACAATCAAGTGTATGAGTTATTGAATCAGGAAATCCTAATTTCTTTAAAGCATTTAACAATTGATCTGCCATAGTTTGTGAATCTTCAATAACTAAAACAGAAATATTTTCAGGTATAGATAGTTTTTTCTTCATAATTAAATTGTCTTAAAAGATACTTCTTTGCTTTTCCAAAATAAACGAACTGCTTCTTTATCATTTTTAGTTGGCTTCACACCTGTAATCTGAGAAAGCGCATAATTTAATTCTTCAAAGATGTCATTATATCTGTCTTTTTGAATCATAGTCAGAAGAGGATTCGTTGCTTTTTTAAATTGCAACTCTCCCACTGTCTTAACAACGTTTTTAATAATATCCATTCTCTTATGTTTTTGATCTTTACTATTTGAGTGATAATTACGCTTATCATAAAGCATCGCCCAAACATGAGGAGCTGCTTCAGATATTTTTAGCTCACGAATATTACTTAATGCCTGAGATCTTACCAGCATCGAGTTATCTTTAAGAAGTTCTTGGTAAGAAGACACATATTGTTTTTGTTTTAGGGCCAGTAGAGTTTTTAAACTCGCCATTCTCATTACCCAACTTGGGTGCTTTGTGAACTTTGAAATGAATGGAGCAGACTTATCCCCCATGATTTTACCGAGGAGAAAAGTCGCCATCCATCTATTTTTATCAGGGTAATTTCCATCTTTCATAACTTTTATCAAAGATGGAACAGCTTTTGATTTAAGAGCTAATGTTTCTTTTTTCAGATTATCATAATCTTGGTTTGTTTTATAAGTCTGCGAAAACTTCTTTAACAACACATCTTCTGACGTTGGTTTCTGAATACTCGCGAATGAATTAATACTGATGCAAACAAGTGTTGCAGCAACAAACCTTTTCATCATGAAAACTCCAATAAATGCTATCCTAGCATTTTTTCAAATTCTGAAAGCAATTCTTCTGCAGACTTTTTATCTCCATCTTCCATAGATGGAACTTCTGGCTCTTCATCATTGCTACTTGCACTAACAGCTTCTTCTTCGAAACTTTCTTCCGGTTCAGCAGCTGGAGCAGCTTGAGAATCACTAATGGCCTTTGCCATTTCCGCTTCTAAATCAATGTCACTATCTGCAACTTCATCTGGAATCGCTTCATCAGCAACGGACTCTGGTGCGGCTTCCATTTCGGGCTCAGGTTCAGCTTCAACTTCTGGCTCTGAAACAGGTTCTGCAACTGCGACAGCAGGAGCGCTACCACCGGCCTTTAATTCATCAAGAGCTTTCTTAAGTTGTTCGTTTTCTTGCTGAAGCTTTTTAACATTCGCTAGATCATCTTCAATTATTGAATACTCTTGCAATTGTTCTTTTAAACGATCTCTTTCATTTGAAAGATCAGCGATTTGACTCGTAAATTCACTCGAATCACCACTTGAACTTGCATTGCTCCTAGCATCTTCTAGTTCGTTTTCTTTTTGATCAAGCATTGAACGAAGCTTAGAAATTTCATCTTGCATGATTTTAACTTCTTCACCACTTCCACCAGCACTTGCGAGATCACCTAATCTTCTTTCTAGATCTAAAATCATTCTATCTTTTGCAGTAAGATCATCTGTTAAACGAGCGATTCTTGCATTCTTTTGATTAAGCTCTTCAGTACTTGCACCACCAACATGAATAGATGAACTTGGTAGATCACTTAATGGAACAACAGAAGGTATCCCTTCAGAAATGTCTAAACCACCGCCTCTAAAAAGAGATGACTTTAATGAATTAGAATTTTGAATAATTGAATCTAAATAATTTTTTACAACGTGAGCTGGAATTTCATGACGTAACTCTTGAAACTTTCTTCTGTTATAAAACCAATAGATGATCAATACTACGGCAACGAGAATGAGTATTGATAGAGAAATGATCAAGGCCTCATCCTGAATTTCCATCATATCTCTTACAAATCGTTTTAAAATTTCTGCCACTGAATCCGTCCTTGGAAATAACAATAAACACTTCTATTATAATAACGTAAAATTATAGGGATAGGGCAAAATTTTTGTCAATAAAGCATCTTACTCAACTATTTTATTTCTGCGTTGATTATAGACTTCATTTGACCATAGATTGGTTTTCTTGCGGCGAGAATCGTTTCACCAAATGCAGAGAATTTCCGTCCTTTATAGTCGGTTACTCTAACACCTGCTTCTGTACAAATAATTGAAGCAGCGGCCATATCCCAAGGAGCAAGACCCCTCTCCCAAAAGCCGTCGAAGATACCTTGGGCAACATAACAAAGATCAAGAGCAGCACTTCCCATGCGGCGAATACCGCGAGAGTTTCCCATCATTCTTTTGAAACACTCAAATTCAGCTGGTAGTGGCTTCCCCTTCTCTGTGATAAAACCAGTTACGAGCATTGATTCCTTGAGTTTTTTAGACAACTTTTCCTGATGAATTTTTTGAGATTTTTTATTGCGTGCGATCGTCCAGCAACCAGCACCTTCATAGGCCAAAAATGTTTGAAAAGGATTTGGCCTATGAACAACACCAACGACAGGTTTACCAAAATGGCATAATGAAATACAAACAGCGAAGTAATCCATTCCATTTAAAAAATTATTTGTCCCATCAAGGGGATCAACAATCCAGGCCCATTCTTTTTTAGAATAATTAATATAACTATGCTTTTCACCTTTGAATTCTTCAAAGGCAGCTTCCTCACCTAATATAGGAATATCGGGATAAGCAGATTTTAATTTTTTATAGATATAGATTTCTGCTTCAACATCGGCCTCGGAAAAAACGCCCTGCGCTTCTTTTGATGAAACAGTAAGAAGATGTAGTTTTTTTTGATAGCTCAACAATCTTTTTCCAGTTTGTTCAGCAACATTAGCAGCGTATTGTGCGGCCTTCTTCAATTCTTTATTATTTATTTTCATTGTCATCTTGATCTCTGAAAAATTGTCCTTCTTCATCCATTTCTTCGAATTCATCAACAACTTGATTTGTCGCAGGAGCAACAGGAATGGTGTAAGTCTGATTAAGCCAATGACCAAGATCTATCATCTTGCACTTTTCAGAACAAAAAGGTCTGTACTCACTCGAATAATATGAGAACTGAGTATCACAGATTGGACATTTAACTTTAAAGGCTTTATTCATGATGAAAGCTTAGTATTTGTTGCGCAATTTGAACACAATTTTTAGCAAATCATCTAAGTGTTTTAATAATCTGGGCCATCTCGCCGAGCCCATTTTCACTAGTAGGAAAAAAATAATCTGCACCGCGTGCAACAATATCTTCTAATTTTGATGTAATTGTCTTTTGTATTAAAAAAATTCTCGCCGTTGGATTAAGAATCTTCAAATCGCGAATTGCATTTGGATTTTTTTGATTCTCTTCATCTTCTATAAATAAAATAAACGAAGACATTTTTATCATCGTTGTTCGCTCTGAAATATCTTTTTCTTTGGAATCAAGAAGAATGGCACTAAAGTTTAATTTGGCCAATGAGAATCTCACTTTGTTTACGACTTCCTGATCCTCTCCTATGATTAACATCTCATAACTCCATCACTGCATTTTTGTTCCTAGATATATTCTAGACCCTTAAGGCAACCTTAAGATACAAATCGGTATATTTAGGAAAAATATTAGCAAAATTAAGAGCTTAACTTTTAAGTGTAATCAATAGAAAAAGTTTTGTTTTATAAAAAAAATGCCAATAAACTGTGACTTACTGGCCAATAAACTTTAAAAATTGTGGAAGAACAGTGTTATACAGATCATCCTTAAACTCTCTGCTTTCATAACTTTCTAAACATCTTAAAAAGCGCAATGAATTTGAAAGCCATACTTCATCACTTGCAAGTAAATCATCTTCTGTAAGTAATCTCTCAATGACGACATAGTTTTGAGACTTCAAGAACTCTATTAGATGCTTTCTGGCAATCCCTTCCAAAATACCACTTTGAATTTTTGGAGTGAGTATTTGATTTTCTTGAATTAGAAAAATATTACTCGTGCTCGCTTCTAATAAAATATCATCAGTACTATAAAATATAACTTCATCAAAATTATTCTTGGCGGCCGACTGTAGTTCAATATTTGTCTCGAGATAATTTCCCGCCTTTAAATATTCTGGAACTAAGCTCACACCTTTTCTAGAGATCGCTTTACTAGCTCTCAGTCTTCTCGGATCACTTACAAATGGAACAAGAAATAAGAAGAACTCACCTTCTCCACTGAGTTTTCGTAAATAACTAATGCGTAAATAATAAGAATCATCGCTAATAACTTGAGCAATGGCCTTGGTCACAAAATCTTGTAATGAATTAACATTAACTTCTTCGCCATAGAGAAATAGGACTCCATTTTTTAAACGCTGGAGATGATCAGTAAGGAAAAAGATTTTATTTTGACTAATTCTCGTCGTTGTAAAAAGTGATTCACCAAAAAGAAATCCCCTATTGGCCAATGGTCCAAATGCTTGATCGACATCTTGCCAAGAATCACGAAAAAAAACTTTTCCTTTGCTATTCATATTCCCTCAATGGTAGTTCTCTCTTTAATAATAACGGCAACCCCAAATGAAGTACACAACAGACGCTTTTTATAGGTAAAATTATGGAAAATGCATCTAAAATTGCCATTATAGGTCTTGGCTCTCAAGCAAAGGCTTGGGCATTAAATCTAAGAGATTCTGGTCTAAATGTCACAATTGCCCTAAGAGAAGGAAGTTCTTCTTTTGCAATTGCAGATCAGTTAAATCTTAAAGCTCTCCCTATTGGTGAATGGCTAAGAGACATTCCAACTATTATCGTTCTCACTCCAGATCATGAACAAAAAAATATCATTGAAAAAAATATCGCGTTTTTCTCTAATGGAACGCATTTTATTTTTGCTCACGGATGGAGCTATATCAGAAACTTCAAAGATCAATATCCGCAATTTAATATGGCGATGCTCGCTCCCAAGGCCATCGCTAGCGAGGTTCGATTTCAATATGAAACAAAAGGCAAACTAGGTGGCGCTTATTCACTTGAAGGTTGTAAAGATAAAGACTCTTCACTAAATCTTGTTCTTCATATCGCTAAGGCCATTGGAATTACGGCCGGGCCTTATGAATCAACATTTGCGGAAGAAACTAAGGCCGATCTCTTTTCTGAACAAACAATCCTATGTTCAATGCTTCCTTATGGGGCCTTACATTCTTACAAAACATTACGCAAAAATGGTGTCTCGCAGGAAATGGCGTTTATGGAGTGCTGGCTCGAAGTAAAACTCATTGCTAACGCACTAATATCACTTGGACCGGTTGAGTTTTTTAAATTAATTAGCCCCAACGCGTTATTTGGCTCAACCAAGGCCAGTAAAGTTCTTTTTGACAAAGAATACCAGGCCAAATTAGATTCTCTTTTCCATGACATAGATACCGGTGTGTTCTATGAAGAATGTGAAAAAGCGAACCAACAACAACTAAGAGAGGAAGTTCTAAATCTTTGGCAAAACGAAGAACTACAAGAAGTTTTCGAACGCTTAAAAGATGAACTCATACCTTAAGAATGAAGAAACTAACTACTCTAAAAATTAAAAAGAATAAGATTAAAAAAGACTGCATGCCATTGCAAATGCTTACTTGCTATGACTATCAAACTGCGCGCATGCTCAGCGAAACAGAAGTTGATATGCTTCTTGTTGGAGATAGCTTAGGAAATGTTGTTCTTGGATACGATACAACTGTAGAAGTTACACTAGATGAAATGAAAGTCTTTGGTGCAGCCGTAAGAAGAGGTGCCCCAGAGAAATTCATTGTTGTTGACCTTCCCTTTGGAACTTATTCAACACTAGAGTCTGGTTTAAAAAATGCAATCGAGTTATTCCAATACACAAAGGCTGATGCACTTAAGCTTGAAGGGGCCTTTCCTCATCAGCTAGAGATCGTTAGTAGACTTGCTCAAACAGGCATTCCCGTAATGGGCCACCTCGGTTTAACACCGCAATCAGTATTTGAATTAGGTGGTTACTACACTCATGGGAAATCGGATGCATCTGCAAAAAAACTTATTGCAGAGGCGCGCGCACTTCAAGATGCAGGAGCTTTTTCAATAGTTCTAGAATGTGTAACAAGTGATCTTGCAACGAAGATTACTGATATGCTGACAATTCCAACAATTGGAATTGGATCAGGTGAATTAACTGATGGACAAGTTCTTGTGATCAATGACCTACTTCACTTAGGCCCAGACAGACCACCTAAATTTTGTACACCAATTGCTCATATGTATGATTTGAAGAAAAAATATATCAATGAATATTTAAGCTGCAACAAAGCGCCCTTTGTTGAAAATCAGCCACCACTTCCCCTTCAATGAGAACAATAGTTACAATTGATAACGGAAATTCAAATCCACACTACGGTCTTTTTCAAGAAGACTCATTGGTTCACGTAATGCCTCTTGAGGCCTTTGAAGAATCTGAAGACAATACATTCTATATAAGCTCTTCTGTTGGTGCCAAAGAAAGAATTGAAAGATTTAACGCCATTTCTATTCGCCAACTTTTTAAAGATAAGCAATTTCTTGATATGCCTGTTGATTATTCTCAAACACTAGGAGAAGATCGCCTTGCAGTTTGCTATTACGCTTTTAAAAAGTTCGAAGGCAATACGCTTGTAATTGATGCTGGAACTTTTATTACAGTGGATCTTGTTACAGATGATGGTCACAAAGGTGGTTACATCTTTCCAGGATTAAAAACATCCCTGGACTCATATCAAAAAGGAAGCTTACTTCCACATTTGAAAACACCAAATGCCAACGACGACCTAGACTTAGATAATCTTCCAAAAAATACAGAAGAGGCCATTTTAAAGGCCGTAACACTTCAACTAAAATCTTCTCTCAAATATATAATTGATCAGCTTAAACCAGATAATCTCTTAATCACTGGTGGCCAAGGAGAGCATGTAAAAGTTCTGCTCACAGGTGAAGAAAATGCAATCGTGGACAGAGATTTAATTCATAAATCTCTGTACCTCATAGCTAAAAATATCTTAGCTTTTTAACATCGTTTTTAATTCTTTAGGGATATCAAGTGCACGGTACTTCTTCCCGTTGCTCATTCTAATCCAAAAACCTTCGCGAACATCGCCATCGACAACAATATTGATGGGCTTCATTGAGACGATATGATCAAGATTTAGCAGTATCACTTCATTCGTATCTTCTAGGGCCTGAACGTCTCGGTCACTCACAATAGAGAATCTTTTAAGATTCATGATCAACTCCTTCAAAATTTCGCATAACCCCATTTTATAACTAGCTGAAATTTTAAAGAAGACTTTTTGTAAAAATGACATTATTTTGCCAACTTATTTACGCTGTCCTATAGTGCTTCATGCCCTATTTTCAGGTGTTTATTGGAATTTAGTTTATGAAGATTCTTCTTGGTATTTGCGGATCAATTAGTGCTTATAAGTCTATCGATTTAGCGCGCGCTCTTGTGAAAAAAGGCCATCAAGTTCGTGTTGTTCTTACTAAAGGAGCAAATGAATTTGTTCGTCCAAATATTTTCTCCTACCTTGGAGTTGAGAAAGTTTATAATTTCGATAGCGATTTTGATTATCCAAAAAATACTGATGATAAGGGAACTGTACTTCACATTGAATTATCAAAATGGGCCGACCGATTTTTAGTATGCCCACTTAGTGCAAACACACTCTCTTCACTGGCCATGGGAAGAGCAAATGATTTACTTACGTCAGTGTTCTTAGCATTTCCTGAAACTAAACCTATTGTTTTATTTCCGGCCATGAATACTCTCATGTATGAACATCCCATTACTCAGGCCAATATTGATTTAGTTCAAAGACTTCAATCGTTACAAAATACATTCATCTATCCACCAGAAGAAGGAATGCTTGCCTGTGGCGATGTTGGAGCGGGAAAACTACCTGATGTCGAAAAGATTGTAGAAACTTTTGATATCTTTAATCTTGAGCAAAAGAGAAATGAAAAAGTTGTCATCACGACAGGAGCAACACTCGCTCCTCTAGATCCCGTAAGATTTCTCACGAACTCATCTTCAGGAAAAACTGGTTTCATCCTAGCAAAGAAAGCTCTTATGAATGGCTTCGAAGTCATTGTCCTTGCTGGAGTTCACGCCACAAAAGAATTAGAGTATTTGAAGTGCCATTCACGCTATAAGCTTATTCGCCTGACTACAACTAAAGAGATGCTTACCCACGCGATGAGAGAAACAGAAGGCGCTGTTGCCTATATATCATCGGCCGCACTTTGTGATTTTGAATTTGATTATCAAGATTCTAAAATCAAAAAAGAAAATAGTACTGATAACGGTCTTATCTACTCCAAGGCCCCAGATGTACTTAAAGAAATTATCGGTGAATACCGAGATTCTGGAATGAAGATCATTGGCTTTGCAGCAGAAACAAATCTTACTGAAGAAATATTACAAGAGAAATGGCGCAGAAAACCAGTAGACCTTCTTATTGGCACCCATGTTCATGGTGGCTTCAAAGGACAAACTCAAAAAGGTTTCGCAACAGATGGTGCGACTTATTCGTTTTACAACGAGCATGGAATTAGCTTCCAAGGTGAATTGTCTAAAGATCAACTCGCCGACTATCTCATTGAGAGTTTAAAAAAATGATACAATTAATTAAATCGAGATCAGAGTTTTCAAATCTAAGAAAAACGATCAACGGCTCTGTTGGGCTTGTTCCAACAATGGGAAATCTACATTCTGGGCATCTTGGACTTTTGAATAAAGCTCTAAAAGAAAATGACTGCGCCGTGATTACAATCTTTGTAAACCCAACGCAATTTGGTCCAAATGAAGATTTCGACAAATACCCAAGAACTCTTGAGCAGGATGTTGAAAAAATCAAAGAAATGATGAGCTTAGAAAAAATTGAAAGGCCAGTCTATATCTTTGCCCCTTCATCAACTGCAGAAGTTTACGGCGATAATTTTCATACATTTATAAATGTAACAGAAATCACTGATGTTCTTTGTGGAGCGAAAAGACCAGGTCACTTTCAAGGAGTGGCCACTGTAGTTTACAAACTCTTTTCATTAACTAAACCCACAAAGGCCTATTTTGGCCAAAAAGATTATCAACAAGTACTAGTCATAAAAACCATGGCAAAGAATCTTGATCTCGACCTGGAGATTATAACTTGTGATATTGCAAGAAGTGCTGAAGGACTTGCTCTATCATCTAGAAATCAATATCTCAGTGATGATGAAAAGATATTGGCCTTACATTTGAACAAAACTTTAAATAAGATTAAAACAGAACTACAAAAAGGCTCATTCACTGATGCCTTTGCTGCCATCAATCTCATTCTTGAACAAGAGCAAAAAAATTCAAGATGGGACTATCTTGAAGTTTTAGACGCAAATAATTTAAAAGAAGTTGGACCAGAAACAAATAAAGTTGTTGTTGCTGGTGCATATAAAATTAACCAAACTCGATTAATCGATAACCTATTAGTAGATATAATTTATGCTTGATAATGAATTTTTTATTTCAAGAGAAGCTAAGGCGTCTCTTGTTTCTCTCGTGTGTCCAAGTTTTAAAGAACACGCAACAATTAATGAAACAGAAAGATCTCTAACAGAGTTAAGAGAACTTCTAAGAACACTGGGGATTGAAGCTGGTGAGTCTTATATCCAAAACAAGAAGACCGTTGATCCAGCAACAATTCTAGGCTCAGGAAAAATTGAAGAAATTGCCGAAGCGGCTAAAGAAGAAGGCTCGACACTTCTTGTCTTTGACTGCGAGTTAACGGCAAGCCAAATAAGAAATATTAAGAAGATTTCAGGGCTATCTGTAGTAGATCGTTGTCACATTATTCTAGAAATTTTCTCAGAACACGCCAGAACCAATGAAGCAAGAATTCAAATTGAAATCGCACGTCTTCAATACATTCTCCCAAGACTTTCAGGTTTTTGGAGTCACCTTGGTCGTCAAAGAGGTGGTATCGGTGTGCGTGGTGGAGAGGGTGAACAGCAGATCGAGCTCGATAGAAGAATCATTCGTGAGCGTATTGAGTTCTTTAAAAAAGAACTCGTTGAAATGCAAAAATCGCGCGAGCAACAAAGAAAAAGAAGACAAAACAAAGCTGTAACGGCTGCACTTGTTGGCTATACAAACGCAGGAAAATCTTCAGTGATGAATCGCCTGTGTCGAGTTAATGTTCTTGAAGAGAATAAGCTTTTTGCGACACTGGATTCAACATATCGTATGTTAAACCCTGACACTAAACCACCAATGATCCTTATCGATACAGTAGGTTTCATTTCAAACTTACCCAATACGTTAATTGATGGTTTCAAAACAACACTTGAATCTGCTCTAGAGGCTGACCTTCTTGTCATTGTCTGCGACATCTCTGATCCGCACTTCAAAAAACATCTTGAAGTAACAAATTCAGTTCTTGATGAATTGAACCTTGGGGCCAAAGATCGCATCATCGTCTTTAACAAAAAAGATCAACTTGAAGACCCACTCAAAGGAAAGATTATTTCTCGCTCATACGAGAATAGCTTTCTTGTTAGTAGCTATGAAAAAGATGATATGGACAATCTTAGAAAGTACATCATTAACTACTTCCTAGATAAACAAGAGCATTATGATCTCTTTATTCCCTACGACCGTGGAGATGCTCACGCCCAGATTGCGAGCAAAACCAACGTAATGAGTACAGTGAATCACGAAACAGGGATCTTCTATCGAATTCGTGTTCCGGCCTTTATTTTCAACCCTTTAGGCCTACAGAATTTCATCCTTGGACCAGAGGATGAAAGGCCTAGTGAATTGTAACAATCCCTTTAGATTTTGATCATTTAACCGATAAGCTCTCTGGAGAAATTTGTTCGAAAAGAGAGCTATCGTGTTTAAAAAGTATTTAATCCTATTTTTTATAATTTTCTCGACCTTTGCGGCCGAGGCACTTCAGATTCCAACTAAACTTGTTATCAAGAAGAACGTAACTTTGCGCTCTCAAAGCTACTTTAGTGGTAAAAGCTATGTAATAGGATTTCTCACTAAAGGTGTAGAGGCCGAAATTTTAGAAGTTGATGCCAATAAAAGTAAAGGTGTTGGATTAAAAATAAAAATCACTTCTGGTCCAAACTTCGGACGCATCGGATGGATTTATTACCACAAAGACCCTCAAGCTCGAGTAATCAATCTCTACGACCAGCAAGGAAAATCAATTGCTCCAAATCAAAGAGATTTCAAAAAGTTTTTTACAAATACATCACACCTTGTAGGTTTAAACAAATTTGAAAAAGAAAATGAAGATCAAATCTGGGACAAGATTCGTTCAGGTGAATATCAAATTTCAACTGAGGATGATCAAGGTGGCGCTTACGTCAGTTATAAAAAGCCTATGTATGATAGTCGAGGAATCAGATATTATGTGATCAAGCAAACACCGCGTAGACTTGAAAAAATGCATGATATTCTAGACCCAAGTACTCTTACTTCCTTTCTTGAGCAATGTAACAAAGAAGATATAACTGATCTTGTTGGGAAAGAGGTTGAGGTATTGGATGAAAAAGACTGGCTCCCTCACTGCAAGGTCCTAGCAAGAGATGTTTCATACCAAGACAAAGAAGAACTAGGAAAATGTCTTCAATCAATCAAAGATGTTGTCATCGCTGGCAACAAAAGACGAGACGGGACATTAATTAACCGCAGTTCAATTTTTACAAATCTTTTCTTAAAACTTAATCCTAAAGAACAGGAATTTGCGGCACTTACTCTAACAGCATTTGGTGAAGCGGGTATTTTGACTCCTCCCCTTGAAGAAATGGTCGCCGTGATGAAAGTTGTCCGCAACAGAAGAGACTACGCAAGAAAATACGGTCATGAGACTGCAACTGATTTGGATGCGGCCCTTCAACCTTGGCAATTTTCTATGTACAACAACAATGACCACAATTGGAAAACAGCACTTTCTTGTTCTTCGAAATGTAAGTACACTCGTACTTCAGTAGAAGCTTTCATTAAATTTAAAAACTCTAGCTACAAACCCCCTAGTGATATTGATAACGTTTATCACTATCACCGTGAATATGTAACAACCGCGACTTGGTCTCATGGTAGAAGACCTATGAATATTCAAATTAATGATGTGAAAGTTTCTGCAAAAAGAAAAAGACACAATTTTTACAAAGACGTAGCATGGAGTTTTAAGTTATCTTCTTTTAGAAAGAAAGCTGATGACATTAGGAAGGTACAAAGATGAAATCATTAGTATGTTTATTAACTCTTATTTTCTCTTTTTCCTCAATGGCCAACGACTGGAAAGTTGTTGAGAGAGAAGGTTTTTTTCTCCTCGTCAGTAAAAAGAATAGCGATACATTTTATCAGATCGAAAGTAATGGCGGAGTTCCCGAGTATGAAGAGACGATCTCTTATCGTGGAAATATCAAACTTCTAGTCTATAATTCAGGAACTGCAGGCACCTACGTACCCATCACAATTAAAAGAGCTGTTGTCTGGGATGAGAAAAGTGATAAGTTTCTTGGAGATTTTCCATACAAGTATTTTACAATGGCGAAAGTAAAACTTATTCAGCCAAAATGGGAAATAAAAAAAGAGACACTAATTGTCTCTGATCAAAATACAGATGAAATTTGGAAGATTATACTTCCTCGCTAAAATGAACCCGTCATTTTCATGTAAATCGTTGCTCCGAAAATAATCAAAGTAAGAGCAACGCCACCAATAATAAAAAGAATTTCCTTATCCACTTCGCCCTACTCCAATAAGTCATCAATCAAACGTTCAATGGCCAATGGTCGAACAAGTACCTTTTTAGCTCTTTTCGCTAGAACCTCAGGCAGATCTTCGTCTGGATTTTGAATGAGCACAACAGGAATCTGCGAAATGACTTCTTCATTTAATACGTTCATCATTTCATCTAGACCAACTTCAATGGCCGTTTTTACGTCAAGTGAGATTACATCTGGGGCCATATCTTTGATGATATACGTTGACTCGATCCCACTATCATCAGTGTAGCACTCTACTCCATACTTCTTTCCAAAGCCTTCGTAGAATTCTCTTAAAAAGCGATCTCGTTCAATAAAATAAATTTTTTTCATGAGCGCTGGCCCTTGTCTCATTAGTTAGCACATTGTATTAATAACATTATACTAGATAGGTGTGCAAAATAAAAATGGGGTAACTCTACATGGCAAAAGCTGTAAAAGTCATTGAAATTCATTCTGGCGAAGTGCTCTTTTCATGTGACATTGCTGACATTGATAAGGCCTATGACTACGCCGAAAAAATGGAGTCAATGGGTCTTGATATAAAGATAGACGCGCCTTCATGCCCAGAAACACTGGCCACCACTCTAGGTGCAAGTAGTGAATCCATTGATGATCTGCGAGAGATGATCGATGAGGAAATCAAAAGCCACGATATCACAGAAGGTCTTGGATGTGCCGTTTGTTTACCTGGTTCAGACTTAAAGCAATGAGCTTAAAAGAAAAAATCGAATCAAAAATTCGCGAAACTCTACAATTAATCAAGCGTGCCCTTCAGCATGAGACGAAGGAAAATAAGCAAATGCTTCGCACTTACTTGCGCTACACTCAGGGTGAGGCAAGTAAAGACGATATGAAACTTGCCAATGCCCAGTTTCGCTCTTTTCTCAAAACTCTGGGCCTAGGAACGCTTGCCGTACTGCCTCTGGCCCCCCTAACAATCCCAATGATAGTTCAGTTGGCCAAGAAATTTGATATCGACCTAATTCCTAAGTACCTGAAAGAAGATAAGAATTCAAAGTAATTTGTCTAGAATCTAAACACGTCTTATATAACTTACCGCCCTACTACCCAATATTCCTCGATTGGATAAGATCAATTGTCATAACCAACGGAGGATTTATGAAACTACTTTTAGCAGTCAGTGCAATTCTACTTTGCATACAATCTTATGCTTCAAACCAACTTTCATGTTTTACAACTTACACAACAAAGAATATTGGTTTTATTCAGGAGAAAACTTTTGCAACTCTAGAAAAAGATGAGGCGATCACTGTTAATGGTGAGCTTATCTCAGTTGATCTTAACCGAAATAACAAAAGTAGTATTACTCTTGCACCATCAAGCGATGTTAACAACACAAGAGCAATGATGGATCTAACTTTTGTTCCTCTAAATAGCTACAATCATCAAGATAAAAGTTGGCATGTAAAAGGAATCTCTATTGTTGTGAATGGAGTTAGTGTTACTCACAGATTCAATGAAGGTAATACAACTGAGATTAATTTTGCAAAAGAGTTCATTTATAGAAGCGGTAAAAAATTAAACGCTAACGTTTCACTTAATTGCTCAGTTGTTGAATAATAATTATCAGCAGGGACTATTCTCCCTGCTGCATTTTCTCCATCATTTGCTTTAACAGCTCTAGACCTTGCTGCATTTGTTCTTCTGTGATTTGTAAATTATCAGGTAATTGCGGAATAGCTTCTCTGTACTCTTCTTTTTGAGCGGGTCTATCACTACTTTCCACTTCTTTTTGATTGGATCTAGATTCTTCTTTTTTTGGAATAACTCCACTATCACCTTTTTGAGACTTCTCCATCAATTGCATTACGGCCTCTTGCATTTGTTGAAGCTCTTTAATCTTTGATGAATTATCAATTGCTCTTTGCATACCTGCAGGGTAACAATCCACTAATAACTCACCCTCATCTAACATGACATCAAGATTAATTGTTCTATTGATAGTCTTATTGCCGTAGACTTCTGCGTTTCTCTCTAAAGCAAGTTTCAATTTTAATCTACCACTTAAACCATCTTTAGAGTCCGTATCAAAATCAACAAGTGACATCGAAGATAAAGTGACATTTGCATCGCCATAGATTTTTCCAATTTCGTACATCACTTCATCATTGAACTTTAGAATCTTCTCAACGGGCACAGGCTTATCTTTTGTAATCCTAAAACCCTTAAATGATTTTACGCAAATTTCTTCCTTGGCCAAATGACCACGTACTTCATTGACTAAGATATTTATTTCCCCTGAGGAAATAATTGTTTTCTGCGTTTTATTTTGATTTCTCATGAAAGTCATAAAGCCAACTGCTGCAACACCCATAATGGCAAGAACCATCATGACTTCGATGAGTGAAAATCCAGTCTTTTTCATAATATCTCCGTTTTTAATATTTTAACCGAAGATGCAGAAAAAAAAAGACCCCTCATCCGAGGGGTCTTTTTTGGTGTTGTGATGTCAAGTTTCTCCGTGTGAAAGAGAATTGATTATTTGATATATTTTTCTAATTCTACAGATGAGATTCTAGAGATACTCTCTCCAAAACAACCATTTGAACCATCAACGTCTTCACAGATATTTACTCTGTTACAACCAGCGGCGTAGTCCATAGCATAGTCTTTTGCTCCTCTAACAAGGATACCTTCAACTAAACCTGTCTCATCATTGATAACTGCCGAACCAGAGTTTCCTCCAAAAGTATCAGCATTTGTTACAAAGTAATTAACTGGTGAGTTGTTTCTTACTTGTACGTTTTTAGTAACTTTAGTTGGAAGACCAGAAGGGTTTCCAATGATTGTCATTGACGCCTCATCTTCTACTTTACCTTCTTTTCTATATGAAAGTGGTGTTACACCTTCAACTTTTCTTGCAAGTCTAATAACTGCGAAATCTTTCTTCTGAACTCCATCAAGAACCGAAGTTAAAACTTCAGCACATTGATAGACATTTTCACTTGGAACAACATTGTCAGAAGCTTCTTCTGAATTGAAACCGAATACCCAAGAGCTTGTTAAGCAATCAAGTCCACGTACGCAGTGACCGGCCGTTACGAGAATGTCTGGGGCAACAAGGAAACCTGAACAACGTCCTACAGCGTTTTGCTCAGCATATCTTTCATCTTTACAAACATTCATCTCAACTGAAAGTGGAGAATATCTAAGGTATGTATAGCGACCTGATTTATACATTTTACTATTAGAAATATTTACTGCTGTTGCACTAGCAGCATCAACTAGGGATTTCATTGGAACTTCGTTTACTT
>NZ_AUNE01000003.1 GCF_000447755.1 Bacteriovorax sp. BSW11_IV | reverse complement strand
AAGAACAGAACATCTGAAGAGGCCCAGGCCCTGGCAAAGAAATTACCTCTTGCTCTCAAGATGATTGAAACTGGTCTGGAACCAGCTCGCCAAGTGACACAAACATTGAAGCGTTCATTAACAGATAAATTAATATTAGGCCTTGAGAAAATAGAAAAAAACCTGGAGAACAGCCGTTATGAAAAGTAGAATCGTCATCACCGGTGTGGGCCTTACTGCACCAAATGGAAATAATCTTCTAGAATTCAGAAATGCACTCCTAGAAGGAAAATCAGGAATTACACGTACCGAAATTCGTCACATGGGAATGTTGCCAGCAGGTCTATGTACTTTTGATGAAGGTAAGTACCAACCCAAGAAGATGAGAAAGCGCGGAACTCGTGCTGGTGCGATTGGGATTTACTGTGCAAATGAGGCCCTTGTAGATAGTGGTCTTGATTTTGAAAATTTTGATAAAGATAAAGTTGGTGTTTATATCGGAATTACTGAGCACGGTAACGTGGAAACAGAAAATGAAATCCATGAACTTTACCAAAATGATTTGAATGTTGAATTTTGGTCTCACCATCATAATCCGAGAACAGTTGCGAATAACCCAGCTGGTGAAGTTACTCTGAATCTTAGAATTACAGGACCACACTATACTATTGGAGCGGCCTGTGCCGCCGGAAACCTTGGTGTCATTCAAGCGGCCCAAATGCTTCAACTAGGTGAAGTCGATTTTGCTTTCGCCGGTGGTGTTTCAGAATCAACTGGGACATTTGGAATTTTTGCTGCTTTTAAAGCACAAGGTGCCCTTGGTGATCACGAAGATATTACGATGGCCTCTCGCCCGCTGGATTCAGAAAGAAACGGAATCGTTATTTCTGAGGGTGGATGTATCTATACTTTAGAAAGATTAGAAGATGCCCTTGCTCGCGGAGCAAAAATCTACGGTGAAGTAGTTGGTTATCACTCAAACTCTGATGCAACAGACTTTGTTCTTCCAAATACAACAAGACAAATTGAATGTATGCAAAAGGCCATGTCAAAAGCTGGTCTTACACCAGAGAATATCGACATCGTAAATATGCACGCAACAGGAACAGCTATGGGTGATATCCAAGAATGTGAAGCTGTTGCTAGCGTCTTCAATAACGAAACTACAAAAGTAAATTGCACAAAAGGATTCATCGGTCACACGATGGGTGCAGCAGGAGCTCTAGAACTTGCTGGAAACCTTCCTTCTTTTACAGACGGTATGATTCACCCATGTAAGAAGATTGAGAATGTAGATCCAAAATGCGCAATCCCTGGTCTTGTAAATGGTGTCCCTGTAAAACAAGACGTTAAATATATTTTAAATAATTCATTTGGAATGCTTGGAATAAACTCAAGTCTCATAATTAAAAAGTATTAAGGAGAAAAAATGACAAGAGAAGATGTAAGACAGGCCGTTGTAGATATTATCGCTGACATTGCACTAGATGACGATGTAAATGGGATCAATGATGAAGTTGCTCTAAGAGATCAACTTGACCTAGATTCAATGGACTTTTTAGATATCGTTATGGAACTAAAAAAGCGTCATAAAATTGAAGTTCCTCAAGAGGATTATCCTCAACTAGCTTCAATGAAAAGCTGTGTAGATTACCTACAACCAAAATTTCAATAAATAAAAATGGGCCCAGTCTCTGGGCCCTTGTATTTCCCTAAGGGCAATCATGACAAAGACATATGATGCAATTGTAATTGGCGCCGGAATGAGCGGTCTTGCAGCGGCCATTCGACTTGCCATGTACGACAAAAAAGTCTGCATCTTGGAAAAGCATACCATTAGCGGTGGGCTTAATTCATATTACCAGCGTGCCAAACGCCCCTTTGATGTGGGTCTTCATGCTATGACAAACTTTGTTCCAAAAGGAACGAAGGCTGCTCCCATGTCAAAACTCCTAAAACAACTTCGTATTCCCTACGAGGCCTTAGAGTTGAGCGAACAAAACTATTCAAAAATAACATTTCCCGACTACGAATTGTCGTTTTCAAATAATTTAGAGCTTCTTCTTAGTGAAATTGAAAAAAACTTTCCAGATGAAATTGACGGCTTCAATAAGCTTCTTCAAAAAATAAGAGAATTTAATGAAGTGGCCCTTGATAATGAAACCGTTATGGCAAAAGATGTGGTTTCACACTTTATTAAAAATGAATCACTCCTTGAAATGATTTTCTGCCCACTGCTCATTTACGGATCAGCATGGGAAAACGACATGGACTTCTCGCAATTTGTAATCATGTTCAAGTCAATTTATCTAGAAGGATTTTGCCGTCCAAAAAATGGAGTAAGAACTGTCATCAATCTTTTGCTTGAAAAGCTTGAAAATGTTGGTGGAGAAATACATTTCAGAACAGAAGTTGCGGCCATTAGAACTAATCATGATGGCGCTATTAGCGAAATTGAAACAAAAAAAGGTGAAATATATAAAGCTCCTGTAGTTCTTTCCAGTATGGGCTATCCAGAAACTATGAATGTTCTCGATGGTGAAAACAACTACTCTCCAAGAGTTGGTAAAATGACATTCACTGAGAGCATTATGCTGCTAGATAAAAAGCCTAGCGAAATGGGCCAGAATGCGACAATTATTTTCTATAATAATAGACCGAAGTATCTATATAGAAAACCCACAGAGATCTATGACAATCAAAGCGCTGTTGTCTGTTTTCCGAATAACTTTGGACACGACGATTACGAAGACGGTTGGATACGTATGACAAATATGGCCAACTATGAACTTTGGAAAGAGCTTGAAAGACCAGAATATCTTAAAGAAAAAGAGCGTGTCTTCAATGACAGCGTAGAGCTTGCAAAAAAATTAATTCCAAATTTTGATGCTAATATTTTAGTAAAGGATACTTTTAGTCCAACAACAATTGAGCGCTATACTGGTCATTTTGGTGGTACAGTTTATGGCTCCCCTGATAAGTCTCGAGACGGAAAAACTCCGGTAAAAGGACTTTATCTCATCGGTACAGATCAAGGGTTTCTAGGAATTGTGGGCTCTATGCTTAGCGGAATTAGTATGGCCAATTTGTATGGCCTAATGGAAAATTAAAAGGAAAATTTGTGAAATATACAAATGTGGCCATAAGAGACTATTCTTACCATTTAAGTGACAATATTGTTACGAGTGAGGATATCGAAACTCGACTTATGGAAGTTTATACAAGACTCAAACTCCCCCACGGACGTCTAGAATTGATGACGGGAATTAAAGAGAGAAGGATGTGGGCGCCAAAAACATTACCAAGTGATTTAAGTACAAAGGCGGCACTTAACCTTTTTGAGAAACAAAACGTTAATAAGGATGAGATTGACTTACTCATTCATGCCAGTGTTTGTCGTGATTTTCTAGAACCATCAACGGCCAGTATTGTTCACGGCAATCTAGGACTCAAAGAAGATTGTATGATCTATGATCTTTCCAACGCTTGCCTTGGTGTTATTAGTGCATGGGCCATGGCCGCCAATATGATCGAACTTGGGCAAATTAAAAATGCTCTCATTGTATCCGGTGAAAATGGTGGGCCTTTAATTGAAGAGACCATTCGTTTTTTAAATACGAATCCTGACATTAATAGAAAAAATATAAAGAAGTATATTGCCAATTTAACTATTGGCTCAGGTGCGGTTGCTTTTGTTCTATCAAGTAAGGATTTGGCCAAAGAGTCCCCTTGCATTGTTGGTGGTGCCGTTATGACAGACAGTACGGCCAATAAACTTTGCCAAGGAGATGGCGACCCTGGAAGTCTTATGATGGAAACGGATTCGGAAGAGCTATTACAACACGGAATTGTTCTTGCCTCAAAGACATGGAATAAGACTAAAGAAGTTTTAAATTGGACAAATGATGACGTGAATTGGGTCATTGGCCACCAAGTGGGAATTGCTCACGAGAAACTCGTTCTTGAGGCCCTAGGCCTTGCAAGTCATCCGACTCATATTACTTACGATTCGCTTGGCAATACGGGTTCAGCGGCCCTACCAATTACATTAATTAAACTCATTGAAGAAAATAAAGTTAAAAAGGGCGATAAAGTGGCCCTTGTTGGCATTGGCTCAGGACTTACGAGCTTAATGTTTGGAGTACAATGGTGAATACAGTGAAAATATCTGAAAACTTGAAAGAAGAATATCCATTTAAAGAAAATTACCTCATGTTAGGTCATTTAAAATTGCACTATGTTGATGAAGGTGACGGTGATCCGATTCTCTTTCTCCATGGAAACCCAACATGGTCTTTTTACTACAGAAATTTGATCAAAGAATTTTCTAAAAATTATCGCTGTATAGCACCCGACCATATTGGCTGCGGACTCTCATCTAAGCCACAAGATTATGAATATGAATTAGAAAATCATATTCAAAATATTGAGTCACTTATTACAAAACTGGACTTAAAAAATATTCGTCTCGTTGTTCATGACTGGGGCGGAGCCATTGGTATGGGAGTGGCCACACGCTACCCTGAAAGAATTAAAGGAATTGTCTTTTTAAATACAGCGGCCTTTAAGTCTCTTAGAATTCCAATGAGAATTGCTCTATGTAAGATTCCTGTTTTCGGGGAATGGATGGTGAGAACATTTAATGCCTTTGCCTACCCTGCAACATTTATGGCCTCAAGTAATGGTCTTTCAAAAGAAGCAAAAGAAGGACTACTGCTTCCCTATAACAATTACGAAAACAGAATTGCTACGGCACGTTTTGTAAAAGATATTCCATTACAAAAAAATCATCCTAGTTATATGACTCTTAGTGATATTGAAGACAAGCTCTTAACTCTAAAGATGCCAAAACTTTTCATTTGGGGTGCAAAAGACTTTTGCTTCAATATGCATTTTTTAAAAAGATGGCAGGATTTTTTTCCTGAAGCTAAATATCTTGTCTACGACAAAGCGAATCACTATGTAATTGAAGATGAAAAAGAGCGCGCCATCAATGACATGGAAGAGTTCTTTAATTCTCTAGCATAGGTAAAATGATGGACGATATTAAAAATATTGCAGCAAGAATAGATGAAAAGGCCCTTCAATTTCCAGAGAAGAAGGCCGTGGTCGCGTCGAGTAAAAAAGGTGGCCATGATTTTTTAACTTTTTTCGAACTTGTTGCTGAATCTAAAAACTATGCCGCCCATCTTAAAGAATTAGGTTTAAGACCCGGACACAAAGTCCTAGTCTTTGTAAGGCCTGGCATAGAATTTCCAGTTATTACATTTGCTCTTTTTAGAATGGGTGTCATTCCTGTATTTATTGATCCAGGAATGGGCAAAGAAAATCTTCTTCGTTCTATTAAAGAATTAAAACCAGAAGGGCTCATTGCGGTGCCTGAAGTTCATTTTCTAAGACTTTTCTACCCGAGTATTTTCAATAGTATTAAATTTTTTGTCACAACCGGTAAATTAACTTGGGGAAAAATGGTCTCAACAAAGACATGGCAAAAAAAGAAAAAAGATTTCAATGACAAAGTCTCTATAACAGCAGATCAAATGGCGGCCATTCTCTTTACCTCTGGAGGAACTGGTATTCCAAAAGGTGTTGTATACACTCATCGAATCTTCAATACTCAAACCGATATGCTGAAAGAACTCTTCAGTCTTAATGAAACTGAAGTCGATATTCCAGGGTTCCCTCTTTTTGCCTTTTTCACCATGGCCATGGGTATGACTTCTTGTATCCCAGATATGAATCCATCGAGACCGGCAAAAGCTGACCCTAAAGTTCTTGTAAAAAATATTCAAGATCACAAAGGAACTTTTGTTGCAGGCTCACCCGCTATTTGGGAAAAAGTTGCACGCTATTGTGTAGAAAATAATATAACTCTTCCCACAGTAAAGTATCTTGTTATGTTTGGAGCACCTGTATCACCGCTTATTCATGAAATGTTTCAAAAAGTTCTTCCCAATGGAACAACATATACTCCTTATGGAGCAACTGAATGCCTCCCTGTTGCCAATGTTGAAGGGCGATTTCTTTTAGAGAAGACTGTCAGTAAAACCAAACTAGGTGCCGGAACATGTGTAGGAAAAGTTGCGCCAGGAATACAGTTAAAAATTATTGCCATTACAGATGATGTAATTCCAACGATGGCCGAGGCCACAGAATTACCTCCCCTATCAATGGGCGAAATTCTTGTCACCGGTGACGTTGTCACAAAAGAATATTTCAATATGCCACAAAAAACTGCGGAAGCTAAAATCTATGATAATGGCATAGTTTGGCACCGTATGGGCGATATCGGTTACATAGACGAAGAAGGTCACCTTTGGTTTTGTGGTCGAAAAAGCTACAGAGTCCAAGCGAAGTCAGGACTTAAGAGTTCAATTCAATGTGAGGCCATCTTTAACGAGCACCCGCAAATTAAAAGAACGGCGCTTATAGGTTTAGGTCATCAAATGGAAAAAGACCTAGGTCTAGTTGTTGAGAGGTTTGATAAAAAAATTCTAAAAGGTGCCGATCGCGAAAAATTTATTGAAGAACTAAAGTTGCTTGCGAATTCGTATGAGCATACAAAAGATATTAAGCACTTTTATCAGAGTAATGCATTTCCAGTTGATGTTAGACACAATATCAAAATTGATCGACTAAAACTTGCCCAAATGGCCAATGAAGGAAAATTACAATGAATATTCTAGTGACAGGGGCCAGTGGCTTTCTGGGTTTTGAAATCGCAAAGGCCCTAAAAGACGAAGGCCATGTTGTTTTCAATTTTTCTAGAAATGCTTCAAACGAGCTTACTGAACTAGGCATTTCTACACGAAAGGGCAATTTAGATAATTACGATGATGTGTACAGGGCCTTAGAAGGGATCGACGCTGTTTTTCATGTGGGTGGAAAAGTCGCCATGTGGGGAAAATGGGAAGATTTCTATAATACTAACGTCATTGGTGCAAAGAATATTATTAGGGCCATGAAAGAGCGCAATATTGTAAAACTTGTTTTTACTAGCACGCCTTCCGTTGCTTATAGTAAAGAATCTATTGAAGGCAAAGACGAGTCCCACGGTCATGCAAAAGAGTTTTTGAGTCTCTATGCTAAAAGCAAGGCCATGGCCGAGTCACTTATTTTAGAGGCCTCTAAAGACGGTCTTCAAACCTGTGCCCTACGCCCACACCTCATTTTTGGTAAACGTGATAAGAATATTATTCCACGCCTAATAGAAGCGAGAAAACAAAATAAACTGAAAATCATAGGTGATGGAAAGAATATGGTGGATATCATCCATGTCAGCAATGCTGTTTATGCCCACCTATTGGCCTTTAAGGCACTATCAGCAGACTCTCCAGTAAATGGTAGTGCTTACTTCATTGGCCAAGAGCGCCCGGTGCCGCTGTGGGATTTTATCAATGATATTCTCGCAATAAAAGAGCAACAACCAGTCACAAAGAAAGTTCCTTTAAAGCTCGCCTATACCATTGGGGCTGTTATTGAATTATTTTTAAAAGTTTTTAGAATTTACAATGTACACCCACCGATGACGAGATTTGTTGCATTGCAAATGGGAACATCACACTACTTCTCCCATGCCAAGGCCGTAAATGACTTCAACTACAGACAAATAACATCTATTGAACAGGCCCTAGCAGATCTTAAATAAAACAATAGGGTGCAACTTAGAGTTGCGCTCTTTGATTTTTAAAAAATTGGGTTTATACTGCCCTCAACTGATTAAATGAGGAGTACATATATGTCTAAAACAATTGTTTGTTTATTCACAGTTCTTTTTGGTCTATCTAGTTTCGCTGGTGACGTTAAAAAAGGTGAGGCCGTATTTAAAAAAGTAAACTGTGCTCAATGCCACAATGCTGATGGTATGGGTAAGGCCCCTGCAGATAAAGTTGCTCTTTTAAAAGGTCCAAGAATCGCAGGTCTTGACGAAAAATACGTTGCTGAACAAGTAAGCGCTATTCAATCTGGAACAAGAAAAACAAAAGCGACTGCAATGATGCTTGCTAAAGTTAAATCTTTAAAAGCAGATGATATTGCAAACGTTGCAGCTTACGTTCACTCTTTATCAAAAGATAAAGTTAAAGGTATGCACCAATAGTTAGAGTATTCTCTCTAATGTGACTTCGGTGTCACCGCAATCGGCAGTGGTGCAAATGGTCTCTAACATTTGCGCCCTTGTTTTCCTAGTTCTTATTCCTTTAAAGGCCATTTTTATTTGCGTGTCGACATCAATGAGAAATGTTGCAGGACTCGCAATATCTATAAGCAGATGCTTAACTCCAAAACTATTAATGATCTCAGCATTTTCATCACTCGCAAATAAATAAGTCATGGGATTTTTATTCAACCAATGACGTAAATTTTCAGGGGGCTCACTCGAGATTATAAGCATTGTCACATTGCGATTTATTGTTTCTTGCCATGTTCTTATTTTCTTCAAATGGTTTGTACAAAAGGGGCACCATGTCCCCATTATGAAATTAATAACAACCGGTCCTCTTTTGAGGGAATTGTACAAATCAAAGGTTAAACCATTTAATAATTTAATTTCAAAATTATCGACAAACTCACCGTTATTCATATTCGCCCCTAGAGAACTTTATTAAAAAATGTTTCAAAAAAATAACAATAAACGATTATGGGAAGTGGTAAACCTAAGAGTGTCCCCATTATATAATTTTTTGCTCTCACTGAACTAAAGGCCAAAGCATAGTTAACAAATGGATTAGTTTGAAAAATTAGCCTAAGAACAGTCACTCCAAGTATTTCATTGTGTTGAAATTTTTTCATAATTTTTTGGATTTTTGGAACTTGAATTTCAGTCAAAGGGCGACCAAAAATCACTCTAAGAACAAAGAAAGAAAATAATGAAGAAATTATCGCAGCTAAAAAGACAAGCAACCCTCCATTAATTTTCCCAAAGAGATAAACACTTGTCGCTAAGAATATCCATCCGGGAATATAAGAAATATTGGCCAAGCAAAAAAGGATGATAAAAACACTTATCGCAAGAAATGAATTGTGATTGAAGAGATCTCTAATAAATACGGCATTTGCATACTCTTGAAGTTGGAATATCTTTATCAAAATGAATAAAAAAAAGACAAAAACAATCGAGTATAATAGCCTTGTTTTTGCTGAGGCCTGTATTAAATTATTCATAACTCATTATCTAGTGAGAATTAGTAGGCCACAATTCAATTTATCTTAAAGTTGCCAGAACCATTTTACCCCTTCATTCCAGATAGTTATGAATGCATAATATGTATATGAAGACTTTTCTCATAATGATCCTATTTACATTTGCCTCAAGTTCTTTTGCAAAACTTACTACGCAGCTTGGGTTCAATTACACAACTGATTCAGATACTCAAAAAAGCTTTGAGTATTCGAAGCTTAATGGGGCCCTTTTCATCGGGGCGTCTGTTGGAAAGAAGGATAAATTATATATAGGGCAAAACGTTTCTAAATATACCAGAACTGATAAGCAAGATGGGCTTGAGAGCGCTGAAATCGGTGTTTTAGAAATTGGTCCGAAAATACTCTACTATTTTAATGAAGACAAAAATATCTTCTTTTCTGCAACATGGAATCCCTATGCCAAAGGAGAGCGAAAAGATGCAAATACAAATAAAATATCTGGCTGGAGCTACAATGTGGCCCTTGGATACCATTTGAAAATTAATAGATTTTTCTATCTTGGAGCGAGTCTAAATTATCACAACTTAAATATTACGACTGAAACAGACAGCAGTAATCAAGAGACAGAGGTCTCTCAAACATTTACAAGTATCTTTCCTTTGATAGAACTGGTATTTCATTTTAGATAATATGAAAACACTATTATTTTTTCTTATATTATTATCTAATCTTTGTTTTGCATCGGATGTAAAGAAGGAGAAATATATAGTTGGATTAGAAAATATCAACTACCCTCCTTTTTCATACTCAAAGGCAGAAAAAGTAACAAGGTCCTACTTCAGAGATGTTTTAGATGCTTTTGCACAAACTGAGAATATTGAATTTAAATATAAAACCCTCCCCGTTAAAAGACTCTTTCAGGAATTTATTGAGAGAAAAATAGATTTTAAAATTCCAGATAATGAATATTGGTTCGCGAGCAAAAAGGGTGAGAGCGCTATCGCTTATAGTCAGTCTATTTACACAACAACTGAAGCTGTCTATACACAAAAAGATATTAAGACAGTATCAAGTATGGTTATCATCTTAGGATTTGCACCACCAATTCCATCAAATCTACATAAAGATATCAAAATTTATACGACTCCAAAGCTAGAATCGGCGATACAAATGATGACAGAAGGACGAGTACAATCAATTTTTATCAGCAAAGATGTTCTCAACAATAGTGCTCCAAATAACACCTTTGTTGAATCGCCTCATTTTCCCTCACGCGACACTGCATACAAATTATCATCTATTATACATCCTGAACTTGTGATGAAATTTGATAAATGGTTCTCAAATAATTCTGAAAAAATAAAGAAAATCAAATTGAAATATAATCTACTCTAAGTCGATTGAGGCCGGAGTTCTATAATTATTTTCAAGCATAAAGTTTTTAACAACTCCTACGCCATTAAATGTTCCATTTGTAAAATAGGTCTTAAACTCTGATCCTGTAGAGGAATTCGCGTAAAAACTACCATGAGAAAACAAATCAGAATTTCTAAAGTATTTTGTTAAATCGTCCTTATTATTCGCCTGATAAAATATTTCTCGAACAACATCTTTTAAACGCCACAGAGGAACTTCAGTTAAAATGGCCTCTTTTTTCGTTTTAGTCGAAAGACAGCCTTTACTCATATGTCTTTTAAAACGAAATCCTAAAAACTTGAATGACTTTGTACATTGTTTGAATTCTGTATATGAGTAGTTTTTCTGTCCCCATTCTCTTAGAAAACGATCATAACTTGTATAGAGGTTATTTTTACAACTACTAAAGAGACTTCTAATTCTCTTAAAAATATTTTTAGATTTCATGCCACATTGGTCTTTGATAATATTAAGGACTTCATCTTTATCTCTTTGGAGAAACACCTCGACACCCGACTTAGCGACTCTATAATGACCAGAAATATTTAATGGTCCAACGAGTCGTTCGTCTTCAACTGCGCTCTTTATACTATTATTAATCCCAGTAAAGGCCCCAAGTCCAGATATGGCGTATGACTTCACTTTTTTATTCATTGCTCCAGTTGTTTTTGCGGCATTGAATTCATAATTATAATGAAGAGACATATCTCCTTCATCATTTGTTAGATTAAAATCACTTCTTTGTTCAACAACGTCATTTGTTGATTTGTACTCAAACTCTAATTTTCTAACTTCATTATAGTCTTTTGTAGCAACAGTATTAATTCTAAGTATTGAACTAATTAAAGCATTAAACAGACGAGAGAATAAATTTTCTCGATAGCGAATCTTTTCGTAATTATGTCTAAAAAAGCTCTCTACTACACCATCCTTTACCAGTTCAATATGTGATGTTTTCGAATCACGTACGCCACCAAAAACAAGAGCAAAGTATTTTGTTTTCTTTGTTTCACTTAGAACTTTTTTATATGAAATAGCAAAGGGAGCAATGACTCTTGCATCAAAATCTTTAAAACGGAGTATATTTAATACTTCTTGAAACAGCGGCCCATCATGGTTATACAACGTAAACATATCGTCTTTTTTAAATGATAAGTATGTTCTGTTAGATTCAGATAATTCGTATGAAATATCATAAGAAAGCAAAGTGAGTTTTAAAAATGAGAAAAATTCTGCGACAAGAGCAACACTGGCCCCAGCTTCTATAGTTTTTTCTTTTTCAAAACTAATTTTAAATTTTTCATCAGAAAGATCGTCCTCTTCACCAATGGCCTGAATATCTACTTTCGCCACTTTTTCATATTTTATGAGACCACCAAATTGTAATCCTAGACCTGGCTGCACAGGAATATTTCCTGCTCCAACGGCCTTAACACCCAGAGAGTCTTCTTTTGTAACAAATTCATATGGGGCCATCTCAAAGAAATTTCCTTTTCTAAAAACAATAAAAGGAAAGAATAATTTCTTAACATCTGCGACAAGAGCATCGTTATATGAATCAGCAAAATGCACATAACGGTATTTTCTTTTGAAAGATATTCCAGCAAATGCAGCAATATCTTTTTGATCCATTGAAATCTTCCCTTCATCTTTTAAGTTTGAGAATAATTTAGAAGCTTCAATTACAATTTCCATTTCATCGGTCACGATATAGCGTGTGTCGTGAAAGAGATCCGGAGCTATGACACGATTATAGGCCACATAAAATTGTCCGAAGTCATGATTGTAACGATAACCAATTGTATTGAGTCCACCAAAGATTCCTGATTGCGCAACACTTTGGGCCTGTCTTCTCGCGATATCTTCATGGGAACTCTCAAGCTCTTGGAAAATTCTTTGATAAAGAGGATTCTCTTCATAAAATGGAAGTATATTAATCCCTGCCCCCCCAACTGTTGGAGAGCTAATAAGTTTTAGGTGTGGGAATTCTTGTGACTTTGCCGCAACTGAAAAGAAAATGCAAAAGACCAACAAGGATGTAAAAGTTTTCATTATTCAAACTTCCATTTAGGTCTTTCGAAATTTTAGTAAATACGTGCGGCGAATATTTCGAAATACAATGACCGTAAGGGATTACGATCTATTCGACAATCCTAACAATTCTCTAAAGTGGCATCTAGACCACTTCTTGTATTGCTAGTGACTTAGAATTCCAATATTTTTGGACCATTTATAACTTCTTTAAATCATTCCTTATTTTTATTAAATAAAAAGAAAAAATAAAAAACAGTAACAGGAAAAAAGTTTTGGAAATTCGCCAAGAATTTGTGCCATCATCAATAGTTGCACAGCTTCCTCCAAGTCCTGCGAGTTTCTTATCAAGAGGATAGAGCCAACTAATCCCCTTCATATCATCCTCGGCCAAAAACTCTTGATCCTTACCACCAACACTATAAAACATGAGTGCAAATTCAACAGAGGAATGACCTAATCCCAGCGCATGACCGAGCTCGTGAGCAAAAGTGGCCAGAACCACACTGTGACTGACACTCGCGAGATTTGTACCAGCTGCATCATTTAGGGCCACTGCCCCCTGGCAATATGAACTTGTACACTGCAGGCCTCCAACCCCTAAGATTGATCCATCTGAAAAACTCGAAATGCCACTATTACAACCGACAAGAATTTTATTGTGTGAGGCCAAATCGGCAATAGTTCCCAGTGTCGTAGCTCCAGAGACATCAATACTTCTTTGTTCGACAGTTAGCTTTAATCCACTTGTAGATACTGCATTCCAAAATTGAGAGACTGCTTCCTCCACTAAATCTTTGAGTTCATTAGAACTAAAACTTGTATTTGAACATGAACTTGTAGCAACTTCTACTACAACTTCATTAGTAGGAAAGCCTCTACGAGAAGAACTATTTAACGTCCAGGCCCAGACATCAAAACATAAAAAACAGAATGAAGTTATAATTAAAATTCTCATGAACGTTCCTAATAATAATTAACAGACAAAGTGTAATAAACAGAGCGAGCATCACTGGATAAAAATCTTGCAATATAAGTCTGAAAGCGGACACTGTAACGAGGTTTAAAAAAATATTCACCACCAAGATCTAATGAACTGACATAACTAGTCCTGGTTTCGTCAGGTGAGTAAAAGGTGGCCGTGGAATTTCCATTTCGAAGAGTCACTTCTTCCCCATCCCCCCCATTCATAAAAGCAAAGGTAGTTAAGCCATATCTTAAAATAAAAAGGTGATTGAGTTTATAAGTGAAGTTATAGGATACAAAAAGTGTGTGAGCACTAGTTTCATCGTCATTTTCAGTATGAAAGACGTAACCAATTTCTGGGTTGAAAAAATGATCCCCTCTAATAGGAACAATAGCATTTAATGCAACATAGGGATTAATAGCAAAAAACTCACGCCCACCCTCTGTGGAGACCTGGGCCTTAAAAGCATGGGGTACAAAAGTTCCAACACCCACGAGGGCACTAACATTGCTTGATAATAAAAAGAATAAAAGCTGAAGGATTTTTTTCATGGGAAAATTAAATAATTATAATTTTCCCATGAAAATACTAGATGCGTTAGATTAGAAATCGAACATTAGTTCAGGACCGCCGCGACCAGGCTCCATTCTCCATTTAGGAGCATTCGCAGGCCATGCTCCACCATCGAGTTCAGTTACAAGATAGAAATCGACGATACGGCCAAAATCAGAAGCACCAGGGTCATCATGAACAAGATTCCAGCTATCATTGTAAGGCATTGTTTCAAATTCAATTGGAGTGCGATAAAAATCGTTATAATCAAGCTCACGATTATTCATCTCTTGATCAACAAGTTTCCAAGCTCCTCCGTCATAGTAAACTTTGTCCCCAACATTTAAAGTAGGTGCACCATCAAGCCACGATACTGAAGCAACTGCGACATCCGTCTGATATAAGTCAAGCAGTGCAGGCACACCATTTGGAACCGTACCTGAATTTAAAGACGCTATATTTGGATAAAGCTGTCCAGTTAAGAGCTCAACATAACCAACTTCAATATTTGCAGTTCCCAAATCACAATCATCTGTATAAGAATCTGGAAGTTCAACAGAGAAAGTTGATCCAGAACCAGATGATACAGGTAAATGGCCAAAGACATGATTTTTGTTCGTGATATTAATATGAGTGACATGGGGAACAATAGTAGCACCGAGTGCAACATCAAGAGTGAAAATACACTGAGTGCCACTTCTAGTCCCAGCTATAATTTGATTATTTTCTAGATACTTCATACGCGGATTTTTATAATAGGATTCCGAGATTTGTCCTAAATTATTCGCGATGGCCCTAAAATTTGGAATTTCAGGAGTCAAGGCCTTATTTATAGCACGAACAATTTTCGCACCCGAAGCATTTCGTCCAGCGATACCGGCCAAATCAGTATGTGAGTCACTCAAACTAAAAAAGGAATTTGTTTGACTGCGTACTTCGACATCTTGAATTGTATTATTATTAGTTCCAGCAATGAAGCCAAAACGATTAACTGATACTCCGGCCAAAAATTGGTATCGTGAATCACTTACAACTTCGGAAATCACTCCTTGGTTAATTCCTGCGACAATTCCAAAATCATAAATTGTACTAGGTGAATTTTGAGCGCCACCAACATGGACACGCATTTTTTCAATACGACCACTGTTAAAACTCGTAATCCCGCCGACTTGATTTACTCCATTTAGGCCGCCAAAGACTTCGCCAAAACGAATTGTTCCAGTGGGCTCATTTTTAACGACTGCAAGGGCCACAGAGTTTTCACCACTAGACCTAATATTAGTAAAATCAACACCTGATATGAGACCATTGTTGATACCAATTACACCAGTTCCACTATGGGCTACAAATTGTGACAAAAAGTCTAAATTAGCAAATACTAGATTATTGAGTGAACCATTGTTTGTTCCAATTAAATTATTGGCCAAAGAAGGAGATGTTGTTTCTACTTTTTTATAATTATGGACAACTCTTCCCTCACCTTCTAAAGAACCATTAAACGTGGCCGGCCCCGAATAAAGGCCCTCTAAAAGATTAATATTATCTTTTAAAACATATGAGCCTGCATTCATACTTGCAAATTGAGCAGGTGTACAAATAACGATGGGATCACTTGCTCCACCACGACCATAAGAGGCCTGAGTTGAAACAGGGGCCAAGTTCTTTACATTTTCACAGGCCCTTAGCGGCTCAAAGCCCAAACGAGGATAATCCCCTTCTGTTTGTCGCCACAAAGTATAATCAGTAAAGCTTGGAGGTGCAGTAATTGTCGTAAAATTTTTCGATCTAAAGTCAGACTCTGAAACAGGTGTTCCATTGAAAACCCCGCCATAATCAACACCGGCCACGCCATCAACGACATATTGTTTAACACCAGTAGGAGCGGCTCCGCCTCCTTGAATATATCCCACAACATTCGAAGTTGGAGTTGGCCCAATATCAAAACTAAAAGATCCAGCGAAATAGACATTATTCAATGTGATAGCAGAGGCCCCACCAAATCCAACAATACCCCCGATATATTTTGCAGAATCAGATGTAAAACTTCCAATCATCATCGTACTATAAGAGTTTGAAATAGTACTTGCATTAAGATAAGCAACAATTCCACCAATCTTATTTTGAGATGAATTAATTCTTCCCTCACTTACAACTTGATCAATTATCATCGATTCGCCGTAGCCAACGATACCACCGACATAGGCACTATAAGGAGTCACAGATCCCTCAGAATAGGTTTCAATGAGGCCATTGAAATAGGCCTTCGAAACTGATCCTCCCGCGTTGGCCTGCCCCACAATTCCACCGACTTGGGTACCGCGTGAATCAAGACGAGAATTTATAACCTGAACATTTGTAATAGCTGCACTTGCCCCGATGACACCAACGACTCCACCAAGACCATAACTCGTTTCATCTCCACGTGCTTTTACAGTACTATTATCAATAATGACATTTTCGATTGTTCCTAAACTCTCACCTGCGATCATCCCAACTGCATTGATCCCCTCCACACTTGAGCGGACAACTTTTAAGTTTTTAACAACTCCTGATGGACCAAGTTTTCTAAAAAGACCTACGTTAGAGAAATCTTCCGATTCTAAATAAGCATTGATAAAGGCATATCCATTACCATTAAATACTTTGTTATATTGATTAATTGATAAAGGCGTTGGCAGTGGACAATTCACCTCATCGCCAGCTCCACCTTCAACAGTAAGTCCACCTACAGGAATGAATGAGTTACCAAGTGATGAACAAGGCAAAATATTGCTCCCTGAAGCAACGGGATTAAATGTATTTTTGAAATTTAAATCTCTCATAACGAGAAAATTATTTGTTAGGAAATTTTCTCTGATTTCACTAAATTGTCTTGCCGTACAAAGTCCGTGATAAAATGAATTAGCTGAACCAAAGGCAAATGGATGAGTGGCCGAAGCTGGAGCTAAATTTCTTGAGTCACGACAAACCTCTAAAGCGGTCACAGAGTTAAAAAGAACAACAGTATTGCTTGGATCATCCACAACTGTTTTCGTTTGAGCGGCCCCCATTAAAAGACCATTTTCATAATTAAAGTCGTGATATCCTTGTTCACTACCAGTTACACCACAATCTTCACTTGCATAAAATCCTCTTACAACAAGATGAAAAAGTTTTGAGGCCTCTCCATCAACAGGAATTTTTGCACCTGATGCAGTATTTGCAGTAAAAGCATCCGCGTACCCTACAACAGAACCTGTATTCATGGTATTATGAGCAATTGAATAGCAGGCTGACTTTAAACCATTATCAAAACGAACAGAATTCAAATTATTCATTTTATCGTAAGGAACAGCAATGACTTGGTAAGAAGAGAAGTACCCAGATTGTTCATCAATACAAATCTCACTGATCGATCCTTTATTTGCAACAGAATCCTTGCAACTTACAGGACGAATGCTTTTAAATAATGATGACCCTGCACTTGTAACGCAATTTGCCTGATTAAAATTTAAGACAACATCGACATCACTTCCATCAAGAAGATTACCAATACTTTTTGCACAACGAGTTTGTCCCGCCATATCAACGCCGTCGTAATTACCGTCACCATTGATATCGCCATCCCAAAGAATACCAAAAAAGTTCCAGTTATCATTTGGAAGTTCGAGAACCATATCCTGTGAGGGGATCACTCTATGAGAGAATCTTTCACCTTTACTACTAATTCCAAAGATCATTCCTCCTCCACTCGCATGGGGAGCAATACTGGCATCAAGAGCACTTGAGATTTTAAGACTGAAGGCCGCCCCAGTTTTTCCTTTTTTTCCGGAACAAGCTCCTAAGAAAAAACTAAGTCCTAAAATAATTAAAATAATGGTCTTATTCATGAAATAATCCTCGATGATACCAAGTCAAAACACATGAACTTATCGAATAAATTCAACTACATCTTGAGCATTCATTATATTTTTTAGATGGAGGCAAAGGAGTGTGAAAATGAGAAGTGAAGTGAAATAATCAACGATATTAACAAGTTAAAATACTATCTTTAAATACGGCCAAAAGACCGTATTTTTCACTCTGATAAAAATGTGAAAACAAATTGGGGCAAGTATTAAAATTTCATTAAAGGTGGAAAGGAAATTTGATACTTTTTCATGAGAAATTGATAGCGCTCAGAATTCTTAAAATCGTGTAAATGAGCATCAATATAGGCCCTTAAATCATCTGTACGCTTACCATTTTTTGGAGATAGACCTAACCAAAGCTCATCTTGCTTAATACAAGCATCACGTACAATAGATCTAATCCCCTTTTTCTTTAAATGATAAGCAACAGAATTCGCGGTGTCTAAAAAACTTTGCGCTCTACCTTTTTGCAAAAAAGTAATGGCACGATCAATATAATTTTCATCAAATGAAAATTCAAAATAATGATCAGTTTTATATTTGTTAAAGTAATCATTCAACAGTGTTCCATAGGGATGGTCACGGTAAACGACAAACTTTATACTTCCTAAACTATCTACTCCTGAAAAGTTCCATAGCGAGTCTTTTGATTTCCAAAAACAATGTGTTTGAAATGAGAGATTTTCTTTATGATAAATAAGGCCAGGGGCCTCATCTTTGGAGGGAGATAACAAGGCATCAGCATAGCCTCTTTCAACATTATAAATGGCCCTACTCCAAGGGAGATATTCAAACTCTAATTCATAGGGGCCACTCGAAAAGATATCTTTTATCATTTCCACTAAAAAACCGGGATTTAATTTATCTGTAGGACAAATTTGAGGGCACCAATCTATGGCCGCAATTTTAATTTTTGTTTTTGGCGCTTCTTTAGCAAATAAGGATGTGGATAATAAAAATACGAACAGCAATACTATTTTCATAAAATTATTAAATCATAAAAACAGCAGTAACAAAACTTTATTTACTCACAGATTTAAATTTTCTTTGTATGTTTTTAGACAGGCATAAAGGTCATCTTTTTTAACTGGTTTTTCAAGATATGCATTCATACCGAAAAAATGAGAAGCTTCATTTTCATTGAGAGTATTGGCCGAGTAGCCAATAATATAAAGTCCACAAATGGATAAATTCTTATTACTTCTAATTTTTTTAGTAACATCAATCCCACTAAGTCCCGGCATATTAACATCAAGAAAAACTAAACCATATGAAGGATCATTTTCAATTAATTTTAGCGCCTCAACACCATCATTGGCATAATGAATATCAAAATTATACTTTTTAAGCATAAGGCCAAGAACTTTCCTATTAATCTCATTATCATCGACAACAAGGGCCTTACAATTTGAAAATGTCAATTCTTCATCAAGATTGTTCTCTCTACTCAAATCAATTTTAGAGTCACGTTGAATAAATTTCAAAGGCAATAAAACATTTATATGTGTACCTGATTGTAAATTTGAATTAACTTCAATCTTTCCATTCATAAGCTCTACAAGGTCTTTTGTAATCGCAAGTCCTAACCCTGTACCTAGAGATGAAATATCATTTCGTTGATCGAGTTGCACAAAAGGTTTAAATAATCGTTCAATTTGATCAGCAGCAATTCCAACGCCAGTGTCGCTTACAGTTATATTCAAATAAACTCGATCTTCTACAAAAGATTGTTTGATGATAAATTTCACTTCGCCATGATCAGTGAATTTAATGGCATTTGAAATTAAATTATTAAAGATCTGAGTTATTCGAATATCGTCAGCATAGACTGTGAGATCTTTATCAACATTAGAATCGACAACAAATTTCAATCCTTTTTTATCTGCAAATTTTTCATAGAAGTGCGTGAGGTTTTCGACTGTTTCACAAAAATTAAAAGCTCTATTTTTGAGTTCAAATTTTTTGCGCTGAATTTTTGAAAAATCAAGAATATCATTCACAATATGTAAAAGTGTTTTTCCAGAGTACGAAATCATCTCTAGAAGATCTAAGTTCTCAGAGGACAAGTTCTCGCGACGCAGAGAATCTGCACCACAAATAATACCATTCAAGGGAGTTCTTAGTTCGTGAGTAATATTATGAAAAAAAAGATCTTTAACTTCATTTGCCTTTTCAAGCTCTAGAGTTCTTTTCTTGACCATAATTGCAAGTCGACGAGTATAGTAGAGTTGAAATAAAATAATCAATGCAACAATAAGTGAAACAGGCATAAGCCAGCGCATGGCCATTTTTTTCCATGATCTATTTTCAATAAAATTATCAAACAGAACATTTTCGATATTCTTTTCCGATATATTCTTATCATTGGGATTATAAATCTTAGCAATTCTATAAAAGCGATGAACACTCGGAGTTCCAATATCTATGGTATTGGGAAGAATCATTTTCTCAGTGGCCTTCCCTTCAAAGCGCAATTTTTCCAAGTCTGTTTTAGAATACTTTTGGACAATTTTTAAAGATTTTTCAAATTCATCAAAAGTGTAGCGCCATCCTTTTAACGATGCTCTTCTAAAGGCACGAACACGATCAGGGTTCTCTATCGCCTCTTCTTTTGTTGTAAATATCATATCCCCATAGAGATCGATTCCATAATTTTCAGGGTAGATAAGATGATACTGAATTCCCATTCTATCAAGATCATAAGGTTGATTAGTCGTATAAATACTTGTGGCATCGACCTTGCCCGAGATGAGATCATCTAATTTAAAGTTGTGATCTATAGATATGATATCGTCCCTTGAAAGGGAGAGACTATGAAACATGGCCGCTATAATGGCATCGTCCACATTTTTTTGATACATGACTTTTTTACCTTTCAGTTCTAGCGGACTCCAAAAATTATTTTTTTTGAGCGTTGCTAAAACGAGAGGTGAATGCTGGAAAATGGGGGCAACAACTAAAAACTCACTCCCCTCAAGATATTTTATGACAATACTAGAGTCAGAGATCCCATAACGGCCTGGCCCCTCACTTACTTTATCGATATGTGAGACACCTAATTCTCTTTCAACAATATTGACATCAAGCCCTTCGGCCTCATAATAACCTAACTCTTTGGCCACATAGAAACCGGCAAATTGAAATTGATGTTTCCATTTGAGAAACAAGTCCACACGCTCTCTAGCAGAAGCATTTGTTACGCAAATGAAAGTAAGAAAGAGGAGTATAATGGAGCGCATTTGCCCATTATACTCTAAAATATATAATATTGAATGACTTTAAGATTAATCTTAAGAAAAATCTGCTACTGTTTTAACAACACTTTCATCAAAATGATTACAACTCATACCAGCATCAACTAAAATGCCAGTTGCGTTTACACCACTTGAGCGCGGACTCATTAAGAAGGCCACTGTATTGGCCACTTCTTCGGTAGCTAATGCTTCTTTTCTCAAGGTAAGCTTTTCAGCGAAAATATAGTTATTAACGTAACCAGGAATACCTGCACTTGCCGATGTCTTAAGAGGACCTGAACCCACTGAATTAAAACGAACTCGAGAAAAACTTGAGAAAGACTTCGCAAGGTAAGCGACAGTCGCATCTAACATGGCCTTAACTGGGCCCATATAGCCATAGCTTGTGGCCCTTGTATCAGAAATGGAAATCGTTACAACTGAGGCGTCTTTAGCAAAAGAATCTTTTAAGGCATTACTCATTTGTACAAGAGAGAAGCATGAAATTTGCGTCGCTTGTTGAAAATCTTTTAGCGATGTTTCATGAAATGATTTTCCTTCTACTAAGTTGGCAAAAGCGATTGAATGAAGAAGGCCATCAATAGGAGTTCCTTTTTCTTTAATCTTTTGACCAAATCTTTGGATGTCTTCTTCATTTTCAACATCAAGAACAAAGACTTCACTATTTGGAAATAATTTTGAGACTCTTTCAAAATGGTCATTTGATTGGGCCGTAAAAATAATATTGGCACCAGCTTCAGCTAGAATTTTTGCACTAAAAAAAGCAACACTCTTTCTATTGGAAACACCTGCCACAACAAACGTTTTATCTTTTACGCCTAAAAAATCCATTTTCTATCCTTCAATTTTTGCACATGTAAATTCGACTTGTGCAACCGTTTTACCTAAAACTTTAGTCTTTCCAAGAAACATATAGGCGTTGGCCAGTTTTTCAATAAGTTCAACTTCCATAACCATTTCATCTTTAGGTCGGATCATACTCTTAAAGCGAGCACTTGAAACTTTGGTGACAACCCCTAGTCCCCCACCGGCTTCGCTGCCCATCAATAGGGCCCCTGATTGGAATAGGGCCTCTTGAATAAGCACACCTGGCATAACTGGATTTCCAGGAAAATGACCTTTAAAAAAATCTTCATCGCCTGTTAGTGTAAGACCTGTAATAATCTTATTTCCCTCTTGCTCGATAATTTTATCTACAAACAAAAAAGGGGGTCTTTGTGGAATTCTGGAGTAAATAATATCCATGCTCATAACTATAAACCACCCGTTACTTCTAAAGAGGCACCTGTGATGTAAGAAGCTTCTTTTGAGGCAAGAAATAAAACGGCGTGGGCCACTTCAGCTACTGTTCCAAATCTTTTGAGAGGAACTTGCTTTTTGTATTCTTTAACTTGTTCTTCAGGCAAATCGCCGATGAGCTCGGTATCGATAAAGCCCGGGCATACATTATTAATAGTAATACCTTTTTTCCCCACTTCCTTTGAAAGAGATTTACTCATGGCCACCTGTCCAGCTTTAGAAGCGGCATAGTTGGCCTGACCAGGAAGTCCAATATTACCTCCGACAGAACTCATATTTATCACACGACCGTAGCGCCCTTTCATGAATAAAGAGAGTGCGCCTTTAGTCATATAAAATGATCCTGATAAATTAATATCTAAAACTCTTTGCCAGTCTTCTTCTGGCATTAGCATACCAATATTATCTTTTCTAATGCCTGAGTTATTCACAAGGACCTCTAATGTATCGAATGTATTTTCATAATCAATGAAAAAGTCTTCAACTTCTGATGGTGAAGAAACATCAAATTTTCTTAGATGAAGATTATCCCCTAGCTCTCCAAGAGAATCTTTAAATGCAAAGGCCGCATCATCGTTTGATGCATAAGTTGCGATAACAATGGCCCCTGCATCAAGAAAGGCCTCAGTAATACCTTTACCAATTCCTCTTGTTCCGCCAGTTACAATGACGTGTTGTCCTTCAAAATCAAACATAGTATTTCCTTATTTCGATAAAAATGTTTCTACTTCATGGGATTGGATAACACCGTAATTGGCAGCTCCCAACCATCCCGACATAATAATCCCTACAGAACCAGAGTGGAAAAGTCCTGCAACTTGCTTGTGCATATTTTGAGAAATCTCTAATCCTTCAAACTTTGTTCCAAAGCTCGCACCAAAACGGTGATGAGTATATTTCTCAACAGTAAGTGGAGTCGAACAATCGATATAATCAATTTTATCTCTTACTCCGGGAATTAACTTTTCAAGAGCACTCAGCGCTCTTTCAATAACGTATTCTTTTTGTCTTTTATATTCTTCTTCTGACAAATTTTTCCAATCTTCATAGCGAGCATTTGATGAAGAAACAACAGCGTATCTCTCAGGCCTTTGCGGACGAATATCTGGGTAATACACAGAAAAAGTTTGTGACCCAACTTTAGGCGAAAGAATCAAATCGGTATTAAATTTTTCATCATCAGAGCAAAATACAAGTTCACCGATATCAGGAATCGACTCGCCTTCTTTAATACCCATGAAAACCTGACAGCTAGAAGTATTGAGACGAACCTTCTTCATCTGATCAGTAAAGTCTTGATCAAAATGTTCAGCGCCAACCATATTGAAAATAGTATTATATAAATTGGCATTAGATAAAACTGCGCGCGCTTTGATTTTTTGACCTTTAACGCTCACTCCTGTAACGGCACCATTTTCAACATCAATTTTTTCAACTAGTGAATGCATCTTGATGTCGACACCATTTTGAAGAAGCTCATCTTTCATCATTGAGATGAGCTCATCAGTTCCTCCTCTAAAAATATAAACTCCTTTGTTCATAAAGTTAGAGAAAACAATTCCATATGTAATAGCGGGATCTTCTAGCGTTGACCCATTGGCATAAACAATTGGCTCTAGAAGAAAACGAACAACGTCATTCCGTCCAGGGAAAAACTTTTCAAATAACTCTCCATTAGACATCTGAGTATTATCGTAAAAATTCATTTCTTCTAGTGCTTTAAAAAAACCGTGAACAACTTCTTGTGTTAAACCGAAGTGCTCAATAAGAATGCGGATATAATCCGTCTTAGTAAAATCTGTTTCAATATTAAACTGCGGATTGATAAGGCGAACTTTTTTCACTTGTACAATTCTATCTGCAATTTCTTTTGACCAGTACTTGCGACAAGTCTTAATCATTCCAACAGGGAAGCCGTGCAAGGATACATCAAAGATATGATCGCCCTTCGCTCTTTTAAACCAAGTCGCAAATCCACCAAGTTTATTATGTGATTCTAATAGAAGAACTTTTCTTCCATTCTTTGCCATTTTATTGGCAGCTGTTAGCCCAGCAAGACCAGAGCCCACTACGACAACATCGTATTCTTTTGTAATAACGTCTTTACTCTTATAAAGCATGAAAAACCCTTTTTAATAATCGCGAAAATGATACCCGATCAATATTTAAAGGGCAAAAGGTACCAGCAGTTTTTTGCAAAAAACCGCTGGTAAAATGACTCATTCAGCTAGAAAAAGGCCATGACCTAAATATTCGTTCTTATCTTTATCATAAAGTGTCGCCACAAAGGCCACTTTCGAATTGTTGTTAAGGTCCGGAGTGCCGTGAAAACCAGTGATTTGAGCGGTTTTAACGTCTGTCGTCACAAGATCACCTGTTTTTGCCACAACACGCACTCCCATCTTTGTCGCAATGGCAATGACCTTTGCTCCCTCATGATTTGTATAACGAAAGAGCACTTCTTCCTTGTTATTAACTCTTGGCGCAAAATAGTCTATCGAAGAAATGTCTAACTCACCTTCACGAATATACTCATTGTCATTGAAAAAGACTCCATATCTGCCATCAAAACCTAAAGCAACATAGGCGATATCCCCTTTATTATTAATCGCTGCAGAATTACGAAAGCCCTTCACTGGAGCGTTTGAATGATAATCATTGTCATAATAACGAATAATATTCTTATTATTCACATTGCTAAACAAAACATCAGGACGGGACTCGGCCCAATCCCCAGTGTGGCCAAGACGAGCTTTCACAACATACTTTCCTGAGCGAGAAATTATCGGTGTAAAAAGATAGCTAATCACTCCCTCTTTCTCAGACAATAAGGGTTGTGACTCATTTGATATATTGGAAAATTTTACGAGCTCTCTTTGGTTGTCTTTATCAAGGATGCGGGCGTAAGTGTAACCTTCATCATCGCTATAAGCATCACTAATGCCCAAAAGCTTGTGCTCAAAAGCATCCATGAGTTTTGCTACAGAAGAAGTCGACTTTTGATAACGGTACAATCCTTCTGCGAAACCATCACCAAGAAGATAGAAGCTAATGAGCCCTTTATTATTTAAGTGAACATCACTCACTGATAATTCACTTGGGGCAACATAAGGAATTGTGATTTTATTGTCTGAAAAAATAAAAATACCAGAGATCACACTGTCTTCAACACTCAAAATACGAGCGGCAATTTCATCGTGATCATTTAAGCTTGGTGATACATCTTGAAAGTAGCTTATATCAGGAACACCGTAAGAGCCTCCATCTGAGGCCCTAGCGATAAGTTTTAAATTAGGGTTTAAATCAAGGGCAAAACTAGATATTTGAATGAATGCCATAAGGGCAAAAAAAGTAGATTTCATTATTCAATCCTTCGAAAAATTATCTTATATAATCATTTCAAAGGAACAAGCATAAGGCAACTCTAAGAGCTTATTTTACGCTTCAAAACCTTTATCTTTTTTGATGATACTCATGGCAATTCTCACACCATCTACCGCGGCAGAAGTAATACCTCCCGCATAACCAGCTCCTTCACCACATGGGTAAAGTCCTGTATGCGACTCAGATTCTAACGTTTCTTTATTTCTTAAAATCGTCACAGGTGCCGATGTTCTTGTCTCTGGGGCCAAAAGAAGTGCCTTCTCTGAAACAAAACCATTCATTGAGCGGTCGAATTGTAAAAGAGCATTGGCCAAATGGTCTGTGATAAATTTTGGTAAAATATCTCTTAGTCTAGTGTCAAAAATCCCTGAAGGACATGAAGTCTTAGGCATCACACTACGACCATTTTTATCATCGAGAAAATCTTTTAACGTCTGAACGGGCACTTCTTTACCCGATGCCTTCTCGAGTGAAACTTTATAGGCCATTTGTTCAATATTTTTTTGGAATTCGTGACCTGCAAGAATGTCATCAAGTGGGTAATCCTCTCCGGCCTTAACTGACACAACGAGTGCACTATTAGACCAACGAGAATTTCTGGCATAATTACTCATTCCATTCACAACAATTCCATTCTCATCAGTACCAGAGCTTAGAACATATCCACCAGGACACATACAAAAGCTGTAAGTCCCTTTATGAGTAGATTTGTCTTCATAACTTAGACGATAGCGAGCAGCTCCAAGCTCAGCGGCATAATGGCCATATTGTATTTGATCAATAAGCTCACGGGGGTGCTCGATTCTCACTCCCACAGCAAAGTCTTTTGCTTTCATGGCCACATTATTTTCTTTAAGATGGTAGTAAATTTCTTTTGCCGAGTGTCCAGTGGCAAGAATCACATTAGATGAATAGATTTCTTTGCCATCATTTAAGCGAACGCCGATCACTTTAGTTGGAGTTTGCTTATCAAAAAGAAGTTCATCAACTCTTGTATTGTAGTGAATTTCACATTTGCGTCGAAGAAGCTCATCAGTAATCTGCGTAATTAGGGCGCGAATTTTATTCGATCCTAAATGCGGATTAGATACATAGGCCGTTTCCTTTGGTGCTCCAAAATCAACAAGACGATTCATGACATATTGTACATAAGGAGATTTCACTCTTGTAATCAATTTCCCGTCGGAAAAAAGACCGGCGCCACCTTCACCAAAACAAACATTATTTTCACGATCAAATTCACCATAACGCCAAAAACGTGCGATATGCTTCATTCGATTGTGGGCCCTCTCTCCTCTTTCGATGAGAATTGAGGGAATTCCATATTCAGACAGGCGTAATGCACAAAAAAGACCACCTGGACCAGCACCAATGATAATAGGTTTATCATTTAGGGCCCCAAGATCTTTATATACCTCTTCAAAGGCCTGGAATTTTTCACCGGGATAAATAATTTCTACGCTATAGTTGCAACGTGGTTTTTTCCCACGATTGGCCCCTCTAGCATCTAAGGCCTCTGAATGAATGCGATAGTCAGAAATGCCAGGATATTTAGAATTTAAATAGGCATCTAAATCGGCATCGTAATCCAAAATAAAATTAATCTTTTTACTCATGTATGCCTTATAAGATAGTTGGTATTAGTTGGCCAAAAGTATTTTGGTTGGTATAATTTTTTTAAAATACTACCTTACTTTACCAAAAGGTTCTCAATATGAATATTGGACTTCTCGTCATTGGAGACGAAATCTTAAATGGAAAAATCTCTGATCTGAACGCGGCCTGGCTCACACGCTTTGTCCAGCAAACACCTCTTGCACTTAAGAGCGTAATCTTTGTTAAAGACGATGAAAAAGAAATGATGGATGGCCTTAAATACTTAAGTGAAAGATCAGATATTATTTTAACGACAGGTGGAATTGGTCCAACAAAAGACGATAAAACTAAAGAAGTCATGGCCAAGTTTCATGGGAAGAAACTCATTGAAAACCAAGATGCAAAAAATTTAGCGATTAAACTTTATCAGAAAATTAATCGTGAATGGTCTGCAGATAAAAGCAACTATCATATGCTTCCCGAAGATTTTATCGCCACAGACAATCCGGGCGGTCTTGCCCCAGGTCTTGTTTTTCACACAGAAGACAAAATCTATATGAGTGCTCCTGGAGTTCCTCGAGAGTTTCAATTAATGTTTGAACAAGTATTCTTACCTATTATTCTCGATAAAGCAGGTGATGACAGAAAAGAATATGAAATTTTCAATATCAGAACATTTGGTATTCCAGAAGAGAAAATCTTTTTTGAACTGTGCCCAAATCTATGGGAAGAACTTGAGACTTTTGGAAAAGTTGCAAGCCTTCCCCAAGTGACAGGAGTGGATATTACTCTCGTTCTTGAAAAGAATAATGAAATTGAAAATAAGAAAAATAAAATCAAGGCCATTATAGAAAACAGTCCTCTTAAAGAAAGTATTTGGCAATATGGGATGCTCTCTTTACCTTCTTTCATTTTAGAAGTTGCCAAGAGTAAAAAACTAACATTTTCATTTGCAGAATCATGTACAGGTGGACTTAGCTCTTCACGCATAACAGATATCAGCGGTAGTTCTGCCGCTTTCTTAGGTGGAGTTGTCGCCTATGATAATCAAGTAAAAATAGATCTATTAGGAGTAAAAGAAAATACACTTAAAACTTATGGCGCAGTAAGTGCCCAAACTGCAAAAGAAATGGCAGAAGGTTGTCGCACTCATCTTAAAACTGATCTTGCCATCTCTTATAGTGGAATAGCTGGGCCAGGTGGCGGGAGCGTTGAAAAACCGGTGGGCACAGTGGCCATTGGTTGGGCCACGGCCAATGATAGCGGAAGTGATATTTATCACTTTCATGGCGATCGTGAAAAACTTAAAATGCGCTTTAGTGAAAAAGGCCTCTACAAACTGCTAGAGTTGATAAATACAATCAAGTAAAAAGTCTGTAAAAATAAGAGACAAATTGCCTCAAATAAAGGCCACTCACGGGTGGCCTTACTTCTCTCAAAAAACACATAATCAGTAACTTACCTATCCCCCTTAGTCCCTATAATCACTCTACTGTTAAAATATTCCTAATCTTTTAGTTGGATGAAGAACAACTTAATTTTTAAGGAAATAGCGTCGATAAGATCTGGGAAAAGGATTTTATGATTAGAAAGGGATTTTTTAATTATACATTTATTGTTCTCTCTTTCGTGCTTACTTTGCTCGTAAGCTCATGCGTTCCTTCATCTCCAAGTAGTTCAAGAAAAAACAGTGCAAGCAATTCAAGTGGTACCACAGACACAGACCCAGGTACTCCTGACTTTTCTGATTCAAATAATTATTTTCAAACACAAGAAACAACGACATCAAACTCATTGAGCTTGGCCATTGATTACAACAACAATGTTTACCTACGTGGAAAGCAAGTTGATTATTTTGTTAAAAATAATCCGAATGAAATTCAATGTCTTGTGGCCTACGTCCCAGGTGCAAATACAGCACAGGTTACAGTATTTGCAGCAACCCCAAAATATACAACAAATCTTGCAACTAATACTAGAGAGTACTATTACTCAATTGCAGTATCTGGCGAAGAAGTGAATAAAACATTCTGTCAAAAAACAGGACTCATTAATTCACTCTCGGCCACTTACGCGGCCGTGACAACTTATAAACTCTCAGGCATCTGTACAACATGTTCATCTTTAAATTTTGCTTCTAGAGAAATTAGACTCTATTCCAATTCTGGTAATATCATCAATGATGTGAAGCTCTCTAACCTTGTATTCAATATTAGAACTTCTACAACGGGTGATAGTACAAATACATGTAGTTCGAACACCACTTGTACGGCCCAAGGCTATAGCTGCTGTTTACAAGGACAATGTGTAAATGACAGAACTCTAAGATCTGGTGTCAACACATCATCGTCTGAATTTTTACAGGCCCTTCATGATATTTCGTTGAACTCAAATAATATCTACAAGTACCCAAACTTCTATAACCTTTGCGGTAGTGCCTCAACAGATCCAAGCGAAGGTCCTGGTGATGATGATGGCGACCCAGAAGATGAGGCCGTAACAAGATTAAATAATTTGAAAAATCTCTATAACTGCACGACTCCTATAGAAGGAGAAATGAGTGTCTGTACTCTAAGTTTTGCGAATGCAAGCAACGACTCAGACTTAACATTTCAAACTCAGGAAGACGACAGAAGCTTTGCATCTATAGTGCCAGCAAACACAACGAGTATCACAGAAATCCTATATCAAGGAAAAACTCTTTTTAATTCACAAACAGTCCCAGCAAGTGGTGTCACAATTGGGCCGGGTAATGATGATGTAGTCAACGTACAATCAATTGTTTTGACACAAACGAAAGACCCAAATATCACAGACGATACTCTCCTAATGAGATACATGATTGACGGATCATGTGAGAAGCTTAACAACTCGCTCGCTAAATGTACGAAGTATTACGTCCAAGGACAAAATCTTGGAAAAGTAACTGATCACTTCCCTGGAACAAATGATTTCGCACTACCTTTATACGCCGATTATACAAAGACCATAGAAGTTCGCGTTGATGGTCAACTAAGACAACAAGGAACTCACTTCACACTTATTCCAGGGGGCCCTTCAATTGTTCGTTTCTCAGGCAGTGGAACACAGGTTTTTGATCAGCAAGATGTTGAAATCATCTACTATGTCGATATCTCGATTCCTTCTAATCAAGGTATTCTAAAAGCAAAAATGGATGCACTAAGCGAAATTGATAAAATTTGCTCATGCCCAAATCTTGATTGTCGTCTTAAGCCCGTTTACAAAAATGATAATGAAAGTTTAGGCATCATCACAGACTTCACTTGTAAGTATAAAGACAATACAGTACCTGCCCCTCTTCAAGTCACAGTGAATCTTGATTCTCGAAGTGCACCACACCGTCACTTTGATATGTCTGGAACAGGAAGAAATAATTTAAAACTAAGTGACATTATTGAAACACCTTCACTTGAACAAGAAGGTAACGCCTTCATCTATACAGGTGGAAACAAATTTAAACCAAACAATGTTAGTCAATATATTGGTTTCAATGAAATTTACGGAAGCTTTACCTATAAAACAGGTTCTGGAATTGCGGCAAAAATGGTTGAGGTTGAAAAAGGTGTCACCTACGATATCACTGTTGGTAATGGGACATTCTCTAATTGTACGACTTGTGGAAATGACTATCATGCATTATTAAGACAAATTTTTCCAAAATCATTTGATGGTTATGGCGGTGGATATGTTCCAGACCAATACGAAACAAGTGCAAGTGGAACATCTAAATATAGGGCCGATGATCTGATTTTTGGTAGGGCCTGTTTTATGCCAGCTACGATGCTTCCATGGTCTCATGCTATAAATGCAGATGTACAATCACAGCGCCAAGATCGTCTTGCCGCTCAACACTTCTACTTTGCCAATGGTTATCAAAGAGATTGGTACGGTTTCGATTACGGTTCCGTTATTGGTTCATTTGATGGTGTTCGTTGGTTTTCTGTTGGAAATGCGAGAAGAATTGAAGCAAAATCTAATAAACTCTTCTTGGCCATAAATGCTTATTACTCAGATTTAACGATTCAAAACAATTTTCAAGTTCTGATTAGAGATTCAATTATTACCTCAAGTACTGACTTTCCTACAACTGATTTTGAAACGACAGGAGCACAATGTCAGGCACAGCATATTTGTACAGCGGACAGTGATTGTGCAGCAAAACTTGGTTGGGACTATGTGTGTGAATCAGTGACTAATATTAAGTCAAACTACCCTCGTTTTGATTCATCTGGAAACGAACTTCCAGAGATTTCATCAATTGAAAAACTTCTTTCTTTAAATGGAAGCTTTTCTGGTGAAGTAAAAAGATGTGTCTATAGAGGTAAAGGTGCTCCTTGTATTACAAACTATACAACAGGAGACGAGACAACAACTTTCAATGGTGCAAGTTCGCCGCGCCTACTAGGCTGTGCACCTAATTTTTATTGTCAGCCATTTTTTGAAAGTGGAACTTACCAAGCAAGATTCAATAATAAAATTGCTCGTTTTCCAATGAGTGTTATTGAGCAAAATGACAGTTCTGATGTTGCAGAGGATGATCTCGATAGCTTTGGAAAAGGTTCAAGAATTCTAGGCAGACCATATAAATTCATTGGGGATGAAATCATCAATACTTTTGCCAATGGAAATATCTCAAATAATGGGGTAAACGGTATTTGTCTGCCAGGACGCGAACCAGGAACAGCTGGCGAGAGTCTCGTGATGACCAATTATAAAAAACCAAGACCTACTGATCTTTCAGACCTAGTAAATGGGATTGGAATGACAGCAACTGATAATGGTCCAAATCGCGCTTACCTATCTAGTTGTGTAAATTTCGACCAAACAAATAATCAGATTCACTTCCAAAGCGGTTCCTATGGATTGGCCCATGATAATGCAAATATTGTTAATATTGCGGCCTCTCAATCTATCCCAACAAATTCTCTAAAAGTCTTAGAGTCGATTGCTGGTGTTGATATCTTAAAAGACTTTGAAAATGATCAAATTCTAGATATGGCCTTTCAAGAAAACCGTTGTTTAAGAGCTCCTGGTTCGACTTGTCATACTGACAACGATTGCGCGGCCAATCCTTATATTAGTGGTGCCCTATCGGGAATTGATCCTGATCTAGCGGGAGTGTTAAATCCATACGAAGTAAAATTTTGGCAAGAGACTCTCGTTTGCTCTCAACCTAAAAGACAGGGTGAAGAAGGATATGATCAAACATTGAATCGTTGTTGTCGACTTCCTGGCAATGAAATTACAATTCCGACAAGTATTGATGGCGACAATATTGTAAACGTTAGAGATGTTGCAGGCGTGGATATTGCTCTGAACTCTTCAACCCGCTACACTCGCAATTCAACTACATACTTTAAGAGAAATAACGCCGCAACCGCCAGTTCTTATCAACCGATGGAAGTTGCAGCTGACAACCAATGTAATACTGCATGTAAGAGTACGACAACGATCGCAAAGCAATTTAACACCGTCGACGAGGCGGCCGGAAGAACTTGTTGCTCAGAAAATTGGATTCGCAATTTTGCCGATGGCTCACATGAATGGGGTCCAACAAAGATGCAACGTAATATCCCATATGAAACACTTGAATGTTACAACTGGGTAGTTGATCCAAATAGACCTTCATTAACTTGTTCAGATATTGACAATATTAACGAGAACCCTGAGTGTCACGCACGCCAAGTTTCTACTTCAGATGCCTCTCCTATTCTTGAGTGGTTGGGCTCTATGGAATTAACGGGAATCCCACAAGTTGGAATCAAATCTAATGATTTCTCAGAACTTCGTTGCGTGGTCAATCCAACAAATAGTTCAGTAGCAGGAACTGAAGTACCGGCCATTTTTGTAGACACCGCAAAAGCTCGTGAATATACAAACGGCGCTCAAAGCTATTACTCTGCAAGTTTTAAAACAGATAATAACTTTATCTTCGAAGATGATAAGGCCAAGGTTTTCTCGGAAGACAGCTTCTCATGTTGCCAGCCAGCAGGAACACAAATGCAAGACGGTGATAGTCCAAGTCTATGTTGTACAGGTTATATCAACCCTGCAAATAAAAAGTGTGCTCTTAAAAACTATTCAAACGTTTCAGTTTATACAAACCGCTATGTTTCAAGTGAGGCCAAAGGTATTAATGAGGCCCAATTTGAGGAGCTCACAGGATTCATTAAAAGCCCTTCACTAACAATCCAACTTGCATGTGAAAAACAAATGTGTGCATCAGGACTATATGGTTATGGGGTTGTTTACGGTGAATATAAAATTCGCGGAAAAACTAGCGAAAATGACCCTACGATTTTACGTTTTTTCTCAAGTCGTACAGAAGATAATGATAGAGGACAAGCGAACTTTATCGATGAAGGTCTGCGTTGGAATAATCACGTCTACTGTATTCCAGAAGATTTTCAAGACTTAGAAGGAAGTGACAACTCTTACTTGAAAGTATTCTCTTGTAATTAGATATAATAATAAACAATAAGAGCTGCAAGTATTAGTCGGTAAATTCCAAATGAGACCAATCCTACATTTTTAATAAATTTCAAAAAGAAATGTATCGTTAAAAGACCAATTACAAAAGAGACAAAGATCCCAAAAACAACTAAACCTAAATCCATTTGATGAGGGCCGTGAATAAGCTCTGGTGTCTTGAGAATTGCGCCCCCAATGATAAGCGGAAGAGATAAAAGAAATGAGAAACGAGAGGCCTCTTCTCTAGTTAAATTCAAAAATCTACCGGCCGTAATTGTCACCCCAGACCTGCTCACTCCAGGAAAAAGAGCAAAACTTTGAACGAGTCCAATCGTAATGGCCTTTTTTAATTCCACATTCTTTATCATTGAAATATTAGAATCGGCCTTACAAAAGCGATCACTCAAGGCCAAGAGAATTCCAAAGAACGCCAAATTCATAGCAATAAACACTTCCCCTCGCCCGTAACTTTCGGCCACTTTCTTAAAAAGCAATGCCGTAACAACAGTACAACAAGTCGCGACAATATAATTATAGGTATAAGGAATTTCACTAAGGGACTTCTTTCTTCTTGCAAAGAGTGACAGATCAAAAGTCATTTTAATGATGTCTTTAAGAAAATAAAGACCAATGGCCATGGCCGTTCCCACGTGCATGGCCAAATCAAAGGCCACACCAGGATCTTTAATTTCAAGGAATTTGGGCAATAGTGCTAAGTGACCACTACTACTGACTGGAAGAAATTCTGTTAAACCTTGAATAAGACCATATATAAGAGCGCAAAAATAATCCATTTAGATATTAAAATATTTTCGTTCCTCTTTAGCAAGGGCCTTCATTAAATTAGTCAGTCTATTCTCGAATTTATCACTATAAATTGGATTTTCTTGATTCTGAAGATGCACAATTTCTTTGAGCCTCTCAAGAATTGAATACAATCGATTGCGCAAAGTGTGATCACCAACCAGTACACTGTTACGAGCGAGATTAAAGTAATAGCCATAGACATAATCTTCGAAATGAAGGCGCTGTTCATGACCGAGATCTTTATCTTTAAAATAATCTACAATAAACAAAGGATTCATCTCTTTACTAGAGCGCGGAAACGGAATCTTTTTACTGCTATCAAATTGCCAGCGGGCCTGGGCCAGAACTGAAGACTCAAACAAAGACTTACTCTCATCATTAAGCGGCCAGCGAAGCTCAAACAAAGGAGTCTTTAAAGACAATAAAGGCAAATAATAAGAGTGCTCCATCTTAGTGAGCTCACTTATTTTACTCACTCTTATAAAATCTCCATCTCCATATCTAACATGATCAAATTTAATTTCATCACCAATGTCGAGAATCTCAAGCAAGTTTTTACGAATCAAAAAGTGACCATAAGGGTATGGACCATAATGACGAAAGTCTTTATAAATCTTATTGAGATTGACTCCCATTGAATTTAGAATAATTTCTTTAAATTGGGCCTTTTCATTTTCTGAGAGCTGCTCTTTTCCACCCTCTAGTGCTTCATAGAGTTTCGCGTAACGTATTTGTAAAAATCGATCCAATTGAAAGGCCTTCTTAAAAAGAGGAACAAAATCAATATCACTTTTAAAAATAGAAAATTCTGAAAAGATTTTTTTCTTATTATTATAAATATTCACTTCTGGCGAAAAGCGAATGTACTTTCCAGATTTTTCTAATTTCAACGAAGGCAACAAAGTAAAGAGTCCATCACCTAAGGAAGAAAATGTGGAAAAATGCAAGACGTTGGACTGAATTGTTTCGTAGAGGTTGAAATGACTTTTATTCGAAAGCTTCTGGGGCCCAAATTCTTTATATTCAACTTGAACTTTATCAAAAATCGCCAAATTCCAAAAAGCAATACTTCCCGGCACCATACCCAGAAGACCAAGGATTAGAACCAAAGAGATCGCTCTCGGAACTTTACCTACTCTATATCTTATATCAAAAAGTATATCCCCAATTCCTCCATGACCTCGCGAAATAATGTCACTGGGTCCCAAAAGAAGAAAGATTGGCGACAACAGAAATCTCACACACAGACGGATTCTCTTACTAAATCTCCCCTTGCCAATAATTGACAGGCCACTAAACAAATGGCCAGGAGTTGTTGCAAAAAACAAAGCGAAATAAAAACGCATGACGAGATAAAGACAGTAGCTAACGACAATAAATGAAGCGCTACTTGGAAAGATTTCATAGACCGATTCAAAGAAGTTCATAAAACTTGGCAAAGTAAAAAGAATTCCCATGACAAGAAAACTTAATAGAAAATCGATTGAAAATGCCAAAATTCGATAGCTTAGTATCTCTTCTTGCTTTTTCTTCTTGGCCATATCCCCTACTTGCTAAGTTATGAAAATGGCAATGAACACCATATTTTTGTGGCACCCACTACCCATTTAAATTGACCCTGTTTACTTCCAGGCCATTCATTCAACTATCCGAAATCTAAGGATTATTTTAGCTCAGAGGGGCAAAAATAGGAAAAGTCGGCAATTTATACAGGAATATTTATGGAGTTTTTCACTCAAACATTACAATTAAGTTAACAGAAGAATTAACCGAAAAGCATAACATATTGGAATATTAGTTAAGATCGAGGAAAAAATGGCAAATTTAAAAAACGACAAACCATTTAAGAGATTCCTGCACAATTTGGTTTGTTACTCCACAAGCGTGGGACTGCTGCTTCCAGTAACATTCGTTGATGCTTTAGCCCAACAGAAAGTTGAAACCTATACACAACAAGGTGGACCAAGTGCTATCGAAAGCGGTATGCAAATGTTCAATCAGTTCACGCAACAGGCAGCTCAACAAATTCTTCAAGTTCGCCAGCAAGCTATGCAAGCACAAATGAATGCATCAATGATGCAATCACTGGGCGCTCCAAAGCCAACGCCTGCAAAATATTTCAATGATCCTAATTTCCACTTTTGTTATGTGGCCCCATCAAAATCATCTTTTCCAGAAGGAGTTTGTAGCTCTATCAATAGTCCACAAGAATTTAACCAAAGTGAAATCTATCGACAATATGCTCATACACAACTGGAATTTTATGACCAACTTATTACACAAGGTCAAAACTCAGCATTTCCAAAAGGTGTTCAATGTTTGAAAGAAGGTCAGAAAAAACTAGAAGCTGAGTTTCAAAATAAATTCAACTCTCTTCAGGCCCTTGCTGATTCAATCAAAAAAGATCTGCAAATGTTTAGAGAGCAAAATAAACAAATTAAAGAAAAAATGAGCGATCTTAACACTGAACTCACAGGTGGTAAGGCAAACAGTGTAGAAGACAAGGCCAAGGATCTAGCGTCATACTTTTCTAATGAATGTAAAAATATTATTGGCCCTGATATCCTAGCAAAATCTAAAACAAATGGCGGTCTTATTGGTGTTAAAGATAGCATGAGTGGTAATGTTCAAGCTGCGACCAATTTTACTGCAAACTCTGTGGCCTATGGAAAGAAGCTTGAAAAAAACATCCAAGACATTAGAACTCAAATTACGGATTATGGCCTCTCTTCATTGAATGAGAATTCATTCGATGGACCTTTTAAAGCAAAACTTCAAAAGATTTTTGCGAAAGAAGCACAAAAGATACAATCAGTTTATAAAGCGGCCAGTGATGAGATTTCAAAGCTTGGTTCAAAAAATAAGTACAAACTTCCAAACCTAGATAAAAACTTCAAAGTAAACCTTGCAACATTTGAGAAGAATGCAACAGAAGCGCTAAGAAGAGAATATATCAGAGACTGTGTCACAGGTGCGGAAAATGGTGTTGGTATTTCTCTTGACCAATTACTAGCTAGTCTTCGTTATACTGGAACAGGTGACGGTACAGGTGCTGTAAATTCAATTAGAATTCAAGTCCAAAATATAATTAACAATCAAAATATCACAATGGAAGAGAAGTTAAATCAACTGCAAGCAATTGAATCAAATGATAATAAAGATTCGGTAGTATTTACTTATACAGGTAACGAAGGAAGTCCAACAGCGGCCAATCCGTATGAATACTTTAAGCAGGCGACAGCTGCTTGTGATTCAAAGTATGAGTCAGATAAATCTGATGAAACATTAAGCACTCAAAAACAAAAAATTGATCACGTTAAAGCATACCTTACGGATTTGAAGAATCTAGAAAAAGAATTTTTACCTAACTTAACAAGAGTGGCGGCCAAGGAAATCATGTCTTGTAATGGAAATGATTTACAAACAGACACTTGTGACAAAGATGGAAAAATCTTCAACCCTAGCTCTGAAAGCTTTTGTATTTCGCATGCGACATTGTGTACTCAAAAAGTTAATTCTTGTTTCACGCAAGCAGATAAAATTGTTAAAACAAAAAAAGCTGAGCTTGATAAATATGCCGCTCAGTACAACATGAATGCTCGAACTTTAATAACAATGCAACAAGCAAAACTAAATCAAATTAAGCAAAAAGTTTTAGCTGATGCCAACTTTATTCAAAAATACTTTACAGGTGCTAAATTTGAAATGCCAGGAGACTTCTTTGTAAAGATGCCTGAAATGGGGCTTGCAAAAGATCTTGGTGTCGATCTTCTTGGCGGTGGAAACCTTGATGATCTTGAAAAACTGCCAGAGATCATTGAAACAAAAATTATTAAAATGCTTGCCAATCAAGCAAGTGAGGCCATCAACAACGTTGATGAATATATTGTGGCCCAACAAAAAAATCTTGAGCACAACAGATCGAAGTGGTCTAGCTTAGCTGATAATTGTTCAAATCAAATGGACAATTTCTCAAATACGATGGCAAAACAGGCATCTGAAGCTCAACAGAAACAACAAGAGGCACAGGGAGAAGTTAATGACTATTGTAACAAGCTCAAGTTTGTTGCAGCAAATCACCCTAATGCTGCTTGTGATATGAGTAATGGTCCAATGAAGCTCTCTGATGATGTTTCTAAAGTTATGAGCGCGGGTTTAAATCCTGAGATGCAATACTTAAATAGCGAACTCAACGCTATTTGTAACTCTTACGGTAATGAGAAGAACACTGATTCTGATTCTAAGTCAAAAACTCCAACTATCATTAGACTATGTCAGGATAATGACAATGATTGGGGAAGTGCTAAAGAAAGTGCAGCGCAGGCCATTGCTGCCAATACTCCTCTTGATGATGAGCAAAGAGATGCCCTTATTAAATTCATTACAGAAGGTGGAGATGTCCCATCTGGTATTGATGATGAAGAACTCCTTAAAAATCTGAAGAGTATAAGAGCAAAAATAGAAGAGGCCGAAAGCATTAAAACAGCTAATGGAGAAGAACCACTTAAGAACATTTCCATAGAAAATTGGTCAACAATCAAAGCTCGAATACTTGAAGAATCAGGACTATCTGAATCTGCAAAATATGAAGCTGGAGATGTATGTAAAAATATGGAGCTTGATACAAAAATTAGCATTATTCGAGGACTTAGTGGAGAAAGTGCTAAAGAAGCCGCAAAAGACTACAACGAGCAGTATGAGAAAAAAATGGAAAACGTGCCAGCTAAATATAAAAGTTTGGCCCGTTTGATCGATAAGCCAGTATCAAACTCTCGCTATAGTCAATGGCAAAAAGTTGGAGAGCGCGTAAACAGTATTGGATGTTTCGCAGGTAACGATATGCAAAGAGGATTCGGAGCATTCGGAGAGGCCGGACAAGGGATTGCTGATATTTTCAATTCTATGGGTCACTCTAGATAGAATCAGTCCTCTCATTTTAGAGAGACTCTTATGGAAAGAGAGAAGAAAAAGCGAATTTTACCATTAATTAGAAATATGGGCGGAGTCATTCTTGGAATGACTCTGCTTTCTTCATGCTTTCAACAAGCGTCATCTGGAAAAAGAACAAATAGCGATTTCGTGGTCAACTCACCTAGCTCAGTATCAACTGGGTACGGGCGTGTGCTTGAAGACAATCCTATAATTCTCTCAGGAAACGCCTCCCTTTCTCCTGAATACAACTTAGGACTTCTCCTGCGCTCAGGTCAGGAGTATATTTCTGAATCTCAATTTCTTGAAGGAAGTTGTCTCAATTTAGAAGACTGCTTTAGAGCAAGAGAGGCCTCAAACGTTGCTCTTATCCAAGCAACAGATAATAAGTGGGCCTTTCAAACAACAACGTCTTCTTTTTTACAAGTTCAAACATTTGCTCATATCAAACGTATATTGAATAAATTCCATTCTAATATTTCAACTCACTTTAGTCTTGTAAACGGTGGACTAAAATATAAGTCCGCTGTTCCTGATTTATTAATGGTTTCAAAATCATATTGGAAAAATGACAAAACCCTTGAAGGTTATGCCCTGTGTGATCTTGAAGACAATGCCTCTTTTTCTGCGGCCAATTACGAACTCTGTATGGGTTATGACAGTATCTACGAAAATTTGAAATTCTCTCAAGACAATACTGTTATATATCATGAAGTCGGTCATGCCATGGTCGATATCATGATGAATATGAGAAACAACAATCAAAATTATCTCGACTCTACTTTTGTTGAGCGCAGTGATCTTGGATATCTTTCTTATGATGAGGCCGGTGCTATAAACGAAGGGCTTGCGGATTATTTTAGTTATTTTATGAACCAAAGAACACACTTTGGAGAATGGGCGTTAGGTCGAGTTTCCTTTCAATCAAGACCAATGTCTGAAAGTGATCCAATTCATGCAGCGGGAATATCTACGGCCAGTAATGAGCGACTCTCCTATCCGACATACTTAAATTATGACCCAAATCAAAAGTCTAAAATTTTAGAAGATATTCACTACGCCGGACAAATTATGAGCCACTTTCTTGTCGCCTTCACACAAGACGTACAAGATCGTTGTAAACTAACAAACGAGAAGGCCATTGAATACACTCTTTTTAATATTACTGAATCTCTTGCAGAGCTTGGAGACTTAACAACAAAAGCAAGTGACCACTATAGCGCTAGCAATAATATAAATTTGAATAAAACCTACGCATCACTTTTTGTGAGTGCACTAAGACCAATAGACTATAGAAGCTTCTCACAAACATTTGCAAAAAACGTCATGAGAACTTTTGGCAATAGTGCAACGGGAATGTGTGCCGTGGCCTACCAACAAGATTATATCGAAAGTCTTTTAGATCAATATGGACTTCTCCTCTTTAGAAATTATAACGACTCTTTAAATGGTGATGGTGGAACAGGCCTTAGCGATCGCATCGTTATTGCAGGAAATAGAAAAAAATCTGAACTCATCTCAAAAAGTGTTCTAAAACTCGAAGACCGCACAGGAAAGGTTCAGGCCATCGTCGTTGATAGCCAAGAGAGTATGAAGGCCGTTAGAACCGCGCTTGTTGGTTCGGGACAAATTGCTCCCCTTTCTTCACGCATCGACTCAGATCTTGGTTATAACAATGCAAATGGAAAAATATCTCCAGGTGAATTTGTTGGACTTCTAGTGAATTTAAGAAATACCTCAAATTCAACTGTTTCTGGAGTGAGACTTATCGGTAGTGATTGGGCCCATTTTTATAAAGACACAACAACAGCTACGCCAACGGCCAAACCTTGTAATATCGATAGTTACCCAAATGCCGGTGCTGTGGGAACAGATACAAATGCCAATAGCAGTTGTGCCGATCTAACAATAGATGAACTTACAGATGGAACTGCAGCGAATACAGAGTATCTTACTTATAAGCACTTCCCTAGCTGTATGGTTCAGATTAATGATGCCAATGGGACAAGAATGGCCTCTCAAAAAGAACTTATGGAAAAGATCAGCTTAACTCAAAACAAGTGTCTTGATCCTAATGATCCTAAGAGCTGTTTTATTAGAATTCCTCGTGGTGGAGACTATGCATGGTACTCACGCATAGAAGCTGGCGCAACTTGGATTGAGCGCTTTGTCGACTCTTCTACAGGCAAGCCAAAAATTAAGACGGGAAATCTTATTTACTTAGAAGTTAGTCCAGATATCCCTGCGGGAACAGTTTTTAGCTGTCGCTTCAGAGCAAGCTTTACCAATTGCAGTGATTGCTTTGATAACGGGACAAACACAGATTTCAAAGACTCACATTATATGGAAGACGATCCTTATAAGATCATCAAATTTGAATTTACGGTTACAGATTAGGACAAACTATGCTTAAGCGCTTTGCGATTCTTATTACTTTTGTTTTTTCCGTAGTTCTTATCTACGAAGTCTATTTATCGAAAGAAAATGAAATTGCTAAGGATACCAAATGGCATGGTCTAAAAAAAGATATAGATAAACAAGTTGTAGGAACTCCTGTCCCCGAAAGAATTAATAAAGGACAAGGACATCAACATGAACATGGTCATAAAGCTCCTCGCGAAAATCAAAACCGCATGCCCGCTTCGCTACAAGAGCACTCGCCCTTTATAAGTGACGCTCCTGAGTGGAAAAGAGACTTAGGAGAAGAACTATTACAAAGTGAAGACTCTGATGCTGAAGTTTATATCAAAGAAGAAAAGAGAATTTCAAAAATTGAGCACAATAAAATGAACCACTACAGACATGTAACGATTCAAATTCTGAGAACACACTCTCCTAACACAAGTTATGAGGCCCTCATTGATCAAAATGGAAAGGTGACAAAGACATGGGCCCGTACAAAGTTTGAACCCGTAGGTGAAAATAGCGAAGTCTATATCGAGCTATAAAAAAGGCCAGCAATGCTGGCCATTTTTTATAAATCTAGTGGTAATGAGACACTAAGAAGAACTTCAGTCACATCGACTTCACTGTTTCCAGTTAATTTAGTTGTTGAACCTGTTGAGTTATCAAAAGATTCATCCCAAGTCAGTTGTCTAATTTCTAAGTTTAATGAAATGAAAGGCAGACCAGTGAAACCAACACCTAGTCCATATCCACTTCCTTTATACTTATCACCATCGATTGAACCTGTATCACCCTTTAGAGTATTACTTAGGTAGTAAGATGCCCAAGCTCTAAGTAGGATTGGGAAATCATATCCAACAAAAAGACCAAATGTATTAGATGTGTACTTATCTTTCGTTTCAACACCTGATGATTTCTCAGTAAGACTGAAATTTCCTAAACTAGTTGAATAATCAATACCGGCCATTAAACCAAGAAATTGATAACCAAGTCTTGCACCTAGTAGTGGTGAATTGTAAGAGTATTCTGTTTTTGGTGTGCTTGAGTTTTCTGCAGAACCAAAACGGTAACCAAGGTAAGGCTCAACTAAAAGTCCAGCGCTAGCACTAACTGACATAAAAAGCCCAACAAGGGCCAAAACCAATGATCTTTTCATATTTCCTCCATGAAACTGGCAACTAACTTCTTCTCCTCAATATTATCTCAATGTTCGGAAGATATGAAAATCACTAAGAAAAGAATTCCCCTAGCAGAGTCATATCCCATTAAAAATATTGAGTTCACTTGATTTTATGTGTTCTAACAACTATAACCTGCAACACAATTAAAGTCATAAATTTAACGAGGAAATCAATGAAATTACTTCTTCTTGGCATAGTACTTCTTAGCAATTCATACGCGGCCACTTTTAAAATCATTGGCCCATGCAGTGACACACCTGTTTACACGGGTGAGATCGAATCTAAAAACCTTAGAAAAAGCGTAGGAGAATACACTATTTCATATTTAGACCAAAACAACATCGCCTACGTTGGTAACGAACAAGGTTTAAATTCAATTATTGGAACTCCCATTGGTCTTGATGCCATGGAAATCCTAAGTGATGAGCAAATGAGATCCCATGGTTGGTGCTACAGTGTTGATGGAGAAATTCCAGATTCACTTGCCAATGAAGTACGCCTGAACAATGAAGACTCTGAAGTGGTATGGTTTTATGGTTATTCTTTTTATGATCGTGGCGAATGGTCTGAATACTGTACGCCAACTTATAAAGTAAAACCTGAACAATTTTGCAAATAAAAAAGGCCTCTTTAAGAGGCCTTTTTATTACTTACAATATTTTGAAATAACTTTTTTGATTTTCTTCATCTCACCTTTTTGCTCTAAGTAAGGAACAAAATTTCCGTAGAATGGGTGCGTAAATGAAGTATCCCCATCTCTATAGTTGTATTCAATTGGGTAGCTGTAATAATTCGAATCAATAATGAATAGATCATATCCACCTTTTACTTTCTTCATATCAACAACAAGCCAAGCGTGAGCTGTAATACCTTTGATTTGAAGTTTTTCATAAGCAATGTTGTTTTCTTTAACTACGTAGTTATAAAGCTCATCCATTTTCTTTTTAAGATTTTTTGGTTTTACTTCATGAGACCCAGCAAGACCAACAATCCAAGATTGTTTAATGAATCCATCAACGAGTTGCCAATTTTCAAGTTCAGATTGAATTAAAGCACTATATTGACGTGAAAATTCGCGAAAATTTGAAACACCAGGAATAACGATAACCTCATCCCCAGAGCGAATTTTTTCGATAATCTCTACCGCCTCATCAATTGTTGGAGCAGGCAGTTCTGGTTTGTAATATGTCAAATAAAGAGCTTTTCTAACAAAACGAGAGTGCCACCAACAAACACCACCATTAGCAATACCACCATGGTTAGTGAAAGACATATTACCTTCGTTTTCTAGTGCAAGTTCTTTAACATAGTCCTTGTCTTTTCTGTCGCTACAAAATTCTGCTTTTGAAAGAGATGCCGAAACGGCCATTGATGAAAAAGAGAATATAGTGAGGCCTACGGCCACAACGTGCTTAAGATTCATTTTTTTCCCCCCAGAATAAATGAAAAATTGTTCAGCACTCTTATCACCTGTCAAAATAATAGACAACCAAGAAAATGACACAGTGGTCAAAAACATCAAAAATAGCAAAAAATACTCAATAATGTCAGGAACTTAACAGGGGCCGTAAAAAATACAGGCCACCCCACTGGTCTGCCAAAAGTTCATTACAATCATATGAAACACGAGGAGAAAATCATGAAGCTAAAAAGCCTATTGGCCCTTTGTGCCGTTGTTACAACTTGTTTAAGCACAACTATTCGCGCAGACGAACAAAAAATAGATGAATGGCTATTCAATCCCGTATCACGTTTTGTGACAAAAGATCAGTGGCAAGACATCTTGGAAGACTCGCGAGAACAGCAACGAGAGAGATTATTTCAAAAGGCCAATATGATTACGATCGATACAAGAGATCAAAAATCATGTCGTGAAGTTCAAAGAAGATTAATTAATAATCCAGATGTCTCTAGAACAGATATTGCAACTCTGTGTGAGTATGATGAAGAAAACCCTTACTCAACAATTGTTGTAGTTGATGGAGAATATAGACGCCCTATTACACTTGAAAATCTGTCACCTGAGCAACAAAAAATTGTAAAGCAAACGAGAAACTTTACAGTCCTAGGTGCTGGAATGGTTGGGCTTCTTTATATGATGCCAGAAAGTGTAACGAAGTGGGATAAAGACGAAATTGGGAAAATTGGTAGTAAGTGGAAAGAAAACGTAAAAGAAGGACCTGTCGTTGATAAAGACGACTGGGCCATCAACTATATTGGCCACCCTTATTCTGGCGCTATTTATTATGTAGTTGCTAGACATGCTGGACTTAATAAGATGGCCTCTTTTGGCTATAGCGTTTTCATGTCAACAATCTTCTGGGAATATGGATTCGAGGCCACGGCAGAAGTGCCATCAATTCAGGACCTAATCGTAACGCCAATAATTGGATCACTTATGGGTGAACTTTTCATTCACTGGGAAAAACAGATTGAATCAAATAATGGCAAACTACTTGGAAGCAAGAAACTAGGTTCTGTGGCCATGGCCTTTATGGACCCAGCAGGCGCTTTGCTAGATGGCGTAAATAATGTTTTTGAAAAGACAGTTATTAAAGATGCAAAAACATATTGGTTTAACCGTCCTCATGTGTCCGACCCGATTAATGGCCCTCACTTCAGTGATAGTGGAATTCTCGGAATTGGAATTGAATTAAAATTTTAATAAAAAAAAAGGCCTCTTCAAAAGAGGCCTTTTTTATTAAATATACTTTTTATAATCATCCAAGCACTCAGGATTAGCTACGGCCTCAAGATTTGTCAGTTCCTTTTTATTAATAATTCTTGTCACAGCAAGCTCCATCTTTTTTCCACTTCTAGTATAGGGAATATCACTTACTTCAAAAATATCTTTAGGAACATGTCTTGGAGTCGTATTCTTTTTAATAAGAGATTTAATTTCTGTAATTCTCTCATGACTAAGAATTTCACCCTCTTTCATTTTAACAAATAAAAGAACGCTAACATCACCATCTTCTTGCTTACCGACACAAATAGAATCGATCAAATAACCAAGACCTTCTGTTTGACGATAGATTTCCGCCGTCCCAATACGAACACCACCAGGATTTAGTGTCGCATCTGAGCGGCCATAAACGATGACAGATCCGTAGTCTGTAATTGAGATAAAATCACCATGATGCCAAACTCCTTTAAACTCATCGAAGTAGGCCTTATTGATTTTTTCATTATTATCATCATTCAAAAAATAAATTGGTCTGCTTGGAAAAGTTTGCTTACACACAAGCTCCCCTTCCTTCCCTTTAAGGTCGTGACCATTATTATCAAAACAGGCCACATCCATTGCAAGACCAAGGCACTGAATTTCACCTCTATGTACAGGGAGCATTGGATTTCCTAGCATAAAGCAGCCAAGAATATCAGTTCCCCCACTAATACTTGAAAGATGAATATCTTTTTTAATTTTATTATAAACAAAGTCAAATTGCTCTGGAAGCAAAGGGGCACCAGTTGAGAGCATTGTCTCAAGACTAGGAAAATCACTAATCTCTTCACCGCTATCTTCAAGAGCACGTAAGTATTTTGGACTTGTTCCAAAAATATTAATTTTTTCAGAGTTAATGATATCTAAAAATCCACTTAGAGATGGTTTTGAAGGAGCTCCTTCATAAAGCGTTACTTTTGATCCAAAATAAAGTGAACTCACCAACCAATTCCACATCATCCATCCACAAGTGGTAAAGAACATAATATTCTTATCACTTGTTAAATCACTGTGAAGCCCAAGCTCTTTAATATGTTGAAGAAGGACTCCTCCAGTAGAGTGGACAATACACTTTGGTTTTCCTGTTGTTCCACTTGAATACATAATATAAAGAGGGTGAGCAAAATCAACTTTCGTGAAAGTTAATTCAAAATTATCAGATAAGAAATTATCCCACATTACGGCGTCTTCAATATCTGAGATGTCTGGATTCTTTCCAAGAAAATCAACAAGTACTATTTTTTCAATGAAAGGAAGCTCTTTTTTGATTGTTTTAATTTTTGGCAAACAATCAAAATACTTTCCGTTATAATCATAACCACAAGCGGCCACTAAAACCTTAGGTTTTGATTGTCCAAAACGATCTGTAACACCTTCAACACCAAAATCACTTGATGTAGAAGTAAATGTCGCCCCTAACCCTGTTGCAGCAAGCATTGAAATAACGGTTTCACATAGATTAGGCATATAACAGGCAAGGACATCGCCTTTTGACAAATAAGGCCTTAATGCATTTTGCAGTCTCGCCGTATCTTTTCTTAGGTCATTATAAGACATTTGTTTTTTTAGGCCTGATTCATGTACAAAATTCAAAGCAACATCTTCACCATGCCCAGCTCGCAAAAGATTCTCTGCAAAATTTAATTGCATATTTGGGAACCACGAATAGCTCTCGAAGCTGTTATCCAACAACACCGGTGCCATCTCCCCTATGAAAGAAACACCGAAGTAAGAAATTAGCTCCTGCCAAAATAGTTCTTTCTCGTTTATGCTAAAAGCGTGAAGCTCAGCGTATTCGTTTGATTGAATATGTCCTTTTTCTTTCATCTTATTTGCGAACAAGAACATTGTTGATCTTTCAATTCGCATTTTATCAGGTGAATAAAGGCAATTATTTGTCATGATCTTTCCCTAAAAAAAAATTGGGCCCAAACCTTAGGCCCAATAAGTCACAGCTAAAAATTAAAGATATTTCTTCAATTCTTCTTCTGACGATGCTTGTACTTTCTCGTGAAGTGAACCACCGTGAGCATCCATAGTAATTACAACAGGAAATTCTTCCACTGTTAATTCCCAGATCGCTTCAGGAGAACCTAAATCTTCCCAGTAAACGTTATCTACAGATTTAATCTTCTCGGCCAATACCTGTGCGGCCCCGCCGATTGCATGCATGTAAACACAACCGTAGTCACTACAACCTTTTAAAGTTTTCGGACCCATGCCACCTTTACCGATAACACCTACGATTCCATAATCACGCATAACTTCCCACTGATAAGGCTCTTCACGAATTGAAGTCGTTGGACCGGCAGCCTTAACTTCAAAACCTTTTTTCTTATCTCCGATCACAACTGGACCGCAGTGGTAAATGATTTGATTTTGTAAATCAACAGGAGATTTCACTCCATCGTGCAAACGCTTATGAACAGCATCGCGACCAGTAAAGAGCTTACCAGTGATAAGAACCATATCACCTACTCTTAAATCTAAAATATCTTCTTTTTTAAATGGGTAATCTAATTTTTTCACAAAACTCTCCTAGTATAACCACTTCGCGATTGAGTTATCACCTTTTAGGCTTACACCTTGGCGGCGGTAGGCCCAACACATATATGAAACAGAAACAAAAAACGAAGCAGGCAATCTGTTTAGTGTTCCAATCTTACAACCTAGTAAAGTTGTTTTCCCACCAAATCCCATAGGACCAATTCCTAGTTTATTAGCAGTTTCAACGATATCTTTTTCAAGCTTTTTAAGATCAGCAACTGAATTTTCATCATCTAACTTTCTTAGAAGTTGCTCTTTAGATTGAACGTATCCAGCACCTCTATCTCCACCGATACAAACACCTAGAACACCTGGGCCACAACCTTTACCTTGGGCCTTAACGATACAATCAAGAATGGCCTTTCTCACACCATCAAGATCACGTCCAGCACCTAGGGCCTGGTTTGGTAGAGAGTATTGAGCACCAACGTTCTCGCAACCACCACCTTTAAGCATCAGTTTAATCTCAACTGAATTCTTCTTATGCTCATGAAAGTGAATATCTGGGTGACCTGGACCAACGTTCATAGAATCATTCTTACCAGTAAGTGAATCTACTGAGTTTTGGCGAAGGAAACCAACTTCAGTTGCTTTTCTTACGGCCTTATGAACTGTTTTCGTAAATTCTGTTTGGTTGAATCCAACAGGGTGAGAAACGTAGAACAAAATAGTTCCCGTATCTTGGCAAAGAGGTTGAGACTTTTTCTTTGCAAGCTCAATATTTGCTTTGATGATATTCATTGCATATTCAGCAGTTGTATTTTTTTCTTCGCGGTGAAGGGCCTCAAGAATAACCTTTTGGATATCCCCAGGAATTTCAGCAGATGTTTTTCTGATAAGCTCTAAAAGAGAGTCAAAAAGTTGATCGCCACCTTTTTTCGCAAGAGTTTTTTTTACTGCAATCTTTTTTGCTGGGGCCTTTTTTGGTGCCGCTTTTTTTGCAACTTTCTTTGCAACTTTTTTTGCAACTTTTTTTGCAACTTTCTTTGCTACTTTTTTTGTCGCTTTCTTTGCTACAACTTTTTTAGCTGCAACTTTTTTTGTTGTTTTCTTAGTTGTTTTTTTAACGGCTTTTTTGGCCACAACTTTTTTTGCTTTAGCTTTCTTCTTAACCATGAAGAACTCCTTATGTTGTCAAAAATTAAATGTCTGGAATTGCTTAAAATTATATCGAATTTTAAATGTTCCGTCTGGCCAAAAATCTTTATCATTCACCCTGTAATGTTCATTGCCTCATGAACACTTTTTCTGTATTTTGTAGACATGATTTCACTCTCAGGACTAAACGACAAACAACGCGAAGCGGCCGAAACCATCGAAGGACCAGTATTAATTCTGGCCGGTGCTGGCAGCGGCAAGACTAGAACGCTTACTTACAGGATAGCGCACATGGTCGATAACCTCAATATTCCGTCAAAGAATATTTTGGCCGTTAGTTTTACCAACAAGGCCGCAAAAGAGATGAAGGAAAGGGTTCATGCCCTTTTAAACAAAAGGTTAACAAGAGGAATCACTCTTGCAACGTTCCATTCTTTAGGCCTAAAAATTCTTAAGAAAGAAATCGAAAAGCTAGGTTACCACAAAAACTTTTCCATTTATGATACAAGTGATCAGTTGGCCATTCTAAGAGAAGGCCTAAAACGATTTAATGCTGATAAAAACTTTAAAAAAGAAGATATCCTCTCGCGTATTGGTTTTCTAAAAAACCAAGGGGTTTCTTATGATGATTACGCTAATAGTGAGTTTTTTAACGACGAAGATCCCTATAGTCATGCAACACTTTATTGCTATGAATACTATCAAGAGAAGTTGAAATTTTTCAATGCAATCGACTTTGATGACATCTTGCTTTTAACAGTTAGACTATTCGATGAGCATCCCGATGTGGCCACCGCCTATTCAGAACAATTTCGCTATATCATGATTGATGAATATCAAGATACTAACACACTTCAGTTTAATCTCATCATGCATCTTACAAAAACACATAATAATCTTTGTGTCGTTGGCGATGATGATCAGGCCATCTATTCTTTTAGGGGTGCTGATATCACAAATATTTTGAGCTTTGAGAGAAATTTTCCGGGTGCAAAAGTTGTTAAACTTGAGCAAAACTACCGTTCAATCTTGCCTATCCTAAATCTTGCAAACAGAGTTATCAGCGAGAATAAACATAGAAGAGATAAAACACTTTGGAGTGAGTGGCAAAGTGACTTCAAGCCAATCCTTTGGCAAATGGCCGATACAGACCATGAATCACAAGTCGTTGTTGAAGAGATCGTTAATCATCAATCAAAAGGTGGACACCTTGGAGATATTGCAATTCTTTACAGAAGTAATACTCAAGTCCAACCTCTTGAAGATGAATTACGCCTAAGCCAAGTGCCCTACACTATCGTCGGTGGCCAAAAGCTATATGAGAAAAAAGAAGTCAAAGACCTCATGGCCTATCTCTTTCTTATTCTAAACCCCAATGATCAAATGGCACTTAGAAGAATACTCAATGTACCAAACCGTGGGATTGGAATTAAGACGCTAGAAAAATATATTGAAAAATCTAGCGAAGAAAATATTTCTTTATTTAAGGCCATGGAAGATTATCCCGCCCTTGATCCGAACAGAGAAGAAAAGATCAAAACGTTTATTGAGCTTATTCGTAAATACAAAGACGTCTTTGACAGAAGCTCGCTTGCTGAAAGTATATCGGGGATTGTTGAGGATATTTCGTATTTTGAATTTATTGCCAAGAACTACGATAACGTAAAACAAATTGAGCGCAGAAAAAATGACGTTATGAACTTCATTGAATCAGCGGCCCGTTTTACGGAAAGACAAAAAGAAAGTGCCACTCTAAAATCATTTGTAGAAAAACTTCTCCTGCAAGACTCTCAAGATACTTCAAAAGAAGACGAAGACTCTGATGTTAGAAAAAATGAAGTAACACTTATGACTCTTCACTCTTCTAAAGGACTTGAATTCGATACAGTCTATCTCATTGGTATGGAAGAAGAGCTTCTTCCTCACAAAAAAACGGTCAAGCAAGGTGAAGATATAAGTGAAGAAAGACGTTTATGCTATGTTGGAATAACAAGAGCTCAAAAGAAGCTCTTTATGACTTATTGTAAACAAAGAAAAATGTACGGGAACCTTACGCCTAGACATCCCTCTCGTTTTGTTCACGAACTCGACAAAGAAGGACTTCTTCTAATTCAAGACAGAACAAGTTTTGGGCATATGAGTGCTGACGAAGCAGAAACTTATAAAAAAGATTTCTTTCAGGGCCTAATGTCACTTTTAGATGAATAGTGTGAATTGATTAGAAAATAGGCCTAAAGCCTGTCGAACTTTTTTGTTTCTCAACGATATCACCGCCACCAAGAGAATCCATATGTCGAAACATTCTTTTAGGTCCAATATGAAGACGCTTAAGCTTTCCCTCAACGATATCAAACGTATCATATGAATTCATTTCATCGTACTCAGAAACTTCATTAGTCTCAAGATTGAAACTTAATGACATACTATCTGAACCTCTTTCATTTTGACGAAATTCAACAACAGGGATGTTATAATATTTGAGTGAATCGAAAATTTCCCCAAATGTATTTAATCTTGCTCCCTCAACTCCACCAAAAATTTTCGCCTTTGTTCCTTCACCTAAAAGAGTAATCATTTTTGATAATTCTTTCTTAGCTTTAATAGAAGCATCAAAATGAGCGATAATAGCATGACCATCTCCATTGAATAAGTAGACAGCAACGCAAGTATTAACCCCATATGTTTGAATATTAGGATGAACACTACGATGAGTGTAAATGAATTCACGCTGAAAAACTTCAGGCTCATTCCCTGTATCATTGGCAAATGAAGATAGTGAACTAATCAATATCCCCAACACAAGTATCATTTTCATAATACTCAATTAAAAGCAATTATCTTGCCAAGACTTAAGACATTAAACAGTTGAAAACACAGGGTAATCTAGCGAAATAGTGTCCTATATATAGACACTATTCATAACTCTTTACAGCGCTAGTGACCAATTCTTCGGCCTTCTTATTGATATTGGCCATAGTGGATTCATCAATGACTTCCCCACGCAGCTTAGGCATTAGAACATGTCGAGTAATATAGGCCTCGGCAATTTTTCCCTTATCCGATTCACGCACTTTTGACCAATTGAACGAATCAGACCCGTAGATCATTTTTCCAAAAAATCTTTTTACTGATCCCATTTGATTTATTTTATTTTGTACGCTTACACGAATAATTTCTTGCCCAAACTTATCTGACGTGGCGAGGGCCTCAGTAACTTTTTGAGTGATCTCCTTAGTTGCAGCACTAACTTTTTGTCCACTCATTTTTTCACCATCAACAAGAACTGGTCTTAAAACAGACTCTGCTACCATTTCTCTAATTTCAGCAGCAACTTTTCCTTTAAAAATAGAATCTAAGTTGGCCTTACTAGAAATTTTGTCTTTCACACTTTGAGGTATCTCACTATCAGAAACTGATTTTAAACCACCTTTAACTTTGTCCAACACAATGGCCTTAATAATTTGATCAAGAGCACCAGTTTCAACAAGTGTATCCACAAGGTTTCTCCTGGCCTCAAGAGAATCGCCTTCGTCGATATCTTTTAATAGAGTTTCAAGGACTTTAGGAAGATCTTCTCCAGCTTCTTTGATGTTGTAATCAAGATACTGACCAATCATAATCGCAACAGGTTTAAGGGCCGAGTCAACTTGCTTTTTTAAGTCTCCATCATAAGGAGATGCAGGCATGAGACCTGCGATACAAGGTAAACTTGCAGCAATAGCTTTATTAAAATCAGCAAATGGACTTGTTGTAGAAATCCATCCCGTTGCGACTTTTTTAACGATTCCTTCGGCCGTTTTTTGTAAAGTTCCGATACACTCAGTAACTCCAGCAGTTACTTCATTAACGTATTCTTTAGAATTTAATCGACGAAGACAATAGTCGTAGTCTTTAAGCATTGAATCTATTTCTTTTTTATTTGTCGCAAAATCTTCTGAGCCAAGTGTCGAATTAAGTACAGACTGAACTTTCATATTACCAAGGGCACTGGCAAATTTAATAGAAAAATTCTTAACACAACGATCTTGCGCTTTTTGATCACTCTTTGCTTGGATCATACACTTTTTGAATTCTTCCAGAATTGTTCCAAGATTCTTCGGCATCTCTTTTGTATTGAGCTGAAATTCAACCTCATTTTTTGCATATTGTTCAACGACTGCCTTAGTGGCCTCAGTTTTTAGACCCGAGATACATGTATCTTTTTTAGGCGCTGTATCGAGACATTCTTTGTAAGGAGCAAGAAGTGAAAGAGTAAGGGCCTCTCGTTGTTGTTTGCGGTCCACCCCAGGTTTATCTTTTAAGTTTTGCGTAAGAGCAAATTGAATTTGATCCCTTCCCATTGAGTACATCGTTTTCGAAGAAACTTCATTGGTACACGTTTTTAAGTTATCCATATATCCATTGAGATCGTAATCTTCGCCTTGTGCTCTATTCAAACACCCTCTGAAATTTCCTGTGAACTCTTCATGGAATATGTGCTGAACACTTTCACGACCTTTATACAATGTGCCTACACTAGCATTAAATTGATAATCACCCAGCGTCGTCGCCAAGTTGAAAACCTGTCCTTTAATACACTGATTAATTTGTGGCATTGGGTCTTTATCATTAATTTTTTCAAGACATGATGCCAAGTCTCTTTCAAGTTGGCTTTTCAATTTTTGAATATCTGACGTTTTGATGCCGAGTCTATCTTTACCACCATTTTCTTTAATAAATTTATCAATTTCAGCGCTGAAGCTTAGAATGGCAATATCGTGTGATGCATTTTTTTTCAAATTCGTAACACAACTAGAAAGAATTTCTTCTGTTGGTGCACTTCCAAGACAATGCTCTAAATCACGATAGACATGTTTATTTATAATTTGAACCTTTTCAGGGCCAGAAACTTTGTCCCCTATAATTTCAGACAACTGATACTCCGCAATTTTCATGGCCGAGTTTTTCGTTAACTCTGTAGCACAACCAGTTACTTTAGAACTCAAGTTTGGATCAGAAGCAATATCACCACTTAGACCCTTATCTAAACATCCTTCAAAGCCGGACATCAGTCCCATTCTTATCTTTTTCGTTTGCTCATTTTCTTTAGGTAACTCTTTCTTAATTTTTTCGTTGGCAATATCAATTGATAAAGTTGAAATTGAATCTTTGAGACACTTATTTTTCTCTTCTCCAGCAATTTTTTGATGCCAACACTGTTCTAGAAGGTCAGTGGCCTTTTTTGCAACACTGTCGGCAAGTCCTTTATTAATTGGCCCAAGATTTTTACGAGCATTACTATCAAAAATACTTAAAACAACAGACTTCGTAACATCATTAGTTATACGTGTTTCACATTCTTTAGAATCGATAGACCCGCCAACTCTTTGATCTTTTTTAACCATCTCATCAATACATTTTTTGAACTCTTCTTTTTTCTGAGGAACGAGTAAGCTTATCTGAGCAGAAGTTAAATTATTTGTAACCGCTGGATTCTCTCCAATTTTAACAGGAATTAAACCCTGTCCCACTGTTGATACAACCCCGTCTAAACATCTGTTGATTTGATAATCATAAGGCTTATTACGAGGAAGCCCCCTACCAATTTCCCCCATACATTTTTGAAATGGAGGCATACTCTTATTCATGATATCGCTATAAACTTTTGGATCAGTTGTTGTGGCATCAATGGTGTCACTTACCTTCTTTTTTGTTACAGCGATAACACCAACTTTTATAGAATCAAGAGCACAGCCCTTTACGGCCTCTGCATCTTTTTTTCTGTTGTTTAAAAAGCACAATCTGTAATCGCGCACACGCCCTTCGACAAATGTCTGACGTTGATCTTCAGGAAGTATTGGGGCAAGTTTTGACTTCGACATTTCGTGAGTCATGGCCAGGCCAACATTTGGAATCAATGCGGCCGTCAAACTACCGATACAACCCGCGCCATCATAGAGAAAATTACGAGACTCGTTGATACAACGATTAAAAGGACTTAATAATTTATCCTTCCACACTTTTCTTGCACTTTCATCTTTTATACCTTCGACTTCAAGTACTCTTTCAAATATTTTACCAATAAGCTCTCGCCCTAGGTATCTGGCCGTAGCAATTGCCCTCTGATCAGTGAGGTCATCTTTGATAATATTTTTATTTACAGCACTCATTGTTTCAGTGATGAGCTTATCCAAATCTTTCTGACTATAATATTTCGCAAGCGCAACTTCATAAGGAGCAAGCTTTTTGCGAATAGAGTTTTCAATACTTTTAAACTCACCAACAGTATCCACTAGAAACATTGACGTAGCAGTTGCAAAAAAACCTTTTTCTGGAGCATAGGGTTTAGGAATGATGAGCTCAACACTTTGCTCAGAGCTAGCAAAGATCCCACTAAATAGACCGAATAATGTCATCGTTGCGATGATTACTTTTCTCATTTTTCTCTCTCACAAGGCAAAATACCTCAAGAGCTTATCGGCTTGTCTATTTAATATCATGAGAATAAAGAGGGTGATTTTAGGTAATTGGAGCAAAAAGAAGGCCTTCCCTGGCCTTTAACCTATTCATCATGAAATCGGTTACTTAGTGGCCCATCCCTGGCCCGTAGACGTTCGTCCGTGACTTGTTTAATTTAAAATTTCAAATACAAGAGTTTTTGAGTTCACAAAAGGGATCACATTAAATAGCGCATCTAAAGCACTATATTTAATTTGAACCCCACCAATTCTTGTGCCTTCACAACCCAAATCATTTGCTAATAGGATATCTTTCAACTTGGATTTTTCATTTCCAAAGCTAATCTTTCGAACTTCTAGCCTTTGCTTCAACTGGCCATGAGGAGCGAGAGTTGATTTGAAACAACTTCCTCCAGATATTTTTGTTGAGCTCGCACAACTGTTTAAAAGACCCATGTGCAAAAAAATAAATGTAAAAAAATAAGTTTTCCTATTCACGAATCAACCCTTCATCAGAATGGGCCTCAACGAAATAGTGCACAGGCGTATAGAGTCCAAAAGAAAGGATGGCCATCCATGTATCTCTGGTCGTTTTATACGTCCCAAAAGAGATATTGGAAAATTCACTTCCCCCACTTTTAAGCAACTGTGAATCAACTTGTACCGTGTGCTTGGCGGGAATCATTCCCCATAGATAAAATTCTTTCACTCCTTCACTTTTCCTCGCCGTCGTGTGTTTTGGATTCACATCCAAGTTCAACTCTCCTACTCCAGTATTTTCAAAAACAAGAGTGGAGCACGAGGCGCAGAGAAGGCAAATGAAAAAAATTCTCTTCACTGAACATCCATGTAAAAATTAAAACTTATTAAAAGTGTCAGATGTCAGAGGAGTTCTGTCAACTTATAAGACAAACTTAATTTTTAAAAACTTCTGACATCTGGAGATGGGCCTAACGGCCCTTGAATTCTGGAGCTCTTTTTTCTTTCATGGCGCGTAGCCCTTCAAAGTGATCATCCGTTCTTTGAGCAATACCTTGATACATAGAAAGTACTTCTAGCTGGGCATTTAAGTCTTGAGTGCGGCCCATTTTAAGAGCTCTCTTAGTAAGAGCTAACCCAACTGGACCGATATGAGTAATCTTCATAGCAAGCTCTCTTGTCTTTTCTTTTAGATCCAAAAAAGAATGAACTTGATTAACAAGTCCCATTGCAAGGGCCGCGTTAGCATCATAGATATCAGCTGTTAAAATCATTTCCATGGCCTTGGCGTAACCTACGACACGTTGTAAGAAAAACGTCCCACCATCACCTGGCACCAAACCAAGCTTTGCAAAAGTTTCACCAAACTTGGCCTTATCACTGGCCACTCTCATATCGCACATACAAGCAAGGTCGCAACCGGCACCAATGGCAGCTCCGTTAACCATAGCAATTATTGGTTTTTGGAAAGACTCTAGGGCCCTTGGAATTCTTTGTATGCCTTCTTTATAGCGATTACCTAATTCAAACGACTCGCCCGCAAACATTCCTGTTTTCTTTTCCATGGCCTCAACATCACCGCCAGAACAAAAATTCTTTCCTGCTCCCGTAATAATCATGACACGAATTTCAGGATCGCTATCCGCAAGCTTTGAAACAGTCTCTAAGGAATCAATCATGCCATCAGTGATTGCATTCGAGGCCTTTTCATTATTGAGTGTAAGCCATAAAAGATGTTCATCTTTTTCAACGATTAAATCAGTGAAGTGTTGATTATATTGGCTCATGGATTTGCCTTTCTTGCCATATAGGCATTGTAAAATTTTGAAGAACTCTTTTTCTCTAATTTAGAAAGAATGAACTCGCTGGCCGTGGTTAATTTCTCCATATCAACACCTGTGTTTACACCGAGGCAATGTAATAAATTAACGACATCTTCAGTGGCCACATTGCCTGTGGCACCCTTTGCATAAGGGCAACCACCAAGACCGGCAGATGAAGAATCAAAATTAGTATGACCACAATCAAGGGCCGTAAGGATATTGGCAAGGGCCATTCCATTAGTATCATGCATGTGCATGGCAAAACGATCAAGTTTGAATTCTTTTTTAAGTTCATTCGTGATGGCCAAAACTTGTGCAGGATTTCCTACACCAATAGTGTCACCTAATGAAATTTCATAACAACCAATCTCATCTAAAAATCGAGTCACCTTCATCAAGTTTTCAATTGAAGTTTGACCTTCGTAAGGGCAGCCAAATACCGTTGAAATATAACCGCGAACTTTAATTCCACAATCAATCGCCATCTTTGCGACTGGTCTGATTCGTTCGAATGATTCTTCAATTGTGGCATTAATATTTTTCTTATTAAATGTATTGCTCGTTGCTGTGAAGACAGCAATTTCTTTAACTCCAATATCTAGTGCAGTCTCAAGTCCTGTTAGATTAGGAACCAAACAAGGAGCATGGATATCTGTCGGTAAAAAAGATTTAACCTTCTCAAACAAAGATACGGCATCACCCATTTGTGGAATTTTGTCCGCACGAACAAAACTTGTCACTTCAATAGTCTTAAGACCAGTTTGAGTCAAAAGCTTGATATAGTGGGCCTTATCATCTGTACTTAAAACTTTTTTTTCATTTTGAAGTCCATCACGAGGTCCAACCTCGATGATGCGAACATCAGTGGGAAGTGATTTTAACATTATGACTCCGCACTTTTTTCAAGATCAACAAGGGCCGCACCGGCCTCTACGAGTTGTCCTTCAGAAAAGTAAACTTTTTTCAATACACCATCATATGATGCCTTAATCGCATGTTCCATTTTCATGGCCTCCATAACAAGTAAGGACTCACCTTTTTGAACGCTTTGGCCAGGGGCCACAAGAACTTTTAAAATTTTACCAGGCATTGGTGCAGACATTCCAGCATCTACATCACTCTTACCTTTTGTACGTGATGTTCTAGGATTTTCAATTGATAAATCCTTGCCACCAACAAGAGCATTCTTCCCATCAAAAAGAACTTTATGATTAGAGCTACCATTTTTTAAGCTATAGCTTGTGGCATCGCTTGCTACTTTTTCAAAGAAATATTCTTTTCCTTTGTATAAAAATGAAACACTATGACCAGTTAGGTCCAAGAGTTGTACTTCTACTTTTTCACCATTTAATAAAATAACTTTTTTCATATTAACAATTCCTAAATCCGTGTAATTCACTCCATGGACCTGTACCAATAGTACCGGCTTTTCCTTTTCTCGATTCAAGTAAGAAAGTGGCAATTGCAAGGGCCTCTTCATCAGAGCTGACCTCACGTTTTAAGAGCTTGTCTTTGTAAGTTTCTACAAAGTGAGTATAAGTATTTCCAACTTTAAATTCTTCTGTCTCTAAAATTCTTCTTAAGTAATCGCGATTTGTCTTAACACCTAAAAAGGCCACATCACAAAGTGAGGCCAAAATTTTCTGTGTCGCAACCTCTCTGTTTTCTCCCCACGCAATGAGCTTCGCTAGCATTGGATCGAAGTTAATAGTAACTTCATTACCATCAACATAACCCGAATCCAATCTCGTCCCATTCAAAGTAGGATGACCGACGACAGAGATTTTACCAGTGGCAGGTAAGAACCCATTGTCAGGATCTTCAGAATAAAGACGTACTTCAATAGCATGACCTTTTTGAACAATTTCATCTTGAGTAATAAGGAGCTTATCACCTCTAGCAACTTCAATTTGCATTTTCACAAGATCAAGACCAGTTACCATTTCAGTCACAGGATGCTCAACTTGGAGCCTTGTATTCATTTCAAGAAAATAAAATTTCCCATCTTCATCAAGAATAAATTCTACAGTACCAGCTCCTTCATAATTAATGGCCGTCGTGATGGCCACTGCTGAAGCTGTAATATCTTGTCTCGTTTTTTCATCAAGAGCAGTTGAAGGGGTTTCTTCAACAATTTTTTGATGGCGTCTTTGGATAGAGCATTCTCTTTCAAAAAGATGAAGGTGATTTCCGTGACGATCACTCATTACCTGAACTTCAATATGGCGAGGATTTGTAATGTATTTTTCAACAAGTACAGTATCGTCACCAAAGGCATTCATGGCCTCTCTTTTGGCAGCTTCTAGTCCATCAATAAACTCAGCTTCACTCCTAACAACTCTCATCCCTTTACCACCACCTCCAGCAGAGGCCTTAATAAGTACAGGGTAGCCAATCTTCTTAGCTTCATCCTTCAAGAAGCTTGGGGCTTGTTCATTACCGTGGTAACCAGGAATTAAAGGAACACCAACTTCTTCCATTTTTTGTTTAGAAGTTTTCTTATCACCCATGATCAACATTGAATCAGAACTAGGGCCAATAAAAATAATTCCTTCGGCCCTTACTTTGTCAGCAAAGACACCATTTTCTGAAAGAAAGCCATACCCTGGGTGAATGGCATCTGCACCACACTTTTTTGCGAGCGCAATAATTTTTGCGTGATTTAAATATGTCTCACTTAAAGGACCATCTCCTAAAGAGTAAGATTCTGTAGCAGAGTACGCATGAGGATAATCAACTTCTTTATCAGTATAGAGTGAAACAGAAGCGATCCCCATTTCACGACAAGTTTTCATAACCCTAAGAGCAATCTCTCCACGATTTGCAATAAGAATTTTTTTAATTGTACTCACTATTTATCTCCCATCCAGTTCGGTCTTCTTTTTTCAAGAAGAGCACTCATCCCCTCTTGACCCTCACTGCTGGTACGAAGACGTGCAATTGTTTCACAAGTGTATTTTACCACACCTTCAAAAGGCTCATCATTTGTTAAGCGAATTACATTTTGAATTAATTTCTTTGTGGCCTGCTGGGCCTTTGGACCAGCTTGCAGTAATCGGGCCACGACTTCATCAACATCTTTTTCAAAGTAACGTGATAATGAAACTTGATGAATAAGCCCAATATTCATGGCCTTTTCAGGTCCAAATTTTTCACCAGTTAAAAACAGTGCTCTGGCATTTGATTCACCAATTTTGGCCATAACATAAGGAGAGATAACAGCAGGAGCAAGTCCTAAGAGAACTTCAGTTAATCCAAATTTAGCATCCTCTTTCGCTACAACATAGTCACATACGGCGACAAGCCCAACACCACCACCAAGGGCAGCGCCATTAACTTTTCCTACAACTGGTTTTGAAAGAGAGTTAATAGATTCAAAAAGCTTAGAGAGCTTTTTAGAGTCTTGAAAGTTTTCCTCATCAGAGTAATCTTTCATTTTCTTCATCCAATTCAAATCAGCTCCTGCACAAAATGAGCGGCCTTCACCCGTGAGAACAATCACGCGAACTTTGTCATTTAGCTCCCATTGCTCGCAAGCTGTTGTCATTGAGGCAATGAGTTCATCATTGAAGGCATTATGGAGTTCAGGACGATTGAGGGTTACGGTTAGTACGCCTTTGTCGTCAAGTTCTTGTGTAAATAATTTCGATTCATTCATCATTATATTTCCAATATTCCCAATTTTTTTCTAATGCTCGATCCTACATTCTGAAAACACCAAATTTTGATTCTTTAATCTCAGCATTTAAAGAAGCAGAAATCGCTAATCCAAGAATGTCACGAGTATGAGCAGGGTCTATAATTCCATCATCCCACAAACGAGCACTTGAATAGTAAGCACTTCCTTCGTTTTCATATTTATCTAAAATAGGTTTTTGAAACTCCCTAACTTCACTATCTGTCATAGGTGTTTTTCCACTAACACGCAGACCTTCTTGGCGTACAGTTGTGAGAACGCCCGCGGCCTGTTCTCCACCCATTACTGAAATTCTAGCATTTGGCCACATCCAAAGAAAACGAGGAGAATAGGCACGACCACACATTCCATAATTTCCTGCACCAAATGATCCACCAATAATAACTGTGAACTTAGGAACATCTACTGTAGAAACTGCGGTCACCATTTTTGCACCGTGCTTGGCAATTCCTTCAGACTCGTATTTCTTACCAACCATAAAACCAGTAATATTCTGCAAGAAAACAAGAGGAATTTTTCTTTGACCACACAGCTCAATAAAGTGGGCACCTTTAACTGCAGACTCAGAGAATAAAATACCATTATTGGCCACAATCCCTACTTGATGTCCGTGAATTCTTGCAAATCCACAAACGAGAGTTGTACCGTAGCGCTCTTTGAATTCATGAAATTGTGAACCATCTACTAAACGTGCGATAATTTCACGAACATCAAATGGTTTTTTAGTATCAAAAGGAACGATTCCATAAACTTCATCAATATCATAAAGCGGATCAGTAACAGTTTTGATAGACTTTTGACCTAGGATTTCTCCCACCGATTTATAATTCAAATTCTCAACAATATTACGAGTTATTATAAGTGCCTCTTCTTCATCTTCTGCAAAATGATCGGCCACACCACTGTCACTAGTATGAACTTTGGCACCTCCAAGATCCTCTGCAGAAACTTCTTCGCCTGTGGCCGCTTTTACAAGGGGTGGCCCACCAAGGAAAATTGTCCCGTTACCTTTTACAATAACAGACTCATCGGCCATTGCAGGAACATATGCACCACCAGCAGTACAAGAACCTAGGACAACGGCAATTTGAGGTATACCCATTGCAGACATTTGAGCTTGATTATAAAAAATGCGACCAAAGTGTTCCTTGTCTGGAAAGACTTCATCTTGCATTGGTAAGAAGGCCCCACCAGAGTCCACAAGATAAATACAAGGAAGTCGATTTTCACGAGCAATTTCTTGAGCACGTAAATGTTTTTTAACAGTTAAGGGAAAGTAAGTCCCCCCCTTTACTGTAGCATCGTTTGCAACAAACATACACTCAACACCGTGTACACGACCAACACCACAAATAATCCCTGCCGAAGGTACGTCTCCACCATACATTTCGCCAGCGGCCAAGGCCGATAGTTCGACAAAGGGAGAACCGTCATCGAGGATTCTCTCAATTCTTTCACGTGGTAAAAACTTTCCACGACTATGATGGCGATCAACAGACTTTTGTCCACCGCCTAATTTTGCTTCATCTAATTTTTTCTTGAGTTCATTTTTGAGGCCTAAGTGAAATTCTTTATTGGCCTTAAAGTCTTCAGAATTCACATCTATTTGTGAATGTAAAATATCCATCTGATCCCCATGGGTAAATGTCGTTGACAAAAAAATACGCTACGATTGTATTGAGGATAGTGCAGATAGACAAGTCGGAGCGGGCCATGCTTTTTTATTAAGACACGACCTGCAATAGCTTTGCGTTAGATATTAGCGAGACGCTTCGCGTGCACGTGCCTTTTCCATGGCCTGATAGGCCTGAACATAGCTCTGACAAATGCCACCAAGACTTTGAGCGAAATCTGGACCGAAAGACATTTTTGTACGCAATGCGTGAAGATAGTACATAAAAAAGTCCTTACTCATCAAATTAACGAGCTCATTGCCATCCCATTTCACAAAAACATCAAAAGTTCTCTTTTCTTTTAATGAACCTTGATAATAGTGACTCATTGCAAGAACGAGTGGTCTCTCCAAATAAAGATCACTTGGAAAGTTTGGAAACTCTTTTTTGAGCTGGCACTTATTAAAATAAGACTTTGAAAAATTGTTCTTTGTCTCTTGTTCTAAATTTCTCATAAGAGCTGCAACAGAGGCCTCCACTAAAATGGCCGTATTCAACGAAGCAAGTTGATCAATAGGATTAAAATGAAGCACAACATGGTTGCCATAAAAACTCGCAACAGGTGCTACATTTTTAGGCCACCATGCCAAGTGAATTTGGAGATCAAACTTTTTGTGTCCTAAAAATTTTTGCGAATCTTTAATTGTCTTTTGAACCATCTCTTTTGAAAATAATCTTTCAAGATCTTTAACCTTAGATTTAAACGCCTGAGACTCTTTGATCCACTCACTAAATTGAGGTTTAAAATGTTTTAGAACATCGGCGAGGAAAACAACATCATCTTTTTTAAGATCTTTACTTAATTTTCTAAGGGCCTCATCTACTGTTTGAGATTCATAAAAGGCCTTGGAAATAATATCTGTTCCAACATCTGTATTAGAGAAGCCTTCACTATTTTGAGAGTTTTTAGCTACATTCGCAAATCGTAAGCGAAATGATCGATAAACTTGAAAAAGTTCAATATCTTTATCTTTGAGACCAAATTTTTCTTGATAAGCGACACGATATTCTCTTTTAGCACCGTTGTGCCATTCAGAGAGATTATCTAAGATAGTAAAGACGTCGGCCGATTCTGAATAACCAAAAAATGATTTCGACGCGAATGCCTGACTCTGCCAAAATATGGCCAGTAAAAAGATAAAGAACAATTTCATAAAACCTACCGATTACTTTTTCTTAGACTGATCAATTTCTCTATTCAAATCATCTAATCGGTAAATTTTCCTTTTTCCTTCATCTTTTTCGTCAGATTCTTTAGGTTTAGCTGAGATCAGCTGCTTTTTACCTTTTTTAGCGTCTACTTTTACGATAATTTTCTTAAATAAAGGCACACCATCTTTAACAACGACATTTCCTTTTTCATCAACTATAGGTTCATACTTCTCAAATACACCTTCAGAAATTTGAAGCATGACAGGTACACCATTTGAATTGATTAGGGCCGCATAAACTTCAGTCTTATTAGCAACAACAACTGAGCCTTTGACTGTTTCTTTTAACGTTAAGCTTAAGGCACTACGTCCACTATTTCTTTGAACTAATGATGATGACGAAGATGAATTGCTAGCACTGCTTGAAGGAGCGCTTGATCCACCAGAAAGACTTGAAGAACCAGATCCTATTGCGGCTCCTTGTCTAAAATTAGCAGCAACAGCGCCCTGACCTGCTCCAGAAGATTGACGGGCCGAGTTTTTAGCTGATTTGACTTTACTAGAACTTGGACCTTGTACTGTTTGAGTGTTTTCAGCGTTTGCTTTAGCAAGCTGCTCACGTTTTTTATTATTCTCAGCACTTAAAACTTCCACTTTTTTAGTCATCGTTTCTAGTTTCTTCAAAAGTTCCGTTAACCTAGGATCGTCCTTGCTATCAGCACTATTCGTTTTTTTATTTGAATCACTAATTTCAAATTCTTTTTTTATCTTATCCAAATCTTCTTGCAAAGATGCTTTCAACTCACTATCGAAAGACTCTCCTAGAGTTTTCTCAATTGAATTTAATGCTTTTTTCGCCTGAATCATGTCTGTTGGGGCACTTACTACAGGTGGTGTAAATAAATTTGTACCTGTTGAGTCACTAGAAGTATTAGCATATTTCACGGCCTCAGCAAAAACACTATTATCCTGAAAAACTTCACTGAAGGCCTTTTTATCGTTACCTTCATTTTCAATTTTACCAAGGACTTCTTTCCCCTCAACTGTCTGTCCAAAAGAGTTTTTGAAAAAATCATTTGTCTTTTGTCTAAATGAGTAATCTGCTACGACAGGAACTTTATCATTCAGAAGATCCACTTTTCCATTCTCAAGTGTTGCAGCATAAATTGAACAATAGTATTGCATGGCCCCACTCTCAAATGCCGGGCGACCAATAGTAGGAACATCATTAACAGCATTTTGAAGAGCAGATAAAATTTCATTACCTCTAGTGAGGAAGTCTTCTGGAGTCACATTTGTTAATGGGCTTTGCATATTACAAGAATTAGAGAATTTCTTTCCAACATCAGCACAAGAGGCCATGGCCTTATCAAGTTCTTCATTCTCAATATCAGTTATAAACTTTTCGATATCCCCAATTCCGTTCATATCAAGTTTAACAGCTGCTTCTTGGTAGAAGCTCCCTAATGACTTCGTAGCATTAATGTCGTTAAACAAACCTTTGAAACGATCTCTTAAAAATGGACTTCGATAAATATGAGTCACCATTTCCATTGCTTGGACATAGTCACCTTGCATCTTTGTTCCCATCAAATGGGCTTCACTTTGCTTGAAAAGTCCTACTCCTTGAATGGCGGCCTTTTCTTTTTCATACTTTTTAATCGAATCAATAAAGGCCCTCATTTCCTCAGAACTTCTTGGATATGAAAACCAACGGCCACCTAAATCTGAAGCAGGTCTCTCTTTAAGATCTTTAATAAATTCATCAGCTGAAACCTGTGCAAACTCTTTATTGACGGCATTTTTTGAATCAAAAAACAATTCTCTTTGAGAAGCATCATACTTATCAACTAAGGTAGACCATGCATTATCTTTTTCACTTAGTTTTTGTATGTTAAGGGCATCTTTAAATTCATTCCACTCACCACATAATTGAGCATCGTCTTTTGCCAAGTTCTTTTCTGTCGAACACTTCTTATCTCTATTTACCAAACTAAGAGACAGCTTTTGCTTAATCTTTGAGTCACACTTATCTTTAGCAATAATTTCTTTGATCTTACCTGGAATACAAGCATGAGCACCTTTGTTTGCAAGAATTTTTGCCCTCTGCTCTTTTGTACCATTTGTTATGAAGTAGGCCAAAATTGTTGAATTTTTCGAATGTTGTCCCAAAGTATTCATAAACGCTGTTTTACCAGCGTTAGAGATAATTATATCATTCAGCCCATTACGTTCTGAATCAGAAATTTTTGGAATTCTCCCTGATTTAACAGCATTGTTGATACAATCACATCTATCTTCGATTTTATCGCTTACATTACAATTAGTAATAGCATCAACATTTTTGCTAAGTTGAGAAACAATACTTCTATCATCATCTACTTTACGACAATAGAAATCCAACGAGTTCATATTGAAGTCTCTACTAATGAGATTATTCAAAAAGCTAGATTGTGCGCCAGAAGTGATGGTTTTATAAATTTTCTTGGCCTGCTCAGCACCATTCACACTCATGTTACTTCTTCTACCTGAGAATGAAATTTCATTTAGACATTTAACGCTTGTTATAGAGGGATTTGAAGAAAACACTAGATTTTCACAACGAACATCATCAACTTTTTGTGGATGCAAAGTTACTTGCTTTGGCATTACAAACCCACCAAATTCTTGAGCGTACACATTACTACACAATATGAGTTGAAATATTAATGTCAGGTGGGTCAATAGTTTAAGCAAAAGATTATCCTTAGTAATTTCGTCTATCTTCTCGTCTAGACTTTGAATTATCTTTAGCTATTATGACCCCGAAGGGGGTCCGTAATACCTGCTTTATATCAGTAAAGAAATAAAAGTTTACTAAGTGAACAATAACACATTGAAATTAAGAAAATTGGTTAACCAATTTGTCCCATTTTTTTGAACACAAAATAAATTAAATTTGCCTCTTAAAAATGTCACTTTTCAAAATGACCCAAATGGATAAGGTGCGCTCTGATTGTTTTCATTGCATATTTTTCTAAATTAGCGGACAACCCCTCATATACAATTGCGAGAATTTCTTTCTCTGAGAGACCATCTTTATAGAGTTTGTCTATTTGCTCTTCCCTCATCTTTCTATGTTTGAGAGTTGTTCGAAGTTTCTCAATTCCACCTAGACCAATTCCATGTGAGGGGAAAATATAACTAGGCCTCATATCAATAACTTTTTCTAAACTCCTATAGTACTTGCCCATGTCACCCTCGTCACCGCCAATAACGACTGTTCCAATAGTTTGAATCAGATCACTAACAAGAACCCACTTTTTACTTTCTGGAAAAAGGGCCAATTGACCTTCATCATGACCGGGAACGGCCATGGCATATACATTCTCTCCCCTCCAGATAGTGACAACATCACCTTCTTGAATTTCACGATAGTCAATATCTTTAAAAAAAGAAGGATTGTAACGTTTTTCGATTCTGTTCTTTGTATCTGCACTACATAAAACGGGTACATTTAAAGTTCTGGCCAGAATATCGGCAAACTCATGGTGATCTGGATGATGGTGAGTAATAAATATTTTTTCGACAGGATAGTCATTCAAAGTATTCATCAGCTTTTGAAGCTCTTCTCCATCTTTTGGAGAAGGATCAACAAGAACATTATGAAATTTATCCCCAATAAAAAAACAATTCGTTCTATTGGCGGGTGGAAATGTATGGCTAAGAGGAAATAACATTACAAAATCTTTTACAGGCTCAATAAGAGGAATTTTGTCCTTTGGCGAAACATCCACAATATCTTCATTGCTAACATTAAAATCCATTTTAAATAATTTAATAATTGGAGGTACAGCTAGAGCATCGCCTTTATCATAGAGATTTAAAAATTCTTCACTTGTGAGCCAGTGGCCAGATTGAATTTCATGTTCCAAGAGAGTGAACTGAGGTTTTTCATGGACATGTGCTATATAAAAATGAGTTTTGAAACGATAGGGATTAAACTCAGGAGTCGTCGCATAGCAAAGATATTCAAGTGATATTACCTGATCTAAATCATGGCCAACTTCTTCCATAACTTCACGCTTTAAGGCCTCAAGAAGCCCCTCCCCTTCATCAACCTTCCCACCGACAAAGGCATGATAGCCAGGAAAAACAGAGAGTTTTTCACTGCGCTTAACGACAAAATATTCGTTAACACACTTAAATATAACGGCGCACGACTCTCTCATCCCTTATCTCCAGTAAATAACCCTATGCAATACAATCTAATTATATATCTAACTGACCCAAAGGCCCTTTACGAGTTGTAAATTATAAGAAAAAATGATGAATCTATTATGCCATTATAATTGAGAAGAAGGGAGTTAAAATGAACTCACAAATAAACGAAAAAAATCCCCTAGGGATTTTGGCCATTGATCACCTTGAATTTACATGTGATTCACTAGGCACAAAAACAAAAGAATTATTTTACACTATGGGCTTTGCAAAAACTGCTCAAAACACAGAACTTGAAACTGAGCTTTTCACGCAAGGACAAGTTCGTTTTCTTTTAAGTGCAAGCACTAACAAAGAAACACATTCAAGAAAGTATTTTGATCTACACGGCGAAGGTGTATCAACAATGAGTTTTCTTGTTGAAGACGCTGAACACGCTATCACTGAGGCAGCAAAAAGAGGGGCTGAAGTCGTTTCACCTCTTAAGACTGTTGAAACTGCTGACGGTGTTTTTAGAACAGCATCGATCAAAGGTTTTGGTGACGTTCTCAATGAATTTGTTGAAAGACCAAGAGAAAGCTTTAGACCAAATTACGAAAGCATTGAAAACGATCCAAAGGCCAAGCCTCTAAGATCGAGAGTCGCAAGAATTGACCACCTTACAAATAACGTACCGAAAGGTGAAATGACAAAATGGGTTGAGTTCTATAAAAGAGTTTATGGAATGGAAGTTACTCGCTACTTTGATATCAAAGGAGCTAAAACGGGTCTACAATCAGAAGTTGTTCAGCTTGCCAACAGCGCCGTTATTATTCCAATCAATGAACCAGATGCTGACAATGGAAAATCACAAATTCAAGAATTTCTAGACCTACACAAAGGTTCTGGAGTACAACATATTGCTCTAACTTGTGGTGATATTATTACAACAGTAATGGATCTTAGAGAAAGAGGAATGAAATTTTTGAATATTCCTCACACATATTATGAAGACATTCCAAAAAGAGGTCTTAACGTAACTGAAGACGTTAATGTTCTTGAAGAAGCACAACTTCTAGTTGATGGTGACAGTGAAGGATACCTAATTCAAAACTTCTCTGAAACATATGTTGGACCACTTTTCTTTGAGTATATTCAAAGAAAGAAACACTATGGCTTTGGAGAAGGAAATTTCCAGGCCCTATTTGATGCGATCGAACGCGATCAAATGAAACGTGGATATCTGTAATAACTATTACTAAAAATAAAGGCCTGCACCATGCGGGCCTTTTTTTCATGGAAGCATTATGAAAAGAGTCTATTTAACATACGCAAAAAGAACTCCCATTGGTAGAATTGGGGGAAGCTTAAAAGACGTCAGAGTTGACGACCTCCTTGCAGGTCTTTTCACAGACTTTAAAAACTCTCAATCATTTTCGATGGAAGAAATTGATGACGTTTTAGCTGGCTGTACAAATCAAGCAGGAGAAGATAACCGAAACGTTGCCAGGATGTCTCTCCTCCTTGCTGGTTTTCCTTACAGTGTTCCAGGAGCAACAATTAATAGACTTTGTGCATCTTCTCTTGATGCCATTATCGATGCTATGGGAAGAATAAATCTTGGCCTTTGTGATGCCGTTTTAGTTGGCGGAACAGAAAGTATGACCCGCTCCCCTTTTGTTATGAGCAAAGCAAGCTCGCCCTATGGGCGAGATTCACAAATGTTTGATTCAACATTTGGATGGCGCTTTGTAAATCCAAAGATGAAAAAATTATTTCCTCAATGGAGCATGGGAGAAACAGCAGAAGAATTAGCAAAGATTCACAATATTACACGCGATGCTCAAGATGAATTTGCATTAAACTCACATATGAAGGCCATCAAAAGCAGTTTTATTAATGAGATTGTTCCCGTAGTTCACACTCATAAAAAAGGTGAAACGATCATCAGTGAAGATGAGTGCCCTAGACCTGATACAACAATTGAAAAGCTTGGTAAACTTGCCGCAGTATTTCGTGAAAATGGTACGGTGACAGCAGGCAATGCTTCCCCAATGAATGATGGAGCAAGCTGTGTCTTCTTAGCGAGTGAAGAATTTCTAAAAAAACATAACCTAGAACCAATCCTTGAGATAACTGGTGTTGGTGTTGCGGGCGTACATCCAAATACAATGGGAATCGGCCCAGTAGAGTCGACAAAAGTACTTATGAAAAGATTTAATAAGAAAATTTCAGACTTCGATGTTTTCGAATTAAACGAGGCCTTTGCTGCGCAAGTGCTTTCTTGCACAAAAGAATTAGACATTGATCTAAACAAGGTCAATCTCAAAGGTGGTGCCATTGCACTCGGACACCCTCTTGGGGCAAGTGGAGCTAGAATTGTCACAACACTCACTCACATCATGAAAGAAAACCCGAATCTAAAAAAAGGTCTTGCTTCAATGTGTGTCGGTGTGGGACAAGGTGTTTCAGTAAGTTTTGAGAGATGTTAATTCAATAGACCAAAGGAGATCACATGAAAATTGTAAGCGCCTGTCTCGCTGGAGTTGAATGTCGCTTTGACTGCCAAAGTAAAGAGCGCCAATTTATCATTGATCTTGTAAAAGAGGGAAAGGCCATCCCCGTGTGCCCTGAGCAAATGGGTGGTCTTACAACTCCTCGTGACCCTTCAGAAATTCAAGGCGACAAAGTACTTTCCAACAAAGGAAAGGACGTAACAGCACAGTTCAACAAAGGTGCTCAGGAGGCCCTTAAAATGGCCCTGCTAACAGGAGCTGATGAGGCCTATCTAAAGTCAAAATCACCTATGTGCGGTTGCGATGAAATTTACGATGGCTCATTCTCTGGTGCTATCACCAATGGGGATGGAATATTCACGAAACTGCTCAAAGAACACGGAATAAAAGTAAATTCAGTAGATTAGACTTCGCCTAAAAGGGCCAAAAAAGACAGTAAATCTCCACTTGGCCCCAAAAAAAATCCTATATATTTATCCTACTAACGGCATGGAAAATGCATCAATCCCCCCAAAGAAGCATTTTTCATGCGTTGTTAGTTATTTGAATGATAATTTGATGTCAAAATTCTAGGCATCTGTTTAATGTTTGGGATTAGCTATAATGAAAAGTTTAATTATGATCCTATTTCTCTTCTCAAAATTTGCTCTCGCAAATAATGGGGATAAAAGCATTAGCTATCCTTATTTTACGGATAATGACATTTATACAAAAGTAGAATTAACAAATGACTTCAATCCTGATTTACCAGATATCTTTGATTATTCAGATGATCTTCAATGGTCCAATACTCAAATTTTAAATCCTCAACTTCATCGCTTTTTCAGAAATATGAAATATACATGGCAAGAAAAAGATGAAAGGGTTATCAAAGTCAACAAAGACTACTTAAACCGTGCAGTTGATTGGGAAATAATTGATGAATTGAATGAAAAGGCAAAATCGACTTGGGCAGAAGCTCTCGCCCTTTCAAAAGATGAATCGACATTAAAAAATGAGTACAAAGAATATATTGAATCAATAGTTGATGATCTGAAATTTGCTAAAGAAAAAAATCCCTATGAGAAAAAAGGTTTTTTTCAAGGAATTTTTAACAAAAAAAAGAAGAAGAAATTACCAAAATCAATGGCACCAATCAGTGAGTTTCGAAATGAAGTTTTCATCTTTCTAAGCTCTAGTGATATTTTACCAACACATGGGCTAACTTTAATAGAGAAGCTAAATCCTCTTTTTGTAGACACCTTAATGTCCTATATCTATCTCATGCAAATTGAAATCTTTGAGTCCAAGTATAGCAACTTCAATATTGAAGCAAATAAGAGAGAGATTATATATAATACAATTCATCAGCTTCTTCTCATTGCACCAGACAAAGTGAAGAGCGCATCGATTACTGTAGGAAGACAAGTCGAAAATATGACATTTAGTTTCACCGAAATAAAGGTGGCCTCATCATCTCTGATAATACTAGGACAAAGATTCAAAGAATGTTCAAATGGGATTCTAACAGATCTATACTATGGCCATCTCAAACGTGGTGTCGATTTCAGCTACCGAATGGTCTCTTGGAAAAATCTTAACGACTGGGTAAAAGTCGTTTATGACGTGTTCTATGCGGCTTCAAATAATTCAAAAATATTTTGTAAATAATTAGCCCGTAGCTTTTTCGGATGCCTAAGATTCTTCGCTACGCATCCTGCTACGCTCGAAGTTGTTCGGCCTCATCCGCTCCTGCGGATGCCTAAGATTCTTCGCTACGCATCCTGCTACGCTCGAAGTTGTTCGGCCTCATCCGCTCCTGCGGATGCCTAAGATTCTTCGCTACGCATCCTGCTACGCTCGAAGTTGTTCGGCGTCATCCGCTCCTGCGGATGCCGCCTCCAAAAAAAAAGGCCACTCATTCGAGTGGCCTTCAACCATATGCTTATACTTACTGTAATTAGCCAATTAGTTTTAGTGCAGCTTGTCCTTGTGCGTTTGATTGAGCAAGAACCGAAGTACCAGCATTTGTTAGAATGTCTAGCTTCGTCTTCTTAGCTGTCTCAGCAGCATAGTCAGTATCACGGATACGTGAGTTAGCAGCAGATAAGTTTTCAGAGTTAACTTGCAAGTTTTGAATCGTTGAAGTTAGTCTGTTTTGCTTCGCCCCTAGCTCCGCTCTTTGTCCCGATACCATTTGAATTGCATTATCAAGTGACTCAAGTCCAACTTGTGCATTTTCTTTCGATTCTACACCAAGTCCATCAATTCCAAGTTGAGAAATTGAAGAGTTAAGTTGAGCAGCATCAAATGAAATTCTATCTTGGAAATCATCGTTATTGATACCGATTTGGAAATCATACTTATCACCGGCACCATTTAATAGCTTCTTACCGTTGAATTCAGTAACTTGAGAAATTCTTTCAACCTCTTGCTTTAAGTTTTGATACTCAAGATCAGTAAACTTTCTTTCAGAATCACCTACTGTGTCTGAAGCAGATTGGATTGATAGTTCTCTTAGTCTTACTAAGATGTTTGAAATTTCACTTAGACCACCTTCAGCCGTTTGAATCATAGAGATACCGTCGTTCGCGTTTCTCTCAGCTTGGTTTGTTGATCTGATTTGTGCCTTTAACTTTTCAGAAATTGCTAGACCAGCAGCATCGTCAGCAGACTTAACAATTCTTGTCCCTGAAGATAGCTTTCCTAAAGTGTCAGCTTGTTGTGTGTTGTTAACGCCTAATGTTCTTTGTGCAGACAGAGAAGAGACGTTAGTGTTGATACGTAGACCCATTGAAATCCTCCTTGGTTCATCTTCTCCCCTCCTGGAGATAAGTCCTTCTACCTTGCGGACCAATGAGCGTACTGCTCTTAAAGAATTAAATTCTTTTTTGCCTTAACCACCGTGGTTAAGATTTGCAGATACCAATTCGGAGTTCTGTGTAAAAGCTTAAGAGAATTTTTTATTTTTTTTTGAAAATAATAACCGACAAAAACGCTCCCGACACGTGCCTCTTTATATCTCAAAATCAGTGTAAAATTCGTAAACTTGTGGACGCAAATTCCCGATAAATAAAGCATGAGTGCTAAGAAACCGCTTGTCTTCGTACTTCCTCTTACAGAGTCCCTGTCGAAATTAAAACAGGCCGTTGAAGAAGTCATTGACGAACTTGATGTAGAAATTTTTGAAGTTGATGAGATTATGGAAATCAACCAGCTCCTACCAACGATTGGTCAGGCCGTTATTTTATTCTCTTCTCCAAAAAAATGTGCACTTTCATTGCAAGCAAATAAAAAATTTATTCATAAGCTTCATTCAAAAGTATTGCTTCTCTCACCAACAAATTTACCTAGAAAAACCGTTGATAAGTTTACAAAACTTGGATTAACTGAATTCATTCCTGAACCAGTAAACCCTAAGACACTCATGTTTAAAGTTAAAATGCTTATTAACACGATCGTGATCAAAGAAGACAATGAGGAAGAAGAAAAAGTTTTCTCTCAAAACGATGCCTTCACAAAATCAGAATCAACGGGTGAAAAACAAAGAGTCGAAAAAGGAATCTTGGCCGAAGAAGATAGCGATGAAGAAGATATTTATGCAAAAGATAAAAAAGAAAAGATGCTCGAAATCTCTTCAGATGATGACGACACTAAAAAGAAAAACAAATATCAAGAAGACACAATAGCTACACATTGGAGTTCAAAGAAAAAAGCTTCAATAGAGCTAGATAATATCGAAGATGATGAAGAGGAAAAAAAGAAAAAGCGTGTTGAAGAAAATACAATTGATTCATACTACAAGGGAAATGTAAAAAAAGACGAAATAACCCTAAATTTTGACGACGAAGAATCAAAAAAGAAAAACAATCATTTTGAAGACGATGAAGACATCTATAAGTTAAAAGAAAGTGCAGGGCTTAATATTACATCTTCAGATGATGAAGACGAAGATGATATTCGTAGGAGTCTCCAACTTGAAATTCAGGACGAGAAGCACAAAAGAAAAGAAAACGGACTTTATGATGACGAAGAAGATGAAAAAAATGGTAAGAAGAACAGGTCTCTCCTACTAGAAGAAGATTCTAGTCACAACAACAAGAAAAAACAAACAGAACTAGAAACAGAAGAAGACAAGAGTAAAAAGCGAAAAGGATTTCAAGATCGTATAGATGATGAATATATGAGCACGAAAGATAGCGCTCAATCCCTTCAGCTTGATGAAGACGGTGATTCAAAAAGAAAAGAACAATCGGAAGATGAATTTGAAAATGAAAAGAAAAAGCGTGAACTAGAAAAAGGATTCAATCTTGAAGATGAAGAAGATCCAAACAACGCTAAGAAGAAAAATAAAGAACTTCAATTAAAAGATGAGAAAGAAAGAAATGACTCTCTCCATGAAGAAGAAAAAGAGCGCAAGCGTAAAAAAGAAGAACAACTTCTTTTAGATGAAGAAGATGAAAAAAGAAAGAAAAAGGCCACAGAATTAACAACATTGGCCGACAATAATCGCAACAATGAGCAAGAAGGTCTTGATCTAGATGCTCTAGATGATGAACAGCAAAATCAACATGAAGATAAACAGCTTGATGTCAAGCCCAATGATGAAAGTGAAAATGAAAATGCTCTTGATCTTGAGGCCGACGATGAAGACCAACACAATGGCGCTCTCAAAGAAATTGAAAACTCTGAAAAAGAGAAAAAAGATAAAGAAAAATCTCTTAACTTAGAAGAAGACGACTCTCATGGTAAGAAAAAGAAGAAAGAACAAACTGAACTGGAGTTTGAAAAAGATAAGTACAAGGCCCAAGACAAAGAGAAAGAATTAAATAAAAAGAACAATCAAGGAAACGGTCTTAACATCGAAGATGAAGACAATGGTCCAAAGATTGGAAAATCAAGCACAGAACATATTAAAACGTATATGGATAGCCGTGAGGGTATCAAACATAAGCAATATGACTGGAATTTGAAAAAAGATGAAAAAGGTTCTACTTTTAATCTCGACAAAAAAGATAAAAAAAATAATGTTGAAATTAATTTCAAAGAAAAGGTCGATCTTGGGGAACAGACAATTGATTACGGCCAATTAAAAAAAGAATTTGAAGATATCAGTATCTATGGAAGTGGCGGGACAAAGAAAAAGTTAGGTGCTGAATTTATCGGTGATGATAACGCAGAAACAGAAAAGACAAATGTCCTCTACCCTAGTGATCTTCTCGAAAAATATGATCTTCCAATTCCTGCAGAAAATCTACAAGACGATGTTGTCATAGATCGTTTTTTTAAAGTTGAATCCCATGGAATCGAAGTCGCATTAAAAGTTCTCGCTCGTTATGAACAAAGAAAAAATAATTTCGAAGACAATATCATCTTCATTGCTGAAGAACTATTTCTTCGATTTGGCGCTCACCTAGAATTTTACCAAACAGAACACGGTCAATCGTCACCGAAGAAGATTTATTCTCATTACAATGAATCAAAACTTTTTGAAGAAGATTTTTTGAAGAATAAAGAGATTGAATTAAAAACTAGGATAAATGAACTTGGCCCATTCAATATTCCAACATGGAAAGATGATAAATTTCTAACTGAAACAAATACATTTTATTTCCCATATTTAGAAGGCGTTGAAAAACTAGGATATGCTCTTATCGATTTCCCAAAAGGAACGAACGATCTTGCAAAAAAAGAACAAGGTGTTGTTATTGAGACTATGATTGAGTCTTTAAGAGGATTCGTTCTAGATCGTTACCACGGCGGTAATGAACGCCTAATCGAGTTTGAAACTCGAATGGCCAAGAAAGAAGAAAATCAAGATAAAGGAAAAGATAAAGATCAAAAACCACAGGCAAAAGTTCTGTCATTTTTCAATAAATGGTTTAAAGGAAAGAGTGCATGAAAACGCAAGGAACTTTCTTCGTAATTGAAAGAGAATTTTTAAAAACGGATAAGATATTTCCTTTTCATCTTTATGTTTTTAATCCTGGAACAAATCAATACTCACCTTTTCTATATGCGAATAGCCCGCTGACAAAAGATAAAGAGTTCTTTCTTAATTTTATTCTAGATAAGGGCGGAAAACTTGCGATCAATGAGAGTCAGGAAAAAACATTTTTCCGAGCAACGGGTGTTACAAAAGATCAGCTCCCTCAAAATCAAAAAAGAGAATTGGCCCCAGAAGAAGTTGAAAGAGACAGAAGAATAAAAGCATTAATGGCCAGAAGAGAAAATCCTGAAACTAACTTTGATTTTAAGCCAACTTTCAAAGAATGTGCTCAAAACGATGATTTCATGCCTATTATAAGAGAGGCCAGAGAAGAAATTATGACTTTTAGTCTCAATGCATCTCACACTGTAAGCTTGGCCTCTTTTCTTGGCGAAGAACTTCTTGTTGAAGATAATATTTATAACAGAATTATTTCGGTGAGCTACTTCTTTGCTAAAATTTGTAACATTAAAGATGAAACAAGCTTAGCAGATCTTGTTTGTGGGGCGTTTTTTGCCCACTTAGGACTCTCTCAAATGGATTGGTACCTCAATCATAAGCCACAAATAGAAATGAATGATGTTGAGAAGAAAAAGTTTAAAAAACATCCAGGCTACTCACATCACGTGATATTAAAATCAAAAATAGAGCTCTCTGAAAGAGTTAAAAATATCGTCTTTCAGCATCACGAGCGCCATGACGGCAGTGGCTTTCCTTCTTTCAAAAGAGGAGACTATATCGATCAGCTGGCCCTAATTATTGGCGCAATCTCACACATATTTGAGTATTCAATGGGTAAAGTGACTGGCATTAAGCAACCATTAAGATCGGTTATAATAAACCTTAAAAATAAAACACTTAGCGCTGGACTCGAATTGGAGTTTGGCGATAAAATAGTCGAAAATATAACCTATTTATTAGAGACGGATACAATATTACAGAACGAGCAAAAAGCTGCGTAATTTAATTTTTAGGAGACGGAAATGGCATTAAATGCAAACATGAAAATCCTAGTTGTTGATGATATGGCGACAATGAGAAAAATCATCAAGAATATGCTAGGCCAAATCGGCTTTAAGAATATCACAGAGGCCGATGATGGGGCCACGGCATGGCCAATGATTGAGAATGCCCTTCAAACTAATGAGCCCTATCAATTTATTGTTTCTGACTGGAACATGCCACAAATGACTGGTCTAGAACTTCTAAAAAAAGTAAGAGCAACAGAACAAACTCAAAAACTACCATTCCTAATGATTACAGCAGAAGCTGAACAAGGAAACGTTGTTATTGCAGTTAAAGCAGGTGTGAGTAACTTCATTGTTAAGCCATTTTCTGCGCAAGTTTTAAAAGAGAAGATTGATAAAATCTTCAACTAAGGATTGCCATGAGTCTTATCAATGATCCTTCAATGAGAGAAATAGTTATTGATTTTTGTGATGAATCAATCGAACTATTTAATCAGCTAGAGGAAGGACTGGAAATTCTTGAAGAAGATCCAACAAGATCAGAGGAATTAGAAAAGTTTGGTCAATTAATCGATAGAGTTATGGGAGCGGCCAAGTCTATCGGTGCAGATGAAATTGCAACATTCTGTGAGCTAGGAAAAGTGATTGGCTATAAGTCGAGTCAATCTACAGACACTGCCCTATTAGAAGTTGTTATTGCAATTCTTTTTGACTCTGTAGAACTTCTAAGAAAGATGGTTAATCAAATTAAAACAGGTAACGAGCAAGGCCTTAAAAGCCTAAACACTCAGGCCTTTGGTACAAGATTAAGTTGGTTGTCTGAGAAGTTTAAAGATATAGAAAGAGCATCATGCGCAGTAGAGCCACAGAGTAAAAATCTGTCGCAAACTTCAATTGATGATTTGATGTCAAGTTTAGGATTATAATTAAAAAATATGGAGTAATGATGACGGCAAAGAACAATTTTATAGAGTTTTCTAGGCCATTTATAGAAGCAGCAAAAAATGTTTTTGAAACAATGGTTTTTACTAAACTAGACCCTCAAAAACCAACGATCAAGCAAGACAATCGTTCAAAAGGCGATGTTTCAGCTGTACTCGGTCTTAATGGTGAAGTCGAAAAAGATGGTGAGAAAAGACCATATAGAGCAATGTTAGTTCTATCTTGGCCTTATGATACCTATTTCAAAGTGGCCAGTGCAATGCTTATGGATACTTTTACTGAGTACAACGATGAAATACAAGATGTAGGCGGCGAGATTGCAAATATGATTATGGGTAATGCTAAAAGAGATTTAGCAGGACTTGGATATTCATCAAATATGGCCATCCCTTCTATGATCGAAGGCTCAGGTCATACAATTAAATATCCAGATGGAACAATCGTTATCTTGATTCCAATTAACTCTGCCCATGGCCCGATGTACATGGAGCTTTGTTACTCAGAAGCTTAATTAGGTAAGTTCATTATACGGAAGGTTGCTAGTCCCCTTCCAATTATTAAGGGCCACTTCTAAACGTGGTCCTTTTTCTTTCCCTTCAACAATATCAACTGCTGCATAAGAAAGAATATCTTGGCCCTTACCAAAATCTAGATGATACATTTTCGTCCAAGTCCCAGTGTTTATAAATGTTTGACCAGATGAAAAAGTACGGATGATTGGCTCATGAGTATGTCCCACAATAAGGACTTTAACATCTTGATTATCACGCAGATAATTTTCTGTTAAGACTTCATAATCTTGAAAAAGCTCTAACTCTTTTTTTACCATCGAAGCAATTTTCTTTAAGTCTTTGGACTGCTTAAAAATATAGATTGAACGGACCATTATAAAGTAAAAAGCATTGGCCAACATAAATCGTAAAGTAAAAAAAGTGTCATAAATAAGACCATTGATTAAAAATTTTCGAATGGGTCTTACCGCATTGATATATGAACGCTCTTCTTTGAACTTATTTATGATTCGCGTAACATAATATGATCCCCATGGAGGAATAAAGTACTTCTCTCCTGTTTTTGATTCAATAATACTATTATTAACATCAAAACTATGGGCCATTTCATATTCATGACCATGTCTTAGAACAACACCTTCATGAGGTGTATAATTTGATTCGGGATTTAAAAGAATTTTAAAATTTTCACGAGATTTTTCACTAAAGCGAGAATAGATCAATTCTTGAACTGACTCAAATACAACTTCAGCATCGTGATTACCAATAATATAGGTTATCTTCTTTTTCTTCTTTGATGCAAACTCATCAAGGGCATTAATAACCTCTTTATGGGCATCTAAGATAATCTCAGTTTTCTTCAGGGCCGATTTTTCAGACCAATACTCATCATCAAAATACGGAACATAAGGAACAGCAAGGTGATCAAAAAGATCACCGTTAATAATTAACTCAACCTCACGCCCTAAATAATCACCAGAACTGTAGTATTCTAAAAAATCAACCAACTCTTCATCAAAATGAAAATCTTCAAGAAAATTTCTATGATCATTTATATATTGCCCAGCGCCCAAATGAATGTCGCTTATAACTAAAATTGTTTTTGATATTTTATCTTTTTGCAGGAATCTCATAGGCCTTCTTTCCAATCATTAGCTCTACACGCTGAAATGCAGGACTAAGTGGATAAAAATAGTATTTATGACCTTTTTTCAACGTAAGATCAATAGACTTCGAATGACCAGCTTCAATTGTCACAAATTCGACTTGATCTTTTTGTCCACTTTCTATTTTTCCAACTAACTTTGAGAGAGTTTTATTCTCAATAATAACTGCCACTGTTTGCGATTTTGTTATTCCTTTAAGACCCACAAGCGCAGATGGTCCAAGAACTTTATAGTAATCACCATGGGCCGTAATAATAAACGCAGATGACCTCTCTTGAGAAAAAGAGAGAAATGAAAATAAAAACAAGAAGAAAAACACTGATAACTTATTCATTGCATTAATATTATCAATAATTTGCTTTTTCAAAAAAGGGCACAAATTACCTTGGTCTTTTGCTCTGATTTATCAGTTCTTCTAGTGTTCCGATAAGTGTGATGGAGGCAGAAAATGTTCACACAACTGTTCAAAAAGCATCACTCAAAAAATAAAAATAACTTAGTGGAATTTAAAAAAAGAATTATCGAGCTCCCAGAGAACTCATGGATTCTGGAAGATCGTTTTATAATGGCCTCATTTAAAGATCTCTTTGAACGCATTCCTGACCAAGTTGCTGCGAAATTACTTAAAGATTTTCCAATAGCTTTTTTAAAGGCCTCAGGAAGATATGCGTGCGCACTAAGTGCTAATGATAGATTTCATATTATCATCCTCTTTCCAGAGGTTATTAAGTCCCTTAAAGGGCCAAGAAATTATGAAGGCCTTGCCATTCTTGCACATGAACTGGGTCATCTTTATCACGAACATTCAAAGAAAAATATTGACCCTCTCCTCGCCCAAATTGAAGCCGATCTGTTTGCCTGCAAACTGGGTCTAGGCCATGAATTGCAGGACTTTTTACTTGAAGGGGAAGAAAGCATAGAAAAAAGAGTTCGCGTGGCAAAAATTACGGCCTATCTTCTAACAAAAGAACATTAAAGCTTAGTAGAGCTCACTTATTGTTGAACTGATACCACTGTTATGATCCATTACATATGTCGTGTCGCCACAACCAACATAACGAACCTTTCCCATTTCACCGTTTGATAATTTATCGAAAATCACAACAGGATACCCAACATGAACAGGACAAAGAGATTGAAAGTTTTGACGGAGTTCAAATGAATCAAACTCATAAATCATATTATAAAGAGACTTTGAATTGATACTTACAAACTCACCACTTTTGATCAAGTCAATGACTGAATCAATATCAGCAATTTCAGTTGTGTTAACATAAGTGCGTCCCATGTTTGTGAATACGTCACTCATCTGAGCAGTATTGGCCACACAATTTTGACAAACTTCTTCTTTAACAACACAAAGACGTTCTTCATTGCATACTTCAAGACAGATTGACTCTTCTCCATAATCGCAATCGAGAACGAGCTCTTTTTCAAAAGACTGATTCCATTGATTATAAAAAACTAAAGAATAAGCATTGTGACTTAAGATCATGATAAATGAAAAAAGGAAAACTCTAATTAACGACATGCTCTCCCCTTTCTAAATTTCTTCACACAACGCTCAGGAATATAGCCATATTTCTTATAAGTATCATAGATATCTGATGGTACAGCTTCCCAATCTCTTGGAATATTATGAGGATCTTTAAGGGCCTTATACAAACGGACAAAGCCTCTTACTAGAAAATATATGGGTCCAACATTCTGTGCAACATGAGTTAAGGAAGTGGCCACTCCTTCAAAATTAATTTGGCATCCAGCACATGCTGAACGATCCTCAACAGGAAGGTCACTTACATCACTACCAGAGTTTGCGATTGTTGTGTGCTCTTCTTTGGAAGAACAAGTTCCAGCACTAATTCCGACAAATCGGAAGTTCTCATAAGGATTATTCGCCGTATTCGCAATTGAAATTTTACAAGGAACACCCAACAAAGGACCAAAGTCGGCAGCAAGTCCCGCAACAATTCGTTGTGGCTTCATTTGCGGATCATATTCAATCATGCCTTCTTTAACGAGTTGCTTAAATGAAACAACTCGCCCTGGTTGCAATCCTAATCTTCCATAAATCAAACCAGGAGTAGTGAAAGTAAGGGCCGCTTGACCAATATCTGAAACGAGATTGAAAATCATCGATTTCGTTTTAAACCATGGATCATAAACCTTACAGGCCAATCGTTCTGCATATGGGTTAAATCCACTGTTTGAAGCGATTTGATCTTTTTTCGCCCATAGGGAACTCGCATAAGTTACTGCTCTAAAAATTTCCACTACAGATGTCGCTAGTTCTCTTGCACAGTGTGAAGCATCTAAGCAGACAATATTGTCAAAAGTTGGATATGATTCAAACAATTTATAAGAAATAAGAGGCTGAACCCTTTTGCTCAGTTTCTCCAATTGTTTGGCCTTAAATTGAGATTGAATTCTTTTTTCTTTAGCAGTCTTATCAAGGTACCACTGGGCATAACCGGCCTTTTCAAGTTCAAATTCATCATCAAAAATTTCTTTCTGAGATAGTTTTGAACAAGCACCAATTACTTGCTTCGAAAAAATATCAAAATATGAAAAGAGTTCCGAAATATTCTTTTGGCTAAACCCTAAAACCATCTCATCTAGGATATTGGTCTTAGCTAGAACATCAAGATTTCCGCGTACAGAACTGAATGTTTCATGGGCCAAGAAATAATATTCAGAACATAAATAATAAAGTTCATTTTTGGCAGCGTTATTCCCCCCAGAATTCAAAATTGTTTGAAATTGCTTCTGGAACTCTACTTCAAACTTTTGAAGTGGGAAGTGACGAGACATAATATTAATGAAGTTAACTGCCTTAACAACATTATTCTTTATTGTATTTCTTGTACCACTTAAATTTGAAGTCATATTCTGTGCCCATTGAGAGGCAAGATCGAATTCTGAAAGATCTAAAATATCAGTATTAACTTCAGTGAAGGGGTCAGTTACAAGATCATCTTGTGGACCATTAGGAACACCGTCAAAGATATCTGCATCAAATGCCTGAGTTTTGAAATCAGATTGAGCGAATTCACGGATAGCTTTTTGCCCTAATAGATCGCTATTACATTTTGGAGCTTCAATACTTTTACAGCTATTTGGCATTAACATTACAAGATTTTCAATTTCAAGACCCTTGAAGATGCTGTAGTATTGATTAGAAAGCTCTCTTACAACAGAAGCATTTCTAAAGGCCCATGAAAAATAAGTCTTTAAACTATGCCAGTAATCAAATCCAAGTTCATTCCAATGCTTTTCTTTAACACCGGCTATATCAAATTGATAAGCTGCTACTTTTAAATTTTCATGATTATCAAATCGATCACACTCACCGAGGTAATCATCAATTTTATCTAGGGCCACAGCAAATTGCTCATAGGCCTTACGATTTGGTTTTGTTCCGTAAAGATGTGCTTGAAGTGGTGAAAACTTTTTCAAATAATGACAAAAAAGTTTTGGCCCCTCTTTTTCAAAGTTCTTTTCAACAAGATAATTATCTTTAGAGTGAAAGTTATCTAGTTCATAGTTCTTGATAACTTTAGATGCAGAACTCGTCTTTCTCTCTGAGTTTTCCCATAGAAATTGAATATAAGACTGCATTGACTTACAACTATTTTGACCAGAGCACTTTGCCGAAAACTTAGTATAATCATCAGGGAGATGTCTTTCTAATCTCGTTGTGTCTGATGGTAATAGTGGGAGCTCTCTGTTCAATAATTTATTGTGAATAATTTGAAAAAGATTGATCACCGTATAACGGAATACTTCAATCCCATTTTTTGTTACAACTTTTGGATCTGACCCTGTTAACTTCGCAAGCTTATAAAAAGCACGACCTGGATCAACATTATTGATAATCAGAAATACAGAGTCTGCAGGCATATTTGAATCAAGAGCACACTGTGCTCGATTCGTGAAACGAAGAGGGTTTAAATCAAATTCCTTCCCTAAAGTCGGAAGACTTATCGTCATGGCCAAGAATAGAGAAAATAGTATTTTAAACATCAATTTAAACCCGTCTTAAATTATTGCATCTGACAGCCAGAAGCTTTACTCATAATTGTTGTATAGAACATAATCATTGCTTCATCAGCTGGAGTGAAACCTCTTCTCGTTGCTCCACCTTCATCAATAAGACCATACATATAAGTATTGATGGCATAGTATACTGATTTAGGAACATTAATTGTTTGAGTACACTGACCTTTTTTATAACGAACTGTTACACCCCATGAGATTCCGTCATTACATGTATCACATGTATCATATCCGTCTTTGCCCCCTGTAATAATAACAGCGCCACCTGAAGAAGAATTACCTAGGTTCTCTCCTACTGTGAATTCAACTTCAAATCCACCGTAACGATTAGTTACTGAGTGAAGAGTACATAGTGATCCATAACAAGCTACGGCCGCATCACGGTCTACTTGCATTAGAATATCGGCATCAGAAAATCTATTTTGAAAATCAAATTGATCTTCACCACCACCAAAGAAATCATCTACGTCTCCAGCAAAAGCTGCAAGAGAAGCAACAAGCGTTAACATTGCTAAAAGTTTTTTCATATTCATCTCCCTAATTGGCACCATTCCCATGAATTGGGCCGCATGTATTATTACAAATTCCAACGTAATCGTGTTGATGTATTTTTAAAAATTCGTTTTGTTTCCCATAGGTCACGAGATAATGTCTCAAGTGATCTGTGTCGCGAAATTCAAGTTGTGTACAAGTATATCCATTATTTGAGAACTGAAACTTCATAACATCTGTCATTGGTGGTGTAGATTCAATCGTTCCATTCTTTTTATTGGCCTGAACATTACAAATTTGAATTGGTCCTTCATTGTACTCTTGAACTTCAGCCTTCATATTATTTTGAACCACGATCTTTTTAAGGTCATGTGGTCTTAAATATTCAGGCTTAGTTTCCATTAACTTTTGACGAAGTATACAATATTCAGCATTTTCAACTTTATAATTCATTCCAAAAAATGAACCTACTGAGAACGATGAGTAACCAGTATCTTTAACAAGTGTTAAAGAATTCGAATTATACTGACCATCAATATTGTAATCGCATAGCAATTGAAATTTAGTCACAAGCCCTGAAGCAACAGGATAGCTATCACCATTATGCTCAGCAGATTCAATAATTGAATTAATATTGAAATCAAGCGAGTATTGATCAACACCAGTCGTATTAACCCAACACATATCAACAAAATACTCTCCATTCATTCTTTCAGTACCAAGATTGAAGGACAAACCATTGTCTGTGATAAGTCTTGTCCATAGAGGATTAGAAGTTGCAACGTTGTAAGTATCTTTACCTGCTGACGTATTTTGAGTTCTTACATTTTGAATAGACTCATCAAAGGGATTAAAGTCCCCGAGAACATATGAAAAGAAGTCAAACTGGTTAGCGACTTCGGCCGGTGAACAATAACAATTATAAGAATCACCACATTCGTTCACATAATGAATCTCATCATTTTCAATTGTATAACAGACTTGAGTTTGAGCATCTTTATGTCTCATCCCTGCATTACATACGTAGGGATCTTTAAGATTCTTCAGTCGACATGGTCCATAATAGTCGTATTCGTCTGTTGTGAAATGCCCCCAAAGAGCGGAGAAGCTGACGCAAATGTCAACATAATGAGGGTTCACTGAGCTTCCGGCGTGACAAACTTGTGCCTTATACGAAGGACAACTATTGCCAGCGTGGGCCGTGAATGAAAAAATAAATAAAGCTACAATCAGTTTAAGCATAATTAAAAATCAAAATCCGGAAGTTCTTCTTCGTCGTCATTTGTTCCAAAGCCACAATCTTTTTTCGGAAACTGATAATTTTCATATCTTGTATTTCCAAAAAATGTTCCTTCGCGACTGAATGTATATTCACTAACTTTTAGTTTTTTATTTTTTTCTATTAATGTAAAATCTAGAATAAGCTTCCCAACATATTTATCGTTCTTAACACACGAGTTGCCATTACAAACTTCTTCAAAATACGGTGGCCAAAAAGAACTCTTAAAGAATCGTGATATAGAACGAAGAGCGTCTTTAACACCTGTGAAGCCTTTTCCGTTAAAGTAAATCCCTTGGATATCTTTAATCAACGGAAGTTTTCCAATTTCTCCAATATTATTGAATGTTGGAATCTCATTAATTGAAGTACCACCATGTCTCATTCCAGGAATTTGATTTGGATTCATTCTAATTTGTTTTTCGATTCTTCCCTTAAGCCCTAGATAGTTTAATTCTTGATCTTTAAAGTTGATTTCAACAGTATACTTAACTTCAGGAACAAGAAGTCCCTTTTGAAGTTTCGCCCCAACACCTTGCAAAATACCTTGCCAATTTGCAGGAGCAACCCCACCATCAAACCAAGCTGTTACAAGAGATTTTTTTCCCTTAACATTTTCATAAAGTGCGTACTCAGCAACTACTGGTTGTGAGTAATCACATGCTGATGAGCAAAGATCATTAACACATTTTCTTTCACAAATATTTGAGACAAAAATGGGAAAATAGATTTCATCATATGTCGTTGAAGAGTTAACAATTTTTGGTTCAGCTAAAAAGAGATTTGAAACGGGCCATGTTGTTGGCCATGTTGGTCTCTTATCACCGATATCACTATTTGTTTTTACAACATTTTCATCAGCATTTACTGACACTCTAAATGGAAGCTGTTTTAAGGCCGTTAAATCCGAACTCTTCCCACTTGCATCACCTGCTTCATAAATAGCAAGCATCCCAAGAGCATCAGATGTTTTAATTTTATTTGATCTGAAAAAGTCATAACTTAAACATTCAGGGGCCACATCAAAGCTAAGTACAATTGAGCTATCTACATTTGGCTTAAAAAAACAAAATGGTCCTTTAAAATTGGCCGCATTATTTGAAATACGCTCAACTGAACAACCTGGTTGTTTTTCGGGATAAACAAGTCCTGCTTTAGAGAAGTCAGTAACTTGATATACAATACAGCTATTAAGTAGATCTCTTCTATCTCTTAGTCTTTGATTGCGCTCATCTTTAGTTTGAAGTTTTTCAACTGGTGAATTCTTTAACGAACAAGAATCCCCTTGCATCGTTAAATCATCATTAATCGAGTAAGTTAGAAATTCATCAGATAAAACAAAGTTCTCTAGTGAAACGGCAAACATCAAGTACTTATTTGAAGCTGCTGTTTTGAAACAATTCTCTGCGCTTATACTTGGTCTGTCATGAATCGCTCTGAGATCATTATAGAAATAGAAAGATTCATTTTTAGGATCTAGGGCCATATTCAACTCGCTAGGAACCAACACATCAGTACATGCGAGAGCTTTAAATGATAAAAGAAAGCAAATAAGAATTCTAATCATAACGACCCATTTAATTGGCCCAAGGTTTCCCCTGGGCCATTTATTTATTTTGAAAATAAATTATTCAGCAACTTCGTTGAAAGAAGAGTAAGTACAAACTCTAGCTTGTTGCTTCTTCCACTTTCTTACACTTGTAAGACCTTCTCTGTTTGTCTCTTTGAAAGTGTAACGAACATAACAACCCTTAAGGTCTTTTGCCATGTTGTAACCTTTTACAAAGTTAGCAAGTTGACCAGCGTCGAAAGTTCTAGCACCGTATACTTTGCTGATGACTTCACCAGACTTAGTTTTACAGTAAAGAGTAGCTTCAGCTGTTAGACCAGCAAGTGTGTAGTATGGAGTTTGGTGGTATACTGTATCAGTAGTTCCAAGATCCCACTCATATGTGTCGTTATCACCTGCGATGTCAGTAATAGTTGCAGATAGATCTACACCCCAGTTAAGTTTGTCACTGTTGTTGTATGAACCTGGGTAAGTGATTTGTGGCGCTCTGAAACATACATCTACGTAGTACTCAGCACCATATCTTTCAGAACCTAGCTCGAAGCTTAGGTTAAGAAGTTGGTTAGAGAATTTATCAGCTTCTTCTACAACAGTATTGTACTGAGCTGTTGCAGCTGTTTTGTTGATATTTCTGATATTAGTTGGAAGTTCACCATTGTCTGACCAATTAGCAACACGAGCACTCATGAAATCAAGTCTGTACTCACCATCTCCGCGAGATGTATTTGTAGTAGCATCAAAACCACCTGTACAAACACAGTTACACGCTTGACCTTCCTCACAAAGAGCAGGGTTACAAGAAACAGTTGGGTTAGCTCTTTCATAACAAACTCTTGTTGAGTAACCAAGGTGCTTAAGACCTGCGTTACAAGCATAAAGAGATGTTCCTGAAGAAGAAACTTCGAATTTGAACGTTAAGCTAACGGCCTGTGCAGATAGAGCACTGAAAACCATTACGGCTGCCAATAAAAACTTTTTCATCGCGACTCCTTTAAAGTTGAGCGTTAAAGTTACGGGTAAATTATTTAGGAGGCTTATACATTTGCGTCATAGGAAAGAAAATGAGAATCATCACTTTTTCATGATTAAAATAATTTATTTTTGATATAATTTTAGGTGTTTAAATAAATTTAAATCACAATTCTTATGATATAAAAACTATTTAAATGTATGAAAAATTAAATAAATAACTATGAAAGGAGAAGTCTAGCTTCTTTTAATGACTTGATTTCATCACGAACTTCGGCGGCCTTTTCAAATTCCAAATCGCGAGAATATTCCTTCATTAAAATTTGAAGTTCAGCTATTTTTTGATCGAGAGAGTTCAGTGAAAGTACTTCTTTTTGAACATCTTTTTTGGATTTAGATTTTTTCTTATTGCCTCTAAGTGTTTCAATGACTCCACCAGAAACAGACTTTTTAACAGTTGTCGGCGTAATACCATGATCAGTATTGTACTGCTCTTGAATATCTCTTCTTCGCTTAGTTTCACTAATGGCGCGTGCCATACTTTTCGTTTCTTTATAAGCATAAAGAAGAACACGTCCCTCGCTATTTCTAGCAGCTCGTCCAATGGTCTGAATAAGTGATCTTTCAGAACGCAAAAACCCTTCTTTGTCTGCATCTAAAATACCAACAAGTGCCACTTCCGGAATATCTAATCCTTCTCGTAATAGATTGATTCCAACCAGAATATCGAACTCACCTAAGCGAAGATCGCGGATAATTTCCATTCTTTCAATTGTATCAATATCCGAGTGAAGGTAGCGAATGCGCATACCAACACTTTGGTAGTAACTGGTTAGTTCTTCGGCCAATTTTTTAGTTAAAGTCGTCACAAGAACTCTAAAGCCTTCTTTGATAACTTTTTTAGCTTCTACTAATAAGTCATCAACTTGGTCACTGGCATCGCGAACTTCAATATTAGGATCTAACAAACCAGTTGGTCTGATAATCTGTTCTACATACTCTCCACCCGAGTGCTCTAACTCATAATCTGCAGGAGTGGCAGAAACATAGAGAACATAATCTTTTCTCTCTTCAAATTCTTTGAAGTTTAATGGCCTATTGTCTAGAGCGCTTGGCAGACGAAAACCATAGTTCACAAGATTTTCTTTTCTCGCCCTATCCCCTCTGAACATACCTCCGACCTGAGAGACTGTTATGTGAGACTCATCAATTATAAGAAGGTAATCATCTTTGAAATAATCTATTAATGTTGGAGGTGGCTCACCAGCTTTAGAGCCAGTCATATGGCGAGAGTAGTTTTCAATCCCAGAACAAAAACCCATTTCTTCTAACATCTCAAGATCGAGCATCGTTCTTTGCTCAAGTCTTTGCCTTTCTACAAGTTTTTCTTGTTCTTGCAATTCAGTAAGTCTTTCACGAAGTTCAATTTTAATTGTCTCAATTGCTTCTTCTAATCTTTCCTCGCCAACAACATAATGTGATTTTGGATAGATTGAAATTTTCTTTAAAGGATTTAACACTCTCCCACGCAGTGGATCCACCATGGAGATTGATTCAATTTCATCATCAAAAAATTCTATACGAACAACATCACTTTCTTCGTGGGCCGGAAACACTTCTACAACATCTCCGCGAACTCTAAACTTACCACGAGAAAAATCCACATCGTTTCTTTCAAACTGAATGGCAACAAGACGCTTTAACAATTCGTCGCGATCGACAATATCACCAACAAATAAATCAATTCTTTGATTAAAATATTCTTCAGGAGAACCTATACCGTAGATACAACTCACACTGGCCACAATGATAACATCTTCACGCTCTAAAAGAGACCGAGTGGCCGCGTGACGAAGCTTATCAATTTCATCATTAATGGACGAATCTTTTTCAATGTAAGTATCTGACCCAGGCACATAGGCCTCGGGCTGATAATAGTCATAGTAAGAGACAAAGTATTCTACTGCATTTTCAGGAAAGAATTCTTTAAACTCAGCATAAAGCTGTGCGGCCAAAGTTTTGTTATGGGCCAACACCAAAGTTTTTTTGCCAAGTTTTTGGATGACATTGGCCATGGTAAACGTTTTACCAGAACCTGTTACACCTAGGAGTGTTTGCTCCTTTTTCCCCTCTTCAAATCCCTTTACAAGCGCACGAATGGCCTCAGGCTGGTCACCACAAGGATCGAACTTAGATTTTAATTTAAAGGGAGATTTTGTATTCACGAGACCATTTTAAAAGAAAGACATAAAAAAAGGCCACCTTTAAGTGGCCTTTAATTAATTAAAAAATGAATCGAGATTGCCGTCGACTTCTTTCTTATCGACTCCCTTTGATAGGGAAATTTCCTGGGAAATAAGATCACGACACTGCTCTAACATCTTCTTCTCGCCAAAGCTTAGATTCTTTTTTTGTTTAAGAAGAAACAGTGCTCTTAAGACGTCAGCGATCTCAATGATCGATCCCGTTTTAAGTTTTGTCATATAATCTCTATAACGACGATTCCAAGTTGAGTTATCAACTTTTACGTCATGGTCACCTAATAGCTCGTAAACAGCATCAATTTCACCATCGTCAACAAGACCGCGTACGCCAGTCTCGCTGTCAGTTGGCACCATAACAGTCATCCCATTGGCAATAATCTTGATGATATAGAAGTATTTCTTCTGCCCACCGAAGTCTCGCTCCTCGATATCACAAATTTGTCCCACACCATGGCCTGGACAAACAGCATGATCGCCAATTTTAAACATTTCGACCTCCATAACAGATAAATCGAATTTGTTATACCGCAACGCACCCCTCTTCTCAATGAAGTTTGAAAAGTTTACAGGACTGTAGAATTTAAATAGATGAAACGGCCATGACCTTGTTATAAGGGGCACTTTTTTCAAATACGCCCCATGAAAACAGTATGATATGACGCTACTCAAGGCCTAAAATGAGGCACTTTTTCGGTATGAAACATAAATAATATTTATGACAGCAACAAAAGCGAGCACCCAGCAGTAATAGGCCGTGGCCGTGACTTCAAATGGCGAGAGCTTAAATGAGCTCGCCACCAATAGGGCCTGGGCACCATAAGGTATAAGGCCTTGAAAAACACAGCTAAAGACATCCATTAAGCTCGCTGAGCGACGTGGGCTTAGGCCATGATTATCAACAATCTCTCTGGCCAATGGACCAGTGACAATAATGGCCACTGTATTATTAGCAGTACAAATATCAACAATCGATACCATAATACTAACCCCAAACTCTTTCACAAGATTAGAAAGTGGCCCTTTTTTGGCCGAAGCTTTAATGATGGCCTTTTCAATAGGATAAAGTAGAACCTTCATTCCTCCTTGCGATTTAACAATTGCACTCAATGCCCCAATAAACATGGAGAGAAGAAAAATCTCCTGCATTGATTTGAAGCCTTCAAAGATATCTTGAGAAAATTTCAGATAGCTATAATCTTTCACCCCAGACATGGCCACGATGCCCGCAAAGAGAACTCCCGTCATAAGCACCACGAAAACATTTATCCCCAGAAGTGCTAAGATTAAAATCGCCAGATATGGGGCAATTTTAATAAAGTGATAATCTTCGATTTTTAAAGATAAGTTTTCTACTGGAATTGTAAATAGAAAGAGAATTGTGATTATGGCCGCAGGAAGAGCAATATAAATATTCTCTCTAAACTTATCCTTCATAGCACAGCCCTGTGAACGAGTGGCTGCAATAGTTGTATCAGAAATTATCGATAAATTATCTCCAAACATTGAGCCACCTAAAACAACACCGGCCAGAAGACTCATGTCAATTCCCGTCTTCTCACCAAGAGCGTAAGCAATCGGTGAGATCGCAGCGATTGTTCCCATCGAAGTCCCCATAGCTGTTGACACGAAGGCAGCAATTACAAAAAGACCTGGAATGATAAATTGCAGAGGAATGATACTCAATCCAAAATTGACAGTGGAGTCCACTCCCCCTGAGGCCTTGGAAACAACGGCAAAGGCCCCGGCCAGAAGATAGATTAAGCACATTGAAATAATATCTTTATTTCCAGCTCCTCGAACTAGAGTATCAAGAGTTGAAGTTAAATCCTTCCCTCCTAAAATAACCGCCAAAATAAGAGCTGGGATAATCGCGACAGGTGCAGGGAATTGATAGAATGCATAGTCTACACCCTGAGCATGAAGGTAACTTCCCACTCCAATGAAAATAGCAAGAAACGTAAATATTGGTAGTAGTGATAGTTTTGCTTTCATGACATTGCCCTAATTTTAATTTGTCTTTTTCTCTAACAAATATTCTTTCATTGATATAAATTGAGGATCATCTTTTTCGTAGCCGAATATATCAGATAAAGTTGAAAACTTATTCACCCCTGAACTAAATTCAATATCGCTACCTTTAAACTGGCAAGGATGTTCATACCCGGCCGCATGTGAAAGTTGTAACAGCTCTTTGCGAAGATGATAAATATAATTTTTAAAGCTCACGCCTTTTTCTTCAACGTTTACTCCGGCCTCAAGCCATTTATTTTGAGTCGCAATTCCGGCCGGGCAGTGTCCAGTGTGGCACTTTTGCGCTTGAATACAACCTATACTTAACATCGCTTCTCTAGCTATATGAATAATATCACAACCTAAGGCCATGGCGATAATTGATCTATCGGGAAAACCCAATTTCCCAGAACCAATCCAAACAATGCGCTGACTAATCCCCTTCTTTTGAAATATCTGATAGACTCTTGAAAATCCAATTTTAAAAGGAAGGGAGACGTGATCTGCAAAAGTCAAAGGAGCGGCCCCCGTTCCCCCTTCTCCTCCATCAATTGTTATAAAGTCTGGTCCACAATTTCTCTCTTTCATAATATCAGCAAGTTCATACCAAAAATTATCTTGTCCAATGGCCGATTTAATTCCGACAGGAAGACCTGTAGCACTTGCAATTTTTTCGATGAAATCGACAAGTTCACTCGCATTAGAAAATTCGGTATGGGAGTTGGGAGACATACAATCCACACCCATAGGAATATCTCGCACTCTACTAATCTCAGGAGTTATTTTTGCTGCGGGAAGTATACCACCCTTACCAGGTTTTGCTCCTTGAGATAATTTGATTTCGATGGCCTTTATATTTGGAACTTCAGTGCAACGAGCGACAAGTTTTTCAAGTGAGAATGTCCCATCATGATTACGACAACCAAAATACCCCGTTCCAATTTGCCACATAATATCAGCTCCGTGCAGATGATAATCACTCACACTTCCCTCACCTGTATTGTGATAACATCCAGCAAGGAGAGCTCCCTTATTGAGAGCGCTAATGGCATTTTTTCCAAGGGAACCAAAACTCATTCCTGAAATATTTATGATTGATGAAGGTCGATACGCCTTTGCTCGCTTATTAAATTCCCCCAATGTCTTTAGACAAGGAATTCTAGTGGGATCCTCTTTTAACTTAAAGGCCTTTTGTTCTGGAAAAGGTATGCCTGCATTTTTAATAATGGGATAGCCCACCGAGTAGATGATCTCACTAGTCCCAAAACCGAAAGTGTTATTTTCATTATTTGCAGATGAATATATCCAGTCTCTTTCAGATCGGTTAAAGGGTTGCTCCTCCTTATCATTCGCAACCCAATACTGACGAAGTTCAGGTCCAATGAGCATAAGTAAATAGCGAAGGTGACCTACTATGGGAAAGTTGTGAATGATCGCGCGTTTTTTTTGAATGAAAACATCATAAAGAAAAATCAGCGCAAACACTGCAAGTATCCCAATAAGAATCTCCATACACTCTCCTTAATTCCTCTATTTTAGCGCTAATTTAATTTACACTTATGCAATATCAATAAATTAAGATTAAATTGAAAATTCCCTCTCTAAGTGTGAGGGAGTGCTTTAGAAAATGTGCAACTCCCTTCTCAAATGTGTAAAGCTTTTCACAATTAACTCCAGTTAAATTGAATAAAGTAAATGTAGTCAAAGTTGAAAAACCAGAGGAATTCTTAAAGGTCGCAGTTCTTATTGAAATGTGGTGATGTCTAAATTACTTAGGCCTTAATTTACTGAAATATAAACTCCTCCCCCTTCTCATCTCCATATAATCAAATAAAGATTGTGGGAGATCTTATGAAACTATTCCAGCTCATACTTCTTTGTTTTATCTTGGGTGCATGTGGAAAAATGCTAGAGGAAGGAGATGCGAAAGTTTCAAGCCATTACGTTTCGGCCTTTACAAGCTCTGATCCGACATTTGATAATTACAAAAATGATTTCGAGGACAACTACTACCAAGAGACAGGTCTTTCAATTAATACTTCAGCAATTAATATCAACTTTGTAGATTCAATTGAGGAAAATAGCTCTTTTATTGCTGTTTGTATTATTTGGGGTAATAGAAAAGATATCCTCGTCAAAACAACTTATTGGGATGCTGTAGGCGAAGATACTAAACAGTCAATCATCCACCATGAACTTGGCCATTGTGCTTTAGGAAAAGGACATAATAACGAAATCGATGAAAAAACGGGACGTCCTCTTTCTCTCATGCATTCAAATATTGTTAGCGGTACAATGTTCATGAGCTTCTTTGAAGAATATATCCAAGAGCTTTTCAACCAATGATCTGCACTTTTTATACGTAAAAAATTCAATTCTTTATGAAGTTGCCATGATTATGATAGATGAGTCCCATGAAGATCATCATCATTGCTCTATTGGCAATTACAAGCTCATTTGCGGCGATCTCCGAACAATCCTATACGGAACTATCAACGGAAGTCTTTGGCCTATTTAAGAATGAATTCTCGCGCTTAGATTACCCTGTAGAACTTGAGCTATTTTGGAAAGGTGGACTTCCCTTGGCCATCACAAGCTTTGAGCAAGAAGAGGACCCTGCGAATAATCATTATGCTATCTCACTATGGGGTGGGCTTGCTCGCCACAAGAATATGGATGAGAAGGGCTGGATATTTAGTGTTTGCCATGAGATTGGCCACATTATCGGTGGCGCACCTCATGTGCAGGACGAGAAAAACTCGTGGGGTTCTGTAGAGGGACAGGCCGATTTTTTTGCGACTTCTGTATGCTTGCCCAAATATTACAAAAATGCAGATGAGAATGAATTAAAGATTATTCGCTATGAAACGGCACAGAGTCTTGCTAATTTTTTTAATGAAAGTGATAGTGAACAATGGGCAAGTGTCGAGGTTCTTAGTAAAGAGATTGTGTTAGAAACAATCTTAGATGACTACCCATCAAATCAATGCCGTGTTGATACAATCAGATTAAACGAAAGATTAGAATGTTGGTTTAAAAAATAGAAAGGCCCGATCTCTCGGGCCTTTTTTATTTTAGATTTATTAGAATCTAGAAATAACTTCGTTCTTGTCGACCTAGCGAGGAGGGCCTCAAAGAGGGCCACCGGAGCGTAGGCTTTTTCGACAAAAAAAAAGCCTGGCATACACCAGGCTCTATTTCAACATATTAGAAACGTGAAATAACTTCGTTCTTGTCGAAAAAGTAGTTAATTTCTCTTTCAGCAGATTGAAGAGAGTCAGAACCGTGAACAGCGTTTTCACCGATTGACTTAGCGTAAAGCTTTCTAAGAGTTCCCTCAGCAGCTTCAGCTGGGTTAGTTGCACCCATGATTTGTCTGTTTTTATCAACTGCGTTTTCACCTTCAAGTGCCATAATTACTACAGGACCTGAAGTCATGAAAGAAACTAGCTCACCAAAGAAAGGTCTTTCTTTGTGCTCAATATAGAATCCTTCAGCTTTTTCTTTTGAAAGTACTGTAAGTTTACAAGCAGCAATTCTTAGACCTTCGTCTTCGAATTTCTTAATGATGTTACCAATATTGTTATCAATTGTAGCATTTGGCTTAATGATACTAAGTGTTCTTTCCATTTTTAAACCTCTCCTTAAAAAAGCTTATTAGTTTCTATTTTTTAAAACTTCTTCCATTTTTTGACCTAGTTCATTTGGTGAACGAGAAACAGTTACACCACATTCTTCTAGGATTTTGAACTTAGCTTCTGCTGTATCGTCTCCACCAGCGATAAGTGCACCAGCGTGACCCATTCTCTTACCTGCAGGAGCAGAAGCACCAGCGATGAAAGAAACAACAGGCTTAGTCATATTTTTCTGGATCCATCTAGCAGCATCAGCTTCAGCAGAACCACCGATTTCACCGATCATAATTACAGCTTCTGTATCAGGATCTTTTTCAAAAAGCTCTAGTACGTCGATGAAGTTTGTACCATTTACAGGGTCTCCACCGATACCAACACAAGTTGATTGACCGATATCTCTTTGAGTTAACTGATAAACAGCTTCATATGTAAGAGTACCTGAACGAGAAACAACACCTACTTTCCCTGGCATGTGGATGTGACCTGGCATAATACCGATCTTACACTCACCTGGAGTGATCACACCTGGACAGTTTGGTCCAATAAGTCTTGTCTTAGTTCCTTTTAGTGCGGCCTTTACTTTAACCATATCTAAAATAGGAATCCCTTCAGTGATCGCGATAACTAGTGGCATACCAGCATCAACACACTCAAGGATTGCGTCAGCAGCAAATGGAGGTGGAACCATAACCATAGCGGCATTAGCACCAGTTTTTTCCATAGCTTCTTTTACTGTATTAAAAACAGGGAAACCTTCATGAACAGTTCCACCCTTACCTGGAGTTACACCACCAACAAAGTTAGTACCGTAATCTCTTGATTGAAGAGAGTGAAAAGTTCCTTGCTTACCTGTAAAACCAATTGTGATTAGTTTTGTGTCTCTGTTAATTAGAATGGCCATGATTAAGCCTCCCCTTTTGCAGCAGCTACAACTTTCTGAGCAGCATCACCAAGATCGTCAGCAGCGATAATTTTCAGTCCAGACTCAGAAAGAAGTTTCTTTCCAAGTGCTACGTTTGTACCTTCAAGACGTACAACAAGTGGAACCTGAATTCCTAGTTCTTTAGCAGCAGCAACAACACCTTCAGCGATGATGTCACACTTCATAATTCCACCGAAAATGTTAACAAGAATTGCTTTTACATTATCGTCAGAAAGAATGATTGAGAATGCTTTTTGAACAGCTTCTTTAGTAGCTCCACCACCCACATCTAGGAAGTTAGCTGGCTCACCACCGTGAAGTTTAATAATATCCATAGTCCCCATCGCTAGACCGGCACCATTTACTAGACAACCAATATTTCCATCTAGAGAAATATATGAAAGTCCAAATTCCTTAGCTTCAAGTTCTTTTTCAGATTCTTCAGTTGGATCCATCATTGCTTCAACTTCAGGGTGTCTAAAAAGAGCGTTATCATCAAAGTTAAGTTTTGCATCTAGTGCAATGAAATTCCCTTGCTTAGTTTTAACAAGTGGATTGATCTCAGCAACAGAGCAATCATACTTCATATAAAGATCGTATAGACCTTTGAAGAATTTAGCAGCTTCTTTAACTTCGTTAGCATCTTTAATACCGATACCGTAAGCAAGTTTTCTACCAACGAATGGAGTGAAACCAGCTGCTGGATCGATAGCAACTTTAATGATTTTTTCAGGTGTTTCTTCTGCAACTTTTTCAATTTCAACACCACCCTCAGAAGAGGCCATCATTGTAACTTTACCAGTTCCTCTATCAAGAACGACACCAGCATAGTACTCGTGATCGATGTCACAACCTTCCTCAACAAGAAGAGTTAGAACCTTCTTACCTTCTGGTCCAGTTTGGTGAGTTACAAGTGTTTTACCAAGGATGTCTTCAGCGTGAAGTTTTACTTCATCTAATGACTTCGCTAGCTTTACACCACCAGCTTTTCCTCTACCACCTGCGTGAATTTGCGCCTTAACAACCCAAATGTTTCCACCGAGCTTCTTAGCTCCTTCAACTGCTTCGTCCACAGTCTTTGCGACCTGGCCGCCTAGGACACTGAGACCCATATTTCTCATTAGTTCCTTGGCCTGGTACTCGTGTACGTTCATAAAAAAACTCCTAAGATTTTTAATTTGGAATCAAATTTGTTCCCATAATAGTCGTGTCGCCATCATCATACTAGGAGCATCGCTTCATAACAAGTTGAATTCTCTTGATTTTTTTGCTCTACTATTCAGATTAGGTGTAAAATAGGGATAAAAGGACAATTTATATGACAAAATCTAAACAATATTACTGCTTACAACCGGCAAAATTTAAGCTCGACGGGGGTGCAATGTTTGGCATCATCCCAAAACCATTATGGAACAAAGTACATCCAAGCGATGAAGACAATCGTATTGATTTAGCGCTGCGTTTAGAGCTTATTAAAACAGAAAATAAAATCATTATTGTAGACACTGGAATCGGCGATTACCACGGAGACAAGTTTGATGGGCACTTTGATGTAAGAGGGGCCAAGTCTCCCCTCGTTAAGGCCCTAAACGAGATTGGCCTAAAAGCTGATGATGTAACAGACATCATTATTAGTCATATGCACTTTGATCATATCGGTGGTCTAGGTCAACAAACGCAAAATGGCATTGAGCCAGTATTTCAAAAAGCAAAACTTCACTTACATAAATCTCACTACGAGTATGCTCACAATCCAACAGAAAGAGATGCTGGTTCATTTCATATGCACTACTTTGATCCGATGATTGAGTGGTACAAAGAGCATAAGCTGGTGCAGTGGCATGACGGAGAAGAAGGAACAATTATTGCCATGGAAGAAGGTGACATCAAGTTCAAGTGCTCATTTGGACACACTCCTTGGTTGATGCACCCCTATGATGAAAAGTTTATTTATCTTTCGGACTTAATCCCAACTTCAAACCACATCCATATTCCATGGGTAATGGGCTATGACATCAACCCTGGTGTGACGACAGAGTACAAAAGAAAGTTCTTAGACTTTGTTTGCGATAATAAACTAACGGCCATATTCGAACACGATCCCGTTTATTGGGGAGCGAAAATTGAAAATGATGGAAAAAAATATGTGGCCTCAACAAGATATGAGGCGGCGGAGCTTTCGGTCTTTAAAATTGATTGATCTGCGACTCTAGATTTTGAATTTGTACCTGTGTCTTTTGAATGAGTTCATTGACACGGGTACGAAATGTTTCTTCCAGTTCTCTCTTGGCCTTTTTTCTTAGCCATTTTTTATTTCCAGTCATAGTTACCATATCACTAACCATTTCGCCGTAGGCCCTATAATCTTCGATAATCTGTTTAAAGTACTGAGCATCGCCATGAGAAACCCTTTCATACTCTAGCAATTTACGATTAGTCTCAAGGACAATATTTTGAAATAGCGGGGAAATCGAAGTGATATATTCCTTTTCAAATTCTTCGATACTCTGACCATTTAGCGCCTTTTCGAGAAAAGCAAAGTAGGATTTATCAGTTCTTTGAATCATACTAAGTAAAGTACGATACTTTTCAAGACGCTCTTTAAAAGGTCTCAGTTCTTTTTCTTTGATACGATCACGATAATTTTGTAAATCACGAAGAAAATCTTCATTCTCTTTCGGGTGAAGGAGAACTCTTAGCTTCTTAACAATTGGCGCGGAGTCTTTACCGAAGTTTTGAAGTTTTTCAAAAAAACTTCCCGTTTCAACAGTGACAACAGCATCGTATTCTCCAGGAATAATTTCAGTTCCCTTCGTAAAGTTCAATTTTTTGAATTCAGCGTAAGCACCCATGCCAGAGGCCTTAGATGTAAACTCCACAACACTAGGGCCTAAAATCTGTTTATCTACACTCTTGAATGTTGCCGTAAAGTTTTGGGCATTCATGATATTTGTCGCAAGCCAAATGGCATTTTTATCACGAGTAAGGGCCATATACATTTCTCTATCACCCGTTACGGCAACAGCTATTGTTTGCATTTTTTTAAGTTTTGCTACAGTGATATTTTTAGGAACAACACTTTGACTCTTAAAGTTTTGAGCAACATAAAAAGAATATAGAAGGACACCAACTGTGATGGTTGCACACACAAGAACAAAGACTGGATTGGTGGCCATACTTTTAACATCACTCAGACGACTTTTTTCAACGTGATCTTGAAGGGGGATTTTTTCTCCATCAAGGTCTAGGAGCTGAAGATTAGGTGCTGTGGTGTCGTGGTGTTCACTATAATCCTCGTCTTGGTCTGGCGCGGATTCAAAATCGTCTTCAAGATCTTCTTCAAATTCTTCATCGACATCTTCGTATACATCTTCGTCTTCCAGAGCACTTTCTAACTCAATCTCTTTCTCTATTTCAACTTCTAGCTCTTGAATTTGTTCAAACTCTGGCGTTTGAGGCATATCAGGAAACTCAGGTAGAGCAACGGCCGTGTCAAAAGGAAGAGGTGGCAATGGAGGAGGAAGATCCAGCGAATCATTATCAGTAAAAGGAAGTTCAGGCATAGAGAATAAATGTGAGAACTCCTCAGTGTTGGCCACTGAGACTTTCATTTGGGCACCACTTGGGCGAACCAAACCATTTCCATCAAGTTCACCACTATTGATCATATCAATAATTTGGGACCTGCTAAAAGGACCGACTTGATGCTTATTTTCTACGACAAACCAAACTTTTTCACTCATAATATCATTTAATAGTATACTGGCGCTTAAGTAATCACAAGTAATTACACGATATTTTTATTGTTGAAAGGATGAGCAAATGAACGAAGATTATAAAGGAATACCTGACCAACTTTCTTCGAGATCACAGGATAGACTTGAAAAATATTTCAAAGAAAGTGATCAAGGCCTTGCGCAATTTCTGTTAGCAAAAAGTGATATTGGTGTCTGTCGCAATGGTGGTCGTCGTGGAGCAAAGTATGGCCCAGATGCCATAATAAATGTCTTCAAAAAACTGGCCGATCATCTCGATAAAGAAACGACATTCAATTACTCAAATGTCATCAATGATAATTGCGATGACAATTTCGATGAGCTTCAAAAAATTGAAATAGAGAATATTAAAAATTCACTTTCAACTAAAAACTCTAAGAATGTCATACATATTGGTGGTGGACACGATCATATCTACCCTCTTTTAAAGGCCCTTGAGACTAAGCATGATAAAATCCTTGTACTCAATATTGATGCACATCTAGATACTCGTGTAGACCCTCTTTTTCATTCTGGCACACCTTTTAGACAATTTGCTAATGAAACAAAAAAAGACTTTAAACTCATCCAACTAGGAATCCATGATTTTGCTAACGCAAAAAGTAACTACAATGAACTTCCCGGCAAAGGGATGGATATTTATGAACAGTCATTGATGAAAGAATGGACAAAAAATTTCACCGAATCAATTGGTACTTACATGAATGCCATTACAGAAGACTATAGCGACTATACTTTTATTCTTAGTCTTGATTGTGATGCCATTTCGAGCGATGTCATGGATGCCGTTAGCGCTGTTAACCATCGCGGAATCCCTGGCCATACTGTAAGTGAAATATTTAATTGGTATAAACTAAGAAATCAAAATCAGCACTATTATGGCATCTACGAATACAATCCTCTCTTTGATACATTATCGCAAAAAGGTGCGCGTTATCTCAGTGCCTTAATTTATGAAGTTTTAACACAAAATTGACCTAGATCATGTTTATTTTATAACTAAGGCCTATTATCTTTTATGACAGACAACCGTCATAAAAGGATTATTTATGAAAAAATTATTTTACCTTCTTTTAATTGCGACTATTTCAGTTTCATGTGCATCTCAAACTAAGAAAGAAATTGAAGCAGAAAAAAATTCAATGCCACAAATTAAAACACGTGCAGAGATGATTTCTAAAATGAATGAAGTCCTAGAGCACGCCAAAGGAATTACTCCAGAGCAAAAAGAAAAATTTGCAAATATCCATGCCGATGTTCTTGTAAAAAATCAAGAGATCGAGCAAGACATTCGCAAATTGAAAGTTATTCTTTTTGAAGGGATCATGGCCGATAAGTATGATAATAAAAAAGTTTTTGAAACGAGAAAACAGCTAGAGAAACTTTACAAACAAAGATTAGATTTAATGTTTGATGCTTACAGCAAGGTTTCAAAAGTTCTTGGAAGAAATAAAACTGACTTTTTCAGCGATCGTATTAACGAACACGTTTTCCAAGAAATTCACTTCAGATATTAATTCTAATCTCTTAGGATGCAACAATATGTTGCATCCTCTTTTACTCTCATTTTTGCGATTATTCAGCACTTAAACGAATCGCAATCTAGGAGTAAATCAAATGAAAATCCTTTTTCTTTTTCTTTCAATTATCACAACATCTCACGCGGCCCTAATTGATGTTTGGACAAATGACATCTATCTTGGCATAGAGTATTACAACCACAGACCGACTGGAAATATCTGTGTCGTTCAAATAAATGAAGTCTCTGATCTAAGTTCAAAGGGACAACATTGCAACAAGCTTGTTATTGATTTTAAGTTCACAACAAATTCTGAGCAAATACAAACAAGAGAAGATGGCGTTTCTCTTTATTCGAGAATCACCAATTATCATCACACTAGATATAAAACAAACCCAAATTGTGCTGAAGCTATTGCAGATTTCAATAACAAGGGAGAACAAGTTGATATTTACAGTGAAGACGATGATTATCTTTATAATCAGTTATTTTCTAATGAAATAAAAATCAAGGGAGCAAGTCTTCATACCTTTTTGACATTTGATAAATCTAAAAGACCAACAATGCTAAAAGTTCATAGACTTTCATGGTTCAGTGAAAAAGACTGGGATTGTAAAAATCTAATAAATGCAAACCCACTTTAAAGACAAAAAAAAACCCGCGTTTGCAGACGCGGGCTTTTTTGAGAGACATTCGACGGAGGTTTGAAAAAATCCTTTTTTCTAAGCTCCTACACACACACCTATATATAAGCAAACCTCGTGCCAACTTTTTCACGAGGTCCAAATTACATAAGTGCATGATATTACACAAGTCAAACTTAGAAAACTATGTCAATTCAATGACTGACTCATCGCACTCTCGCGACGTTTTTCTGACATGCCAACTGAATTTTTGTCCATTTTGCCAAATTTTCTATTCCAAAAATTGAGAACATCAAATGAGCATTCAATAAAGGCAGGAAGTAAAACTAGCGTAAGAATTGTCGCAAAGCATAGCCCCCAACCTAGCGATAGGGCCAGAGCTTTAGAAAAACCAGCATCACCACCAATAGCATAGGCCATGGGAAGAACCCCACCAAGAGTTGAAATACTTGTGAGTAAAATTGGACGCAATCTCATGATGGCGGCGTTGATAATCACCTGTCTTGAGCGCTCACCAAGGGACCTTGTCAAATGATTGACTGTATCAACAAGAATAAGTGAATCATTAACAACAACACCGGCCATACCAATAATTCCAACGATGGCCATAACATTTATTGTTTCACCGTGTGCGTAAAAAGCGAGGATCACACCAATAAGTCCGAAAGGAATGGCCATGATAATTAATAATGGCTGGGCCACTGACTGAAGAATAAGTGCAAGCACAAAGAAAATGAGAGCAATACAAATGAAAACCATCTTTGACATTGATTCTTTATTCTTCTTTGCTTCAATATCTGCATCATCAGTTCTAATTACAGCAGTAGGAAATTTTGCTCTTAACTCAGGAAGCATCTTCAAAATGGCCTCATTGAATAATTCTTTCTTCGTAAGATCATCTTTAAACGATAATTCCCACTTCGAAGACTTAACAAGATTTTCATGTTCGATACGTGCAAAAGAGTTCTCTTCTTTCCATTCACCTAGTGAAGAAAGTGTGACTGTACGACCGTTAGGTAGAACAATTGATATACCAGAGAGCTCTTCGAAGGAAATCTCATCAGGATTTTCATTAAAATAAGTATAAACCTGAATTCTCTCGCCCTTCATTCTAAATTCTTCAACATTACTTTTTGCAATATGACCACGAATGTATAGGGCCAAATCAAAGCGAGATAAACCATAGCTACTTAGTACTTCTTCATTTGGATGAAACACCCAACCTTTGGCCATAAAGTTGGGGTCGCGATAAACGCGATCAAAGCCAGTAATATTTTGCGAAAGATCTCTAATTGTTTGATCAATTACATTTTCATTTAAATCGTCTTTTCCTTCGACGAAAAGATTAATAACGTGATCCTTGGCATTATCATGGCCACCACGTCTTGTTTCTAAACTAAGAATTTCAAACTCGTCTGTCTTAAGGGCCTCTAAGCGCTCTTTTAAAAACTTCTCAATGAACTCTTTGTCCTGAATATAATTCTCATGATTTTGGCTAAAATAGATATAGAAGCTTGAATACTTCTCTCCTTTTTTTCTCTCACCATTAACCCATGTTCTTCCTGTGATGCCACCCCAAACAGTGTAGCGAGAAGGATCAATTTCTTTAATCAAATTATAAATTGGTTTTAACTTCTCCTGTGTTTCTTCAATTGAAGCAGATTCTTTCAATACGGCCACAATTCGTAAACTTTCATTACCAATTCTCAAATCAAATTTTAAAGGAACTTTTTTCTGGGCCAACACAAAGGACCCAATCATAAGTGCCACGAAAGAAAAAATGGCAAGATATCTAAAGCGTAGAACTTTCGCCAAAAACTTGCGGTAAAAAGATTTAAATTTAACAAAGACACCCGACTCTTTGTGTTTTGGAGCTTTCTTAACATAATGAGCGAGGTGATTTGGTAAAATAAGAAAACATTCAAACCAACTCATCACAAGGGCCGAGATGACGACAAAAGGAATACCTTTTAAAACATTTCCAATTCCACTATCAGTAAGAAGAATCGGCAAAAAGGCCACAACTGTTGTTAGAACGGCACCTGTAATTGGAATAATTGTTTTACGAACGGCCTGATAAGCAGCATCTCGCGGTTCCATTCCCGCCTCTAGATACTGTGCATACTGTTCAGCAACAATAATGGCATCATCCACGAGAATCCCAATAACTAATAACATCCCTACAACCGAGATGATATCAAGGCCAACGCCAAAGTAGCTAAGAGTAATGAATGTTGTCATATAAGAAAGAGGTAAACCAATGGCCGTCATAAGAGCATTTTTCGCTCCTAGAAATACAAATAGTGTGACAAAAACAAGAATGAAACCAAGGATCCCGTTACTATTTAAAACAGTGAGTTGTCGTTGAATAAAATGGGCCCCATTTTCGGCCTCAATAATTTTCAGTCCCATCGGAGCTTCTTCATTAAACTTTTTAATAGTCTCTTGAAGTTTTTCGTTAATCTTTAAAACATCAGATTGACCATCTTTATAGAGACTTAGTTCAACAGAGGACACACCATTAACTGTTTGAGTAACAGAAACCTTTCCTTGCTTGAAACTAACTTTTGCAACATCTTTTAATCTAATTACGCGACCAGAAGAATTTCCACTGACCACCATATTATTTAGATCTTTGACATCGTTAAAATTTTGAGCGACCTCAACGTTGATTGTCTCTCCTCTTTTTTCAATTCGACCAATTGGTAAAAACTGGAAGTAGGAAACGATCTTGCTTTGGATACTTCTTAGGTCAAGATGAAATCGAGATAATTTATTCAAGTCGAACTTAACAAAAACCGCAGGCACCGGTGCAGAGTTATCGACCTTTATGACACCTGGGATTTTTTTAAAATCATCAGCAAGAGTATTCACTCTTAACCGATGGGCCTCATTTTGATAGTCATAGTTTAAAATATTAAGCTCGGCCAACCAGAACTCTGTCATTTTCATTTTCTTTACAGAAATATTCTCAACATCACTCGGAAGATTGGCCTTTACGTTTTCCACACTGTCTTTTACTAGTTCAACAAGTTCATCTACCTCTTTGTAACTCTCTTCAAGAATTATCTGGATAGAGGTAGACCCTGGTTGTGAATTTGATTTAATCTCAGAGATCCCAGGAAAGCTTGTTACACTTTCTTCAAGTGGATATGTTACAAAATACTCAACTTGCTTGGCCGTTGCTCCAGGTAAGCTCGCGCTAATTGTGATCATTTTCATTTCCCAAGGAGGAATGAAATCTCTTTTGACACTAAATAAACATAGCGCACCCACTAGCAATAGAAATGCTGTGATGAGATTAACAACGAATGAATTATCGATGAAGTAATAGATTACTTTTTTAAACACGGTGATCCCCAGGAAAATTAGTCAATTCCCCTTACCATAAGGCACTGTGTAAGTATCTAAGAAATGAAAAAAATTTAGTGTTTAAAAACTGATAAGTACTTAGAAAGTCGACTTACACCCTGATCGATGGCGTCTTCTTTGGACTCTCTATTATAAAGGATGTCCACATGGCGCCAAATCTTCTTCGACTCCTTAAGGACAATATCGATCTCAACGCTAAAAGAGTCACCCAACTTATTAATAGTTAGGCGACCTTCTAGATTTTCATTATTTGTCAGTGGGACAAAATAATCTAAGGGAAACTCATCGAGAATCTTAGAATAATTCACTAGGCCCCAACAATGCTGATACCAGAGTCAACGTAGATCGTTTGACCTGTAACACCATTTGAAAGTGAAGAAGCAAGGTAAACAGCAGTATTACCTACGTCATCTTGAGTTACGTTTCTTCTTAAAGGTGCTTTTTCTTCAACATCTTTTAAGAATTGCTTTAGGCCCGGAACACCTGAAGCTGCAAGAGTTCTAATCGGACCAGCAGAAATACAATTTACACGAACACCTTCTGGACCTAGGTCATCTGCAAGGTAGCGCATTGAAGATTCAAGTGCGGCCTTAGCAACACCCATTACGTTGTATCCTTTAAGAACTGCTACTGAGCCGTGGTAAGTCATGGCCATAATTGAAGCATCTTTTGCAAGGATATCGCGAAGAGCATTTGTAACACCAATTAGTGAGAATGCTGAAATGTCACAGGCCATCTTGAAGCCTTCTCTTGTTGTATCTGAAAATCTTGCTTTTAGATCTGACTTATCAGCAAAAGCAAGTGAGTGTACGATAACATCAACTTCTCCCCAATTATCAGCAACAACTTTTTTCATTGCTTCATAGTGAGAATCAACTGTTACATCCATTTCAAAAGTAAAGTCCGCGCCAATCTCATCAGCAAGTGGTTGAACACGTTTTTGAAGAGCTTCGTTTAAATAACTCATCCCAATTCTTGCTCCTTGGGCCTTCATTGCTTTTGCAATCCCCCAACCGATAGACATATCGTTAGCAACACCAAGAATGAGAACTTTCTTTCCACTCATTAAACTCATAAATATTCCCTTGAAATAAGTAAAAAATATGGAGTTAACCCTAACAGGCCACAGCTTTAATGACAATAGGAAATGAGGCGATTATTCGCCTTTTTGAGTTAGGGTTTAAAGATGTAACCTACCGATCTTATTGAGATAAAATGAGCTGGTTCACGTGGATCAACTTCAAAATAACGACGCAGTCTGACGATAAAATTGTCGATGGTTCGCGTTGATGTTTCTGCATCATATCCCCAACCGTATTCTAAGAGCTCTTTTCTTGAAAGTGGTCTTCCTGGATTTGAGAAAAACAAACGCAAGACCTGTGCTTCTTGAACTGTAAGTGTGAATTCGGCGCTTGGAGTTTTTGCCACAAGTTTTTCAAGATCAACACTACTTTGACCAAAGTGAAAAACTTTTAAGGCCTCATCAAATTGTGGACTACCTTCTTCAGGAATCGCACTATACCATTCTGATTGTTGGATAAGTCTTCTTACTCTAAGAAGGAATTCATCAAGGTCAAAAGGTTTAGCAATATAATCATCAACACCATCTAAAAGACAACTTACCTTATCCTTGGCCTGATCTTTGGCCGAAAGAACTAATATAGGTGCTCTTTGATCGATTTCGCGAATGGCCTTTAATATTTTGTGGCCATCAAGAGTTGGCAACATCAAATCGAGTACGAGAAGATCTGGTTTGTTGGCCTTCCAATGCATAAGGCCCTTCATGCCATCTCTTTCGACATAGACGTCATAACCTTGCAAAGACAAATTAAGTTTTAAACCTTCAGCAATATGTTTTTCATCCTCAATAACGAGAATTCTTTTTTTAGTCATTAAACTTCACCCTTGGCAGCGTGATAGTAAATAATGAACCACAATCTTTGCCTTCACTATCAACTTTAATATTTCCCTTGTGCATTTTAACAACCTGCCAGACAAAATAGAGACCTAGTCCTGATCCTTTTGCGCTTTTACCTACTTGAAAAAACTTCTTGAAAATCTTTTTATGAAATTTCTTATCAATCCCAATACCATTGTCTTTGAAGCTAAGGGTGATTTTTGCGCCCTCTCCTAAGACATCTACTTCTAAAAGACCAGAAGAAGACTGTTTATAGCGATCAGAATTAGAAATAAGATTGAGAACGAGGGCCTCAAATAATTTTCGATCGACATGACACCAATTCTCACCACTATTTTTAATTTTAATCTCTAAATCTTCGTGCAGGTGTCTCGCCTTTTCAATTAGGGATTCCATGAATTTTGAAAGATCCACAAGAGACATTTCCCCTTTATAAGATCGATCCTCTATGCGCCCGAGATAAAGAATTTGCTCCACATTGTCGGCCAATCTCTCCGTATCTCGTTTCATAAATTCAATATATTTCAACTGCTCTTGGCGCGGAAGTTCATGCTTATAAAAAGTATCTAAGAACAATCTCAATGATGCAATTGGCGTCTTAAGTTCATGGGTAAAACCGTTGATGAAATTTTGTTGCATACGATAGAGT
>NZ_AUNE01000002.1 GCF_000447755.1 Bacteriovorax sp. BSW11_IV | reverse complement strand
GCATTGTTTTACGGTTGTATTCATTCTCACATTGGTCAAATGCACCAACACGAATCAAACACTCGACGACTTTCTTTGAAACTATTTTTAAATCAACTCGCTCACAGAAATCAATGAAGCCTTGGAAAGCACCATTTTCAGTTCTCTCACGAACGATTTCTTCAACTGCACCCTCTCCAACGTTTTTAATGGCACCCATACCAAAACGAAGGTTTCCATCAACGACGTTAAATAGCCAAAGAGACTCATTAACATCTGGAGGTAAAACTTGAACACCATATTTTTTGGCGTCATTGATATACAAAGTAACTTTATCTGCGTTTGAAAGCTCTGTAGACAAAAGTCCGGCAAAGAAACACGCTGGGTAGTAATGTTTCAAGAAAGCTGTCTGGTATGAAATATATGAATAAGCTACGGCGTGAGATTTGTTAAATCCGTACTCCGCAAACTTGGCCATTAGATCATAGAGGGCCTCTGCCTTGGTAAGATCAAAATTTCTCTCAGCTGCACCTTGTAAGAAAACCTGCTTATGGTATTCCATATCCTTGATTTTCTTTTTACCCATGGCACGTCTAAGCATATCCGCTTGCCCAAGAGAGTAACCTGCAATTGTTCTTGCAATGTTCATTACCTGCTCTTGGTACACAATAATACCGTAAGTATCTTTGAGAAGCGGTCTTAGCTCTTCAAAAGCATAGGCCTCTTCTTTACGACCATGCTTAATCTCAACGAACTCATCATGCATTCCCGATCCCATTGGACCTGGACGATAAAGGGCGTTGATAGCGGTAATATCATCAATTGAATCGGGTTTAATTCTTTTCGTAAGGTCAATCATTCCTGACGACTCTAGCTGGAAAACACCAATGGTATTTCCATCACCCATGAATTTGAAAACTTTTGCATCTTCATAATCAATATGTTCAATATCAAAATTTGCATCGTGATCACGGCGAATGAATCCACAAGCGTAATCAATAACCGTAAGAGTCTTTAGTCCAAGGAAGTCAAATTTTACCAGACCGATTTTTTCACCGAAGTCTTTGTCAAATTGAATAACCTTTTCGCCCTTTCCACCTTTGAAAAGCGGACAGTACTCAACAAGTGGCTTGTTTGTAATTACAACCCCTGCTGCGTGAATTCCGGCGTGACGATATAAACCTTCGAGACGTTTTGAAATCGTAAAGATCTGACGGATCTTTGGATCAGTTTCAATAAGCTCAGTAAGTTTAGGCTCCATTTCCAGGGCCTTATCTAATGTAATTCCAATCTCATCAGGGATGAGTTTTGAAATCATATTGGCCTCAGCAAAAGAGAGATCAAATACTCTGGCAACATCTTTTACAACGGCCTTGGCCTGAAGCTTACCAAAAGTAATAATCTGACCAACTTTATCTTCACCATATTTTTTCGTTACGTATTCGATAACTCTTTGGCGACCACTTTGACAAAAGTCGACGTCAAAGTCTGGCATGGAAATACGCTCAGGATTGATAAATCTCTCAAAGAGAAGATTATATGGAATTGGATCAATATTGGTAATATCTAGCGAGTAAGCAACAAGTGATCCCGCCCCTGAACCACGACCTGGACCAACAGGAATACCGTTATCTTTTGACCACTGAATGAAGTCCGATACGATTAGAAAGTAACCAGGAAACCCCATCTGTACAATCATATCTGTTTCGTACTGAAGTCGTTCGTAATATTTTGGACGAAGCTCACTTTCCCAATTGTCTTGAGTAATTAATTTTCTAAAGTGAGGGCCATTAAATCTGGCCTCCATACCTTCAGTTACAACACGTCTGAAGTATTCTTCTAGATTCTCTTCGGTTTCAATAGGATAATCTGGAAGGTGGTAAATTTGTTTTCCAGTCTCATCTGTCCACTGAAGATCTACATTGCACTTATCTGCAATTTCAAGGGTGTTATCACACGCCTCTGGAATATAGTGGAATGCACTTCTCATGGTCTCAGGTGATTTATAGTAAAACTCCTGAGACGTCATTCTCATTCTATTTTCATCAGCATATGTCTTCCCTGTTTGAACGCACAGAAGTACTTCTTGTGCAGTTGCATCTTCAGGAGTCATATAGTGACAATCGTTAGTTGCAACAACTTTAACGCCAGTTTCCTTAGCGTAAGCAATTACTTTTTCATTAACGATCTTTTGTTCAGGTAATCCGTTTTCTTGAATTTCTAAATAGAAATCTTCTTTACCAAAAATCTCAACAAGTTTTTCAATGGCCTTATGGGCCTTATCATCTTGGCCAGTAAAGAAGTTGTATCCAACCTCACCTTTAAGGCAGGCCGTCGTACAAATAAGTCCTTCAGAAAACTCACGCAACAATTCCACATCGGCCCTAGGCTTATAGTAGAATCCTTCCATGTACGCCTTAGATAAAAGCTTACATAGGTTTTGATAACCCGTATTATTTTTAGCAAGAAGAATTAAGTGGTGAATTTGGCGAGATGATTCTTCTTCATCTTGCGAACTCGCAGTTTTCGTTCTCTTGGCCGCTCGTCTATCGTGACGTGAACCAGGAGTAAAATAAATTTCTGAACCAAGAATTGGTTTGATACCAGCATCTTTACATTGACAGTAAAAATCAATGGCCCCAAACATATTCCCATGATCTGTTTGAGCAATGGCAGGAATATTCCATTCCTTAGCTTGCTTTATAAGATCCTTTAACCTTATGGCACCATCAAGTAGTGAGTACTGAGTGTGAAGGTGTAAATGTACAAAACTGTCTGGATGGGATTCTTTGATTGTTTGTGCGCTTTCATCGCTCATAAGAAAAAACCTATTCGTGTGTGTGATATCTTTTTATCTCTTAAAATAATGTATCAATTTTTCAACGATTTGTCAGGTTATGACGCAATTCAAGGCCTGGGATTTGAGGAAAAAGGCCCTCGTGATATTAAGGGCCTTGCGATGCACTAAGACTAAAGTTCTAAAAAGCGTGTGTAGTGTCTTAACGCAGTAGGAGGTAAATCAATAATTTTACCAATTTTTTCTCCATAACGTCCTCCGACACCACCCCACTGGCCTTGCTTAATTTCTGCACTATCATTTTGATCAGCAAGGTTTGAAAACAGAACAAGTCCATCAAAAACGATGATCTCGCTCTCACCTAAATGCTCATTTCTTGTTAAAAGGAAATCTGTTCCACGAACTCCCACGGAAACTTCTTTTGTAAAAATCTTTCCTTTCTTGCCTTCACTTTTTGTCACTAAACTTTTCCAGCGACAAACACCGCCAAGAAATTCATATTTTTTTTCTACATCTGGTGAAGAAAGATCTATTTTCATTGATGAGGCCGGACCAATAACGATGGCCGAATTCCAATCGGCCACCTCTATTTTTACAAAACTTCTCGGACTCGTTGTAATAAGACCATTTTCTTTAATCACATCACTTTGCTTAATTTCTTTTCCGTTAAACTGAACCTTCCCTTTCAAAACTTTAACTGTCGCTGTTGGTAGGGCAAAGACATTCAAACTAACAAAAACAAGGAGCGATAAAAAAATGGTCTTCATAAGAGTCCTCTCTAAGATAATTTTTATTTATCCATTTAATTTATCAAAGAGTGGCCCAAAAATCTGCACAACTGCTGGACGTGGCATTTCGTTCCCGCCCTTAGGCCAATGGCTATTTAACTCCGTTAATGATTTCGATTTTTCTCCAGGGTGTTGAACACTGAGAAAGAGAGTCTTTTTATCAGTTGATAAACTCAATCCTGTAAGCTCTGCATCGACTGGAGCAGAACCCATTTGAATAGCACGACCGGCATCTTTACCACTTAGTGGAAAATAAAATAGTCCGTTATTTTTGAATTTTTCATAAGGACCCTTGGCCACCATGTCGCCAGAAATATCTGTCGTCATCCATAGATTACCATTGTGATCAAAAATCATATTATCAGGACAAGCAAATCCACTATCATTACCACCTACAGCGAAATCAGAAGAAGTAAAAGTCAGTGAAAGAGGGTCTGCATTTGTTTCAGAAATTTTTAAAATTTTACCGTAATAATTATTTTTTGGATTATCCGGCTCATTTTTATTGTAGTTGTTTGTTAAGCATACAAAAATATCATTCGTCTTTGGATTGATTTCAACATCCTCTGGACGATCACATGGAGTGGCCCCCAGAAGTTTTGCTGCTTCACGAGCGTATATGAGTACATCCATTTGATCTTTGAAATTATCTTGAAGAACTTTACTCTTTGACCAATCAAGAGATAACCACTGTCCTTTTTCAAGGTTAGCAACAAATAGCTCACCTTCGTCTAAAGAATCAGTTGATTTAGAAATATACTTATAGATATGCTCATTTGCTTTATCATCACCTGAATACACCACAACACGCCCATCTTTAGCAACTGTGGCCGTTGCTCCCTCACGTGACATACGCCCCATGGCCGTGAGTTTTTTCGCAACACCTGTCAATGGATCAACTTCAACGACCCATCCATAATGCTCTGGCGGTAATTTATAAAAATCATCCCATTTGAATTTACTTTTTTTGAATTCACCCTTACTTGAGTAATCACCATAGTAATCCTGATAATTTTCTTCACAAGAAAGAACTGTTTTCCAAGGAGTGACTCCCCCTGCACATCCCGCAAATGTTCCAACAGCAACTCTCGCCCCTTTAATATCTCTTGTTGCGATCAAAGGAATTTCTGTCGTGGCCGTCAATCTTCTGTTGTACTGTGAGTTTTCAACATATGACCATCTATTGTTCTTATCTTTTTTAATATGAACAAGAGACCCACCTAGATTGTAGCGCTCTTTGTCTACTTGCTCCTTAGTTCTTGGTCCCCCTTTCATCCAGCCACCAATAAACATCGGATGCGGGTATTCATGATTCACCCAAAGAATAGCCTCGCTTTCACTCAGTTCAAAAAATGCTGTGTAGTCATTGTTAAAACCAAAATAGTCTTCAGTGTTTAATTTATCTTCCCACTTGATTAAAACGCTATAATCAAGACCAGGGGCCAACACAAGCTCATCTTGAAGCGTAGGAGTAATACCCTTAAGCCCAATATCATTTTTGCATGATGTAAGAAGTGCGGCCGGTGAAATGGCCATAAGTGCTGCTGTAGAGCCTCCCATAAACTTGACAAAATCGCGTCTTGAAAATGATTTATCATTCATTGCATCTAACCTTGTAATTCTCAATTAATATGGCATTATTTTCTATGAGATCGAGATTAAAATAAAGGATTATTTTACTCATGAAAGTATGGAAAAAAACTCTAATCATTTCACTATCACTTCTTAACATAAATCTGACAAAGGCAGAGCCTTTAGAGTTTCAAAAAATTATTTTTGAGACTGAAAAACTGATTCCTACAATAATTGAAGTTGAGGGTGTCTTTGATAAGAATGTTCAAACCATTCCTTTCGAATATTTTCAAGTTGCAGAAAATCTAAGACAACTTGATGGCCTTGCTAAAGACAATAAAGAACTTTTGACTAAAGTCATGGCCTTCAATGAGCGCTGTGCTCTCAATGAAAGATCAAGCAAAATTGTAAGGGCCCTATGCCTAACCCACTATGGAAATGCCGCTAAAAGACAAAAGAAAAAAGTGGACTGGGAGAAATTCCCTAATGATGTCAAGGACTTGGCAAAGCTCATTTTGGAAGATTAATTGACACCTCCTGTAGTTTTTACAGTGACAAATTGTGTAAATTTGAATTTTCTACGATAATCGGCCCATGGCCAATAAGAAAAAAGCACACAAACAGGATACCTCTGCTCAGCTTGAATTTGACTTCAAGAGAGAACAAGAACCCGATCGCAACTTTCATTTAGGTGGCCGCTCTTTCTATTTCTTTGATTTCGATGACAATATCGCCTTCTTATCAACACCAATTGTTCTATTTCATAAAAGAACAGGAGAAGAAATTATTCTCTCTAGTGGTGAGTTTGGTCAGCATAGTGCCTTTATTGGTAAAGATGGACTTTATAAAGACTTCACCGTTGATCTGTGTGATGCCAATGGAAGCTTTCGTTATTGTCGCGATCAAGAGATTACTTTTGTAGAAAGAATCAAAGGAAAAAAACAACGTTTTGTTATCGATATTGAAGAGGCCCTTTCAAAAGGTCCACACGACTGGAAAGCTCCATCATGGAATTGTTTCTTCCACGCGACATTTAACAAAAGACCAATTTCTGTTATCACGGCCAGAGGTCACCATCCTGAAACCATTAAACATGGAATCGACGTAATGGTGAGACAAGGTCATCTACCAAATAGACCGAATTATTTAAGTATATACCCAGTTAGTAATCCAGATATGAGAGTACAACTTGGTGACAAAAACCTTGAAACATCTGTTGCTGAACTTAAAAGACGTGCCATCCACGAATCTGTAGAGAAGGCCATTGAAACCTATGGTTATTCAAACTATCACAGATTTGGGATGAGTGATGATGACCCTAAAAACGTTGAACTTGTAACAGAGGCCATGAGAGAGCTTAAACAAAAATACCCAGAAATGAGTTTCTTTGTGATTCAAACATATGAAGATTCATTTGAAAAAAGAGAAGTCTTCGCAACAAGAGTCGAAGACGTGATGAAAAAAGGAAGCGCTCCTATAGAGCAACTTCCTCTGTTTCAATAATTATTCCCACTCAATTGTACCTGGCGGCTTAGAAGTAATATCGTAAACAACACGAGTTACACCTTTAACTTCATTGGTAATTCTATTAGAAGTTTTGCTTAGAAAGTCTCTTGGCATATCACTCCAAGTGGCCGTCATACCATCACTTGAATTTACAAGACGAATACAAATAACTTCTTCAAATGCTCTAGCATCACCTTTCACTCCTACTGTTTTAACAGGAAGAAGCACTGTAAATGCCTGCCAAGTAGCTTCATAAAGATTAAAGTTTTGAAGTTCTTCAAAAAGAATTTGATCAGATTGTTGAACTTTTAAAATTGACTCAGGAAAAAGTTCTCCTAAAACACGAATACCAATTCCTGGTCCTGGAAATGGATGTCTGTATACCCAGTTTCTCTTTAAATTTAACTCTAGACCAAGGGCCCTCACCTCATCTTTAAATAGATAACGAAGCGGTTCAAGAAGTTTTAACTTCATTCTCTCAGGCAATCCCCCAACATTGTGGTGAGATTTAATAGTCACTGATTTTCCACCTTTTTCATGCGGAGAAATTGATTCAATGACATCTGGATAAAGTGTTCCTTGAAGTAAGTAATCAAATTTTACACCTTTTTGATCTTCAAACTCATGAACCTTTTGTTCAAATACTTCAATAAATGTTTTACCAATGGCCTTTCTCTTATCTTCTGGGTCTGAAAGACCTTTTAGTTTTGAAGAAAAGATTTCTTTAGCATTAATAATTTCGATATTAAGATCAGTTTCATTTTTTAAAGTTTCAATATGACCATAATCTTGTGGTCTTAAAAGTCCGTGATCAACGAAGAAGCAGTAAAGGTTTTTTCCAATTACATTATGAGCAATCATTGCAGCCACAAGTGAATCGACACCTCCAGAAAAAGCACAAAGAACCTTCGAATCACCAATTGTGGAAACAAGTTCCTTCGCTTCTTTTAGCATTTCACTTGCATCCCAATCTTTTTCCAGTGATGATAACTCTTCGAAGAAATGAAGAAGAATATCTTTTCCATGATCAGAGTGTTCTACTTCTGGATGAAACTGTAGACCAAGAACGGGTCTTGAATCATGTTTAATCGCTGCAACTAGGCCATTAGATGAACTCATAACGACTTTAAAATTCTCAGGAACTTTAGAGACGTGATCAGAGTGACTCATCCATACATTGACTTGATCTGGACAACCTTTGATAGTGAAACCATTATCAAAATGTATTGATGCGTGGCCATACTCTCCAATAGTTCCCTTCTCTACAACTCCTCCAAAATATTTTCCAAGAAGCTGCATTCCATAACAGATACCTAAAATTGGTAAATCTTTTCTTTCTAAAATGAATGAGTAATCAGTTTCATCTTCAAAAACGGACTGAGGACCACCAGAAAGGACAAGCGCCTTTGGTGTTTTACCTTCTTTAAAAAGATCGCGACACTCATCTACAGTAATAATCTCACTTGAGTGACCAAGCTCTCTTGTTTTTCTCGTAATTAATTGTGTGTATTGAGAACCAAAATCTACAATCCAAATTTGTCTATCGCTCATATAAGAACCTTTTAAGTTAATTGATAGTTAGGGGCTTCTTTTGTAACAACAACATCGTGTGGATGTGATTCTTTCAAAGAGGCCGAAGTAATTTTAATAAACTCTGCTTTTTCTTGAAGCTCATCAATTGTCTTAGCACCAACATAGCCCATACCTGCACGTAGTCCTCCGACAAGCTGATAGATATTCGAAGCAAGAGATCCTCTATAAGGAACTTGACCTTCGATCCCCTCTGGCACTAACTTCTTATCTTCAACACTTGCTTGGCCATAACGATCTTTAGAACCTAATGCCATGGCCCCTAGAGATCCCATACCGCGATAAACTTTATATGAACGCCCTTGATAAATAATCATCTCTCCAGGTGTTTCATCACAACCTGCGAAAAGAGAACCTAACATAACAGCACTGGCGCCTCCAGCAATGGCCTTAACGATATCACCAGAATATTTAATCCCCCCATCTGCAATAAAAGGGATGCCAGCTTTTTTACAAACTTCAGCACACTCCATAACAGCACTTAACTGAGGTACACCAATTCCAGCGATAACTCTTGTTGTACAAATAGAGCCAGGACCAATACCGACTTTCACACCATCAACACCTGCTGCAATTAAATCTTGAGCCGCTTTTGCAGTAGCAATATTTCCAGCAATAATATCAATTTTATCTCCAAATTCTTTTCTTACTTTTTTGACCATATCGATAACACCCTTCGAGTGACCATGGGCCGTATCAATAACAATCGCATCGACACCTGCATCAACAAGAAGTTGTGCACGATAAAACTCTTTATCACCCACACCTATAGCAGCGGCACAACGTAATCTTCCATATTGATCTTTATTTGAATTTGGAAAATCAATTGTTTTTAAAATATCTTTGATTGTGATCAATCCAAGAAGCTCACCACTATCGTTAACGATAGGAAGTTTTTCAATTCTATGGTTGTGAAGTTTGATCTTCGCACTATCAAGACTGATAGAACTCTGGGCCGTAATCAGTCTATCTTTTGGTGTCATGATATCTTTTACTTTTTTTGCGTGATCAGTTTCAAATCGCATATCACGGCTTGTACAAATCCCAACTAACTGTCCCTTATCATCAACGACTGGAACACCTGTGATCTTATGTCTCTTTGTAATCGCAACAACTTCACTAAGTTCAGCATCAGGATGAACAGTAATTGGATCAGTAACCATACCTGCTTCGTATTTTTTTACTTTACGAACTTCGGCCGCTTGAAATTCAGGCGGAAGATTCTTATGAATAACACCAATCCCACCCTCTTGTGCCATGACAATAGCAACAGGCGCCTCAGTAACAGTGTCCATCGCAGCTGATACGATTGGTATTTTCAATTCAATGTTGCGTGAAAACTTAGTACTTAAAACAGCGTTTGCAGGAAGGATTTCAGAGAAGCCTGGTCTTATGAGAACATCATCATAAGTTAGGGCGTGGGCCTCTTTAATCGTTGGCATAAATACTCCATGTCAAAGTTATAAACTCATGGATATTATAGTGCTTTTTTGGATTTGAGCCGAGATTGTAAAATGTGCCAGACACACTGGCACATTTTCAAATAGATTTAGTAGGATTCTTTGTAGTCTTGATCGTAATTCTTGAGTTCTTTAATCAATGAATTAACTTCATTTGAATGTCTCATCTGTTTTTTGTATTCAATTAACAATGAACTTTCAAATGGATCATTCTTAATTTGAACAGGTGAAACCAATGACGCTGGACCACGCATAGTTTCTTTTTTCTTCATATTGCTTACTGAAGCAGGCATTCTGTTTCCAGCATTACTATGAGAACCAAATACTTTTACTTGTACTCCAGAAGATTTCTCATAAGTTGGTTTGAACTTCTTTTTTGCTGAAATCTTTTTCATTGATTCGCTAGCTAATTTACGTCCAATATCATCAATCATATTACTATCATCAATAATCTTTGGAGACTCTTTTACATAAATTATACTTCCTGGCTCACTTACTGTTTTTGGCGAAGTCGCAGAGGCAGGAGTTCTGTCGTCAGCTTTAGGCGATTCTTTTTTTACAATTTGTCTTTTAGTCTTATTCTCAAAATCTTTATCTACACCATCAAATAAACTAATCACTTTTCTATAAGTTGATTCACCTGTTGGAGTCGGCATACGAGGCGATCCATCCTCATAGCTTTCAGAGATAAAGGAGAATTTTCCTGCCGGAACTTCATACTTAAGATATGAATGAACCATATTGGCAAACTCTACCTGACCCTTAAGAGACATTAATTGAGTTTTACCCGAGTCTTGATCAAATGAAATAATAAAATCTGCATTATCATAAGTTGTATTTGCATTTACTGTAGAAACATTAAACTTCTCATCACGATCAGAGTAAGAACGAACCCAAAGATATCCACCCTTAAGTTCAATGGCCCTATTAAGAATTAATGCATAACCAGAACCAGATAAATGAAAATCATGATCATAGCTGTCACGCATCGATAGTTGTGATCCAACTTCTGTGAATACTTCATCAAATTCAAAAAGAGTGTCCCCTTTTTTCACTTCGAGCATTACTGGTTTTGAATCAACTTTGCGATTAACGAATGCCCTTCCCATTAATGCAGTAACCACGGCCTTTTCAGATTGGGCCATGGCAACATCAGCAATTAATAGTAGAAAAGCTGTACTAATTAGTTTTGTACTTTTGAACAATTTTTTCATAATGCGGACTCAAGATGCGCCATTCTGGCGTGTTTCTATATTTCAATCTAAATTCTTCAACAGTAGAAAAGAACTTCTGTTCATCACCAATTTTTAAATAAGTAAGACCCATCCATAGCTTTGCCCCAAGAAAGAATTCACTCTTTGGATAATTCGCTACAAGATTATCAAGATGCTTTAGTGTCCAATCATAATGCTTACCAGACTCATAAGAGGCCATGGCCGCCTGATATAAATATTTATCATCTTTTAATTTTGAATCAGGATACTGGATCGCAAAAGTGTTATAGAATTGAGCTGACTTTTCAAAATTCTTAGCAGTGAACTCTTTTCCAGCAACTGCTAACATTTCATCAGCTTTCCACTTATAAACATCAAATTTGACAAGATCATTCGCAGAATTCATTGGCGCAACACTAGCAATTGTACGCTCGGCCGGCATTGTCTTAGAAGACTTCAAAGTTTCAAGTTGCGAGTCGAGATAATAGTTCTTACTCTCAAGTGACTTCACTTGTGTTTTAAGTTTTGCAACTTCAATCTTAAGGGCCTCGTTTTCTTTGAGTAAAACGTAGCCTTTGTCTTCTAATTGGTTGTAATAAGCGGCCCTTTGTTCAAGGAAATCCACTGCCCCACAAGAAGCGAAGAGGGTTGAAATTGTCATTAAAATTGCTAAGTTCATTATTTTATTCATGGACTGTCCTCGTATCCATTTACGGTCTACATTTGACTGTTCGGAATTTCGACAGAATCATTTAACTTTTTTTTGAGAAAAAAGGTTTGAACCTATTTTTAGGCATTTGGATCGAAGTTTTTGAAAATCTCTATTAACTGATCAATTCCATCTAAAATTGGAGCAGGTCCCGGTTGTAAAAAGATGGCCGGATCAAGTTCAATTATCCTATTTTTTAAAACTGCATCAGTATCTTTAAGCCCTACTCGATTTTTGAAAGATTCCTTATCCACTTCTTTGCCACACCAGCAGGCCAAGATCATATCAGGGTTTAAGGCCCCTATTTGCTCAGAGCTAACGAAACGATCTTTAGCAAGGCTTCCTTTTTGTGAGATTTCATTGGTAACACTTATGCCACCACATAATTGGACGATCTCGTTAAACCATTCAATGCCACAAATCATAGGTTCATCCCATTCTTCAATATACACACGGGGTTTAACTTTTAATGTTTTTGCAAAATCTTGTGCGACCTGTATTTTGGCCTCTAACTTAGTTATGAGCTCATCGGTTCTTAGAGGGGCTCCCACCATATATCCGAGCATTTTTATATAACTTAATATTCCTGAAATGGAACGATGATTGGCAATATAGACAGAAAGGCCTTGTGCAATAAGATCACGCGCCAAATCTTTTTGAATATCTGAAAACCCAAGGACTAAATCGGGTTCACAATTCATAATTTTTTTAACACTTCCACCAGTAAAAGCACAAACCACTGGCAGTTGCTTGGCCTCTAAAGGCCTTTCGACAAAGGCCGATACACCAACAACAAGGTGACCCATACCAATTTCAAAGAGCGTTTCCACCCCTTCTTCAGTTAAACAAACAATTCTTTTTGGGAAATGTGAGCTCATTGGCCGTCCTTTCATTTCGTTGTCAATTCTCAGTCAAATCTTTGCAGATTAATGTTTAGGGCTTAATATTTTGTTAATATTGACGTAAATAGCTATAAGTTAGATCTCTGATAAAGGATAACATTATATGTGGGATAGATTAAAGATTATTGTGGTTTTCGCACTTCTAGGATGCCTCGGACAAACTTGGGCAAATTATTCAGAAGAAGAAAGTATCCCACAGACACCGGTGGAATTTAGTGCAAAGGTATTTACTCATAATGATGCAAAGTTTTTAGCACTTAATTACAAAAACTTCCCACATTGGCACACCTACTGGAAAAATCCTGGAGATGCAGGACTCCCAATCAAAGCAAATTTCAAACTAGATAGTAAAGATCTAAACCTTGAAGAACTTGAGTGGCCAGCACCAAAGCGCTTTATTGAAAAAGGTGATATTTTGGCCTTTGGATATGAAGGTGATTACTCTTTATTTTTCAAACTTCCAGAAAATGTAAAAAATGGTGCCCTTGAAATTCATTCGACTTGGCTTGTTTGTAAACACATTTGTATTCCTGGTGAGAAAAAACTTAATTGGAACCTGAATGACGGTCTATTAAAAGAAAAAAATGATAAACTAGTTGTTGATGACTCTGAACTGACAAGAAGAATAGAAGCTCTTCCAAAAATTAAAGATATGCCTGCGGATTTAGATTTGGTTCTTGCAAAAGATAATAAATCAACATCTCCAATGCTACATTTGTTCTATACACTTAACGACGTCGCACAACAAGATATCGTAAAAAATATCAACGTCCTGACTCCCTTCCCCCAAGAGCCCTTTGCCTTTAAAAGAGAAAAACTCTTTAAAGATAAAAAGAATAATGTTTATGCTCGTTATAATATTGAATGGGATGGCGAGTATATGGATCCCGAAGTTCCTTTACCTAGTGATGGAAAATTCACTTCTCCCTACAAATTGCGCTTCCTCTATACTGATCCAAAAACAAAAGAAGTTTCAGTCGTTGAAAAAATCTTTACATCAATTAGTTTAGATCAAGCAGATAAGCTAGATTCATTTTTTGCTCTAGTCACTGAATTCTCAACTCAGGACACAACCCCAAGTGCAGGCACTTCCGCATTAGATCAGAATCAAGAACAATCAGCAAAAACTGAAGTACCTTCGTTTATCTATTACCTACTTTTTGCCTTCATAGGTGGCTTCATCTTAAATTTTATGCCTTGTGTTTTGCCAGTGATTTCACTTAAGCTATTTGGTTTAATCAAGCACAGTAACGAAAGTAGACTTTCAATTTTAAAGCACAATGTTTTTTACTCACTAGGCGTACTCTTTAGTTTCTTTGTTCTGGTCATGGCCGTTCTGGGTCTAAAGGCAGCAGGGACAAGTGTTGGATGGGGCTTCCAATTGCAATCCCCGACTTTCGTGGCCCTTATGTTAATAGTCATTTTCACTATGGCCTTAAATCTATTTGGTCTTTTTGAATTTAAAACTCCAGGTGGTTCAAAGCTTGGTAATGTTGAAATTAGAAATACATTCACTGGAGATTTTTTGAGTGGAGTTCTTGCTACAATTCTTTCAACACCATGTAGTGCTCCATTTTTAGGAACAGCGCTAACGTTTGCTTTTACTTCGGGTCCTATTTATATCATTTCAATTTTTATGATGATTGGTCTTGGATTGGCCTTCCCTTTCTTACTAACAGGCTTCTTTCCCTCTCTCATTAGCTTTCTTCCGCGCCCAGGTGCATGGATGGAGCATTTAAAAAAATTTCTTGGACTAACACTAATCCTTACAAGTGTATGGCTGCTAGATGTATTTGCGGCCCTTGTGGATAGTTCATTTTCAGTAATAAAGATGAACACGGCCTTAGCGCTCATCTTTTTTATGTTCTATATGTGGAAGAATATGTCAAAAAAGAAGGCCTACCAGATTCCTTTTATCGCTGCCACAATCGCATTATTAGTGAGTGCTCTTGTTGTTGAAAATAAAATCGAATCAGTAGAAGGACAATCTGCCATTGTGACCGAAAAAAGAACTTCAGGACTTGATTGGCAAGAATGGTCACAAGCGAAGATGACTTCACATCAAGAAAGTAAAGAGCTAACATTTGTAGATTTTACGGCAAAGTGGTGCTTCACTTGTAAAGTAAATGAAAAACTTGTCATCGATACTCAAGGTTTTAGAGATTTAGTGGCCAAGAAAAACGTCAAACTTCTTTTGGCGGACTGGACGAGAAGAGATGAGAAAATTGGGTCATGGCTTAAGGCCAATGGTATGGTTGGAGTCCCCGCCTACTTTGTGATCAACTCAAAAGGTGAACTCATAAATCTTGGTGAAACAATTACTTTAAAAGAAATAGATCAAGCCCTTAATTAAAAAAACCAGCGTAATGCTGGTTTTTTTATTCAATCTCAAACTTTGATGGACTCGACATCAGTTTTTTTATGACATCACCAGGATTATGATCTTCATATAAAACTTCATACAGGCCATTGAAGATCTGGGCCCTAATATCATACTTCTCACTAATTAAGTGAGCCGCCTGAGTCGTTTTATAACCCTCGACAACAGTTCTTTGCGAGCTGATGATTTCACTGGCAGAACGTCCCTTCGCAATCTCAAGACCAAATTGTTTATTTCTTGAAAGCTCACCTGTTGTTGTGAGAATTAAATCCCCCATTCCAGAGAGCCCATAGAAAGTTTCAGGTCTAGCATTAAATACTTTTCCAAAGCGAAGCATTTCCACAATACCTCTTGTGATAAGAGCGGCCCTTGTGTTGTGGTTATAACCAAGTCCTTCTACAACTCCACCAGCTATGGCAATTACGTTTTTAAGCGCACCACCAAGAAGAACACCTTTAACATCATAAGAAGGAAGGGCCTTAAAATATGGCGTTTCTAACATGGCCGATACTTGTGTTAGAACACGACGAGAGCGACCAGCGAGCGTCACTAATGTAATTTGTTCTTGCATAATTTCTTTGGCAAAACTTGGTCCAGAAAGAAATGTGAAGTTCTCTTTGTAGTGTCCATAGAAATCAAAGAAAAGATCATCAGGAAGCTCTAGTGTGTCTGTATCAATCCCTTTTGATAGAGACACAAAAGGAATACCTTTAGCAAAATACTTTTCAAAGCGATCATAATTTTCTTTGAAAAAGGGTCTAATACCTGTGGTTGGAAGACCAGATACGATGAGTTCAAGATCATCCATCTTATGGGCATCAACCTCATCCCACTCAAGGGCCGCATCAACATTTGATGGAAGCTTTTGACCGGGAAGATAGACATCATTCACACTGTCTTCTTTTATGGAGTCGTAAACATCTTTTGAACGAACTTTTAGAATAACTTTATCAAATGAGTTGGCCAAAATTGATGCAATTGAAGTTCCAAATGCACCTGCCCCAATAACAAGGGCAACTTTATAATTAGGCACCAAACACTCCTTTGTTTAGATTTGATTAGAGAGAAATAATTCCTGGTACTGTAGATACCTTCTCGTAAATTAACAGAACTTCTTCACTAGAATTCATAAGCTTTTTAAACGTAAGGCTCACATACTTGCCATTTTTTGACGGCCTTTCCATGAAGTTGTCGTGCTCTACGATAACTTTAAAAGTGTCGACATGATCTGAGTGAACGACAAACTTGAATAAGTAATAGCTAGGCCAATCATATTCGTTGTCGAGCAATTCTTTTAGTTTTTCCGTACTTGCCATTTCGTCCTCTATATCTAATTTATGCGTATAAATTTATTTTACCCTTAATATTTCCTCAATTGCTTGAGGTTGAAGAACTTTTCTCCGAAAAAGTACTAAAATTCAATACTTTTTCAACTCATTTAAAGAGAAAAATTATGAAACTAAGCTCTGAGAGTACCTATCTTATCCTAAATAATGACCCTCTGCCAATAATTGGCTGGTCTGAAGACCATGTTCTTTGTTATTACAACGACAGGGCCCGAGAGTGTTTTAATCTCATTAAAGAAGATATCGGCAGTCCCGTCTCTAAACTTAAAGGCCTTGATGGTAGTCCTTTAAGCGTTCAAACACTTGCCGAAGGAGTTACACTTGCAAAGTATCAGATGCCTTTGTCGACTCTTGGTGATGATCTCGATATGGCCTTAAAAATTCATCAAAACAAACTCTATCTTCTCTCTGAGGTTGCAGCAGGATTGGCCCATGAAATTAACAATCCCCTCGGTATCATTTCTCTTTCAATTAGCATTGTTGAAGATCAAGTAATGAAGGTAAAAGAGTCTCTAGGTGAAGGACACGATAAGATTTTAAGCTATATCGCCAATGTTGATAACGCGATCGAAAGGACGAAGGAAATCATTCAAAAGCTCGTACTCTTTGCCAAAGATGAAAGCATAGATGTTGTCGCAGAAATAAGTGTTGAGAACTTTATTAGAAATAGTTTAGTTTTTTGTAAAAATAGAATCAAAAATTTACAAGTTCAAGTAGAGGAAAATTTCGAAAAAGATTTTAGGTTCAAAACAAAAATTGCTCCCCTTATGCAGGCCTATGTTTCTGTTTTGTATAATGCCATAGAAAGTTTTGAAGGAGATATAAAAGAAGATGCTAAAATCTCCCTTATCAGTTTTCATGACGAGAAAAATTGCTATCTCCAGATAAAAAATAATGGCAATCACTTAAATGAAAAATGCCTCGTAACTCTGATGGCCCCATTTTATACTCACAAGAAAGGTCATTTAGGCAATGGCCTGACTGTGGCCAACCACCTTATAGAAAAAATTGGGGGGAAGTTAGAATTGAGCACAGAGGGTGATATTACAACATTCACAATAATAATTCCAACAACTTAACCCATAAACAAAGGCCGTCTAAAATCATGACGGCCCCTAGTCAAAAATACAGCATCCCCCAATTTTAAAGCATTAACAGCTAAAATTTCAGTCAAACACACTGACAGGAAACTTAGATGAACGCTAAACTTTTGATTGCGCTTTTACTCGCCTCGAAACTGACCTTTGCTGGATGTTATGAAGATGTCCTTAATATCGTCATTCAAGGCAATTCAATTCAAGCTCGCATTGCAAAGAAAACATTTAGTACAAAAATCGCAAAAAGCTTTCTTGGTTTTAGTGAATTAGAAAAAAAACTTGATGTCTTTAGATCAAGATACCATGGCACAGAAAACTTCTGGAAAAATGCCATGGATTTTCAAAACAACTCCATTGATATTTCTGAAAGTTCTTTAAAAAATATTCCAAAAGAAGGTCCTGCTATAATCGTATCGAACCACCCCTATGGTTTTGCTGACGGTATTGCTGTTAATTATATCCTCGAAAATCTTGTGGGTCGCGACGATGTGATGACTATTGGAAATGATTTACTTGTACAAATCTTTCCTGAAATTAGTAGCAAGATTTATGCTGTTGATATTCTAAGCCCGCGTTCTGTTGAAGTTATTCAAAAAAATAAAGATATTATTGAAAAAGCTAAGGAGCACGTTAGGAACGGTGGAGCTCTTGTAATATTCCCGGCCGGAGAAATCTCACACTTAGCAGACACTGCCAATATAGGTTCAAAAGAAGCTCTGAAGAATTTAAATACATTTGATAAGAAATGGAAATCAACAGTAGTTACAATGATGAAAGAAACAAATTCTCCCATCATCCCACTTCATGTTGATGGCAGTAACTCAAAGGCCTTCCATAAACTTGGAAAAATCAATCCCATGCTAAGAACTGTTAGAATTGTAAAAGAATACTTGGCCCTTCAAGGAGAAGTGATCAAGGTTAGAGCTGGTGAAAAAGTATTACTTGAAGATCTTCCAAAAGATTTAAATGATAAAGAACTTGCAGAGGCCCTAAGACAAAAAACTTTCCTAGCAGGGGGAAGTCGCGCAGCTGAAGTGGATTCATTAAAAGTATCCCTCGAAAGACAAGCAAAAGAAGCAAACAGATCAAAGAAGCTTGCTGATATTATTGAGCAACCTCAAACAATTAAAGAAAGTTTGAATGATGCCATTTCATCGGGAAAACTAAAATCAATTCTTGAAAATGAGAAGTTTCAAATTTACGTAGGAGAAGGTTCTGATCTTGAAGGAGACATCCTCGATGAACTAGGAAGGCTGCGTGAGACTACTTTCAGATCAGTTCAAGAAGGTTCTGGAAAAGCTAAGGATATTGATAAGTATGACCTATACTATCATCACCTCATTGCTGTAGATAAAGAAACAAATGAAATCGTTGGCGCTTACAGAATGGGCCTTCTTGATAAAATTGTTGAAAAGCATGGTGCTGAAGGTGTTTACTCCTCACTATTTTTTGGTCAAAAGAAGGAATTCTATGATCAAGTAGAAGGTAAATTTATCGAAATGGGTCGCTCATTTGTAATACCAGAGATGCAAAGTACAAAGGCCCTTGATTCTTTATGGCAAGGTTTTTTCACTTACCTAAAAGATCACCCACAATATATGAACTTCATCGGACCTGTTAGCATTTCTGGCGCTTATTCAGAGTTGTCTAAAAAATTGATCTACGAATTTTTTATGAAAAACTTTAAGGCCGAAAAGACTGATGAGTTTTTAAAACACATCGTTAATGAAAATCCTTTCAATGGATCAACGATAAATGATGCCGTTACATCTTTAAAGGCCCTAGAAGAAGCAGGACTTGTAAAAGATGTGAAGGGACTTAATGCTGTAATTAAGGCCATCGAAGCAGCTGAAGGAAATGAAGTTGATGGTATCCCACAGCTTTACAAGCACTATACTGGACTAATGAGCGGAAAATTCATTGATTTTAACGTCGATGATGACTTCAATACACTTGATGGTCTTATCTTAGTTCGCACATACGATATTAACCCAAAAATTCTTGGACGCTTTATGGGAAGCAATGAAGCCGCAAAAGAATTGCTCGAAAAACAAAAAGCTCTTTTAGGAAAGTAATGAAAAATATCGTCTTACTCATCATTCTCGTCGTTATTTCGGCAAATATACGTGCAGATGTAGAAATCTGCACTATACCCTTACCTGTGACAAAAAATCCGAATGTGAACAAGAAAATGCTTGGGACAACTCATGTGTACATTAAAATTAATGGTCAAACTTATGGGATGCCTTACACTGTTAAAAGAACCTATTTTGGTGGCGATGCCTATTTCTATAAAGAAGATCCTTTTTATGAAGATTATGGACAAGATGAAACATGTAGAAAAATAAAAGTTGCAGATCCAGATGAAAGGGCCGAATTTACAAGAAAAATTCAGTGTATTGCCAATAAGATTAGTGCTCCTTTAAATGATATAAAAGAATTAGGAACAAGAGATTGGTTCCCTATTTTTGATTACCACGCCCTTCAAAACAATTGTGCTTCAATGGTTTCCTATCTCCTAGAATGTGCGGGAAAACGTCGTCACCTTCACTACAACTACAATGTTGGAACGCAGGTGGAAATGTCCAAAGAGGCAAAGATCATTTACCCTGACAGTGATTCTCTTTTAAATCGAACTGTTTTTTCTAATTATGGTGAGATCTGTGAGATGGCAAAGGACGAATGCGAATAATTCGTCCCTTATTTCAGTAAATAGTTTAAGGCCTCTTTAAATTCTTGAGGGCTCCATTCTAATGAGGCCCTACCAATGACAAACTCAAGACGACAAACACTAGGGGCCACTTCACCCCAATTTCCCATTCGTAAATCACCAAAGGGCGACTCATCCCATTTTTTTGCTAACTCAGCAGCAGATAATGGTATCAATAGGTGCATCATATTTGTTTTTGGAGATGAAGGTATCATATGAATTGATTTGAATTCACTTATGACCTCTGCAAACTCTTTTGTCTTTTCAAAGTATTCATGAAAATAGCATTCATTTTTTTGAAAGAAATATTTTGCACTCACAGCAAGAGGAAATAATTCAAAAAGATTTCCGCCATGTCTTCTCAACCAAATTTTGGCATTATCAATAAAATCGGTATCGCCAAAGAGCATTGAACCAGAGGTCGAGCCAATACCTTTATAAAAGGAGAGAAATGCCGAATCAAAAAGAGCAACAATCTCACTTAAAGGCCTCTGATAAAAAGGAATACATTCAAAAATTCTGGCACCATCGAGATGAAGGGCAATCCCCTTTGAACGACAATAATCAGAAATGGCCCTCAGCTCTTCAAACTCAGGTAAATCGCCTCCAAGATGTCTCATGGGAAGTTCTATCACAACACTAGAAATACTCTCCCCTATAGTTTGAATATCAGAAAGTGACACCACCTTATGTTCTTTGCCGTAAATAACGGCACTTAATCCATGAAGCTCTTGATAGGCATTGTTTTCATGGCGAGTTAGATGACATGTGCTATGACAACTAAAACGATTATTCTTCTTCCTCTCACTCCAAATTCTTATGGCCATGAGCTGGGCCATAACTCCAGATGGCATAAATAATGCCTTGTCCATTCCAAACTTCTTGGCCATCTCAGACTCGAATTCATTGAGAAATTTACCGTTACCATAGACGTCCCTATCAATATTATTCTCTTCACTATATTGAGCTAATACAGAGAACCATTCTGAAATTGACATTTTTTTATGACCGCTAATTTTTTTCATTTTGAATTCCTAGAAGTGATGACTTCTTTTCGACAATTACGAGAAGAATAAGAGTGAGAATGATACCCATAAGAAAATATAACATTTGAGCAAAATTATCTTTTGAGTAAAAGATATAGGCCAATATCGCAAAAAAGAAATTTTGAATTGTGCCTAGGCCATAGATTATTAAACGAAGAAAATTATTTTTAAATCTAAAAAGAAAAAGAGCTGTTAAAAAACAAAGAAAGGGAAATATTAACTTTATGAGAAAAATAAATTGCTTATTCTCCCACAACGAAAGTTTTGTTGATAAATACGAAAGACAGACAGACACAAGAAATAGAACCGTGTATTGAATGCCTGTCTTTTGCATCTTATTTTCCAAATGGGATTGGATTATTTTCGAAATCGAGAACTTCTGGATATATTCCTTTGGCATAGCGAACGATATCAACAACCTCACGAACGCAGCCCATTCCCGCTGGTTTATTGGCAACATAATCCACACGCTCTTTTACTTCAAAGCTAGCTTCATTTGTTGTGGCTGAAAAACCTGAGGCCATAAGAAGAGGAAGATCAAAAAATTCATCACCCATAAAAAGTATCTCTTCTTTTTTATACCCCATCTCTAAAATTTTCTTATAGGCCTCTCTCTTATCTTCATTTCCTAAGAAAGCAAAATCAAGACCGAGATTTTCTTTGAATCGCTTTTCAACTCCAAGAGATTGCCCCCCAGAGATAACCCCAACTTTCAATCCTGCTTGCATAAGGACTTTAAGCCCATACCCATCGAAAGTATGAAAAAAACGATTGAACTTATTTGGTCCTTCATCGTACCAAACAAGTCCATTTGTTAGAACGCCATCAATATCGAATGCACAAACTTTAATTTTTGAAAGTTTGTCTTTAAATTTCATTGCAACTGTATACAGTTCATTACCTTGCATGGCCGTCCCTATTTATACAACTTCGTAAATACGAAGAAGTTCATTAACGATATCTTTTACTTTTGCAAGAGGTAGACTTGTTGAAGCATCACTCTTCGCTTTATCTGGATCAGGGTGGCATTCCATAAAAATCCCATCTGCACCAGCAGCAATCGCGGCCCTGGCCAGAACAAGAATTTGTTCTCTCTTTCCACCAGTCGCATTCCCTAAACCACCTGGTCTTTGAACACAGTGAGTGGCATCGTGAATAGCGCGAACACCAAAGCTTTTCATAATTTGAAAGCTCGCCATATCAACAACTAGGTTGTTGTATCCAAAGCTTGTACCTCTTTCAGTTAGAAGGATATTTTCTTTTGGCATAATTGAAGCCGCTTTCTCAACAATATTTCCCGTCTCTTCAGGAGAGAGGAACTGACCTTTTTTCACTTTTAACTGACGGCCATATTTTGCACAGGCCTCAGCACCCGCAATAATCATATCCGTTTGTCGACATAAGAATGCTGGGACTTGAAGTGTATTAACAACACTTGCAACAGTCATGGCCTGATCAGGCCAGTGATAGTCTGTAATTGTTGGGAGGCCCAACTCTTTATTTACTTTCTCTAAAATGCGAAGACCTTCATCAATCCCCGGACCTCTATAAGAATTAATAGAAGTTCTATTGGCCTTATCAAAGCTTCCTTTGAAAGAAAGATTTATCTTATCCCAAACTGGTTCTAAGTCTTTTTTTAGAGTTTCCGCAATTGTCATTGCTAGAGATTCACTTTCAAGAACACATGGTCCAATGAAGAGTTCTAATTTATTTTTTGCCATACAAATCCGCCTTTTCTACGAATGTTTTAAATAGTGGGTGTGGAGAATAAGGACGAGACTTAAACTCAGGATGGTACTGACAAGCAATAAAAAATGGATGGTCTTTAATCTCGATAACTTCAACAAGACCAAGTTCTTTATTCATACCAGAAATAGTCATTCCCTTATCCACAACTTTATCAATGTAAAAATTGTTCACTTCAAGTCTATGACGGTGACGCTCAGAAATAAGATCTTCACCATAAATTGAGTGAGCAAGTGTTCCCTTATCAAGATTACACTCATAGGCCCCAAGTCTCATTGAGCCACCTTTGGCCCCCTCTTTCGACTGTCCTTCCATATAGTGTATAACAGGATCCCCTCCTGATTCAAATTCTTCACTCGTCGCACGCTCAAGGCCCACGACATTGCGTGTGAATTCAATCATCGCAAGCTGCATTCCTAAACAAATTCCAAAAAATGGCATTTTATTTTCACGGGCATAGCGAATCGCTCTGATCTTTCCTTCTGTCCCACGGCTACCAAAACCACCAGGAACAAGAATTCCTTGAACACCAGAAAGAATATTTGTGACTTTTGATTCATCTTCTAAGTCTTCTGCATCAATATAAATAGGCACTAACTTCAATTGATTTGAAATGGCACCGTGCTTAAGAGCTTCATCTAAAGATTTATATGACTCCACTAACTCAGTGTACTTACCAACAATTCCAATCTTCACTTCACGAAGGGGATTTTCAAAGTTGTAGACAACTTTTTCAAGATCTTTAATGTTTGGTGTTGCGGCCCAAATTCCAAGTAACTCTGCAACTCTTTGATCAAGGCCTTGCTTGTAAAAATTAAGAGGGACTTTATAAATTGAATCAAGGTCCACAGATTGGAAAACATTATCTTTAGGTACGTTACAAAAAAGTGAAATTTTATCAAGAATAGACTGATCTACATCTCTATCACTTCTACAGATAATGATGTTTGGAAATAACCCTTGAGAGCGAAGCTCTTTAACTGAGTGTTGTGCTGGTTTAGACTTTAACTCTCCAGCGGCCTCGAGGTAAGGAATCAATACAAGGTGAACAAACAATACGTTTTCATGCCCAACATCGTGAGCAAATTGTCTTATTGATTCAACAAATGGAAGTGACTCAATATCTCCAACAGTTCCACCAATTTCTCCAATTAAAAGATCAGCATTTTCACTGGCAACGTGGATTCTTCTTTTAATTTCATCAGTGATATGTGGAACAACTTGAACAGTCTTTCCAAGATACTTTCCATGTCTCTCATTCTCAATAACTTGCAGGTAAACTTGACCCGTTGTGAAGTTACTTTTCTTTGAAAGAGTCAATGAAGTAAAACGCTCATAGTGACCAAGATCTAGATCTGTTTCGGCCCCATCGTCAGTTACGAAAACTTCACCGTGTTGAGTCGGGCTCATTGTCCCTGGATCAACGTTAATGTACGGGTCCATTTTAAGCATATTAATCTTAATCCCTCTTCTTTCTAAGAGGGCCGCAATACTGGCAGCAGCAAGTCCTTTACCGAGAGAAGATGAAACCCCTCCAGTAATAAAAATGTACTTCTTATTTGTTTTCTTACTACTCACCTAAAACTCCTTCCAGTCTTTTTATATCTTCAGGTGTATCCACACCAAGTAACATTGCATTTGTTTCAATGGCCCCAATACTCATTCCAAGCTCTAGAGCGCGTAGTTGTTCTAGTTTTTCGAGATTTTCCAATCGAGAAACGCCGGCCTGACAAAATTCTTTTAATTTCTGTGGTCGGTAGCTATAAACACCTACGTGTAAAAACCAATGAGTATCAGCATTATTCTTATCGCGATCAAACGGAATACTTGCGCGAGAGAAGTAATGACATTTGCCTATCTCTGGAGAAAAAACGGCCTTAACTTTATTTGGATCTAAAAAATCCCCATCAAGACCTTTCACTCTCTTAACTACAGTGGCGATATCGTAGTCTTGTTCAAGATGGAAGTGAGCGATATTTTCAAGCAGATCACTTTTTAGAAGTGGTTCATCACCTTGTACATTCACAACGAGATCAACTTTCTCATTTTCAAAATATCTTTCATAAGCAAGGCTTATTCGTTCAGAACCACTTTGAACATCATCGTCTACTCTTAGCACTCTTCCACCAAACGAATTCACATGCTCTTCGATGCGATCATCATCTGTGACTACGGCACTTATAAATTCAATGTCATCAGAAACTGCACTGGCGCAGTTTTCATATACACGTTGGATCATTGATTTTTTAGAGATTAAGGCCAAGGGTTTTCCAGGAAACCTTGATGAGGCATAGCGGGCAGGAATAAGAGTAAGGACTCTGTATTTTTTCACAATAAACTCCAATCCTTAAAGGGCATAATTTATCAGAATCACCCTTTTAAGAAAAGTCATGTTAAAATTATTTTTAATGAAGAAAAGCTATTTGTTTTCCATACTATTTATGAGTTCCATTATAGTCGCCTTTGCAGGAGATTATAAGAGATCGGTTATTACTGACCCCAGTATTACGCGCCGTTGCACGTCTTTAACCGAGAAAAGAGTTCAAAAAATAGACCATAAACAAAATTTACAGGCCCTTTTGGCCAGAAATGTTAAGCTTCAAGAGTTTACCCCTGCCCAAAAGAAAAGCATTAAACGTAAACTAAAAAGTAATGAGTCTCACCTACGCCATGAGTTAGAATTAACAAATCTAAAAATAAACCGCCTAGAAGAAGACATTGTGCGCCAAGGATGCCCGGGAATCTACCTTTAACTTTACAAACACAGGGTCAATTCTTATCATTTTCTTAATAATTAATTATTGAGACACACAACACACACTATGCAAAAAAAATTCATTCCAATTCTTATGGGTGCGAGCATCTTGCTTGTCTATCCTAGTCAACTACAGGCCCAAAATGCGAGCGATGAGCTTTCTTCAGAAGAGATGTATTTCCAAAATAAAAACGAAGACAATCTCAAAGAGTTCTTTCGCAATTTAAGTTTACAAGGGGCCATTGAACAGGCCTTACGTGCCAACTTTAATGAAAAGGCCCGCGTGCAAAATGACTACCTCTTAGATCTTAATTTTGAAGATACTAAGACAGAGTTTTGGGTGCCAAAACTGGCCATTAGTTTTGTAAGTGAAGAACAAAGAATTGCCACAGTTAAATCTGGTAATCAAAATAGTGGCGCAACATCTAAAGAGGCCAGCGGTTATATCCGCCTCGGCTTCGATGACTATACTCTCTTCAATTGGGGTAAAGATTATCTGCAATATCTAAATGATAAACAAACTTACGAGCGCACAAAAGAACAGTTTAAAGAACAAAAAAGAAATCTCAAACACAACGTCATCATCGCCTACTTCGATCTTTTAAAAACTAAAAAAGTTGAAGAAATTGCAAGAGATCAACTGAGACACGCTTCTTTCATCTACCGTCTAAATAAAGAAAAAGCATCCGTTAAAAAAATTACTGCACAAGAATTTTATCAAGCACGTTCGGAATATCTACTCGCACAAGAGGCCTATCATAATGCAAAAAATGATGTTCTTATTTCAGATGAAAATCTCGCAACACTTATCGGAGACAAAGTAGGAACAAGATATGTTCCAGAAGATGAACTTAATTATGAAAAGCTTCGTCTATCGTTCAATGAATCAATTCAGTTGAGCGAAAAAAATAATCCCCTAGTAAGAGACTTTGATCTTGCCATTGATCTTGCGAAAAGAGATGAAGAAATTACAAGAAGACAGGACCTTCCACTTCCAAAAGTTTCAATCAAACTTGGTGCTTATAATTACACTTATGGCGATGATGAAAACTCAACTCGTTATAGAACAGGTTCAAACAATAATAACGTAGAAGTTGTAGCGGCCATCAATGCGACATGGGCCCTAACTGGTCGCGATGGTATCTTAAATTCGAGAAGAAGAGAGATCTCAGCGGCGACAAAGGCCCTTGCATTCAAACAAAAAGAAGCGGCCATTAGAAATGCAAATGGTGATATCAGAAACCATTACAAGGCAATTCAAAAATACCAGAACGTCATTACAATTCTTGAGGCCAATTTGCCGACACTACAAAAGAGCTTTGATTCCGCTCTTGAAAATTATCTCAATAAAAGAGTTTCTTATAATGACTATCACCTCTCTTTAATGGGATTGATTGATGCTAGAACTCGTTTAGAAGAGGCCCGTTTTAATCACACGAGAGAGAAGATCAAACTGGCATCAACTATTGGTGTTGAAGACTTTCCTGGACAAAACTTTGAGCGTCTTGCCACTAAGGTAAAGAGGTAATTATGAAAAATATTATTGTACTAATGGCCCTATTGATTATTACTTTTTCTTTATCTAAGGCCAATGCCGCAGATGCTATAGAAGACGACTTTGTTACAAATCGAATTGATGAGCAAACGGGATTGTCTTACTCTCACTCAACGAAAGAAGACAATTGGATTTTATCTGGCCAATACTTTATTAATGGCGACCTTATGAATGCTATGGAGCTTTCAGGATTTGAGGCCTCTTTAGCAACAAAATGGGGCCGCTACTTCCTCGATTTTCTTGTGGCCCAAACAACGACGAAAATTAATGAAGTTGCCAACATCAATTCTTCAAGTTTAAAAGACCTCAATATTGATTTTGAAAATACGACTTATTCAATTACTGAAATCGGTGTCGGTTTAAAATTGAGATCAACGCTTATTCAAGATTTTATTCAATCAAAAGACTATTTTGATATTATTTCAAGTCATATCACTTATATGAGCACAACGATTGAAGAAGAAAGTTTCTCTGGCCCTGGTCTTAGGGCCAGCTATGGAATTTTCAAAAGATTTGGACCTTCGACTCAAGCAGGAATTAAAGCAGATTACCACTTAGGTGTACTCTCACGCTCAGCGAATGAGAGTAACACAAGTGTTAAAACAACTCTTGTGACATCCTGGATATCAACTGGACTTGAGTTTTCTTACTATTTTTAAAGGTTAATTATGATTCCTCGTTATGAAAAAAAAGAGATCTCTTCGCTCTGGACAGAAGAGGCAAAATTTCATTATTTCTTAAAAGCGGAGATCGCTCTTTTAGAGGCCCTTGAAGAAGAACAAATGATCCCTTCAGGTGTAGCTAAAAAGTTTTCAAAAGCAAAAATCAATATCGACAGAATTCATGAAATTGAAAAAGTAACAAGACATGATGTCATCGCTTTTTGTAGTTCTATCACCGAACAAGTTGATGAAAAGTTCTCAAAATACTTTCACTACGGTGTAACCTCTTCAGATATTATTGATACGGCCCTCTCTCTTCAAATCAGGGACTCCCTCAATATTGCCCTTACTTCTTTGGAGAGCTTGCTTGTGGCCCTTAAAACGCGCGCCCTAGAGCATAAGAACACTCTTTGCATTGGAAGAAGTCATGGTATGTATGCAGAGCCGATGAGTTTTGGTGCAAAACTTCTTTCTTTTTATACTGAATGGAAACGCAGATACGAAGACTTAAAAATCTTTTCAGAAACAGAACTTACTGCCCAATTTTCAGGAGCAGTAGGAAACTATACTATTCTTACGCCAAAAGTAGAAAAACTTGCGGCCATGAAACTGCACCTAAACGTTGAAGAGCTCTCAACGCAAGTTATTCCAAGAGATCGTATCGCAAAGTTAATTTCCATTACTTCTCTCATGGGTGCGGCACTTGAAAGGGTTTCAATCGAAATCCGCCACCTTTCTCGCTCAGATGTTGCTGAAGCGGCAGAGGGTTTTGCAAAGGGACAAAAAGGCTCTTCAACAATGCCTCATAAGAAAAATCCCATCAGTGCAGAGAATCTAACAGGGATAGCAAGAATGCTTCGCTCTCACATTCATGTGGCCCTTGAAAACACTCTTCTTTGGCATGAAAGAGACATCTCCCATTCATCTGCCGAGCGCATGATGTTACCAGATGCATTTGGCCTACTTGTTTACGGAGTTGATCGCCTAAGTTCAACAATAAACGATCTTGTGGTGCTTGAAGATAATATCGAAAAAAGAATTCATGATAACTTCACTTACCTATCAAGTTATTATCTCCACAAACTTATCGATCAATGTGATCTAACGAGAGAAGAGATTTACCCAATTGTTCAGGAAGCAAGCTTTAGTGCTAAAGATGCAAAGAGCTTTCATGGAATTATTGAAAAAGAAGTCAAAAAAAAGGGTCAGCAATTTAAATTAAATGTACCGACCCAATCTGAAATTAAAAATATATATCTAGCTAATATAGATGACGTCTACAAGAGATGTCTTGGGACTATTTAACACAGATATATGTCAGCGTTCTGCTATAAGGATAGTTCTCAAGGGCCATAGATAATCCACTTGGCCATTGGGAACTAACAACATTGTATTCATATCCATAATTCTTTGCGGCCCATTCAGTTTTAAGGCCCATGCTTAGTCCACCGTGATATAAACCTCGAGCAAACAATGATGTTAATTCAGAAGTAGAGGGCAGCCTCTCACCTTTTGCTTCACAGTATTTTGAAACTTGTTTAAGCATTGTTCTATATTGAACATTACCTGCTGTTTGAAATGTACGAATACCACTTATCGTTACAGTTTCACGCCCTAATGTGGCCTTTAGTGGAAAAGTTGTTCTGTGAACTGAATTAAATAATTGAGAAGCAAGAGCATATCCCACAACATTCATCTGAAGCGCTGAACCTCTGGCGGCATAGCTGCGAGAAATTCCTGTCTCTTTATTAATAACGCGTAAAACGGCATATACACCTGCTCCTGGACGAACACCCCAAAGAACATGCATATCAAATTTAGACTCATAAGAAGACCAATCAAGCTTTCTTGTGCCACCTTCGTTTTCGTAGGCCTCATTCAAAAGTTCAATTCCATTTCTAACATAATTTGCAATGGTTTCACCCATGCCTTTCTTAGCGACCTGTCTACGATCGTAAACGCGATCATCAAATTTCAGCACCATTTCCATCGCTTCCATACCAAGTGCCCCTGCTTCCATTAGACTAATGGCCTCACGAACATAGGCATTTCTCAACTCTGAAGTTGTTTGAGAAAAGTTCTCCTGAAACTCGGCCATATCCAGACCTTGTTGATATGTAATTCTTGGATTTAGTGGTATCGATGAGCGACCCCAAAATGAGTTCGCAAATGTGTTACTAAAAGCTGTGATTGACATCAAAAATATCAGTGTCTTTTTCATAGAAACTCTCATGTTTATTTCAATATAATGTTGGTGATTATCGCTGATAAAGCACTAGGATTACACAGGGCCTGTAGGAAATACGGCCCTATGACTAAATCTTAAACACAGATAATGTACTGAAATTACTAAAGAAGATCCTTACCTAAATCAGATTTTTTCAAATATTCCACGATATTTTTCACTCGTTGAGAGTCTTTCTTAGGAAGAACAACCACAGACTTTTCATTTGAGACAACAATAAGATCATCAACATTAATTAGCGAAACGAACTTATCTGGAGCAAAGATGATATTACCTTTAGCATTTTCAAAGTAGTGTCCTTTAGATTTAACGATCGTATTTTCTTCTTGTTCTTGAATAACAGCTTCAAGAGCATCCCATGACCCAAGGTCATTCCAATCAAATTCAGCAGGACATACACTCACATGACTAGATTTTTCCATTACTGCATAATCAATGGAGTCTTCAGGAATCTGAGAATATATTTCGGCCAACTTGGCCGGGTTATCGATATTCGTTAACAAAGGATCAAAGAATTTTGAAATCTCTGGTGAATGTGCAAAGAGTTCATCTTTGAAAGTTTTGATCGGAGCAACAAACATCCCAGCATTCCAATAAAAATTCCCACTTGAAAGATAATTTTTAGCAGTCTCAAAATCGGGCTTTTCTTTAAACTGATTTACGCGATATCCATTCGAAATGGCCTCGCCTCTTTCGATATAACCAAATCCAGTATGGGGAAAGTGCGGAATAATTCCAATTGTAACAATCTCTTTTCTTTCAGAAGCAATCTCGATTGATTTGCGAATCGTCGATTGAAAACCACGTTTATTTAAAATAACGTGATCCGATGGCACAACAACCATCAAATCATTATCTTTAGCTCCACCGGCAATAAGTCTTGCAAGTGATAGTAAAATACAAGGGGCCGTATTTCTTCCAGCTGGTTCAAAAATGATATTGCCATCACCTATCAAATCCTGACTAGAATCACGCACGAGTTCTTCTTGTTCTTTAACTGTAACAATAAATCTATCTTCAACATTCACTAAATCATCAAATCGCTCAAGCGTTTGGGATAAAAGTGGTGTATCTCCAGTGAGATTTAAAAATTGTTTGGGACGGCTTTGTGTTGATTCTGGCCAAAAGCGAGTTCCTCTTCCACCGGCCATAACTAGACAAAATACCTTTAAAGACATGGGTTTCTCCTCGTACAAAGGTTAAATATAGCATACAAGGATCAAAGGGATAAGAAGGGATTATTCAAACTTTGCAAAAAAGTAGTCAGAACCTGTGAAAAAAGACTGGTTTTTTAAAACAAAATCCTTTGCTTCACTCACTGAGTCAAAAACACCAACACTAACGCGGAACCACTTCCCTTTACTATCAACTTCTGTTTCGTAAATAATTGGATCGTAACCACGAACAGTTACAGTTTTTGCAAATTCCTCAGCATCGTCTTTTGATTTGTAAGCGCGCAATTGGATTGTATGCTTTCCTGTCCACTCGTTCTTTTTAACTTTTTCAGTTTCAGGCATTGAAGGAGCAGATGCAGCGACAACCTCTTGAGGTCTCGCTGCTACACTTGTTGTTTCGGGCATCGTTTTTTTCGAAGAACTTTCATTGAATTTATCATTTTCCATCTTAAATTCTTCTTCAATTTTCTTTTGGATTTCATCTCTGTAAGCATCATCGGATTTCTTATCCTTCGGCTTCTCTGTTTGAGTCTCAACAATGTTCTCAACGCTTTCTTCTTCAGTAGATTTAAAATCCATCTCAGGCCTTTCCTTCATCGCCTGCTGCATCTTACTTGTAATTCCAGCGTCTCTCATCGCAAACTCTCCGCCAATTTTTACACCAAGTAAAAACGACGCAAAAGAGGCCACAACCATGATTAAAAAGATGGTGAATACTTCTTTTTTAGCAAATACATATACTTTTGTTTTATCGTCCATATTAATCATTCTAAATGCCGTCAAAAATTCTGCAATAACGAGAACTTAGAGGAAGTTATTTCCTAGCGGTTAAAAAACCTGACTGATTAGTAAAAGTCTTTTCATACTTCTTTATTCAACTAATCAAAAAACAGTCCCCTCCTTTCAAAAGTGCAATGGCACTTCTTTCGCATTAAGCACTCTAACTTTACTAAGGAGAGCTTATGAAAAAGACAACTAACTTCAAAAATCAAAAAGGCCAGGGTGTTCTTGAGTACATCATTATATCGAGCTTAGTAGGAATTTTCTGTCTGGCCGCTGTTGGTAAATACGGTGAAGTTTTAAACAAGCGTATTAAAAACATGACCAGCAATGTTAGTGAAAGAATTCAACTGAAATGATTATTCAGCTTATAGTCGCCACACTTCTAGTATTCTCGACCTTTTCACTAGGAATTAAGACTATCTGTTTTTTTGAAGATGAAAATCTTCACTACTATAAAGAGTGGAAAAAATATGGAAAAGAGAAAGTTGAGTCCATGTCAGATGAGCAAGCAAAAGAATGAAGAAGGCCACATAGGTCTTCTCTTTCTTATGTTGTTGAGTTTTTTAGCACTCTTCTTTTTGTACTTCTCTTTTTCTATTGTTAAAACTCACGAAACTGTTGCAAACCAAATGGAGGCCACCCTTTGCTTTCAAAAAACAGTTTCTGTTACAAAAGATCTCTTAAATAAGATCATTATCAGCAATGATGTTATTTACTATGCTTTTATTGCTAAAAACATCCCTGGTCCCCACGTTAAGGCAGCAACACTCACCCACAAACTTACAAAAGTCTTTCAACAGGCCTACTACGCCATTTCAATTTTGAAATTATTGGACAAAAAAAAGCAATGTTCCTTCAAAAATATCTATTCCTACACTAAAAGCTTACCACTGAAGCGTAATGGGCTCGTCCTGCTTCAAAGAGATACACAAGGCAGAACCATCATCGAGAAGGAACAATGGCAACTCAAACAAAGTGTAGACAGCAGTGGTTACATTTCGGAAAGAATAACATTTCTAGGGGATTTCACGCTCAACGAAGGCAAAGTCTCCGTAAAAACTCAATGGAGCGAGGCTTCTTTGAAATGGAAACGGCTATTTGGCTTGGATTGATGGCCCTTATTTGTTTTAGCTCTGTCGCCTTATTCGAAAAATCAAAACAAGAACTTTCTATCAAGCATAAGGATTTCAAAAATGAATGGAACAACGACTAGTGACTTTCTCTTTCCAAAAGAAATTGAAAATAAAATCAAAAAGAAATTAACCATCAAATTTATTGTCGTTCTTATCATCACCAATTTGACTGTCTTAATGGCCGCATCACCGACTATTGAGAGAACACAAGTGGAAGAAATAAAAATCACAGGAAGTGTTGTGAGCTTGAAGCTAAAGTCTCACGTATCTTTACGAGATGGAAAGACACCAGTTTCTTTGTATGGCGCCAACAATAAACTCTTAAGTCCAGAGGCCTTCATATTAAAGAGACTAGATTCTGAAGATCAAATATTTAGCGACAAGAGTGAACTTTATGAAGTTGAGATCCCTAAAGACGATCTCGAAGTCATTATGAAAAATCCAAATGCCCAACTCTATGCTTTTCCACGAGGTCTAAATCTAAATACAAAAACGACAAAATCTGGAGGTCCCTATGAAATTATTTTTTAGTTCTTTAATGATTCTAAGCTCTACTTATGCTCAGGATATTGTCTACACATTTAAGAAGAAAGACTTCCTAGTAGAAGTGGCACAAAAATTTATGAAAGAGCATGCACCAGAGACGTCATACGCATTTGTTCAAAAAGACAATCCCTGTGCACCAATGGATTACACAAAAATTTTATTCCATGTCTGTTTTGAAGGTGAAGACATGAAATTCGTTCATTTGAACACTACTGATTTACCGAGAAAATATGCACTGTTATTTCAAAAAGACTTTGAGGAGTTGAAGAATGAAACTTATTAATAAAAAAGGCCTCCACGAAGGAAGCCTTTCAAATATAAAAATTCTTAGAAAGAATTATTTTTTCTCTGGGTGGATAGAGAACTTAGGTGTAGTACCTTTGTTTCTGTTAGCTGCTTTTCTTTTAGCACCAGCATTTTTAGTTTTTCTATCTCTTCTTGTCCATGTTGCTTTTGTTCTTGAAACCATGATCTCGCTCCTATATGTACAACTTCAATTATTGGTTAAATTATTAAAATCTAAGCACACATTTATACCCATAAAGCTCATTTCTGTCAAAGACTTAGTAAAAGTTCACGTAATTTTGGGGCTTTTCACCATGACACTAGGCCCAAGCTATGGAAATCAGATAGAACAAACTCAAAAGATTTTACTGAGCCTAGGTGAACACAAAGAGATTTCAATCAAAGACATATCGCGTTACACGATTTCGAATAACGAAGTTGTGGCACTTAAGTCAAACTCTAAAAAGGGATCAATCCTGCTAAAGGCAAAGAAGCAAGGCTATAGTGAAATTATCCTTTGGTTAAAAAATGGCCAAGAACAAACACTCAAAGTCTACGTTTATACAAAAGTTAAGCAACTCAAGTTATTGGCCCTTGCAGACACAGGAAAAAAATTAGGTCTTAGTGTTGATTTTTATGGTGATCAAATTGGATTAACTGGCCAGCTACAAAAAGTTAATGAATTAAAAATCTTAAAAGAACTTATTAAAAATGAAAAAGAACTTTTTGTTTTTAATGTGAGATTAACAAAAGGCCTAGTTAAAAATGTTATCTCAGAGCTCTATCAATACTTTGAAACATATTATGGTATAGAGATCTATTGCAATCTTTCAGGTATTGAAATCAATTGTTTCTACTCCAATGGATATGCCATTGATGAACAAGAAGAAAAAAATCTGGAAGAGCGATTTGCTGTAAATCTTACTAAAAAAGAAATCGTCGCAAAAAATTATAAGCTAAAAGTAAAAATCCTTCAGATGGAAACGATTAATAGTGAAGATAGAGACTTTGGTCTGTCAGGACTGAACTTTCCTCTATCTGATCTTTTTTACGGAGATGCAAAAAGCATTATTGAGAACAACTTATTCAAACTCCAAAAGAAAGATATTAATGTAGAAACGATTGCAACCCCAACCACTCTTTTAAAACTAAATGAAGAATCATTACTGCAGGTGGGTTCTGATATCCCCTACACGACAATGAGTGAGAACAACACTAATACTCAATGGAATTTTGCAGGGATGAAGTTGAAGATTGTTCTCTCAAAGAAGGCCAATCGCTTTCAACTTAATATCAACAGTGAACTAACAGGTCCGTCTGAAGAAGGAGCCATTAGTGGGAACAAGCAAAAAAGCATCTTCTATATTGATGCCAATAAACCATCACTCATTTTTGATGTTGGAATGGAAATAAAGGCACAAAAGACGGACTCATTGCCATTACTATCAAGCATTCCTTTTGTTGGAAAAATCTTTAAAGGAAGAGCGGATCAAAAAGTATACAAGAAAATAATCGCAATTGCTGAACTTATGGAAGTAAATGATGAACCAACAAATTAATGAAAAAATAACAGATCTATTTAAAGACGAATTTCATCATGGATTGGATAAGCAAAATATCCTTAGTTTTGATGAGTGTCTGTCAAAGGTTGAATTTAAAACAGGTTTAAAAAAAGAAGTAATGCCACTGTCAGAATTGGAATTGTGGTATAAATCTTTAACAGAGCTATCTGTACTATCGAAATTTATTAAAGAGCGTCTATTTGATGAAATGATTTGTCATGGTCATGACAGTATTAACTTTCTTTCTTCTGCGAAAAAGGAAATCGTACGTCATAATTTATATACGAAAAAAGATTTCAAAAAGGCGATTGAAATTTTGGCCCTTAAAAACGGAGTTTTTTGGAACTATACAAAACCTTTTGCGAGTTTTAAAACAATCATTGCAGACATTCCTTTTAGATGTACTCTTATTCATCCAGGTCTTTCACCGAATGAACAAACGAAAGTTTTTCTAAGAAGACAATCAGTAGAGAGTTTTACACTTAAAGATTTTGCAAGTGAATCCCAAGTTAAAATTCTAGAAGAATTATTTTATAACAAGGCCAATATTGTCATTGCTGGTTCAACAGGTTCAGGTAAAACTTCATTTATAAAATCACTCTTAAACAATTGTGCAAAAGATGAAGAGCACGTTGTTATTCTAGAAGACACTGAAGAGATCAATCCGCGCTATACTGAATGGACCCAACTTCTTGCTTCCAATAGTGAGGGAAAACATTTGATGGACTACTGTCATTATGCTCTAAGAATGACTCCTGATAGAATTGTTTTAGGAGAGATAAGATCAAAAGAAGTTATTCCATTTCTACTTTCCATGAATAATGGTCACAAAGGGCTAATGACGACAGTTCATGCCAATAGTGCAAGTGATACTCTCTCGAGGTTGTCCCTGCTCTTTTCTCTTTATAGTGATAATGGCAACAGTATTTCACACGATGCGATCAATAAAATGATTGCTTCGAGTGTAGATATAGTAATCTTTTTAGAAAATAAAAAAGTAAAAGAGATTGCTAGAATTATATCGTGGCACGGCCAAAGACCAACATTCGAGCTATTAAACTAGGATATCAAGAAGAAGATTGTGAGAGAGCTCAAGGGCGAGCTTCTCATCGATCTTATCAACTAAGAAAGAAAAGATTTTCTCAGTAACTTCGTACTTTTGAGTAAAAAGTCCGCGTTCACTAAGGTGAGTATGAGGAGCAAAATCTGAGTTTAAAAGATTATCACCGACAAATGTAATTTTAAGATAATCTTTGTTTTCAATATGAATATCACAAAAGGCCATACCAACGACTAGAGAATATTTCCCTTTTTCGTGATTGATAACTGTTCCTGTCTTGGCAGCATCATAACTATTTTTGACAAAAACATTTATATGCCCTCTTTTTGCAGGTTCTAGAGTTCTTGGAAAGAGAACTTTCGCTCCATAAGTGGCCATAAGCTCAGCGTCTTCATAAGACATGTGAGGAATAAATTGAACGTTGTTCACAACTCTTGGATCACAAGTGGCCACTCCTTCAACATCTGTCCAAATATAGACATCAGATGCTCCGATGGCCTCAGCAAAAAGAGCTGCTGAGAAATCACTTCCTTCACGGCCCAAAGTTGTCGTTTGACCGCAAACTGACTTACCGATGAAGCCTTGTGAGACATAGAGGACATCATCTTCAAATAATTTCGTGAAGATTTTTTCGGCCTTAAGTTTTATTTCATCCGGAAGTGGCGATGCTTTTCTAAAATGAGTATTAGTAACGATTACGTCTCTTGCATCAATTAGAATAACTTTCTTTTGAGGTAATATCTTTTGTAAATATGCCCACAAAATCGTTGAAGACATTCTTTCACCAAGCGCATAAACCTCATCCATATGGTGATCAAGAACAAATTCTTTCTGAGCAATTTGTGGCCCAAGATTTCTAATTTCATTGGCCATCTCTTGAAGAGAAGCTTCAACCATGGACTTTACTTCAAGCTCAGAGGCAATAGTTAAATGTCTTTCAATGACTTTATCAAGATGAATAAAGGCCTCTTCATAATTTGATAAAAAGAGAGAGGCCAATTTCTCAAGTTGATTAGTAGTATCGTACGTTGCAGATACCACAACAAGTTTCAAGTTGGCAGTTTCCTTAATAATGTTACTCGATCGCTTAAAAGCAATGCTATCACGAACCGAACTTCCACCAAATTTAGAAACCACCATCTTACTTGTCATATCTATCCAAATTAACGAGTCAGTTTTTTGTACTGGTGGCGCTTAGGATTTACAGCAGCGTCGCCAAGTCTTCTTCTCTTATCTTCTTCATAATCAGAGAATGAACCTTCAAACCAAACAACTTCACCTTGATCTTCAAAAGCAAGAATATGAGTTGCAATACGATCTAGGAAGAAACGGTCGTGGGAAATGATAACCGCACATCCGGCGTAATCAATAAGGGCCTTTTCAAGGGCCTGCAGTGTATTTACGTCAAGATCGTTTGTCGGCTCATCCAGAAGAAGAACGTTTCCACCTTCTTTAAGAACTTTTGCAAGGTGAACTCTGTTTCTCTCCCCACCAGAAAGTTCAGAAACAAGTTTCTTCTGATCTTCACCTGCAAAGTTAAAACGTCCAATATAGGCGCGAGAATTGAGCTCTTGTTCACCAATTTTAATAATATCAAGGCCATCAGCAATGACGTCGAAAATAGTCTTCTTAGGATCAAGCTCACGCCCTTGATCAACATAGGCAAGCTTCACTGTTTCACCAACGCGAATAGATCCACTTGTTGGAGTTTCTGTACCACTGATCATTCTAAATAGAGTCGTCTTACCAGCACCGTTGGCCCCGATAATCCCAACAATTCCCCCTGGAGGAAGTTTGAAATTAAGATTTTCATATAAAATTTTGTCATCATAGGCCTTTGATACACCTTCAGCTTCGATGACAACGTTACCAAGTCTTGGACCAGAAGGAATGAAAAGTTCATTTGTTTCATTTCTCTTTTCACTCTGCTCTTTAACTCTTTGTTCGTAATCTTTGATACGAGCTTTTGACTTCGCCTGACGAGCTTTTGGAGCTGAACGAATCCACTCAAGCTCTTCTTTCAGAGATTTTTGTTTTTTAGATTCAGTTTTTTCTTCTAGTTCAAGACGAGCTGCTTTTTGCTCTAACCAGCCACTATAGTTTCCTTGGAAAGGAATACCTTTACCGCGATCAAGCTCAAGGATCCAACCTGCAACGTTATCTAAGAAGTAACGGTCGTGGGTTACAGCAATGACTGTACCTTTATATTTTTGAAGGTGACGCTCTAACCACCAAACTGTTTCAGCATCAAGGTGGTTGGTAGGCTCATCTAGAAGAAGAATGTCTGGTTCTTTTAATAGAAGACGACAAAGGGCAACCCTTCTTTTCTCCCCACCTGAAAGCACACCACATTTTTGTTCTGATGGAGGACATCTTAGAGCTTCCATGGCAAGCTCAAGCCTAGAATCTAGATCCCATGCATTTGAAGCATCAAGTTTATCTTGAAGCTTTGCTTGTTTATCAAGAAGAGCATTCATTTCATCGTCGCTCATCTCTTCACCAAATTTCATATTAACTTCATCAAATTCTTTCAACAGGTCAACGATCTCTTGACACCCTTCTTGAACAACTTCTTTTACTGTTTTTTCAGGATCAAGTGTTGGCTCTTGTTCAAGATATCCAACAGAGTAGCCTTTAGACATAGTCGTTTCACCAAGGTGATCAGTATCAACTCCGGCCATAATTTTAAGTAGAGTCGACTTCCCTGCACCGTTAAGACCTAGAACCCCAATTTTGGCGCCATAGAAGTATGAAAGGCTAATATCTTTAAGAACATGCTTATTCTTATAAACCTTACCTACCTTGTGCATAGAATAGATAATTTGCTTATCGTTAGTTTGACTCATTTGATTCATCCCTTATGGTTTAAATTATTAAAAATAATGGCCCCTCTAACCTATTATAGAGAGGGCCAGTTTTCAATAATATTCGGATGTTTAGACAAATAACAACGAGCCAAAGAAACTGAGCATCATGGCAAAATATGGAAGCAGTGCAAATAAACACAAAAATACAAACTTTGCGACTTCAAGACGTTTGGCCAAAAGCTCCATGTCCCTTTCATAAGTTTCCCATAAATCATTTAGCGATTCCGCTAATGGAGCGGCAATTTCCATACCGTCATCTTTCCATCGCATAATATGTGTATTCATCTGCTCTCTTAATAAATCGAGGGCCTTGTCTCTCCCCTTTTGGGCCAAAAGCGTATTAATCTGAGATTTTTCAATAGTGCTATCTACATCGAGACCAACATCGGTTAGCAATTTGAAAGAGTGAACTTTAAGAAACCAAGGAGCGAATACCTGTTCTTTACGGTATGTGAGAAAAATACAAACGATAGTAAATACCACCATACCGGCCAGCTGATACATCAAAAAGCCAGTTGTACTAAAACTTATGCGACCTTTTAAAACATAGAGTGCAGCTTTCATAAAAACTTGAATAAAAACGATTGAGATCGCTGCTTGCATTAGTGAGGAAGCAATCTGTGAGTTGATTTTCTTTTTTATTTTCACCCACGTCTTTAGCCCTGCTTTAGTTTGTTTAAGAAAAGAAGATATGTCGGCACCAAATGTACGAGCGACGAGTGAGGACATCTCAATTAATTCGGTATAAAAACCATACTGAATGGTCTTATTATTTTGCCCAACTTCACCCTTGTGCCACAAGAATATTCGACGAGTTAATTCTTGCTCAAGGAGTCGGGCCTTCTTTTCATGACCGAAAAAATCCCTTAAATAATTGAATATAAAAAGAATTGAGCTAAACTCAAAAAGACACAATGCACCAATTAACATTATAAGAAATATCAACATCATCCACCTCTGTGACCTCTTATGCGAAAGGCGGGCCATATATATTGACTGAGTGAGTAACATCAAAGAGAATGGGCCTATGAGTACATTTAATGACACAACACATATCCTCAATGGCGGAAAATTCTTTCTTAACAATGAACCCGAAAAAAGAATTCTCGAACTTGAGAACAAAGCAGAGCTATTAAAAAAGTTGTGCCATGAGATTGACCCTTACTCAAAGATCACTGAAGAGCAAAAAGTGTCACTTGAGACTTTAGAAATTGTTCAATTCGACGATCCCTTTCTATTAACGAACCAACTTCTTCTTCTCACTGAAGATACGCTAGAAGAACTAGAAGAGCTTAAACAAAAAATTCAGGAATAATCATGGCCCAGTACTTGCCAGAAATTTTGCAAAGACCTTATCCAAGGGTCCAGCTTCACACTATGACCATTCAATACATGAAAAAAGGACACCCGTGGGTGACGGCCGATAGTTTTACGGCACGCTTTCCTGAGGATAGAACTTTTCTTATTGGAACAAATGGAAAAGATACAGAGAACTCACTTCTATTACATGATCCAAATCACAAGCAAGTAAAGGCACGTGTATGGACGACAAAGCCTCCATTTGTAGAAGCGGTTAAGCACTTCCCAGATGATTTAAAAAATAGAATTAGAGAAGCATTTTCAAGAAGAGAAAAACTCATTCAAAGCAATGAGCGCGATAACTATTATCTTGTCTTTGGTGAGGCAGATAGAGTTCCAGGTGTTATGGTGCAACTTCTTGGTGATACTGTTTTGGTTCAGTACTATGCAAACTTTTGGTATGCCCTTCAAGGATTTCTTGTGACGGCCATCGAAGTGGCATTAACGGCCTATTTCCCTGGGAAAAAATTCTCTATTTGTCTTCAAGAGAGAACTTTCTCACAAAGATCAAAAATTCAAAAAATCCATTTAAGTAAAATTGGTAAACCTCTTGAAGCTGAAAAAACAATTCAAGAATTTGGTGTGAACTACAAAATAATTATCGATAAGAATTATGATTTTGGAATTTACACTGACATGTCTGCAATAAGAAAGAAAATGGCCCCTTATTTTGAAAATGCTGAAGATGTTTTAAATCTATTTTCATACACAGGAGCTTATTCACTTTTTGCACTAAAGTGCGGGGCAAAGAGAACTTATAGTGTTGATCTATCTGGAAAGTATCTTTCATGGCTAGATGAAAATATCGCCCTTAATCCAGACCTTGAAGGATTGAATCAAAATATTGAAGCTCCCGTTGAAGTGGCCGTTGAAGACTTTCTTGCTGAAAAGAAAACTTTTTCATTCATCGTTTGTGATCCACCAAGTGCTTCAAGTGACGGTAAAAAAATGTCGACTTCATTTAAGAGTTACGAGGCCCTATTGCCAAAACTTGTACGCTTGACAAAGAATGGTGGGCATATTCTTATTTTCTTAAACACACATAATATCACTTGGAAAAAGTTCGAAGGACAAATAAATAAGATCCTTGATGAAAGAGTGAAAAGAAAAGTTGTGATTGAAAAGAAATTTAATCTTACTGATGATTGCCCACGTACAAGTGGTTTCTTTGAGGGAGATTATCTGAAAGGTTTATTACTAAAAGTTAACTAGGAAATATATATGAACGCAGCTCTTCTTATCCCCCTTCTTTTGGGAACAGTTGGAATTTTACAAGCAGGACTTAATAGAAATATGTCTAATGACTTAGGTCTAACGACTACGGCCCTATTTGGTAATCTTATCACGCTTTTGGCCAGTACGATTTTATTAATTGCTATAAAAACGACTCCAGAGAGCTTTCCGTCATTTTTCCAATTAAAATCATCAATCACTAATTTCAAGTGGTGGTATATCGTACCGGGAATTTTCGGATTCCTCTTTGTTATTGGTCTTCCATGGGGGATTTATAAAATTGGGGCCGTTAAAGTTACTGTCGGACTCATTGCCGCCCAAATGATTGCCGGTGTTTTATGGGATCTATATGTTGAGAAAATTCCCGTAAATACTATGAAAATCTTAGGAATCCTAAGTGCAGGTCTTTCAGTTACGCTAATTACTCTAGCGAAATAAATCTATAAAATTATAACAAGATGATCTTTGGGCCTTTGTTCTTTTTGCAAGAAGTACAAAGCGCTCAAGAATCTTCTCTCCGATATCATCATACATAAGTTCAGGATGAAATTGTAAAGTCACTCCCATGCCATCTCTAAACTCGAGGGCCTCGACTACTGGAATATCATCTAAACTTTTTGCCGTAATTTTGTAATCGGGATCATCATCCAAAACTTGTACTTCTTGGTGGTGTAATGAATTTACAGTTATCTCTTCATAATCAAACATAGAGAATGTATCTGAACTTCTGTCGATGAGAATTGGATGCTCACCTTTTACATGATGTGCTGGTGCATCTTTTTCAATTTGAATATCTTGATAGAGTTTTTTCCCATTGGCGACAGCACACATTTGATGGCCTCGACATATTCCAAATGAGATCCCTTTTTTTGCCTCTATAAAACCTCTTACAAACTTTAATTCGCTAACGTCTCTTTTTCGTATTGGATTTTTTGCATAGGTTTTTTTCTCACCATAGAGATAGGGATCAATATCATCACCGCCGAGAACTAAATCAGCATCAAAAGATTGAAAGAGTATTGCTCTATACTCTTTTGCTTCAATGGCGTTTAGTCCTAAATCGTGAACGACAGGAAGCATAACCACATCGGCCCCGTACTTTTTTAATCGCGCACTCACATTTTGAATTCGTGAGTTGTAAGGCGCCGTATACATTTCTCTTAGTTCGTTAGTTACAACAATGAAGTTGATTCGCTCATGGGTCAGTTTAAAATCTTGAAACTCTCCATATTGAAATTGTAATTCACCTACTTCATCTACAAAATCTTGAATATCACTTTTCGCGACAAGTTCATTAAGACTCTTTGTTGAATTTATTTTTTTAAAATAGCGATCAATTGCTTCTTTAGGACTTTCTCCCTCTTTCTTGGCCATTACAATAGGAACAGAATCTGGGAATTGTTTCCACAAGAAGACTTCTATGGACAAACAATCCATGGAACAAATTGAGATGAATAGAAGGACAAGTATGCGATACATAGAAATTAACAATGCAAATTAGTGACCAACTATTTCCTTCTTTTTCAAATGAAAAGCGTATAATCTGGCGAACAATGTCGAAACTTTAGGCAATATCTTGAGGCCAAACAATTGTCACAAAAAGTTGACACAATTTGGATTAAGAAACCCTCCTTTGCAGTACTTAAATATAGAGAATCACGTCTGATTTAGTTTTATTAAGAAAAATGATCAAGAATACTAAAGAAATTAACTCTTATTTACCGATTAGTTGCACGTAGGTTGACGGTTATGATTTTAAAAACAATTAAAGAATTTCCCATTACATCACTAACAGTCGTTGCGACTTTAGTACTCCCTTTCCTTCTTCGACCAGAAGTTCCAGAAGTTGCGCAAGTTGATAAGAAAGAGAGTATCGAAAAGGATTACAAAGACTATGATACTGAAAAGTATTGGGATGATAATACGAGTAAAAAGCCCGTTGTGGCCAATCAAGCAAATCGTGCCCCAAGTTCAGTAAATGAATCACCAACAAGAAGTAATGATAATATTCAAGACTTGGCCTCAGAACAAAGTGAGGCCTATGAGCCAGAGAATGTTTCATCAATAGGTTCAAGTTTTAGTCCTTCTTCATCTTCTTCAAGTGGTTCAAGTTATTCTTCTCCTTCTTCATCTGCTTCTTCATTTTCTTCTGATTCATCTGCACCATCTCTTGGAGATAGCGGAAGCTCTTCAAATAGCTCTTCTCCAAGTAATGAAGGAAGTTTTGCTGCAGGTGATTCAGAAGCAGTATCAGGATGTGGACAAAACTGTGGACAGACGGTCTCATCAACGACAACAACAGAAAGTGACAGTTCTTCATCTTCATCAGGAGATAGTTCTACTAGCTCTAGCGGTGGAAATATTCCATCTCCATCGGAAGCTTTAGACCCATCTTTTTATGCAGACAAGGCCTCTGGTACATATTCACAAATTCCGACAATTACTTTATCAGGTCAAGATGTTGCTGGAATCTATTACTGTATTGGAAATGGAAGTTGTTGTGATCCAACTTCAGGTGGACAACTTTATTCAAGTTCATTTCCTATTTCATCTGGAGATGGAAATTACTGTCTATCAATTGCTGGCCAAAGCGCTAACGGCTCATTCCTAGATAAAATCGATTATACATATACTGTAGACTCACAAGTTCCAGACCTTACTGTTACTCCAAACGTAAGATACCTACAAACAACAGAGGCCCTAAGTATTAATGTAACTTCCACTGACTTTGGTGAGAGTGATCACTATATGAGATTTTATAATTTACCAAGCGACCCAACGGGAAGTACGTGTTCTGAGATTTCAGAAAATAACGATCATGCAACAGTTGGTCTTGATATTGATAATGATGGTAATGCTGACCAATACGACCTTGCTTCTCTAAGTGGGGCCTATGTTTTGAGTGATGTAAAAAGAGAGTTAAGCTATGGACCAAATTACATCGTTTCTTTAATTGAAAATACTGTTTATGAAGACTCTCACTTATATTCATGTTCAACTGATATCATCGTACTTAGTGACTTTGATTATCTAATGGATTTCAACTCTTCAACAGGTTCGGTTCCTGTTAACGGTAACGGCCATATGGAATTTCAAGGTCACTTCAACAGCTACGGCCACTTTGGCGCGGGCGCTTCAGGTAGCGGCGTTGATACATCAAACGTGACAGCATATCTAGAATCAGGGGCCTTAAATATCTTAAATTAAGCGAAGGCCAATGCCTGTTTTAACAGGCATTTTCGCTTTTATCTCTTAAGATTGGACCAAAATAATTTCTAATTTACAAACACTTACAACGACAACATTAAGTTATCATCATGATCCCTTATTAAGGGCCTATAATTACCGATAAAGACAATGCAGTTAAATTAACTTAACTGAACTATATTGGCAGAACTAATGAGAATTTTGGCGCTAACATTATTTCTATTATCGAGTGTTGCACTGGCGGGTGAGAAAATTTCTTACTCTGGTCGATTAGTTCAACCTTCGAATGGTGCGCCACTATCCGGACCAGTTTCATTAACTTTCGATATTCTTGTTGATGATAGTGTTCGCTGTTCACTCAATTTCCCTACAGTCAACTTGGCCAATGGTGTATTCAACGTTGAATTTGATTACGCCACAACATGTGATGGTAATACAAAAAATTTATCATCAATTATTTCTGAATCCGTTACTGGTGATAAGAAATTAGAAATTAGAGTAACAGAAGGCTCTAATACATATACAGCACAAAAAGTTAATAGCACTCCCCTTGCCCTTGTGGCCCAAAAGGCCATGCAAGTTGAAGATGCATCAATTGAACTACGTCATTTGAAAATTACTAGTGGAACTTGTGATAATGGGAAAGTTTTAAAATTTGATGCTAGCGGAAACTTAACATGTGCGACAGATATCAGTGGAGCATCTGGAACTGTTACTGATGTCAATTCAGGTATTGCAACAAATGTAACAAACCCTACAACAAGCCCGGCCATCAATGTTCTTTTTGATGATGTGACTGTTGGAGTGAATGTATCAAATGAACTTGAAGTAAAAAATGGAAGTATAACAAATGCAAAACTTGGCAGCGATATCGATGCTTCAAAAATTACTGCAGGATCAATTGCTGATGCAAGAATTCCACTTCTTGATGCAAGCAAAATTGGCTCTGGTACTTTTCCTGCGACTCGACTTGATGATTTAGACGCTGCTAAAATTACAACAGGTGTTTTTGCAATAGCAAGAATACCAAGTATCACTTCTGCCATGATAGCAGATGGCACTATTCAGCTTTCTGATTTCGCAGCAGAATGTCTTCCTGGTCAAATTTTAAAATATCAAGCGGGTCCCATTTTTGTGGCCTGTGGGAATGATGATAATACAAATCTATGGACAGAAAATTCTGGTGATGTCTATCGTGCTACAGGTGACGTTGGTATTGGTACAACAACTCCATCAGCAAGACTAACTATTAAATCTTCTATGGACACCGTTGATGGTGGAATAAAGATGGAAAGTACTGATGGCGCTAAATATGCGACGATCAGTCTTACTAACGCCGGAGATTTAAGATTTTATAATAATAGTTCTAGTGTTGCGAATTCTATGCGCCTTACTGAAACAGGAAATGTCGGAATCGGATTATCAACTCCATCGAAAAAACTAGACGTCAATGGTGGCATAAAAGGGACAGAACTCTGTATTGGAGCAGACTGTAGAACTGCATGGCCTTCGAATACGACTGGAACTGTTACAAATATTGCCACAGGCGCGGGTCTTACTGGTGGACCGATTACATCGACAGGAACGATCTCTGTTGCAACTGGTGGTATTACTGACACAATGGTTGCATCAGGAATTAGTGCTTCAAAATTAACGACTGGTACTCTTCCAGATGCACAGCTTTCATCAAATGTTACAAAACTTGGTTCTACTATCGAAAATAGCGAAATCGTCGGTCCCATTGATTGGGCAAAAATAAGCAAAACTGGGGCCGTGGCCTCAGATGTAGGAGCAGTTCCAACGGCAAGAACAGTAACAGCTGGTACAGGTCTCACTGGCGGAGGAGCATTGTCGAGTGACATTACTCTAAATGCTGATCCAACGGCCATCAACTACTGGATTAAAAGCACAAATGATCTCTACTACAACACTGGTAAAGTTGCTATTGGAACAACAAGTATAGAAAATGCACTAACAATAGCTGGGGCTGACCACCAAGATGATGGACCTATTATCCATTTGCGAGGAAGTGGTATCAATCAAGTTGAAGGTGGTCGAATTCGCTTCACTGAAGGTAATGGTACATATCAAGGTACTTACATTCATTATGATGCTTCTTCAACAAATCTTCTTCATATTGGAGCTCACGACTCAAGTGATAAAGATATCACTAAAGATATTAATGCCCTTACAATTAGAAGAAATAATGGTTATGTGGGAATTGGGACAGATACTCCTGAGTATAGACTTCATGTTGAAAATAACCCTGCAATTATCAATTCAAGAAGCAGTGACAATGTAAATGGTTCTCACTTACAACTAAGAAAATCGCGCGGGACTGTAGACGCAAGAACGATCGTTCAAAACAATGACGAAATATTTACGCTATGGGGTCAAGGGTACGACGGTGATCAATATCACAATGTTGCAAGGATCGTTGGGCACATAGATGGAGTTCCTGGAGACAATGATATGCCAGGACGCTTGGAGTTTAGAACAACTCCCGATAATTCAACTATAGAACAAACAAGAATGGTCATCAAAAGTGATGGAAAAATTGGTATCGCAACAGTCACCCCCACTCAAGCTCTTGACGTCAACGGTACTGTTAAGGCCACGGCCTTTATCGGAGATGGTTCTGGTTTAACAGGATTAAATGCAAGTAGCTCTAGCAATACAGGAAACGCTGTCATCACTGCCGACTCTGATGCCAATGCGACTGGTGATATTTTATTCAATACAGGTGCATCCACAAAAATGACGATTAAAAATGATGGTAAGATCGGTATTGGCACGACTTCACCTTCAAGTATGTTCCATATCTCTGGCACAACTCCCGCGATGGATTTTACAGATACAGACACAGGAGTTGACCACTCTATTCTTGCCCAGTCGGCAAATGGTGGTTTCAATATTCAAGTTGATAAAAATAATGAAAATGCTCTTTCATACTTTGGAGTTCAAGTCGGTGGCGTTGATACATTGAGAATTAACAAAGCTGGTGACACTGGAATAGGAACAAATACTCCTACTGATGCGAGACTCCATGTTTTTAAAACAACATCCATGGGAAGTATTGGGGCCATGAACACAGCCGGAGCAGTAGTTCGAATTCAAGAAAATGCCACAGGCCCAAATATGTTCTTTGATGGAAATACAATTGTTACAGACCATCAAATTATGATTGGTAACACTGTTGCTCAACCAATGAGTTTATTTACCAATGATACAAAAAGAATGACAATTACTGCCACTGGAGATGTAGGTATTGGAACCGAATCACCGAGTGCAGACTTGGAAGTTATTGGTGTCGCAAGAGTTTCCAATGCGACAGGTTCAGGCACGGCCATTAGACTCAGTCCAGCTGAAGATATATCAGCACTTAATCCTGGAACAACCACTACAAATGGAGGGGTAATTCAAGGGCCTACAAATGCATCTTTTATAATGGATCTAAGAAATAACAATACAGACGATGCCTTTGCCATTCGCTATTCATCAGGAAACACTGCGAGTGTTGACAGTATAGGTCTAATGATGAATGGAGCTGGAAACGTTGGGATTGGAACAACAACTCCAAGTGCAAAACTTGAAGTTAAAAGTTCAACCGGCAGTACAAGATTAACTGGTGAAGGCGTCGAAATTTATCGCAATCCAGCTACGACTCCTACGGACACTGCAGGATATATCGACTTCAAAGACAATACTGCAGACGATTATGATATGAGACTTCACTTCAACTCAACTCTTGATGGGATGAGCTTTAAGTCCAGAGCAAATTTAAATATCATGCAAATTGGCAATAACGGAAAAGTAGGAATTGGAGTTGCGGCACCTTCTGAACAACTTGAAGTGGCCAACAATGTCAAAGCGACATCGTACCTTACAACATCTGATCGCCGCTTGAAAAAAAATATTCACCCGATTGATTCTGCACTTGATAAAGTACTACGTCTTCGCGGTGTCTCATTTGTTTGGAAAAAGAATGATCTTAAAACTTATGGTTTTATTGCTCAGGAAGTGGAAGAGATTTTTCCTGAACTTGTTGTCACAGATGAAACTTCTGGTTATAAGGCCGTAAAATATGCCAACTTAGTTGCACCTGTTGTTGAGGCCGTAAAAGAGCTCAATGATAAAGTCGAAGGATATGAACGCAAGATTGCATCACTGGAAGAAGAGAACGAAGTTCTAAAAGAAAAAATTGAATTGCAAAACAAGGCAATGCAATCGATCCTAGAGAGACTAGATAATCTTGAAAAAGGACAATAGTTTGTTTAAGACGATCTTTTTTCTTTTATTATTCACACCACAATTTATCTTTGCTATCAATTCTCAAAGTGAAGGCTATGTTGTCGAAGCAAGGACAAGCCGATACATTAAATCAACAAGTGGCTTCTTTCACGTTGCAAACAATACAGATAACAACTTCTATATTCCAACCCAATCTGCAGCGACGTGGACTTCTTTCATGGCAAATGTTCCAACAGGTTTAACTGTAACTGGAACAAGTTCGTTAAAAGATTGTCATTCTTATTTCCAAGTAGGTGAAAGAACTGATGGCGTTTTTTCTATTGATCCCGATGGGACAAGTGGCCACCCCGCATTCAATGCCTACTGCGACTTCCGAGAAGATGGAGGTTGGACACTTTTATTAAGACAAACTAGACCATATCTTTTCACATTAAGAGAAGCCTATTTAAAAAATGAAAATACTCCAACTGCAACAGATTATTCCATTCTAAACAAGTTAGAACTTTTCCGTAGCCAGGACCATTTCACATTCAGTTTTATCTGGGCAGGAGTTGCAGCGAAACATGTATGGGTACAAAAGACAAATCCAACTGTAAATCAACCCGTTGCAGGATATTTTCCGATAGATATAACCTATTCTGGTGCTTCATGGGGTGGAGTTGAAAGAAACTGCTCGATCGCTTGTACTAGTTCTTTTATAGATGGCTCAGTTGGTGTTTCAAACTGGCACTACGCTATAGCATCTTTTGTCGATTATAGTTCTGGAGAAATTCCTGCTTACTATTCAGGAACTGAAACGAATACCACAAAAACAGAATTTTGGGTTCGCCCCTACTACCCAAAAAGTTGTAACGAACTGGCCAAATATTCATCTGTGCAAAGTGGTGTTTATAAAATTGATCCCGATGGTCCAGAGGGAAATGCGCCATTTGATGTCTATTGCGACATGGTTACAAACGGTGGAGGTTGGACTCTATTTTATGCGAACTCAGCAAATGCATCAACCCCAGTTAAACAGCATTTCGATTGGTATCTAGCAAATACTCCGGGAATTTCTTTTTCTACATACAATCATGATAATCCCCTTCTTACAGGAATGCTTAATATTTCGAAATTCCCTACGGCCACAGAAATTATGGCAAAGGATATTGGGAATTGGGCAGCAACTGATTACAGTGCAATTAAATTTGAGCAAAACTCAACTTTAAACTCTTTTCTTTCGGGTACACTTGTTTCATCTTCAGACACATGTGATCCATTGCCAAACAGTGAGCAATTTACTTTTAGAAATAGCCGTGGTGTTACATACTCAGCTAATCAAATGAGAAGCTCCGGATCGAATATTGGGTGGGGAAATTGTCATCCTGAGACATTTGATCAAACTGGAATCTCAGATGTCGAGAACTTCCCAAGAGATTGGATCTACAGCAGAGTAAGTAACACTGATGCCAATAGAGTTCGAGGTGTTGGTGGCTTTAACGGTGGAGATGCCAATGTCATTGCACGCTACTATATTAGAGACAACTCTCTTCCAAAAAACTGTTTTGATTTGTTTGATAGAACTCCAAGTATTACTGATGGTAACTATAAAATCTTTCCTGATGGTAAAACGAGCGTCACTACTTATTGTGATTTTTCAGGTTCATTAAGAACAGGTCTAGTATCTCATCTAATTTTTGAAAACAATCCAACTTATCCGGGAGAGCTCTATGACAATGGTCCTCAAAGAAGAAGGGCCACGATATCAGGAGCAACTTTTTCAACAGGACCAGATGGTATTCCAAATACCGCCCTACAATTTGAAGGCGCAACGACCTATGACAAAGTCTACTCACCTATTCCAATAAAAGACACAAACGCATTTAGCGTGTCGGCATGGATTAAACCAACGACCACAGGTGGTTTCAAAGTCGTTATAGGCCAAGGAGTTGGAAATAATATTGATGCTGGACTAGTTTTAAATAATCAGAATTTTTGTTTTCATGAGTATAGCACTACCAACTCTGATACCAATCGATGTTCAACAGGTAATGAAATCCAACTAAACACATGGCAGCACATCGCATACACATATAATAACGGCACAATTAAGCTCTATCACAATGGGGCCCTAGTTCACACAGATTCTTATACTATTAACCTCGCCAATGAAAAACTCTTCATAGGGGGAACTGTTTCGAATGCTTATAGTGGTGACAGATTCTTTATTGGGGACATTACAAGAACTTTTGTTTTTGATCGAACTCTAAGCGATACAGAGATTGCAAATCTTAAAAATGTTCATAGTTTTAATGTTCCTTATCCTGAAAGTTGTGATGTTCTCGCCTATCAAGGAGTAACAGCGAATGATTACTATACTGTGCAGCCACTTTGGAAAGCGAACACAACTCCCATTAGAGTTTATTGTAAATTTGATGAAATTTATGACAAGGGTCGTGCTTTAACACGAGTCTTTTATCAAAATATTGCTGGTGGATATTTTGCTTCTACAAGTGCAGCAATCAACAGCAATGAAAGATGGCCTGAATCTAATCTCTACTCCATCATAGACAAATTACCTTGGTTTAATAAATATGGCCGCTATCAATTAGAGATTCGCTGGCCTGACAATGGAAAAAGAAACTATTGGACACAAACATCACTTCCCACTGATGATGTAAATGTTGCTGGCTATGCTGGTCTCTACCTCGATGCCACTTCAAATTTTTGGGGTGGTCTTGAACTTGGAAATGGAACCCATGGACCTACAAATGGTGATGGTTCTTTACTAGATGGTTCTATTAATCATACGAATTGGTTTTACGCAATTGGTGCAACTGAGGGATGGGGTACTGTTGTAGGTATGCCGGCCTCTGATCAAACTCACGGTTCAAGCAATGGTGTAGCTCAAGCCTCTTTATTTTCACGCATTGATAAAAACTATAAATCTTGTAAAGAAATATTGAGTATGGGACTCTCAAAGGGAGATGGATATTATATCATTGATACAGATGGTAATGGCGCTATTGCTCCAATGCTTGCCTATTGTGATATGACAACTGATGGTGGTGGATGGACTCTTATTGCTCGAACTCGCCCTCCAACAGCAGGAGAATACGCCTGTGATGACCCAACTTATACCAATCAAACTGATTGCCAAAGCAATGGCAAAAACTGGCTTCCAAATAATAACTTGATGGACTTCGGATGGTATTCATCGACAGGCTCTTTACAAGCAACCTCAGAGGCCTACTCAATGGGTGTCATGAATACAGGCATGAGATTTAGCGACATTCTCATTGGTCAGCAAACTGCAACGGCCAACCAATCTGGTTATCATCAAATCAAAAGAACAATTTCACAGCAAAATGTTTCTGATAATCAGACGACTCTATTTTCTAACGTTCCTGCAACTTGGATTCAAAGACCAACATGGGGTTACTCTACAGTACCTTCAATGCAGCTTCATATGGGTTTTACAAATAGTACGAAGGGCTTTTTCATGAGAGATTGCTGTACAGTAAATAATCGTTACGCCGTCAATTGGTGGGGCCTTGGAACGGCCTATTGTGGAGCAGGCACAAGCCAATCAGGCCCTTATTGTAGTGGAGATGCCCTTGGGAATGATTCACGCCAAGTCATTATTTACGTCCGTTAATTGGCCAATAATATTGCCATATTAATAAATCCCACTTAAAAACTTTGTTCGAGCAAACAATTACTTAGACACCTATCCTAAAGATAAATAAATCCACCTAAAATACCGATATAATAAGAGCAGTTAATGCGCTTTAACATTTGCTGCACGTTTGTTGTGAAATATGAAAAAAGTATTACTAATCTTAGTCACATTTTGTTATCCGATCTTTGCAAGTGAGATGATTTCTTACTCAGGTCGTCTTGTTGATGCTACAAGTGGTGCGCCCTTATCTGGCCCAGTGAACTTAACTGCAGACGTTTACGTGGACTCTTCAAACAAATGCTCAATCGATATTGATAGTGTTCAACTTGTAAATGGTGTTTTCAATATTGAATTCAACTATGCTACAACCTGTGAATCAAATACTAAAACATTGAGTACAGTTATCGCCGAAGCTGTGAGTGCATCGAGTAACCTCTATATTCAAATCACTGACCGAACTCATTCTAAAATCTACACAAAGCAGAAAATCAACAACACACCTCTAGCGCTTTTTGCAACAAAGGCGGCCACTGTTACTGATAATTCAATTGAAAAAAAGCACTTAAAAATTACTAGTGGAACTTGTGATTCTGGCAAAGTGATTAAATTCGATGCCAGTGGAAATATGATATGTGCGACAGATATTAGTGGTGCTTCGGGAACTGTTACAGGTGTAAATTCTGGTGAAGCAACAAGCGTCACAGACCCAACGGGTAATGCTGTTGTAAACGTTCTCTATGACAACACAAGCATTGCGCTTAATGGTTCAAATCAATTAGAAATTAAAAACGCTGGTGTGAATAATGCAAAACTAGCTGCTGATATTGATGCTGCAAAAATTGCATCGGGAACACTTGCTGATGCGAGAATTCCACTTTTAGATGCGAGCAAAATTGCTTCTGGTACTTTTCCGGCCACTCGTCTTGATGATTTAGACGCTGCTAAAATTACAACAGGAGTCTTTGCGAGTGCGAGAATTCCTAGTATCACTTCCGCGATGATTGCAGATGGCACAATACAACTTTCAGACTTTGCGGCCGAATGTTTACCTGGTCAAATTTTAAAATATCAAGCGGGCCCAATTTTCGTGGCCTGTGGAAATGATGATAACACTAATTTATGGACTGAAAACGCTGGGAACATCTATCGCACTAGCGGCAACGTTGGTATTGGAACGAGTTCCCCTACTCAACCTTTACATGTCAGTTCAACGACAAATTCTCCTGCGAGAATTTCGAGTACGGCCGCAACTGCGCTCATTCGCTTTAGCAGTAGTGGAACTGGCAATATGCCAGGAGTGGGAGCAAGCGACGACAATCTTATTCTCACAACAAATGGTACAGAAAAAGTAAGAGTCGATGTTAACGGTAACGTTGGAATTGGCACAACAACGCCAAGTCAAAAACTAGATGTTAATGGTGCAATAAAAGCGACAGAAGTTTGTATAGGCGCTAATTGTAGAACAACGTGGCCATCAGATACTTCAGGAACAGTCACAAGTATTGCCACGGGAGCAGGTCTAACAGGTGGTCCAATAACTTCATCTGGAACGATCTCTGTTGCAACTGGTGGTATTGATAACTCTATGCTCGCCACTGGAATTGATGCTTCAAAAATCACAACAGGCACTTTACCTGATGCTCAACTTTCATCTAATGTTTCAAAACTTGGAAGCACTATTGAAAATAGTGAAATCGTAGGCCCTCTTGATTGGGCCAAGATTAGTAAGACCGGGGCCGTTGCTTCTGATGTTGGCGCTGTCCCTACAGCGAGAACAGTGACAGCGGGAACAGGTCTTACAGGAGGCGGAGCTCTTTCAAGTGATATAACTATTAATGCCGATCTTGCGGCCATTAACTATTGGACAAAAGTCTCAAACGATCTTGAGTACTCTGGTGGAAATATCAAGGTCACAGATATTGGTGACGTTGCACCTAAAGGTTTAATTTTCACTGAAAATAATACAGTTACTCATTCAATGTCTATTCAGTATGATGGAAGACTGTCTGGCGATGATAATAAAATTCATATTTATGGTGGGACAGGTGTCGTTGATTCACAAGAGCTTGTTACAATTACAAGAGGTGGAAAAGTTGGAATTGGTACGACCACACCTACTTCTATGCTTACAGTTAAAGGACCTGCTGAGTTTTCAGGTTTTTATACTCATAACTATGTGAACTATGCCAGCTACGACTACACTAAAATCACCTATCTTCTTCTCGCAAAAACATCAAGTGAAGACAAAATCTACGGAAGAATCTATGGCCACCGTGGCGCGAGTGATGCCATACCGCGCCCCTATTTTGTTGATGTGGTCATTGATACTTCTTCTGCATATGCAGACATTGGCGAAATCACAAAAGCATATCGAATCGAAAATAAAATTGCGCTGACTGAAATTACTTACAAAGGTGAAAACTGGTGGGCACTTCGCTATGATACAGGCAGCGAATTTCATGCCAACAGAATTGGCTTCCAAGGGTTCAAACAAACAACAGATCCCGAAGTGTTTACCTTTATCAGTCAAGATAATGCCAATCTCACGGCCGAAGTTTCTGCAAAAGAATACACTCGTTTATCAAACCAACTTTATGCTGCAAAAAATAACAATATTGGTATTGGAACAAATGCTCCAACCCAAAAACTAGATGTCGCTGGAACAGTTAAGGCCACCGCATTTGTTGGAGATGGTTCAGCTCTAACAGGAATCACTGCTCAAAATTCAAGCAATACAACAGATGCCGTGATCACTGCCGACTCAGATGCAAATACTTCAGGGGATATTCTCTTCAATACTGGCGCTTCTACAAGGGCCATTATAAAAAACAATGGTCGTTTTGGTATCGGAACAACTGCACCTGAAGTCACAGCACACATAGCCGCAAATGATGGACGAATGATTTTAGAATCAACAGGGGCCACAAATACTTTTATGACTTTTAGACCAGATAGTGGTGCTACCGATCAAGTTAATGTGGGATTAAATGATGCCACAGGAAGTTTCTCAATCGCAGGTCCTGGCGGAATTGGTACTAATGATTATGTAACGATTAAAAACAATGGTTTTCTAGGGATTAATACAATAAGTCCTGCCGCCTATCTCCATGTGCAAGGAGCAGGCTCAACTCCAACGGCCATCATCTCAGGAACATACTTAGCAGAAAGTCCAGATCCTTGGGCCAATAGACCATTCAGTATTTTCAGAAGTTCAAGTGTAAGTGAATCATTTTCAACTCACTTAACGGATGGAACGACTGTTCAGAATTATCAAAACGATGAGGTCGAAGGAAAAATAATCTTCCGTATTAACAATACTGACACAGAGACTGGCGGTGGTGCTAACGCGAATACTTCTACTCCATTAACGTTAAGAGCAAATGCCCTAGGGCCACATATTGGGATCAACACAACGGTTCCTGATCCAAACTTTTTAGTTTCAATTTATGGAACTAATCCGGCCAATGATGCCATCATGATTTCAAGAACTGATAATTCTCCAAACTTAGATTTTTATTCTTCTTATGATGGGGATGACAATGCTCAAACAAATGCATTTGCCTATGGAGTAAGACCATCAACTGATAGTTTTCAAATTTGGCACAAAGCACTTGTCACAGACTCATGGACAAACTTTTTTCATGTTGGAACAAATAGACGCGTTGGTGTTGGTACAGAGACACCATTGTCACGATTTGAAGTTAGTGCAGGAGATATAGCGACAGAAGGCACTAACGATGATGATGATGGTATTGTCATCTCAAACTATCAACCTTCTTTATATTTTAAAGATAAAACAGTAAGTGATCCCGAAGATATAAGACTTAGGGCAGATGCGAGTAATTTATACTTTGAAACTTCTGCAGATTTTTTTACAAAACCCTCAACATATACAACCAACTTTATTATGAGCGCAGATGGTAAGTTTGGAATTGGCCCGAATGCTCCAACGGACCCGCTTCATTTACAAAAAGATTTAGGTGTTGTTAGTGGAGAGCATTGGCTCGCACGTTTTGAAAAAGGTACAACAGAAGGTGGAGTCGTCATTGGATACGAAGCTGATGGAACAGATCTCACTGCCGCTAAAATTAGGGCCTCTTCAAATACTGACCTTGTTCTTGGAACAACAAATTTTAAAAACGCTATTACCATTCAAGACAATGGAAATATCGACGTTAGAGGAAATCCTCTTACCAGATACAATCCTAGTATGGGAATACAGCTTGGAGATCAAGACTGGTCTGACATGATCATTCCGCAATCAGGAACAATAGTTTATAGCTCTGCAGATAAAGGGATGAAGGCGACTGGAAACTCATGGTTTCTTATCAATTCACGTATTCCCATAGATCCGAAAGGTTCATATCGAGTAACAGTAAGAGCGAAAAAAATTGATGGCACTGGTACTTTCTATGTCGGAGCTGATTCACTAGACGCAAATTTTACAAGTATTAAAGCTGACAATGAAAACTCTTACAACTACTTCGCTGCCGAGGCCTATAATCTTGCTGCAGGAAGCACCTATACGGCATCAGGAGTTATTTCAGGTCATAATATTGCAGGAGGAACAGGAGATAATAAATTTGATCCGGGAGCAAAATACTTTAATGTCGTCATCATTGCCAATTATAATGGAACAGGAAACTCAGTGATTGAATCAGTAGAGATTCACAAAATCCCTACTCTTGAGTCATGGCAATCACCTACATTTCAAAATTCTTGGACTAATTACAATAATGGATATTCTCCTGCTGGTTATTATAAAGACAACAATGGCATTGTTCACTTGAGAGGTTTAATCACAGGTGGAACATTTGTCACTTGTGCTTTCACACTCCCTACAGGCTACACTCCTGCGTACCGCATTTTACAATCTGTTCAAACTGATCCCAATACAATTGGTCGTATGGATATTTTGACCAATGGATGTGTTCAACCGACTAGTGGGTCAAATGTTTGGATTTCTCTCGAAGGAATCTCATTTAGAACTGACTAATATTTTTGTCACCAGCGAGTGTTTAACCCAATGAAACACAATTAACTTTCAAGAGCTTATTCTTTGAATCTGAATTTAAATAAATATATCTAAATTGCCGATATAATAAGAGCAGTTAATGATTTTTTACTCTTATTTAGCTGTACGTTGGTTGAAATTTAATGACGATAAAAAAGTGGCTTCCATTTTCACTTCTCTTATTTTCACTGCAAATTTATGCGGCCGATAAAATTTCGTATTCTGGTCGACTCACTGATGCTTCCTCAGGTGCGCCCTTATCTGGTCCAGTCAATTTAACTGCTGAAATCCTTGTTGATACAACTTCAAAATGTTCAATTGACATTGATGGCGTGAATCTCGCAAACGGTGTTTTCAATATTGAATTTGATTATGCAACAACTTGTGAAGGAAATACAAAAACTCTAACGACAATAATCAGTGAGGCCATTGCAAGCAGCTCTTCTCTTTATATTCAAATCACAGATAGAACAAATACAAAGACCTATACAAAACAAAAGATTAACAACTCTCCTATTTCTTTATATTCACAAAAAGCAAAATCTGTAGACGATGCAAGTATTGAAGTGAGACATCTAAAGATAACAAGTGGAACTTGTAGCGCTGGAAAAATTATTAAATTTGATGGTAGTGGCAATATGACATGTGCTGATGATTTAAGTGGTGCTTCTGGAACTGTTACAGGAGTAAATGCAGGAGAGGCCATAACTGTCACAGATCCAACTGGTAGTGCAACGGTTAATGTTAAATATGACAATGCAACTATTGGTCTTAATGTTAGTAATGAAATTGAAGTCAAAGACAATTCCATTACAAATGCAAAACTAGGTGCTGACATTGATGCTTCAAAAATAACTGCAGGTACAATTGCAACGGCAAGGATTCCTCTTTTAGATGCTACAAAAATAGGTTCAGGAACTTTTCCAGCTACACGACTAGATGATTTAGATGCCGCAAAAATTACTACTGGTGTATTCGCTAGTGCAAGAATCCCTAGCATCACCTCTGCAATGATCGCAGATGGAACAATAGAGCTTGCAGATTTCTCAGCAGAATGTTTACCGGGTCAAATTTTAAAATATCAGGCAGGTCCAATTTTTGTTGCTTGTGCAAATGACGACAATACAGATTTATGGACTGAGAATAGTGGAAATGTATATCGCCTTACGGGCAATGTGGGAATAGGAACCGCTACTCCTTCGCGTAAGTTGCATGTTGAAGGCGATGCTTTTATTAAAAACCTCTATATTGACACAGCGGATGGAACACCTAACGGTTCTATTATTATTGGGGATTCTTACAGCATCGCAGAAGATAATTCCGTATTAGAAATTTCAAGTATCGATGCAGCAAGAACAAAAATCAACTTCACTAATGTCAATGTCGGAGTTGGAGTTGCTTCCCCTACTAAAAAATTAGAAGTCTCTGGAGGCGTGAAGGCAACAGAGCTTTGTATTGGTACAGACTGCCGCACAAGTTGGCCTTCTGATACAACGGGAACAGTTACAAATATTGCGACAGGAGCAGGTCTTACAGGTGGACCTATTACTTCGACAGGAACAATTTCAGTGGCAACAGGTGGTATTACAAATACCATGATTGCAAGTGGAGTTGATGCTTCTAAAATAACAACGGGAACACTTCCAGATACTCAACTTTCAAGTAATGTTTCAAAGCTTGGAAGCACTATTGAAAATAGTGAAATCGTTGGTCCCATTGACTGGGCAAAGATAAGTAAAACAGGGGCCACAGCTTCAGACGTTGGGGCCGTGCCTGACACAAGGACAGTAACAGCAGGAGTTGGACTCACAGGAGGCGGTGCCCTTTCAAGTGATATCACTATTGATGCAGATCCAGCTGCAATTAACTACTGGACAAAAACGACCAATGATCTAAGTTATAGTACTGGAAAAGTTGCAATTGGTGGCGCTACACCTTTGGCCACTTTAGATGTTCAAGGAAATCTTTCTCTCAATCAAACTGAATATAGTTGGGCAACAAAAATCTCATTACCCCATGCTGATGCAACTGCAGGTAAAAGAATTCTTCTCTCTCTTCCTGCAACTCCTCAACTCACTGAAGTTGAAGTTCGCTCTATTAGAACAACGGCCGATTCCACAACAGCTGTCGCGGCCAAATTCACAGTGGCACTAACAAGAGGAACAACTGCTTTTCGTGTTTTACATGCCGAAGTGAGCAATAATTTAATAAGCTATCAATGGTATTTTGACAGCGCCACTTCCACTGCTTATTTACGATTTGGACAGGTAGGAAATAGCTATACTTATAATGTTGTGGTGAAATCAACTGCATCTACCGCCCCTGTGGCCATCTTAGATGATGGAACGACTCCTGCATTCGCCACGGTAGAACCAATGACGGCCATAAAAAATCCCATGGCCGCACAAATGTTATTGCAAACAGACGGTCAAACAAGAATGATTATCGATACCAATGGAAACGTGGGAATTGGAAATACAACTCCTTCAACTCCTCTAGAAGTTACAGGAACAGTCAAGGCAACGGCCTTCCAAGGAGATGGTTCAGCACTTACTGGACTTAATGCTGAGAGCTCAAGTAATACAACAAATGCTGTGATCACTGCCGATTCAGATGCTAATACTTCCGGTGATATTATTTTCAACACAGGCGCTTCAACGAAAGCAGTTATTAAAAACGATGGGAAGTTAGGTATTGGGACGACAACTCCAGAAGTAACGGCCCATATCGCAGCAAGTGATGGTCGCATGATTTTAGAATCCACTGGGGCCACAAATACCTATATGACATTTAGACCCGACAGTGGTGCTGGTGACCAAGTAAATATGGGTCTTAATGATGCTACAGGATCATTTTCAATTGCGGGTCCTGGTGGACTTGGAACAAATGATTACGTCACGATAAAAAATGATGGAAAGGTTGGTATTGGGACGACGAATCCACTATCAATGCTTGATGTAGGAAGTAATCGTTCTATTTATAATTATATTGAAACAAGTGATGCCCCCAATAACGTTGTGGCAAGATTCTCTGCCCCAAGTTCGAATACAAACTCTGCAAGTTATATCCAAGTGGGTTCACAAAAATACACTTCAGGTGGACAGCAAACTGCAGGGATACTTTTAACTCCAAACCACGGAGATGTAGGATATGTTGCTGGTCACTATATCCGCTCTGAAAAAAGTGTTTCAAATGCTTCTAATGCAGTTATGAAAATTGGAGCATTACAAAGAAATTCAGATAATGCCACACCTGCGACTGAGGTTGATCAACTTACAATTGCAGGAAATGGAAATATCGGTATGGGAACAACAACGCCGACCGGGAAACTACAAGTTCATACATCACACGGTCTTACGATTGCAGCTTCTTCGGCCAATATGGGCAATTCGGGAATTGTTGTTAGTAATGCTGAAGGACAGTTTATGGCCATTGATGGAAATGAAATCCGTCAATTTGGAACAGGTAAACTCAATTTAAGTGGTGAAGAAGGTGTGCTTATTTATACTGGAGATGCCGCTGATGGCGACGACACAATTGGACTTTCTATCTCTGAAGGAGGAAGTGTTGGAATCGGTACACCTAATCCAAATACTGATTCAAAACTTAATGTCGTCAATGGTTCAAAAAATTATCTCATAAACAGAACAATAACAGGTAGAACATCAACAGAAGATTCCGGTGGTGTGAATTACATACTTCTTCATAAGGCCTATATTGGAACAAATCTTTCAGAGTCGTATGTACTCGGTCGCATAAATGGTGAAAGAGGAAGTACTGGCACTTGGAATAGAAAGATTTCACTTGAAGTGAATACCGCCTGTGCTTATCAAACTTGTCGCGGTTCAGTGATTGGTTACAATGAAGGAGTCACACTTAAATATGTCGACTACGCCGCAGAAAAATACTTGGCCATTGCTATTAACAGCAATTCAAGTGTTACAAATTGGCGCTTCACTGGTTACGCATCAGCAGGTAGTGCAGGAGTTAACCAACTTCGTCTTGTTGCCGACGATGAAATTACCAATGTTGAAGCGTTTGGCTCCTTAACAACAGATTTAAAAGACGCTCTTGTGACAGATAGAATTGTCGCCAGAGAAGGGGTTACAAACTCAGGTTACGGCGTTATCAAAGTTTTCCACGATGGAACAACTCAAGATATTTCAGTTCCATGGACAAATGCGGAAGTTATCGCAAGTGGAAACAGAACTCTCAATTGGCAAGACAACGGACCTCGTCTTCGCGATTATCAGGGCTGTGTCGCAGGGTCGCATGCAAATTATACTTTTGAAGATACTGAGACTACATGGCCAGGAAAATATTCTGTTACGTTTGGAGTTCATCCAAATGGAAATGGACTTATACACTTAACATGGTCAGGTTGGCAGGCGGCGCTCAAAGACCCTTCAAATGTAACAACTGTAACTGGTCCAGGAAAAGTTGAAGCGACAATCTATTGGGATGGTGCAAGATGGCAAGCGGCTCATATGATTGGTCAAGTTGGTTCAACACCTTTTAACTGCTACTAATGCTAGACCAAATAGGTCAACTCCTTGTTAAATTTTTATCTTCCCCCTTAACATCGCTCCTAAAAGTGTTATAGTCATAACATGTTCAAGTCTAAAGAATTGGAAACCATTCAGCATCTTTGTGAGAACAAAGATCCACTTATAAGTACAAATGTACTTGATACCATCAACTATAAAAATAAAGACTACCCTATCGTTTCATTTTCAATTGGAACAAAAGATAAGACGGCCCCAGTGCTTGGTCTTTTTGGTGGAGTGCATGGTCTAGAGAAAATTGGTACACACGTAGTGCTTAGTTATCTCTCGAGTCTTTTTTATCAATTAAAGTGGGATCGTGATTTAAGAGAATTATTTTCAAAGTTTAGAATCGTTTCTATTCCTTTAATTAATCCAGCCGGAATGGCCCATTTCAAAAGGTCAAACCCTAGAGGTGTTGATCTCATGAGAAACGCCCCAGTGATTAAAGATGTAGAAAATACTATTCCTTTAATTTCTGGTCATACGTTTTCAAATAAACTTCCTTGGTATCGTGGAGTTGAAGGTGAAATGGAAAAAGAAAGTCATGCACTTGTGGATTTCATCCAAAAGGAAATCTTCCCTTCTAAAGTTGCGCTTTCAGTAGATTTTCACTCTGGTTTTGGCCTTGTCGATAGACTTTGGTATCCTTATGGCTACACAAATAATCCAAGTATTATGCAGCCACAAATTGATTCACTTATAAATTTGTTTAACAATACAATTCCTCATCACGTTTACCAAATAGAACCTCAAAGTGCTTCTTATGGAATCTATGGTGATCTTTGGGACTATCTCTTTGATGAGTATATGAAACACAATCCAAATGGTGTCTATATTCCTTGGACTTTAGAGATGGGTTCATGGAATTGGGTTAGAAAAAATCCGCTTCAACTTTTTAATATTGAAGGGCTATTCAACCCAATGAAAGATCACCGTTATAATAGAACAATGAGAAGACATTTTCTTCTCATAGACTTTTTGGCCAAGGCCTCAAGAAACGTCACAAACTGGAATGAATAATGAGTATTAAATCTTACAACTGGTTATTGTTACGTGGACTCTCAACAGAAAAAAGACAATGGGGACCTTTTCCCGAAGTGCTTAAAAGTGAAGTTGGAGATAGAGACGTATTAATGATCGATCTTCCTGGTGCAGGAGATAACAATAGTGAACACTCTCCACTTAGTATTGAAGAGTATGTTTACTTTTTACGTGAGCAATTTAAGAAACAAAAAAAAGAAGGCCCTTACGCGCTCATGGCCATTTCAATGGGGGCAATGATTGGGATGAAGTGGAATGAGTTATTTCCCGATGATTTTGAAAAACTTGTATTTATGAACACATCAGCAAAAGATGTTGTTCCGATGTACAAACGAGTTCGTCCCGAAGGCATGCTTTTCTTTTTAGATGTATTTAGAAAACCATCCATTGAAACACAAATTGAGACTGTATTAAATTTCACGACAAATATTTTAGAAAACAGAGAAGTATTTGCAAAAGAATTTGCCAATCACTATAAAGAAAAACCAATTTCTAGAAAGAATCAAATTAGACAATTATTTGCGGCATCTCGTTTTCGTTCACCGAGTAAACTTTCAAAAGATACCTTATTTCTTATTGGAGAAGGTGACCGTCTAGTAAATCCCGAAAGTACAAAGGCCCTACGCAGAAAATACAATGCAGAATTATTTTGTCATTCGACTGCCGGCCACGACCTTACATTAGATGCTGGGCCGTGGGTTGTTGAGTCAGTTAAGAGCTGGTTAGCGGAGTAATTTCTCTCCACCACAATAGTAGATGCCTTGCTCTTTTTCGTAGGGAGTAAAGTTGTAAAAAAGTGTTCCACTTTTAGTTAGAGAATATATTTCTTCACTGTGTGCTTTAGCAACCATTGTACAACCGTTACTCATAAATTGAGCACCATCTTTATCTCTTAAAATGGGTTCATCTTCATTTGAACTTGCAACACCTTCACGCACTCTAATTTCATTACTGTCATAAGAGGCCACGCCAGCATGATAAACGATGGCCCTGTCACGACTGTTATCATTAACACCTTGTTCGACACCATCAAGCTTCATATGCCACTTCCAACCAAGTCGAGAGACAACGCGCTCACCACTAATCATAAAACCTCTTGGAGTTAGATTTGATCCGTGAGTATTGCTAAAATATTTCGCGTTTGCTGGAAGATTAAATGTTCCATTGAAATTTCCTGAACCATGGGCGGCATTGTAGACTTTTACCTCAGAGCTTTTTAGATTCACTAGAAAGAATCTTTTCAAGAATGAAGGCTTTGTCAGATCAACAATGGCAATATAATTATCATTCGTAATCTTTGTACTGCCTTTGATTTTTCCACCAATTTTTCTTTTGAATTTTTTACCCTCGTATCTTGAATAAAAACAAAGGGCCTGGGCGATGGCATCTTCATCACCGCCAAGTTTTTTGAAATTTTCAGTGATTTCATATTCGTTAAAGGCGATGGATTGATAACTAATAAATGTAAGTAAGAGTAGTGCTATTTTCATAGTACTCTCCTACTCCATTAAATAAAAAAGACAAGAGGACTTATAGTTTTTTCACGTAAAAAACTGCTTTAACCCCCTGAAATAATAGTATCCAAATTCTTTACAATACCGCGAAGAACCAGGGCATCTTCTTGGACCTTTTCAGCGGCCTTAGAAGTATCCTTCGCCATAGATGAATTTTTCTGAGCATCTGCATCGAGATTATTGATAGCAATAGCAACTTCAGACACCCCTGAAGTCTGTTGTTCTGAGGCATCAACAATTTCATCAACCAGCCTTCCAACTTTTTGAGAACTTCCGACAATACCTTCTAATTTGTCCGAGAACTCTCGAACATTTAAAATCCCCTGTTCTACTTTATGAATTGATTCACTAATAAGTGATTCAATCGCCTTTTGATTTGTGGCAATAATATCTTCAACCTTCTTTGAGCTCTGGCCAAGCATTTCAGTAATTTCGAGTGATGCTGTTCCAGAAATGGCCGCGAGATTGGCAACTTCCTCTGCAACAATAGCAAATCCTTTTCCGTGCTCGCCTGCTCTGGCCGCTTCAACTGAAGCATTGAATGAAAGAAGCTTAGTTTGAAAAACGATATCGTTAATAATGGCCGTCTTTTCCTCAATCTGCTTAATGATCCCGATGATTTCTTGAATTTCTTGATTTCCTTTTGCAGATTGGGCCGAGATTTGTTCAGATGAACTTTTAATTTCTTCCATCGAAAGAACTAAAGAAGTTGTGGCCTCTTTACCATCGTTAGCACTTTTACGACTCTCATCTGCACTAACCTTTGACTCTTTAGCGGCATCGTTATTTCTCGTTACCATGGCGCTAATTTCATCCATGGCACTTGAAGTTTGAACAAGGGCACTTGATTGTGAAGTCGACATCTCGGCCAGATTTTTACTTAGGCCCAACAGATTTTCAGAGTATTCTGAAAGCGATGTTGCGATATTTTCGACCGCTCTATTTTGTTCTGTAAGAGGACGACTTATTGTGAGTGAAATAAAATAAATAACAATTGATATCACAGCAATACTTACAAGAGATAAAATAAGCTGAACTGTAGCAAGTGCCTTTGTTGGCTCTAATATTTTTGCAATGGGAACATCAACCTTTAAAAGCCATTTATTCTGTGTTTTCCCCACTTGAATTGGAATCATAACCTTGTAGTACTCATGATCTTCAAATGTCTTCATTTCCCCTTTTTCAAGGGCCTCAAGAGTGGTTTTTTCAAAGTCAGGGACAGGTTTATCAACCATATCGATACTTTTATGAACGATATATTTTTTGTCGGCCGAAATGAGCTCAGCGTAGCCAGTACCGTATGGTTTTATCTGCGAAACCAATTTAAAAATATCATTGAGGCGAATATCTGTTTGAGCAATCCCGAAGAATTTTCCATCGATAATAATCGGCACGGTTGGGCTTGTGATTTGAATTTTTGTACCATCTGAAAGATCGTATGAGTAAGGTTCAATACTCGACTCTTTCATCGTTCTCTTAGGAATAAGATACCAATCTCCCTTGCCCTCTGTTTCCATTGATTCTGTATCACTAGGCTCAACCACAAAATTTGTACCATCTCGCCTTACCCACGGGCCATAACGCCCTTCTTTTCCAAAGTCGGAAGAGCCCATATACTCTTTGTCTTTTCCATCAAGAGCATTGGGTTCAAAGTACACTCCTTTTCCATACAAAAAAGGAGTCCTCTCTAGAATTATTTTTTGGGCCTGAAGGATACCTTCTCTTTTTAGCTCACCTTTACTTCGCATTCCCTCTATGGCGTAGGCCATGGTGCGGGTGATGGTAAAGGCCTCATCAATAGTCGCCTTAATATCCTTAGCGTATTTTAGCGACATCTCCTGTGCTCTCGCATAGGCCTCGGCCTTTAGTAGCTCACTTGATTTATTGTAGCTATAAACAGAGAGGATAATTAAAGATAAAGTCACCACCCCAATAACTGAAAGCGATAACCTTTGCTGAAGGCTAAGTTTTTTAAACATAAGAAACCCTTTTAAGTGTTTCTTACTATTATCAATTTAAATGAATTTTTTGGGGTTAAAGATATTCTTAATATTTCTTAATGAAAGAGGGCCTAAAAATTAGGCCCTCATATGATTGATCAATTTTTTAATTAATCCTTAACGATACGATCTCTCCACACCTTAATATCATCAGCAAGATAGTCGTATTTCATTGATGAAAGTGTGTATTGGGCAAACTCATAGTCAGTTGTATGAGTTAAACACTCTGTTGGACAAACTGTTGTACAAAGACCACAGTAGCAACATAGTGCTGTATCAATTGTATATTGCTTAAGATCAAGACGAATTGGCGTACCGTCTTTTGTCTTAATTGCAGGTGCTTCTTTGTCTCTTCTTGTAGCTGTAATATAGATACAGTCAACAGGACAAGCCGTTGCACACTGGTAACAAGAAATACAGTTTTCAACGTCGTTAAAAAGTCTAGAACGAGAGTTTGCTGGTAGCTCTTCTCTTACTTCTGGATACTCAATTGTAACAGGCTTAACACCGTATACATAACGGAATGTAATTGCCATACCTTTTGTAACTGTAGAAACAGCTGTCCAAACGTTTTTAAACCACTTCCCTAAAGTAAGAGGCTCATGAATTCTGTTCGAAGTTAGAATTGTTGTTTCGTTATGTGTGCTCATCGGTCAACCTCACCAAGAACGATATCGATACTACCAATTGTTGCTACGAAGTCAGCGATTAGTTGACCTGGAGCTAAATCAGGAAGCATTGAAGTGTGTGTAAAACATGAAGACTTAACTTTAAGTCTGTATGGTTTCTTTCCACCGTCAGAAATTAAGTGGTAACCAAGCTCTCCGCGAGGACACTCAGTTCTAAGGTAGATTTCACCCTCAGGAACTTTGATGATCTTAGGTACTTTACCCATAATTGGACCAGCTTCAATTCCGTCAAGAGCTTGTCTTAGAATCTTGATTGATTCATTGATCTCAAAAACACGAACATAGTAACGGTCCCAACAGTCACCAACTTGGCCCATTTCACCTTTACCAGTTACGATATCGAAATCAAATTTATCATAGTAACCATATGGTCTATTTTTTCTTAAATCCCACTCTACACCAGAACCTCTTAGAACAGGACCAGTTGCTCCATATTCGTAAGCTAGTTCTTTAGAGATGATACCAACATTAGCAGTTCTGTCGCGGAAGATTTTGTTCATACCAACAAGAGCGTGGTATTTCTTCATGTTCTCTTCCATCTTGTCGCAGAATTTACCAATTCTTCTTAGTTGCTCATCATTTAGATCGTTCCAAACACCGCCGATCCAAACGTAGTTATAAAGAAGACGTGCACCAGAAATTTCTTCGAAAAGTCTTAGAATTTCTTCTCTATCTTGGAAAGCGTATAGGAATGGAGTAAAAGCACCAAGGTCGATTGCATAAGTACCGAAGTACATTAAGTGAGATGCAATTCTTTGAAGCTCAGCAATGATAACTCTGATATATTCCGCACGAGCAGGAACTTCTGTTCCAAGCATTTTCTCAACTGCTAGTGAGTATCCCCACTCCATGCTCATTGAAGCAAGGTAGTCGAGTCTGTCAGTATAAGGAATAACCCCTCTATAATCTACGTCTTCACAGTGCTTTTCCATACATCTGTGAAGGTATCCAAGATGTGGAATAGCTTGTGCTACAACCTCAGAATCAGTCTTAATCTCAACACGTAAAACCCCGTGAGTAGCAGGGTGTTGAGGACCCATGTTAAGAGTCAGAAGATCTGTATGTAATTTTTCTTGTTCTTCGTTATATTGATCCATCTAATCTATCCTTACTCTTCGCTGCTAGCATCTTTTAAAGAAGCCATTTTTGTATTGAGTTGCTCTAGAAGCTCAGGAGAAACGTGACCTTCCCATGATCCAGTAACAATTTTTGGATTATCAGAAGAAAGTTTAAGTTTCGTCATGAAGTCATGATCTTCTTGATTAATTTTATGGGCCGGATTTACTTCTAAACCTTGCCAAACTTTTTGAACTTCATAATCTTTTCTTAGAGGGTAACCTTCCCAGTCGTATGGACAAAGAATTCTTCTAAGGTCTGGGTGACCTGTGAACTCTACACCTAGTAGATCGTAAGTTTCTCTTTCTTGAAAGTTAGCAGCTTTCCAAACATCACAAACTGATTCAATTTTCACTAAATCATTTTTACCAGTTTTTGGAAGTTTTACTTTTACGATAACTTCAATGTTCTTAGTGAAAGAAGCAAGGATATATGAAACTTCAATGCGGTCTGAATAATCACAACCAGTAATTGCTTGAAGAACATTAACATCAAACTCAGCACTATCTTTAAGAGCAAAACATACTTTCTTAATTGAAGATGCTTCAACGAAGATCGTTGAATCCCCAACTTCTGCTTCTTTTAAAGTAGCGTTGCAACCAGCAACTTCTTTATTTAAAAATTCTGTAATTTCCTTAAGCATTTTTCACCCACTTGTCTCTTAGAAGTCTTTCGTTAGCGATCTTCTTTTGAAGAGTCATTAAACCTTCAATTAGAGCTTCTGGTCTTGGAGGACAACCTGGAACGTAAACATCAACAGGAACGATTTCATCAACACCTTTCAGTACGTGATAACCGTGTTGCCAATATGGTCCACCTTTGTTCGCACATGATCCCATAGAGATAACGTACTTAGGCTCTGCCATTTGCTCGTACAATGTTTTAATTCTTGGGGCCATTTTTAAAGTAACAGTACCTGCAACGATCATAAGATCGGCACGTCTTGGAGTGGCCATGAAGGCACCACAACCGAAACGCTCAAGGTCGTACTTAGATGCACCTGTTGCCATCATTTCAATAGCACAACAAGCGAGACCAAAAGTCATTGGCCACAAAGAGTTCTTTCTTCCCCAGTTAAGGAAGTCATCCACTTTCATTAAAATAACGCCGTCTTGCATTAGCGCAATCCTTTAAGTTTTAGGGTTTTAATAAAGATTATTATGTCATATTTTTACCTGTGTGGCGATTTATAGTCAATGAATGGTGAAGAAAAAACGAGCATAATGGACGGTTTTCATTAGAGGCGGCGCGTGATTATTTGTGATCAACCTGTGAACAGCGCTTCTGATAGCCTTTGCTAAGAGCGCTATAAATATTTTCACTTGTCGAAGCAGGACTACGATCTATCGCAGCAGAGGCATAAGCTAAACGTTTTTTGTCATTTTCACAGGCCCTGCCCATGATTGAAACATATTCTCTCACCGCAGCAAGCGGATAGGGAACACCATAGGCCGATGATATAAAGACAGCTTGGCGGTCTGTTAGATTTTTTAAGGCCGCACTCTTGCCGCCATTTTGATTTAATTCTTTTTCAAGATCTCTATCAAAAGGACCTACTTTATAAAACTCTCTTGTCGTGAGTTCTTTGCTAAACTTTTTATCAGTACCACGAATGCTTTCACAATTTTCTTTTGCGCCGTAATCTTTTTTAAATATTTCGTCATACACACGGCACTCTATAAGATAAGCATCCACTTCCCCACCTTTGCCTTCAATAGTTGAAGCAACAAAAGACTCAACATCAAACTCTCCAACATAAGGATTGAACGGTGAACGAAATGAAAAATGAGTTAATTCATGGGCCAAATCAAGTACGGCATCCATTACACTTAGATCGCGATTAAGAAATACTTTTGAGCGCGATTCATAGGCGACCATAGAAGGATTTTTTGGATTAAATTTTCTAATTAAAGTCGTGTCTGTTAAAGAACCATCGCCAGGAATGATGACATCATTTAGTGTCATTCCTTGCATTGCTGCGACTGATTGGGCGCGCACAAGCAAGCGCGAGGCGGTATCACTTTTTTGGAGAATATTAAAAATTTCTCGAAGGGCGTCTTCTTCAGTGCCACCCAAAAAGCGCCATCTCATCTTCTGTTCATTAACTTTTTCGGTGTGGATTGTTTTTACAATAGTGGCCACTTTCCTTTGAGCAAAGGAAGTAAAAGAAGAAAAAATTAACACAATTAGAAGAATTGGCCTCATAAGAAAGCCTATCGGAGCAAAGCACAAGAAGTTTAGAAGGTTAATAACCGACTATAGGAGTCATGATAAAATTTTCATGAAGCATCCTGACTTGCTAACAAAAGCGTTTGGCCCTATAAATTAAGAGCGAAAACATATAAACAGTCCTTCTTAAAATAGGGATATAAAAAGGAGTAACTATGGAACACAAACTTCCAGAACTACCGTACTCAAAAGATGCTCTTGCTCCACACATTTCTGTAGAGACTATCGAGTACCACTACGGTAAACACCACAATGCTTACGTAACAAACCTAAACAACCTTATCAAAGGTACAGAGTTTGAAAATATGACACTTGAAGAAATCGTTGCGAAATCTTCTGGTGGTATTTTCAACAATGCTGCTCAAGTTTGGAACCACACTTTTTACTGGAACTCTCTAGCACCAAACGGTGGTGGCGCTCCAACTGGTAAAGTTGCTGATGCTATCAACGCTAAATGGGGTTCTTTTGACGCTTTCAAAGAAGCTTTCACTAAGTCTGCTGCAACTAACTTTGGTTCAGGTTGGACTTGGCTAGTTAACACAGCTAACGGTCTTGATATCGTTAACACTAGCAATGCTGATACTCCTATGAAAAACGGTACTCAATGTCTTCTAACTGTAGACGTTTGGGAACACGCTTACTACGTTGACTACAGAAATGCTCGTCCAACTTACCTAGACGCTTTCTGGAACCTAGTAAACTGGGATTTCGCAAACAAAAATCTTTAATCAAGATTAAGGCCCGAGAAATCGGGCCTTTTTTATGCCTTCACACCTCTTTTCAATGACATAAGACCTAAACTTTTTCCTGAAATTGCCCGATAAGAATGGTGGGTAAATTTGTATTCCGAAAAGGACAGGACATGAATTTTAAGAAACCTTTCTCAGCTTGTTTATTAATGGCCATCACTTCCACAACTTTCGCAGCAGATATGCGTGAGCTTTATAGTGAGATCGCTGCCAAACAAACAGAAATAGCCTCAATGGAAAGAAGAATCCAAGGTTTAATCGAACATACAAATACCATTGGTGCTAATGATTTTATTCAACAAATGAATATGGATAAATTAATCAACTCTCATACTCAAGAAGTTGCTAAACTCAGAAGAACAAAAGAAGAACTTTTTGCAACGACAGAACAATTAGAAGCAAAAGAACAAGAGGTATTCAAATTGAATTACCTTAATCAAGAACTTGTTGATCATGCCAACGAAATGAATAAAAAGATGCAAGATGCTTTTGAAGAAATGAAAAAGATGCGCTCACAAATGGGCACATCTGGTAGAACTCCAGCAAGTGTTGCAACTACAGTTACAGACAATTCAACGTATTCAATTGCAGATCTTTTCAAAGATGGAAAATTAGATATTGATCCAAGAGAAAAAAGAGAATTAAAAGAGTTTATTGGTGCTTTTATGCAGGCCCATATCAAAAACCTTAATCATAATAAAAAAATTAGTTTTGTGACTTTTACAAAACCAGAAAATGCTCAAAAAGATTATGCAAAAAATCTGACTCAAAGTATGCAAGAAGGAATGAGTCTTGCCAGCTATATTATGTCAGATGAATTTGGGGATTTTCCATACAAAGAGCAATTTGTCTCTAGCCTACAAGTGTCTGGAGTTGCAGCAACTGATGGAGTGACAGGAAAAAGAGCTCCCGCAAGCACTTCAACTTGCGGCATTTATGATTGCTTCAAATCACATCGAATTGAATTAAGTATTAAATAAGTCTCTAAGGTTGGAGACGGCTCACGCTCCAACCACTTCCCTCTTTCTTAAAAGAAAAACGATCATTTAAGCGAAACTTCCCATAAAGAAAAAATTCAATTTCTGAAGGCTCAATTAAATAGCCTCCCCAGTTCTCAGGATAAGGCACACCACTATCTTTGAACTCCTCCAACTTTTCGTTGTAGAGCTTCTCAAGGTCATCACGAGATTCTATAGGTGAAGATTGCTGAGAAATATAAGAGGCCACTTGCGATTCAAAAGGACGAGATTGAAAATAACTCTTCGACTCTTGGGCCGACATTTTTTTGGCCTGTCCTTTTACAACCACTTGTCTGCCAAAGTGTTGCCAATAAAAACATAGAGCGACTTTAGAATTGGCTTCAATTTCTTGGCCCTTGCGAGAATTATAATTTGTCACAAAAGAAAAACATCCTTCTTTAATTCCTTTGAAAAGAACAGTTCTAGCAGAGGGAAGACCATCTGGTGTAGCTGTGGCCAAAGTCATCGCATAAGCATCTTTTTCAAGTGTTAGCGCTTTTTGAAACCATTGTTCAAAAGATGTTATTGGGTCAGAAAGTAAATCGAAGTTTTTTAGATTATCCATGGGAGAAATTTAACTCTCCCATGGATTATTTGGCAAGATTCAAAAAGATGTTTTTAATCAAGAAGCTCATTGAGCTGGATCTTTGGACCCTTGATTCTCATATCGTAAGATCTATTATTTAGGGCCGCATGAATTTGAAGTAATTGCTCATACAGCTCACTATAGGCCCTTTGCCCATATCTTAGCTCTAATGGTTCAACATCAGTGGCCACAAGTTTAAGCTCATAATAAACCTTATCTTCAAGATCTGATTGATCAAGAAGGGATGCTAAAAAGCCTACACCAATTTGTCTAAAGATCGGCTCATCTCTAAGCTCCATTAGGGCCTTAATTTTTGCAGCACCTTTAAGATCCTGATTAGAAATAATTGTATGTAACTTTCTTGATAGCTTTCTCGCTTCTCTTTTATTGATGTTGAAGGCATTCGTAATTCTTCTCCAAATCCCCCCAAAAATTCCACTTAGCTTACCAGTATAAAGTCTGTTTCTCTCTTTAAGGTAGGCAAGAATTTTTGTTTCAACTTCATCAGCTGACATATCTTTAATCTCTTCAAATGCATTTCCTTTGAAAATGACTTGGAAAAAGATTCTTACGTTACGTTTACGATCAAATTCTTTCCACTCTTCCCAATTGATATTTTCATAAAGAGAAATCGGTAGATTATCCATAAGGATTTGGTGTACTTTAGCCTGCTCTTCAGCGTTAAAACTCTTATCTTTTCTATAATAGTTGAGACCAAAGTCAGAATAGTAATCACTTTCTCCATCACTTTTTGTAGGTGCTAGACCGAATAACTGAGTTTCAGTTTCTTCTTTGAAGTCAAATGGCCAAGTTCTTAGCTTCGCTTGCTTATTTCTTGTATATGTTGGGTAATAGAAATGATCTCTTTGACCATGATCATCTTCAAAAGTGATATTATTTTGTGTGTATCTATTATCTTTTTTGAAGTTCGCAAGAATAACACTCAATTTGATTCTGTTTCTTTTGAAGCTAAAATCATTGAAACCTTTGAATAGTCTCTCTACCCTCTTTGTTTCTTTTTCTAGATCGTTCGAAGCTAACTCTTCAGCTTTTTCAAATGTTGAAACAAGTGAGTTTTCCATATTTCCGTGAGTAATATTTTTTGAAAAGATAGATACATCTTTAAATTTGAATGAAGAGTTTAATACTCTGTCATAAGCATCACGTGCATCTTGATCATTCATATCAAAAACATAATCGATAATAAGTTGGTGCCCTGTTCCTTTAGATGTTCCTACATCCAGGAATTCAAGGTCAAAAACTCTTTCAATAGCTCTATCAACGATACTGATTCCTGCAAATTCTACGTCAGCTTCAATCTTACCACCAGCACCACGAGAAGATCCTCTTTCTGCAATAATTTTTAGACGAACTTTGTTATCTTTCATTTTGAAAATGTGAACAAGAAATTGTCCATGTGCCACGTAGTATAGACCTGCAGTTCCAGGAATTTTAGCTGGACCAAAATTTGTTGTAGCACCAAAAGCAACAGTAAGATTTGCTGGTAGGCTTACGAAATCTCCTGGCTCAAGCTTATCAACAACATCAGCTTTAACAGGAAGTTTGTTAAAAGAGTATGGCATGGCCTTTAAGGCCTCTTTTTTTGATTTGAATTGTCTTACAAATATAACTTCTGAATCTCTTTTAATATTGAAATACACTGGTGAGCTATTTTCAATAATATCTCCAACAGAAATATTTGCGTTTAAGCGCCACTTATCAATACGTGAGAAGTACTCTGCTTCATACGAAGGCTCTACTTCATAACGGTAACGGCTTGATAAGCTAATTCCTTGGAATAGATCGATGTCAAAAAAATCGAGATTGAATTTGACTTCAAGGTCTGCAACTTCCTGACGCAGTCGCGTCATAATCTTCGACTCTTTATCCATTGATTCATCAACTGAACCCGATGCTGCGTGAGCAGTGCTTCCAAGGCCCAAACTCATCAATAATAAGAACTTAATTAGAGTTTTCATGCTGTGTGTGTCTCCCAACTAAAATAATTTGCAACCTTATACGCCATAATTCCTTTATGGTGTGAAAAAAGGCTGACAAATTTGCCCCATAAATGTCAACTGAACAATTCTAATCACTTATAACGTAATGAAAACAAAAATTATGATATAAATTACAAGGCGGATTTTAAGTGCTCTTTTTCGGCAAAGGCGAATATTAAACGATATTTCTTTCAATATGATGTAATCCTTAGTAGTATCACTGAGAACTAAATAAGGAATCTTGTTATGGCCACAAAAAATCAAACATTTACGGCAATTAAGGGTAAGAATTGCGAAGGCCCAGACCTTAAAAACAATAAAACTCTGCGCCTCATTAGTTCTTCTTACTTGCCTGAAGCATCATTAGAATCTTCCAATATTAATAATATCAGCATCAAGAATTCGGATCTTACGAAGGCGAACTTCAAAAAGGCCAATATAAAAGATGCAAGTATTGTTCATTCAAATCTTGAAAAGACGAAGATGACTTTTGCAAATTTGTCGTGCAACCAATTTATTAAAAGTAATTTTAAAAACTCTAATCTTCAATTTGCCAGCTTAAAATCAACTCGCATTGTGGACAGTAACCTTAAAGGCGCTGATCTTCGTTGGGCAAATCTCGACGGAGCTACTTTTGTAAACTGTAACCTTAATGACGCTAATTTTTCAGGGTGCGATTTAAGTAACGTATTCTTTAGAAACTGCGAGCTGAAAGGTGCGAAGTACAATATTAACACTGTACTTCCCTTCACCCCAGAAATTGCAAATAAACTTGGAATGCAAAACGTAGGAATTCACTAAACGTTTGGCAATTTGATCGTAAAGCATGAGTGGGAGTGCTCATTATTAATAAAGAGTTCTCCCCCGTGTGATGTAATGATCTTTTTAGATAAACTCAATCCAATTCCAGTCCCCTTACCTTCGGCCTTCGTCGTATAAAGAGAATTGAATACTTTTTCTCGCAAATCGGAAGGGACACCTTCCCCACTATCAATAATATGGATAAGAGTATGATTTTTATTTTGTTCAAACTCTAAGCGAACCCATTTTCTATCAAGCCCTTCAACGGCATCCTTGGCATTCACAATTAAATTTAAAAGCACCTGACAAAGTTGAACGTGACGACACAAAACTTGCATTGAAGCGTCATACTCTGAAACTTCTAAATTGACGCCACTTCTTTTTAGCTTAGCACTTGTAAAGGCCATTGTGTCATCGAGAATCAATTTGAGAGAAGTCCATTTTTTTTGATCATTCTCATCATTACGAGCAATTCTCTTTAGGCCTTGAACGATTTTCTCAACTCTATCAAGGGCCCAAATTGTGCGATCGACATCTTCTTTAATTTCTTCAGGTGCACGTCGCGTGATTCTTTTTAAGTACCCATCCATAATGGATAGAGGATTAGAAATTTCATGCCCAATTCCAGCAGTCATTTCACCAAGACTTGCAAACTTTGCTTGAGTCACGGCCTTTTCCTGTTCAAGGGCCAATTGTATTTGAGTTTTTTTAAGCTCAGTATTATCAATTCCAATCATGATAATACCTTTGCCTTGATTAAATTTTCTAAGAGTCAAAATAAAATTTCTTGGACCTAGCCTCTCTGTATCTACGACAACTTCTTCTTGATAAAAATCATTATCCGAGTTGAACATCATCTTACATAACTCTTCTAAGTTCGGGCGGCTGAAATTTTTCTTAAACCCAATAGGCTTTCCTCTAAAATCACTTGCCGGAACACCAAAATGACCCGCAAGCTCATTATTAACTCCGAGATAGGTATAATCTTGATTGATCCATGAAACAAAACCAGGAATAGCATCGAGCATTGCTTGAATATAACTATTCTTTTCTTCAAGCTCTTCTTTAACCCTAACCTGTTCGGTAACATCTTTAACGTAGGCCTGCAATACCCACATTCCTGAAACTTCAAAGGCACTTAAAGTTACCTCTGCTTTGAAATGAGTTCCGTCCATTCTTTTATGTACCCACTCGAAATTATGATGTCCTTCGGTGAGTGCTTTTTTGATAGAATAAGCAGACTTCTCAGCAGAAGATACTCCATCAGGTTGAATTTCAGGAGAAAGATCTCTTGGATGAAAACTACAAAAATGTTCCCTGTCTTTGCAGCCAAAAAGTTTTACTGTTGCCAAATTGCAGTCAAAGAATCCCTCTTCATCAAGAAGCATAATGGCATCGTTAGAGTTATCAACTATACTCTGATAAATTCTGGAGGCATCTTTTAAAAATTGGCGTTTTTTAAAAACGCCCGATTTTGAATCTGACATAATAAATATTTTCTATCTATTCAATATGTCAGTCAAATTAAACTTTTTACCTAGCGTGACTTAACAGCAGAAAGGGCCATAAAATTCATATCGAATTTGAAGCGATCAAACCATTTTTCACTCACACAGGAATGCCCACCACGCCCCCAGCCAAGCCCCCAGCTGTTGGCCGTTACAAAACAGAATCTTCCTTCGCTGGCGTGAAGTTTTTGCGGAAGTTTAATAAAGCCTACAAAAACAATGGCGTGACCGTTTGCATGAGAGTCTAAACCAGCACTCAATGCATCTTTCAAGAAAACATGGCCCTTATTAGTATAAAAATTCTCAGATAACTTTGTTCCTACAATAACAGGGTGTCCGGCCTTCAACTCAGAGATAATTGCATCATTATTTTTCACAAAAACGTAATCTTCCACTTTCGCCACACCTCGCTGGCATCCATTTTCTAAAGGAATTTGTGTTTCATTATTTCTTTTTGGATTATCAACATAGCTGCAATCTTTTTCACGTGGGATATCAAATTGTGAAGATTTCTTGCTATTTTCAAAACCATTAAAGACCCAAGAACCACCGTTCGAGCATGGTGAAGTTTGACACTCAGGTTTTGAAGAATAATAAAAATACTGCTCCGAAAGTTCAGTATATTTATTTTGCTGATTGAGAAGAATTTCTACCGACCTAACTCCAGCAAAAGAAGCACAAGTAGGTCTCTTTCCTTGATCTTTTATTGGAAGATCAAGTGCCCCTTCAATTATAAAAGAATCAGGAAGCGCTTCTACTCTAATTTTTTTCACTTTTTTTACGGGAATCTTTTTTATGATTTCTTTTGGAGGTTCAGGAATTTTTGTAAGATCTTTTTTATAATCATCAACTCTTGTTAGAAATTTCTTTCTTTCATCTTCCCAAATTTTTAATTGCTTTAATTTTTCATTTTGCCAATTTTCAACTTCAGCTTTTTTTGAATCAAGCCAATCACCTGCAACTTGATGATTTTTTTTCTGATTGATACTTTCTCGATTTTTCTTTTTAAGTAACTCTACTCTTTCAGCCCCTGTTAAAACACGATCTGTAGGAAGCCCTAATCTCTTTTGTTCTTTGATTTTAAGTTCATCAATTTTAGATTGAACTTTATTAATCTTCTGTTCTTCAATAACAGTTTCTTCAACTGTAACAAATTCATCCTGTAACCCATATTCTACAGCAATTGATTTTTTAATTTCATCGAGAATTAATGTAGCGTTTTGGGAGCTTGAATATACAGATTGAGAAAAGAAAAATAGTAAAAAAAGAATTGATTTCATGTGCCTTCCTTATAGTGAATTATTTTATCACATTAAGGAAGGCCGCCTATTAAAAATAAGTATTATTTTAGATTCTCTCGTAGAAGCGCCGCAAGGCGAACACCAGCTTGAAGCATTCTTTTATTTAATGCTTGGATATTGTTATAATTATAAAGATACTCACCGTATTTTTTGTACTTCTCTTTATTTTTATCGATGTCATAAACTTGAGTTCTTAAATCCATTGATTCTTTAATCCAAGTGTCCATTCCATCTTTTTGCCATGCTATAACTTCATCCTTTGTTGGATGATTAATGAACTCTACCATTTCTGTATAAGATAATTTTTGCATATCAAGAAGCTTCTCATCCCATACTTCATGAAGATTACTTTCACTATGAAACCATTCAACTTTCACGCTGTTTCCACCGCGATCATGGGCATGACCAACATGTAGAGGTTGGTGAATATCTCCAACAAAGTGAACAAGAAATTTAATCGCCTCTGCTTTTTGTTCCTTCGTTGCTTTCTTATCTTTTAGAACCGCACTGAAGTGATTAATGGCCCAAACCACATCACCATCTTTGTTTTTTTCAATCGCCTTATAATTCTTCCCATCTGGAATACTTACGTAGTGCCAAGGATTCGCTTTTCTCCAATCTGGATTAGACTTAATAAAATCTGCCCAATTAGCAACTGAAGCTAATGTCTCAGTTCCAAGAATTTCTGCTACTTTTGCTTTTGTCGCTGAGTCCATATGAAGTTCTGCAACTTTACCAACAACTCTATGGCCGATTGGTCCCCATGCCATTGCATTTGTTGCTGTCATAATTAGAGCTAAAACTAAAAAATTTCTCATACGTAATTTACCTTTTTGTGATTCATTTCTGCTTTGGGAAGAACTATCATAAATTGCGTGTTAGGTGAATGGTGATTATAAATAAGTTTTCCACCATGACTGTTAAGAATTTGTGAGGATATTGTTAGACCAATTCCTGTCCCATGTTTTTGTTTAGTAGAATAGAATAATTCAAATAAACGATCTTGTTGCTCTTTTGGAATACCTTCGCCACTATCAGTTACAAGAATTTTTACATTCTTTTTATCTTGTTCCCACGAGATTTTTATCCAACGTTCTTCTCTATTTGCAATGGCATCTATCGAGTTATTGATTAGATTAGTTACAACTTGAATTAATTGAACTGGCTTGCCGAAAATAATGACATCTTCAGGACCATGATTAATTTGAAATTCGAAATCATTTGTCAGTGATTTATTAACGATAATATCATGGAGCTGATTTAAAGTTTGTTTTAAATCAAAATACTCACTATCAAGATCATCAGTGTTCTTAGATAAAGTACGAATCCCTTTAATAATTTGATCGATACGACGGGCCTGAACTTCAATTGATTCTATAATTTTAGCGAGCTCTTGGTCTTGTTCAATTTCAAGAAGCGATTTACGAAGCATTTTAATTCGCCATAAAATTACAGTTAATGGATTATTGATTTCATGGGCCACAGATGCCGAGAACTCTCCGAGAGAGGCCATTCGTGACTGTGCAATGAATTTCATTCGATTTGATTCAATTTTTTCTTCGAGCTGAATTCTCTTGTATCCAAATAAACCTAGTATCGAAATCAATACGACAAGTAGAGTTGATAATGTAAAGAAGATTGTGCGAATGAGTCTGTGACGGCTAAGGAGGTCATCAAAATCTTGAGCACGGTTTTTCCAATAATTGGCCTCAGAAAAAGAGAGAATTCTCGTAAGATCTTTAATTTGTCTCTCTACACTTTCTAACTTCTCAAAATCCATCTGCCCTGTACTCTCATAGCCATTTAAGCACTCATCAAATTCAGCAACGACTTTAGTGTAGTTCGCGATAATTTCTTCTGCACGGGCCGATTCGATCCTACTTTCTCTTACACCGGCCTTCCACGACTCTTTAAACAAAGCTTGAAAAATTCCAAGTCCTGATTTTAAGCGAACAAAAGAGTCTTCAGCATTTTCAAAGTTTTTCGTTACTCGATAATCTGTTAACAATTTTAGTGTGTCGTAGTTGGCAGCAATCGCTTGGAGATAGGCCCTTGAATAAAGTCTAAAAGAGTAAACTTTAAGTTGAGATGTTCTTAGTTCTTTGAAGCCGTGATAATAAGAAATATAGATAATTGAAATAACAATCACAAATACGGAGAAAAACGCCGCAATACTTGTAATATATCTTCTTTTAGAAAAAGTTGTTTCAATCATTATTTAAACTCTAAGGTTTGCACCATCCAAACCCAATAGACTCCTTCCTTTGCTAGTTTCAATTTATCTACAACACCTAGATTCGCACGAACAATACGAAGTGGCCCCATAAGCTCAGTTGTAATGTATTTTCCATCTTGCTTATAAACAAAGTAGATATCTGATTTATCACACTCTTTACGAGTGAATGTGGCAACATAGTCATTGATGGCCGTTACTTCTAAGGAGCTTGCTTTATCCAAAGAAAATAAATCAAAGAGCTGACAAAGAGAAATTCCTGTAAAAGAGAATTCCTTGTCGCCTTGATAGGGGTCATTCACCTTAATGACACTCATCGGATATTTTTCTAAAAATGAAATTTTAAATGACTTAGGCATGTCACTTTTAACTTTGCCTTTGAAATAAAACTTTTGTCTTGGGAGAGATTCTGCTGACGTATTAAATGCAAAAAAAAGAAATGAAAGAATCAATAATCTTGTAATACTCATAGGCCATCCACATTGTAAAAGTCCCCTTATTTTGACCTAAGGCGTGCAATTTTACAATGTGAATACCAGTGATATTACATATGAGTTTCTACAAGTGTAAGCATATAGACCTTACACTGAGCATCAATAACTGCTTCATAGTAATTGTGTGAAGGCCAAACATCTGGGTATTGTCCATTGCTAACCTGAAGATAAACTTCAAAAAATCCATCTCCTAAGTTCTCAACACTACCACTTTCAATTACTGAAGTCGGTTCATCTTCGATTACTCTGTTGATAACTTGCTCAAGAACACTTTGATCACAAGTTAAGGCAAAACTTTGAGAAGAAGCAATTAAAGTAAGAATAAGAAGAGATTTTCTTAGAAACGACATCATATTTCACCCTCTTTGATTATTATAGATTGGGCGCAATATAGTTAAAAACCTGTCTTAATGCAATGGTAAACAACTTTATAGGCCTCAATTCTCTCGCGCTTCGTCAAAAAAGGTCCCACTGTTTTCCAAATATTAGTTTTATCTTTTATCGGTAACTTACAAACTCCAGGCCCGCTATTTATATAGCATCCTGGGTGAAATTTTAATGTAAAATCAGTGATATAGTCACAAGTTGAGCGTTTTGTTTTTTTGTGGCAATTGTCCCTCACCTCACATTCATCAACGAGACCTTTTTGCAAACACACCATCACTGTATAAATCCACTCCATACCTTTCTTAGAAAACTTACCCTGATCTATATTTTTCATATAGGCCTCGCATGTTGGTTTCGCAAGTTTTGTAAAATAATGCACGCCTTCTGGATCACATTGGTATTTTTCTTCCATACAGGAATAAAAACCACAACTCGTGTAAGGAAGACACACTGATTTCACAGGTAAGTGGAGTTTATAAACATCATTCACAACTTCAAGGCATTTACCATCAGAGCACTGACCGAGGACCTCTTCTAATTTCGGAATGTAGATTTTTTCGATGTCATTATGAAGTTGTTTTTTAATAATTTCTTTTTCTTCACTCACATCAATTTTCTTTTGTAATTCAAAAGAAAAAGTATCAAATTGCTCCGATTCAAGTAGTCCATAGAGTTCTAAGCGGCGCTTTAACTCTACTAAATCACTTTGAGCAAATGTTGTTTGAATAAATAGAATAAAAAGTAATAGGAATTTCATGCTAGGACGCTAACATGGGTTAAACAAAGTGGTCAAATAGCTTTTATCTTAGAAAGAACTTGAATGAACAACTGCCTTTTCCGCTATAACAAACCTCTGTCGCTTTATAGGCCGGTACGATGGCCTCGTTCCCAGAATTAAATCCAATATTGAATCTATCGGCAGTGTCGAAATTATCATTGGCATTTTGCCCTGAGCAACCAGCTGTTCTTGATGTGTGATAAAGCGGTCCAGTACATTTTGTATAATTATAATCCCATAAACCAAAGCCCGTATCGATATAAGGGGCCCCACCATTATAAGATGGTGAAACAAACATTGCGTCTGTTGTTCCAACGAGACGAGAGAAATTTTCTGGATTTATTGAGGCCTGAGAATTTACTCTCGTATGATCATAAAGATAGCTCGTAGAGTATTCTTTAACCATGAAATCATTTGGTGTACTCGCAGTGGCCGTACCATTTGAAAAGGCCACGAGTGTCCATCCCCCACCACTTGTTGTCATATCACAATAAACTGTTACTTGGTCTTGTGGATTTCCTGCACTAAAGTCAATTGTGTAATAACCTGAAGGGGAGCTCGGATCATCTTGAAGTATTTCTTTACATGAAGATTTCAAACGACCTTTACTTTTATTTTCTCGAATAAAATACCATCCGTTACCTGCACCCGTTCCGTTCGCGGCCCCCCACGCTGCGGTTGAGCTATACCAATAAGCTCCGTTGTAATGGCCGGAACCTGAACCTTCACCACCACCATTCATACTTCCACTCCAACATGCTTGATACCAAAAAGGAGAATTTGTATAAAGAGTCGCACAGTTACTGGCATGACTATCGTTATCAGCATCAAAAGCTGACCATGGATTTCCACCATGAAGTGAACTTAATCCTGGGGCCACTGTCCCCAGCGTTTGCGTCATTCCTTTCAAATTTAAACGGTACATATCAGCTTCATTGAAGTTTTTAACATGAAGTATTGCTTCTTGATCAAGACTTCTCAAATAATCCGCAGACCATTTGTACATAAGTTGAAAGTCACTGCCATCAACCATATCGTCCCAATGCTTGAGTCCGACAAAATAATTAAATTTTTCTAACCACGCAGTTTCTAAATTTGAATTAATCAAAGTGTTATACATTGAAGTACATGCACCCGTAAAATCAGAAACTGTAGAATTGGCCGTAGAACATCGCGGACGAGTGCTAATACTATCTGCGTAGCTTAAATTAGTAACTGGTTTATTTGTTCCCGCTCGCGTATTACCCCAAACCAGAGTCCAACCTCCACCATTAGTCGTCATATCACAGTATGTTGGGAAGGGCTCCGTCGCACCAAAAGGGCCATCTGGATCGATAAGATAAACACCATTTCCAGCAGAGAATCCACGATCTAAAATATCGCGACAAGATCTCATTGAAGGAATTGAACGCACCCATACTCTCGTTTCCTGATACTGTTTAAGAGTAAGGCCAAGACCACTATCAATCTCAGTGCTAGCATAAGCATTAGTACAGTAGTAGTTATTTGTAGAAGTACAAGTTGAAATTGATGCTTGTGCAAAGGAATCTATTACTGAACAGCGAGGAGAATAGGTCCCTCCAACGAAAATACGATCAGATGTGCCCGGATCTACGTTGATGCATGAATTGAAAACACGCCACATATTTCCATAGCCATGAAAAAAATAATTTCCAACAAGTTTTACATTTTCTACACCGTCAAAATCAGCAAATGAAACAGTTGCATTAGAAGCATCTGATTGAGCGATGACTTGCTGAAAGTATTGTGGAATGGTTTTATCGAGATAGGCCGTTTTCCAAGTATTATCCACTATATTATAGCCGGAGTTTACTCCTTCCATTCTCATTTGATTAAAGGCAATTGAATTTGATCGAGAATAAACTTCTGCTGAAGTATTACTTGCCGCCGCATGTGTTGGAAAGCCATGCCATATTTTTGTCCAGCCTCCACCTTGAGTTGTCATATCACAATCAACAGTGATGGCGCTACCCTCCGGATAAATAGTGTAACTGCCATTTCCTTTTGAATTTCCAGACAAAAGAATGTCCATACAGTTTCTAGGTTTATCATATTTTTCTCTTAGGAAGTAGCGAGCTTTAACAGTTAAATCTCCCGAATTGAAACCTCCAACACCACGCACACGTGTACTATCAGCACTTCCATTAATACTATAGACGTAGTGGCGAGGATAATTTTGAACATCGGAGGCTGCTGTTTGATTGAAGCCAGCATCACAATCTCCCCAACCAAATCCAAGCCAGTTATTGGCCTTGTCTTTATAATAGTTCATTCCATTACTATTTCTAAATCTGAACATGAAACCATTTGTTTGATCGTCACAATCGCCAACTGTTGTCGTAGTAGGACTATGTTTCATATTAACGACTTTATTAAAGTCGATGGAATTGAAAAATTCTACTGTTGAGAAATCAGTTGCACTCCAGTTGGTTATATCTCGGGTCATCACTTGTGTGGCCGAAAATTCTTCAAAGTTTAACATTCCGGCGGTGTTGGCATCGGCATAATTAGTAGGAGTAATAGCGATTCCAGACTTACTTGCTAAGTGTTCATTATAAGATTTTTTTATCGTCATCGATGGATCAGCAGCATTCGCATAGAAAAGTGTCCAGCCCCCACCATCAACATTCATCTCACAATAGACATCTGTGGCCGTTACCTGGTCAGGATAAATAGTATAAACACCACTACCCTTACTCTCTCCAAGCTCTAAAATATGTTCACAACTCATTGGACGAAGTCCACCATCATGAACATAAAGCTCAACTTTAGTAACACCTGTTTCATATGAGAGTTCATTCGATGATGGAAGTCCACCCATCCATGCAACTCGCGCCCCAATTGAATAAAACCAATTAGAATGTTCAACAGAGCCGTCGATAAAAGTTGAGGTCTGAACACTGCTGTATTCAAGTCCGCCCCAATAATTTGTTTTTGAATCGAGATCAATTGGTCTGTAACCTACAACTTTAGAATTATAGGTAGGATTAGAACTTTGAGACCAGATATTGCCTTTATTAAGAGTTGGCCAATAGATCTTAAATGTTAGTCTATTCATAGAACGAAATGAATCTATTAAATTTAAGATAGAATACTTGGTTGCACTTGGAGTTGTCGTATTGACACTTGCCGCTTCTGCAGAAGATGCAAAATATCCAGCAGATGTATCATGGGCAAAAACTCTCATCCAACCACCACCGTCATTGTCCATATCACAGTAGATATTCATTGATCCTAGTGGACCAGCCCCATCTGGATCGAATGCGTAAATACCAGTGGGGTAACTAGGGCCTGCTTTTTTTAGATTTGAACAACTAACATTGCAATCTCTAACAGTAAGTGAGCTTGGGTGGTTCACGTAGAAGTTTGTCCACTCCATACTTGTTTTTGTCGCCACAAATTGAGAACTGGCCCCAGTGTTCCATACTTTTTTACAAGTATTATGGGCCACAATAGTTTTCAATTCTCCCGATGCAACTTGAAAACCCGTATCTACTGTATTTAGGGCATACGCAGGCATGCTTAGAAAAAGCAAAATACCTTGTGATATTATTGTGAGCGTACGTACAGCATTAGAAATCATGTTAGGACTACTTTTTCGATTCGTTTATTTCACTTTTCATTTCTTGAATAGCTTTTTTCATATCTTCCATATCTTTTTTCAATTGATCATTCTCAGCTTCTAGTGATGCAATTCTTCTACTATTTTCTTCATCATTGCTGAAAAGTTTTTCGATTTTTACACCAACTTCTTTAATCGCTTCCACAATTAACGCCGTAATATTTCCGTACTGAACAGACTTATAACCATCTTCTGCGGTCTTCACTAATTCAGGAGCAACTTCTTCTACTTCTTGAGCAATAAATCCCATTGTTTTTTCTTCTGGAAAATGGCGCTCAGGAAATTCATCAGTTCTCCAATCGAAAGTCACCCCTCTCAGCTTTGAGATTTTGTCTAATGAATTTGGAATTGTTTCAATATTATCTTTGAATCTTAAATCTGAAGTATAAAGATAGGCCGTCGCAAGGACGTTTCCACCAACATGGAGAGTTTCTGTTGGAGTCGCTACACCAATCCCAACACGACCAAGACGATCAAAGACAGTTATATTATCGGCCGCATCTAAAGGAGATGAAATAACTAAGCGGCCATTACTTCCACTGACTTGATTTCCATCGTAGCGAATTCGCATATGAGTATCATTGTTCTCACCAAAGTCAATTGAACTTGAATCTGCGAGATCTGCAGTTGTCGCTTGAAATCTTAGACGTTGACCATCTCCATGAATAGCAAGTTTTGCTGCCGGAGCAACTGTTCCTAGACCAAGATTACCATTAGTTCCAAGATATAATCGCGTTGGATTTACGTGTGAATTAGCTGTTCCGTAATTAAAATAAAATCCACTTGTTCCTGTTCCAGATGCCTGTCTTCCCACACTCCAAACATTCATAAAAGCTTTTGTGGCATGACTGTTTTCAACGAAATTAATTATTGAACCCCATTCTGCATCACTTGTTGAAACGAGATCTAGATGTGCATCAGTGTCTTCGATAATAACTTCTGCATTTGGAGTCCCATTTCCAGCTTCAAGACCTGTAACATTTAATTTAGCCGTTGGTGCGTTTGTCCCTATCCCCACTCTACCATTATCACCCTCAACAAAAACACCACCAACAGTACTACGACCAAGCATAACGTCTCCGTATACCTCAGGTCCTGTACTGCCGTTTTTATAATTATAAATTTCAGATAAATCGGCATCCGTTGTATTAAGAGTAAGCCTGTAATCTGTTTTACCAACTTCAGAACTGTAGAACTGAGGGCCATAACCTTCGGCCGAAAAAGAAGTGGCCTTAATTGTTCCATTAACATCGAGAGTTGTACTTGGATTCATTGTGCCAATACCAATATAACCGTTATTTTTGATAGTCATGCGATCAACAGCATTAGTTCTAAATCTCATGTCGTTGTTTAGCATATTTGAAATAATCACATTGTCAGTGGCATCTGCTTCAAAACGTCCTGAAGTAACGCCACTTCTTGAGATATCAATATTCGCTCCCCACGTACCAGGAGCAGCAAGATCATCAACTCTAAGATTTGCACCATCTTTTTGGATATCAAGATGAAAAGTTGGTGTACTTGTACCAAAACCAACTTTACCTGCAGGGTCAATTCGAATACGTTCTACGTTATTTGTTCCAAACGACATACCTGCATTCTCATATTGCCAGAGGACTGTATTCATAGCACTATCAATTGATAAAAGTGTACCATCAGTTGAAGTTTGTCCTGTTGCAGAATCAGTCATTCTTATTTGTGTAGTTCCTGCAGATGCAGAATTAACATGAAGTGGTTCATTTGGAGTGATAGTCCCAATCCCAACATTACCATTGCTATCAATTCTCATTTTTTCTGTACTGTTAGTAGAAAAAATTAATTTCGACGAACCACCAGTGGCCGTTAGCTTGAAGTCTCCAGCAATTCCTGTTGCGAATCCAGTAGAAAGCTCAACTCCACTTGTGTCATCAAGTTTTACATCTAGAAATGGTTTTGCTGTACCTGAATTATCTCTAAATTTAGCAACTGATTTTACACCCGCTGTGTTGGTACTCACTTCAAAATTTGCCGTTGGCGAACTTGTACCTATCCCAACCTTTCCATCATTTAGAATATTCATTCTTGTTGTAGCACCCGTTTTGAATTGTATTTCACCACTACCATTGACATCACTATCTGCGGTAATAACAGCATTGCCAGTATTGCTTGAGCTATCAGCACTAATTCCCGTTAAACCAGAGCCATCACCGACAAAGGCCGTGGCCTTAACAGTTCCATTCACATCTAATTTTGCAGTTGGAGTTGTTGTTCCAATTCCGACGTCACCATTTGGTAAAACTGTTAGTCGAGAAATATTAGAAGTTCTCAGTGTAAACGGATGGGCCGTCATACTTCCTGCAAAAACTTCAGTGCCGGAAATACTTGTTCCCATGACAAATTCAACATCGTTAGTAGCATCACGCCCTTGAAAGTAAGTATTACCATCTCCAAATAAAGTTACGCTATTTGCAGATTGACCTACTATCGTTGCTTCCACTGGCGCGTTGGCCACAGTAAGTTTTGATGAAGGTGCAGAAGTTCCTATCCCAACGTTACCATCACTTCTTACTCTAAATCGTTCACGCCAAACATATTGAGAGGTTTCATAAACTTGATTATAAAGAACAAAATCACCATCATTTGCATTTCCAACGGAGTGTTCTGCTCTCATACCGACAATACCTGCATTGGTATTATGAAGAACGGCAAGACCTTTATCAGAAGTTACTGTTGTTCCATCAATGGCATCATTTGCATGTGAGATTTGCAATTTTCCAAGTGGTGCGGCTGCACCTACACCAACACTACCTGCGCTTGATACAGAAATTCCATCTGAGCCACCATTGCCGACAAGTTTATAAGTTGCGAGATCAATATTTTGGGTAGCGGTATGGTTACCTAAATTTTCATTAATGGCCGTACAGGCCCAAGTTGTTCCATTGAAAGTTAAGCGACTTCCATCGGCCGTACAGTTGGCCACATCAGCAATCTCAACATAGTTGGCAAGATCTGAAACATTTGCTTTAAGAAGAAGACTGTCATAAACAATATTTTGAGAAGGCGCCACATCTAAGACACCATCAACAATGGCATCGGCCACAGTTGCGGCCTTTGCTCTTGCTGTTGTAAAGTAGAGATTTGTATTTTCAGGCACGGCCTGAGTATCAAGTGTCGCGAGAGTTTTATCTCCACGAATGTATTGCGCCGTTGTCCCACCAGTTGGCAAGGCCGCTTCCTTGCTGTCAATTTGTGCTTGAATAGCTGAAGTGACACCGTTTAAGTAAGAGAACTCTGTATTGTCCACACTTCCAGCAGCAATCTTAGTTGCATCTATCGCAGCACTTGCATTGATATCAGCATTAACGATTGAGCCATCAACAATCTTTGAAGAATCAACTGAATCACCGGCAAGGGATGAACCACCAATTGTAGACCAGCCTAGTACCTTCGAACCATTAGTTGAAAGAACCTGACCAGAAGTTCCATCTGTGCTTGGTAAAGTAAATACAATATCAGCGGCCACGCTATCTGGGGCCTTAAGCCCTACATAGTTGGCCCCATTTGAAATGAGCTCTTTAAATTGAACTTCACTCGTTTCACCTGGGTTTGTACCAAATGGAAGAAGAGTTACTCCATTTTGCATACTCACTTGCACGCGACCTGGAACGATAGTGTCACTTTGAACAATTTGGTTTTGTTTTAAAACAAGGGCCTCATAAACAGTATCTTCACTTGGCGCTTTATTCGTAACATTATCTGTAATGACATTACTAATAACTGCATTTTGAGCTCTGGTATCTGTAAAATAGAGATTAGTACTTCCCTCAGCAAGTGAGTCGGTATCAGTTGGAATACTTGCACTAACTGTATTAATTTGTCCTTGTAGCTTGCTTATGGCCTGAACAACTGTATCTGAATTTGCTACGACAGCACTTACAGGGGAAAAGTTAGCAAGTACTGTATTTTCCACATCATCAGCAAGTGTTGCCCATGAATTGTCACCACGCAAATACTTTGAAGTATCTCCACCTGATGGTAGAGCATCTTGCTTTCCACTAAAAAGTGCAAAGTCCTCTTTTCTTAAATAACCATCAGTCGCTGCATCAGCAACAGGAATTGAAAGATCAATAGTTGAGCCTGAAACATTTCTCGCCAATGGGGCCACAACAGTTACGTCAGTAATCGTTCCTGATGATCCTTGATCGGTAACACAAGAAAAAGTTCCGTTACTATTGGCCTTTAGAACCTGGTTGGTTGAACAACCTGCAGCCGTGATACCACTTAACTTAATGGGAGAAATATTTCCATCAACAACAGTTTCGGCGATCGTTGAAAAAGGAGTTGATGTTAATTGTTGTTTTGGATAGGGAGAACTAGGGTTTGAACTCTCAGTAACTTCAATATAAAGCTCTCTTGCATTCACTTTAGCACTATTAAAAACTGCAACAAGATCACAAGTTTGAGAACCAGTTAAAAAATCGAGGCTGACTCTGAAAACACCATTTTTAAGTGGAACACTACTAACCTCTTGAGTACAAACACCAGTATATGAACCACCATTTTCTTCATAAAGTTTAAAAACAAGATCGGCACTGCCGGAAGCACCACCAACAGGTACACCATTTGAGTTTACAAGACGACCAGTGTATCCAAGTTTTTCTGCCGAAAAACTCGTACCCATCAGGCCACATAAACCAAAAATAATTAATCTTTTTTTAAACCCCATAAATTCACCTACGTACTACTTTTGAGGATGAATATAAGTGTACATTTATCTTCAAATTTCTCAGCAAGTCCGTGTTAACTTATCGGAAACATGTCGTAACAAATTAGGTTTATTTCACAAATTGGCATTTTTTTCTGGCATTAAGTACTTAAATATTCATATATTCTTAATATTGCTTAAACCTAGCTAAATATCGGCCCTCAATAGATTCTCGTCCTAGCCGATGAAGAGAGCATGAGAAGAGCAAAAAACCTAGTATTAATCGGCCTTTTATTCATCAACATTTTTTCAGTATCTGCTTTCAACGATACGCCGGATTATTGGCGCTGTCTTGATAAGCGAGGTGGTGAATGGACGTTTGGACGCGCCCCCAATATTTGTAATGTCGATGAATTTATCGACCTTCCTATGGTTGAAAAGAACTTTTCTGAATCAATATTCTTCGATGTAAGCGAGCGCTCTAATGAACGTGAACGATATATGGAAGAAGTTTACGCTCTCATAAAAGAAACCGCAGAATATTTTATTGAGACAAAGAAGCCAGGTGTAAGTGCTGATGAAAAACGCGAATTCACTCATGCGACTTTTGCCATTGCCCATCAAGAAAGTTACTGGAGTCATTATCGTCAGGCCTTAAGTGGACACACTCAATATATGAGAGGCGACTATGGCCATGGACATGGAATAATGCAAGTTGATGACCGATGGCACTTCGAGGCCGTGACATCTGGAAAGGCATCAAATATCGTTTTTAATATGCTCTATTCTCTAGAAGAGTATTATAGTGCATGGAAGAGAGCTCCTTCGCAAAGCTGTGTAAAAAGTGAAACAAATTGGGTAGCGAGATCGAGAGCTGCTTATAGTGCTTATAACGGTGGTCCAAGTAGAATATGTCGTTTTACAAATCCTAATGACAAATGGGCCAGAAACGACAAAGGCTTTTACGATAAATATCGAAAAAAAGACTGGGAAAAATACATTTCAGAAAAAAGAGAAATTGCGAGCGTAGATGTAACCTGTATAGCAGAAGGCAGTGAGAACTGTGTTCGAACTCCTCAAGAACCAACACCAATCACCTATGAAGAAGATATGCTCTATTCACTTAAAAGTGGTCCAACTTGTCTCTATAGAGATGGTCGTTTTGAGTGTCTGGAAAGTATTGAAGACAAATTATGTCTCATCAGCAAATTTTCACCATCAATGACTTCTGATATCATTACCGCACTTGCTGAAGATGTGGACGAAGAAATAGTCAAACACGATAGACATGACATCTGTCAATCAATCCCAGGTCTCTACAGTGTAGGTTCAAAAATTAAAATACAAAAGAATATCAACCTCCGAGAGACTCCTGGTGGAAAATTATTAACAACCACAAAAAAAGGACAAGTCTTTACCATTTTAGACTACACGACAGATTCAATAGGAATATACAACCGTTATTACAAAATTAAATCTGGTAATAGCGAAGGTTATATTTTTGCGGGAACAAATAAAGATTACAGCTCATGGACCTCCGAAGTAAGTATAACAACAGAAAGTATAAATCCTATACTCGCAAGAAAGGGTGATAAAATAAAAACCCTCGTTGATATGAAACTTCTTGATAACGAACATAATGAAATTGGCCTTTTATCAAGTGATTCAATTGTTGAAGTCATCTCTCATAAAATTACGGGAGAAGAAAATTCCGTCTATTACGCCATCCAATCGAGTGGCTTTAGTGCAATAATCTATGCAGGAGATCTACTCCCAGAAAATACGGTACAAGAGAGAATTGAACTCGTAACGAATACTGTGCCCACTCCTCACCCAGAACCTGAACCGAAATATGGAAAGCTAAAAAGTGGAATATGGTATAGATCATTGCGCTCTTGTGAGAGTAATAAATGCTCTCGTATCATGTATGTGAGAGGCCCTGTACTTGGTTCTTATACTTTCAAAATTATATCAAAAGGAACAAAATGGTCACTGGTAGAAATCAAAGGTAAACGAGGGTACTTAGAAAATAAGGATATAAGTGAAATATGAGAATGAAATTAACTGCACTTATATTTTTCTTCACTTTTGTTGCCTTGTTTTTAATAAACAAAAGTGAAGAACTGTGGTCTAGAGATCCCCATAACGAGATCCATCATTTTTCTCACTATCAAAGTAATAAAAACATTGATCGTACTCCAGCATCTTTTGACACATCTATTTCTCAAAATCTAGAAGAAGAAATACAAAAACTAAAAGACTGCTATTCAAAGATATGCAATTTTCCAAATAAAGACCCACGAATGCATGACTTAGCATTGGGACAAAAAATCAAAGATAAACTCTTCAAACTTAAAGAGAAGGCCCTGAACGAAAAAAGCAATCCTAAGTATAGTGAGATAGCGAGAGAGTATTTAAAAATTGAAGATGGGCACGTGAAAGAAGCGGCCCTTGCCCTTATGAGCACCCAGCCTATATCTTCTGAAAATTTTCACTCAATAGTTCAAGATGTACTCAAGTATCATGACGATGCATTAATTGAAGATGCGATGATGGAGCTTGAAAGGTATCAAAAACTTGGTCACCAAGAGCAGATCACTGAAGCTTTAACAGAGAGTTTTCAGGTGGCCTCACCAATGATTAAAGAAAAGCTTGCAAAAGGTCTTTTTCCTTTTATCAATGAAGATACTTTCAACAAGTACAGTGAGATGGCGCAAAATCAGAACTGGAATGCTAAAAGCGTGAAAATATTAAGATCAAATTTACGAAGATTCGAGCGAGAACGCATGTAAAAATGCCCTATCCCACCGAAACCCATTGATTATTTTACTAATTCACTTACATTACCCCCAATTAAAATTGGGGGAATTTTATGTTGAAAAAATATGCTGTTATAGCAACATTGCTTGTTGTCTCTCCGACTTTTGCAAACACAAAAAAATCTTTAAGCTGGCAAGTGAAGAACAAGACTTGGACGCGCTCATTTGAAAAAAGTTACGAAGACTTTATTGCCTCTCTTGGTAAGGCAAAAAAAGCTGGTCTTTGCCATACGACTGACCAATGTCTAAAGAGCAAAGAGGCCAATCCGAAATATTACAATCTTAATCCATCAAATCTGAGAGATGTATTTTCAGATTGTGCGGATCTTCCCTATATTCTTCGCGGCTACTTTGCGTGGATGAACGATCTTCCCTTTAGCTACCCAAATGCTCTTCATCCAGCGACATGGTACACACCAGAAAAAGATGCAATTCGTGCTCAAATAAAAGAGCTTGAAAAAGAAATGTACAACGCTGGTTTTTTTAAGAAAAGATCAATTAAAGCAAAAATTAAAGATCTTAGACAGGCCCTTAATGATGGGAAAAAGAAAGTACCAGACTTAAGATACAATACACTTGGTAACGTCGTTATCTCGAAGAGATATGTTCAAAATGGTGACAGTGTAAACGAAGTCCTCTCTAGTATTAGCGGTTCAATTTCAACGGCATCTTTTCGTACGAATGCTTCAAAATTTGAAGATGGTAAAAACTTTAGAGATACTTACCCAGTTGAAATTTCTAGAGATGCCATTAAACCAGGTACTGTTCTCTATGATCCAAATGGACATATAGCCGTTGTTTATGAAGTAACAAGTAATGGTAAAATCCATTTAATTGATGCCCACCCAGACAATTCTTTAACTGCGATCACTTACGGTGAGAAATTTTCAAGAACAGATGTTCGCATCGGTGGAGGATTTGCAAATTGGCGCTCGTTCAGTGTTGCAAATGACACTGTTGAAACTGTGGAAAACAAAGAACTATCAGACTACTCTCTTGAGCAATTTCAAAAGAGCGATACTTATAATTTCAATGATAGACCAATGTCTTTTTACGAATATGTAAGAAATAAACTTTCAAAAGGGAATCTTGTCTACGAACCCGTTGCTGAATTTTCAGAGTTATTAGATGAGATTTGTTACGATGTAAAAGAAAGAAATCTTGCAGTAAATGCTTCTTTGAAAGCTGGACTTCAAAATCAGTCTCATCCAGATACTCTTCCTGAAAATATTTACGGAACTGAGGGGGATTGGGAAACATACTCATCTCCTTCAAGAGATGCTCGTCTAAAAGCATCTGTAAGAGAAGGAAAAGAACTTGTCCTAAAAATGATTGAAGGACATCGCAATGGTGATGCAAACATTCAGTACAATGGAGTAGATCTTCTTTCTGACCTTGAAAGAGTGTATAAGAAAAAAACCGCCAGCTGTGCCTTTGATATTAAAGGAAGTGCTGGCAATGATATTTCATTAAATCTTGATATGGTTTTAGAGAACTTATTCAAACTTTCTTTTGACCCATATCACTGTGTTGAACTTCGTTGGGGTCTGACTGATTCTACAAGTATCAATAACTGTGGTCAAAATAGAGAAAAACTTGATTGGTACAATGCCCAGCAAGGCCTAAGAAATAGAATTGATAGGGATTACTCTATGAAAATGGACTATTCTCTAAGAGAACTACCAAGTGCACCAATTTCAAAAGTTGCCCAAGAAGATCTTGGCCTAAAAGAAATTTTCAATTAAAAAAAGAATAGACCAGTAGTAAATCATCTACTGGTCTTTTTTTTAACCACTTACAATCGTCCATTTATAGGGACAAGCATTATCTCCAAAATCTAAAGATTAAATTGAGTCTATACTGATTAAAGCACTCCGATAAGATACAACATACTGGAGGATGCCATGAGTTTAGATATCAATATGATCAGAAGTTCTTTTGAAAAAGCAAAGCCAATCGCAGGTGATGTGGCCAATAAGTTTTATGAGTTTCTTTTTCAGGACTACCCCGCTTCCAAGGGATTATTTACTGATGTAAATATGGCCGCTCAGAAAAAGGCGCTTATCAATTCTTTAGTCTATATTGTGGATCATCTTGAAGACGGCGAAAAGCTAACAAATTATTTAAAAAAGATGGGTTCTCGCCATGTAAATTATGGGACAGAACCAGAACATTACAGTTGGGTTGGACAAAGTTTACTTAAAACTTTCGCCTTCTTTTTTGGTGATGAATGGACGCCAGAGCTTAAATCTCAATGGACGCAGGCCTATACTTTTATTGCTGAAACAATGCTAGAGGGTGCAGAAAATAAAACACCAGAAATTTCACAGATTCGAGAAAAGGCCAGAGCAATTTGCAACAATCTTCTCTTGGAGACAATTGAAGAACAACTTGATGAAAACTTTAAAGAAGAAGTTAGAGCAAAAGTAAGAAGTATACTTGTTCAAGTTTTAGAAGAAGAGTCTGAAAAACTATTTCACAATAAAAAGGCCGCATAAAAAAAGGCAGGTCTAACCTGCCTTTTAATCTTTTAAAGAATCCATCTTGAAGACTTTAAATAAGAAAA
>NZ_AUNE01000001.1 GCF_000447755.1 Bacteriovorax sp. BSW11_IV | reverse complement strand
TTTTGAACAAGATTAATGAGGCCAAAGCGAGAAATAACTCTACCGATGAAATCTATCTTGTTCATGAAGATATGAAGCTTAATAAAAAACTTCAAACTCTCGCTATTAATGGAAGTGATGTTTCAATTAGCCAGACTGAATTTAAGTTTTTATGCTATCTGATTCATCACAAAGATAAACTGATTCCAAGAGATGAAATTGTCACTAATGTTTGGGGTGAGAATTTTTATATCACTAAAAATAACTTCAATACTCACGTCTCAAATCTTAGAAGGAAAATCGTAGAATCAATCTACACAATTTACGCTATTAAAGGTGCTGGAATTAAATTTTCTAAAAAAGAAATCTAAACGTTATCTGCTTTTTCTTTTGCAATGGCAATTGCATGTCGAGTGGAATTAATGAGATCAAGGTTTCCTTCAAATAGTCTTAGATCTAGAGCTCCTAAAAAGAAGTTGAGTGCATCATTGAACATGGCCTGATCAAAGCGACATTTACCTAAGTGCTGCAAACAAAAACTTTCATACTTCTTAACGTTATTATCATTTGATTTACGGCAAATATCTAAACACTTTGTAAAGAGCTCTTCCGCTTTTGCGTACTCTTCATTCCAGTGATATACGTGTGCAAGACGAATTCCTGTGTTTACAACTCCAGGCATATAACGATTTTCTCTTAGAACTTCAAACGCTTCTTTCAAAGAGGCCTCTGCTTTATCTAGTTGCCAACACATTCTTTGAAAAACGCCTATGCGAGATTGAGCGATGGCCTTTTCTACTGGTGAAGTAATTGTTTCAAGATCTTTTATTAAAAAAAGAATTCCTTGTTGCATTTCTGCAAAGTCCACTGGCTCATCTCTAAGATTATCTAAAATTGTATAGTTCATATTGAAAGGGACATCTTTCAATTCAATCATTTGTCTTCTCTTGCAATGGCCATTAAATCATTGATGGAATGAACTTTATATTCCTTCATTTTGGCATCAATATTTCGATAGATTGAATAGAGAACTTCAGGTCCTTGGAAAATAAAAGATGTGTAAAGTTGAATCCCTCTTCCACCCTCTTTCCAATAATCCCAAAGCTGTTCAAAAGATGAAAAACCACCTACTCCGATAAAATCAATTTCAGGTGTTTCACTTAAGGCCGCTAAACAATGAGTTCTCATTGATTTTGCCTTTTCATATAATGCTCTACCAGAAACTCCGCCAGCGCCTCTTTCCGGCATAATTGTAGTATTAGTTGCAATGAGAGCATCTAATGAATACTCTTTCGCCACATCAATGACTGCAGGTAAATCTGCTGGACTCATATCTGGCGATATCTTCAAATACAATGGTGTTTTTACATTCGTTCTCACTCTTTGAATTTCTGAGAAAATTTCTTTTAACTCACTGGCCTTTTGCAAATCTCGCAGACCTGGCGTATTTGGAGAAGAAACATTAACCACTAAGTAATCAGCAATACCTTTAAACTTTTCAAAGAGGATTCTATAATCTTCTGGCGCCTTATGGGCGGGCGTATCTTTATTCTTTCCTAGATTAACTCCAATGGGTGTTTGTCTACGCGAAAAGTTTTCTAACGCGCGATAAAGCTCATCACTTCCGTGATTATTAAAACCCATGCAATTTCTTAAAGATTCTTCTTCAGGATAGCGAAATAAACGCGGCCTTTCGTTACCAGGTTGTGGCCTTGGAGTGACTGTTCCAACTTCAAGAGCACCAAAAGGCAAAGAGCTGAAAAAATCGAAGGCCTCTCCATTTTTATCAAGGCCCGCGGCCAATCCTACAGGAAACTTCCAATTCACTTTCCCTACAGTCAGCGCCATTCGTGCGTCGCTGAAGTCTTCATTTGAATGAAAAACAAATTTTGCAATTTCAGGATAATGATGAAGAAAATGAAGGGCCTTGGTATGGGCATTTTCAGCATCCATGGCAAAGGCCAGTTTTTTAAAAAGGTCGTATAATGAAAACATTTTTATGTCCTAATAAAGTTGGACGAAATCACCTTCAAGAACAGAGCCACCAGAGTGAAGAACAGTGGCCGAACCATCCTCGCCAACAAAGTCTACCACTTCGATAGTCCCTTTGATTTGTCCTTTTGTCACACCAATAAGTGCACCAGTTTCAGGATCGTACATCTCCTCACCTTCAGTAACAACTTTCAATATGTCACCGATATTAATGCCAGATGCTCTGCCTGCATTGATATAAATTCTACCACCTGTAATCTTCGCAACACGTCCAACCCAATCAAGTTTGGCCGCAATTTCCATGATACGTGGAATAGCTCTTCTTGTGGCAACCCTTACAGAATAGCGAAGAAGATCTCTTCTATAAACAAGCTTCGACTCTCTGTCTGTTGCAAAGAATCTGAAAGAACTATCATCTGCTTGTCCATTGAGAGTTTCAGTGAAAACTTCTTTATTCGAATTAACATCAAAGATTCTAATTTCAACTTTAGCTTCTGAATAGGCCTTAGTTTCACGAACAATACCAATCTCATCAGTTTTCTCACGAACACGAGCATCGATAATACGCCCAAAGACAACAAAGTTTACACCTTGCATTTTGGCCTTACGAGAAAGTTGAACTAACTTAGTTCCACCACCCGCATATATTTCTTTCGACGATCCAAAGATTTTATTTCCCATTGGATCAACAACAAACTCTCCCGTACGTGAGAGTTCTCTTAGAAGTTCTGATGTGGCAGTGACACCAAGATCTTCACCACCAAAAGGTGACTCATTGAAAAAAGAAAGAAGGGCCACACGCTTCTTAACACCATTAAAGAATTTCTTAGGCTGGGCCAATGGACGCTGCCCATGTTGTGTTCTATTTACAACATCCGTTGCACAAGAACACATAAGAGCAGCAATAATTAATAATTTAAATAGCGATCTAATTTTCAACATTCCTCGTCCTTAAGGCAATTCAATTAGTTTGTACGAACCTTGGCCCCTTTAGCTCCCCCATCTCCTAAAACAATAGTAAATGGGTTCATCTCATCTTCGAGCATCATAGTTCTTGAATCATTCAAGTCGGCCTTATTAAGGGCCTTAAGTAATGATACCATAGGATCGTTTTCTCCACGAAACTCTACTTGTAGGATAGAACTTTCCTTACCTAGGGAAATAAGCTTTGTTTCCACGCCAAGAGTAACCCCTTTTGTTTCGAGGTATTTAGAAAAATTATCGACCTCAGCAATAGAGCGAAAGCCCTTTAATTCTAACTTTATTTTCTTGCGATTCCCGCCTAATGCACTCAGTTTTTTCTTAAGATCTTTAAATTCATTCATCGGAAGTCTGTAAACAAGACTTGCAGAATTCGAGCTTAATTCATGGGCATTTTCAAATGAAAAAGAAGCTTTCTCTGGAATGAAATCATAAAAAGATACGATTTTTTTAGTTGTAAGATCTTGCATGATGAAGTCACCATCAAATGAAAAACTTCTCTTTTTAGTTAGAGCACTATCACCAAGTTTTTTGATCCCGACTCTCACTTTCAACCAAAGTGATTGCTTTAACTCATCATCCATATTGAGAATCCCCATCGTAGAGTTCTCTTGAATTGAGCGCTTGTCTTTATTAAAAGCAATTGTCGCTTCCGAAGGAATCTTTAAATAGTTGTCTAATTTCTCACGCATTGATGAATCTGATATAACAATATTTGTTGCAACTCCACTAAGCTGAGTTGTTAGGATATTTCTCCAGTGCTCACTTATTACACTTGTGAAGTCTCTTTCGACTTCGACTCCAAGATCAAGCCAACTCATGTCTTCCAGTTTGTAATCTACTGTAATAAAAACATTTTTATAGCTCTTAAAATCATCACTTCTTGTGTAGCTGAAATAAAGATCAGATAATTCCTGACGATCGACTTTTGCAGAAATATTCATATAGCGAGATTGGGCAGATTGAGTTGCTCTAGACATTTTTTTTATCGAATAAGATGAAACAACCTGATTGATTCTACCAAAGCGAGATTTAAGACTTAGCTTCTTCTCTCTTAAGGCCTTTTCAAATTCATCACGCTTTTTAGCTGGAACATCTTCGCCGTCTTTGATGCCATAGTCGGCCTTTAACTTATCTGCAATTGGCAGAAAGTACTCGTCAAAGCGCTCATCATATTTTTGCCAAAAAAGAGCATCATCTAATCCGATATTCTTCAGCTCTTTGCCAATAACATCTTTAAATGCATTATAAAGAAGTACTCTTTTAACAAAGGCCAAAGAATCATCTTCTAGTGAGTAAAAACGCCCCTCACCATCAATATGCCCACTATTTGCTGCCGAAAATGACTGAACACTTAGGCAGCACAATAAAAGAAAAATCCATTTTTTCATACTCATCCTTAAATATTATTGGACGCTCGCGACATCCTCCAAGCGCCCATCAACGATAAATTTTACACTACTTTCGTCAAATAGCTCATTAATTTTTGCGGCCATCTGTGGAGTTGGATTCACGAGGAAATCCTCCCCTAGTGGCATACGAGCACGACCTTCCTGGTGCTCGAAAATTATGTGCATTGGAACACTTCCGCGGTAACTTAGGAGTACGCGCTTTAATTGCTCCAGACGACTTTGATTTAATGCATTTAAGTTCACGTTAACTCTAACAGAAGTCACTCTTTGCTCGGCCTCATCCTTCAATTTCTGAATTTTAGATGGGAAGAACTTTCTTGGCTCTTCAGCAAGATTTACGTGACCGGTAATAAGTAGAGGCTCATCACTGGCCAACAACTCTTCAAATTCCACGAAAACTTTCGGGAAAAC